>CAJVWI010000012.1 GCA_913009655.1 uncultured Cryomorphaceae bacterium
TAGAGCGTTTCCTTGGTAAGGAAGAGGTCACGGGTTCAATTCCCGTCATTGGCTCGAAAACAGTTTTTTTTTTTTTCTTTGGGTTCAATTTCAACTAATACAATTAATATCATGGCTAAGGAGAATTTCGTGCGTAACAAACCGCACCTTAATATTGGTACCATCGGTCACGTTGATCATGGTAAAACAACTTTAACTGCTGCTATAACTACAGTTTTAGCAAATGCAGGACTATCTGCTCAGCGTAGTTTCGAGTCAATCGATTCAGCGCCAGAGGAGAAAGAACGTGGAATAACCATAAACACGGCTCACGTTGAGTATGAAACGAAGAATCGCCATTATGCTCACGTTGACTGCCCAGGTCACGCTGACTATGTAAAAAACATGGTGACAGGAGCAGCTCAAATGGATGGAGCAATATTGGTTGTTGCTTCTACTGATGGGCCAATGCCCCAGACAAGAGAGCACATTCTTTTGGCACGTCAAGTAGGAGTGCCAAGAGTTGTTGTTTTCATGAATAAGGTTGACATGGTCGACGACGAAGAACTTCTTGAATTAGTCGAGATGGAAATTCGGGATCTTTTGTCTTTCTATAAGTATGATGGTGATAACACTCCAATTATTCAAGGCTCAGCCCTAGGTGGGTTGAATGGAGAAGAATCATGGGTTGGTAAAATCATGGAGTTAATGGAAGCATGTGATTCTTACATTGAGCAACCAAAACGTGAAATAGATAAAGACTTTCTAATGCCAGTTGAAGATGTATTTACGATTACCGGTCGTGGTACCGTAGCAACAGGTCGAATTGAAACTGGAGTTGGTCTTACTGGTGATGTTGTTGACATTATCGGTTACGGTGATGAGAAACTTTCATCTACTATTACCGGTGTAGAGATGTTTCGCAAAATATTAGATCGTGGTGAGGCAGGTGATAATGTTGGTCTTCTATTGCGAGGTATAGAGAAATCCGATATTCGTCGCGGTATGGTCATTTGTAAGCCTGGTTCTCAAAAACCAGCCAGTAAGTTCAAAGCTGAGGTATACATTTTGAAGAAAGAAGAGGGTGGTCGTCACACTCCTTTCCACAACAAGTATCGTCCTCAATTTTACTTAAGAACCACTGACGTTACAGGTGAAATTATGCTTGGTGATGGTGTTGAGATGGTTATGCCTGGTGACAATTTATCAATTGAGGTTAATTTAATTGCTCCAGTGGCTGTCAGCAAGGGGCTTCGTTTCGCAATTCGCGAAGGAGGTCGTACTGTTGGTGCTGGTCAGGTAACTGAAATATTATAGGGTAATATTCAAACACCGGAAATGGATATGCGATTCTAGTTTTCTGGAATTTCATATCCACCATACGGGTGTAGTTCAAGGGTAGAATAGTGGTCTCCAAAACCATTGATGGGAGTTCGAATCTCTCCACCCGTGCTAAAAATGTTTAACAAAAAAAGCTAATGGAAACTATAAGCAAATACATCAAAGAATCATATGTTGAGTTTGTGCAGCGCGCTACTTGGCCTTCCTGGGCGAGTTTGCAGCGAAGTACGATTGTTGTAATTGTTGGTTCTTTAGTTTTTGCTTTGGCTATTTTTGTCATGGATAAATTAATTACCCAAGTCTTAGATTTCATATATACACTTTTTGCTTAAGTATAATGACTGAGACTAAAGAAATGAAATGGTATGCTCTTCGAGCAATTAGTGGCAAGGAGGCTAAAACCAAACACTATATTGAAACGGAGATGTCCCGAACTGGAATGACTGATTTGTTAGGTCAAGTTTTGATACCTACTGAAAAAGTTTATCAGATCCGAAATGGAAAAAAAGTTCTGAAAGAAAGAAACTTCTTTCCGGGTTATATAATGATCCAAGCTAATTTGACAGGTGAATTCACCCACACTCTAAAAAATGTAACAAATGTTATAGGTTTTCTTAGTGAGACTAAAGGGGGAAAACCTACCCCTTTGCGTTCAAGTGAGGTTAACCGAATGTTAGGAAAGGTTGATGAATTAGCAGAATCGGCTGAGCATGTCACTATTCCTTTTGTAATTGGTGAATCAGTAAAAGTTATCGATGGGCCCTTTAGAGATTTTATTGGTTCAATCGAGAAAATTATGGAAGACAAACGAAAACTAGAAGTTATGGTTAAAATATTTGGCCGTCGGACACCTCTAGAGTTGAGTTTCATGCAAGTAGAAAAAGAAAATTAAAAAAAATGGCAAAAGAAATTAGTGCATTGTTGAAACTTCAAGTTCGAGGTGGCGCAGCTAACCCATCACCTCCTGTAGGTCCTGCTTTGGGTTCTAAGGGTGTAAATATTATGGAGTTTTGCAAACAATTTAATGCTAGGACTCAGGAGAAAGCAGGAAAATTACTTCCTGTAGTCATAACAGTTTATGCTGATAAATCTTTTGATTTTATCGTTAAGCAACCTCCCGTCGCTGTTCAATTGTTGGAGGCAGCAAAACTGAAAAGTGGATCTGGTGTGCCAAACTTAGAAAAAGTAGGTAAAGTCTCATGGGCTCAAGTCCAGACTATTGCTGAGGATAAAATGAGTGATCTTAATTGTTTCAATATTGTTTCGGCAATGGAAATGGTTGCCGGCACTGCTCGAAGTATGGGTCTTACTGTAAACGGCTCGAAACCAAGTTTTAATTAATTCTATTATGGCAAAACTGAGTAAAAATCGCAAAGCTGCAGATGCGAAATTGGTTCCTGGTAAATTGTACTCCTTAACGGATGCTTCAACGCTAATTAAGGAAGTTAGTACAAGTAAATTTGACGGCTCTGTTGATTTAGCTATAAGACTGGGAGTAGATCCTAGAAAAGCAAATCAAATGGTTCGTGGTGTTGTGAGTCTGCCAAATGGAAGTGGAAAAACAATTCGTGTTTTGGCCTTAGTTACTCCAGACAAAGAGGCAGAGGCAAAAGAGGCTGGTGCTGATTTTGTTGGAATGGATGAATATTTGGCTAAAATTAAATCGGGCTGGACAGATGTTGATGTAATAATAACAGTTCCGGCAGCTATGGGTAAACTAGGGCCTTTAGGAAGAATATTGGGTCCTCGAGGTCTAATGCCTAATCCTAAATCTGGCACTGTAACCATGGATATCGGTAAAGCTGTCCGTGAAGTGAAGGCTGGTAAGATTGATTTCAAAGTTGATCGTTACGGAATTATTCATGCTGGAGTGGGTAAAGTTTCATTTACTGCGGACCAAATTCATGAAAATGCCAATGAGGTTATTACTTCAATAGTTAAAATGAAACCAACTTCTGCAAAAGGAACATACATACGTAGTGTTACTCTGAGCCCAACTATGGGGCCTGGCATTGCAGTTGAAGTTAAAAACGCATAAACTGATATTTCTTATGACACGTGAAGAAAAACACACACTGATAGATAGTCTAATATCAATTTTAGAATCAACTCCGACGTTATATATTACTGACATCGAAGGATTAGATTCTCAAAATTCAAGTGATTTGAGACGCGCCTGCCATAAAGCAGATGTAAAAATGACTGTTGTAAAAAATGCACTCTTAAGCAAGGCAATGGAACGATCTTCCAAGGACTTTGGCGATCTTACATCAGTTTTAAAAGGTAATTCTAGTATCATGATTGCTGAGGCTGGAAATCTTCCTGCAAAATTGATAAAGGAATTTAGGAAGAAAAGTGAGAAGCCTCTTTTGAAAGGGGCGTATGTGGAGGAGTCAATATATATTGGCGACCACCAGCTCGAAATGTTAACTAGCTTGAAATCGAAGAATGAACTTATTGGGGACGTTATCCTGCTCTTGCAGAGCCCAATTAATAATGTTATTTCTGGAATCCAAGCCGGCGGTGGTCAAACCATATCTGGATTGATCAAGGCGCTTGAAGAGCGCAACTCTTAATTCAGCTTCAATATTTTAATAGTTTATATAAATTAATCTCAAAATCAACCAAAATGGCTGACATAAAAAACCTCGGAGACTCTTTAGTCAATTTGACCGTTAAAGAAGTTAAAGAACTTGCTGATTACCTCAAG
The DNA here is from genome assembly GCA_913009655.1 of uncultured Cryomorphaceae bacterium. Lineage (GTDB taxonomy): Bacteria > Bacteroidota > Bacteroidia > Flavobacteriales > Schleiferiaceae > TMED14. The sequence goes on from CAJVWI010000012.1 coordinate 4,031, forward strand.
GAGGAGTATAGCATTGAACCAGCTGCTGCTGCTGTTGCAGTTGCTGCAGGACCTGCTGCAGGCGGAGAAGCCGCTGCTGAAGAACAAACATCTTTTGATGTCATCTTGAAGAGTTCAGGCCCTTCTAAGCTGGCTGTAGTTAAGGTTGTTAAAGAATTAACAGGCCTTGGTCTTAAGGACGCTAAAGACGCTGTAGATGCGGCTCCAGCACCAATTAAGGAAGGCGTAAGTAAGGATGAAGCAGATGCACTCAAGAAGCAACTTGAGGAGGCTGGAGCTGAAGTCGAGCTTAAGTAATTAAAACATTAGCATTCGGGTTTAGGCTCTTAAAACGCAAGTTTTAAGACCTAAACCTTTTCGTATTTCATTAATATTCATCAATAGTCGAGTTTTATGGCGCACGTTCAACCGCGAATTAACTTCACCTCTACTTTCGCTCAGGCGGAAACTCCTGATTTTCTTGATATTCAGATCAAGTCATTTAGGGACTTCTTTCAAATCGATACTAAACCCGAAGACCGTTCTGATGAGGGCCTTTTTAAAACGTTTAACGAGAATTTCCCGATATCTGATTCTCGAAATCAGTTTGTTTTGGAATTCATTGATTATTTCGTCGATCCTCCAAGGTATCGTGAAATGGAATGTATTGAGCGTGGACTGACTTTTAGTGTACCTCTCAAAGCACGTTTAAAGTTATATTGTACTGATCCTGAGCATGAGGATTTTGAAACAATCGTTCAAGATGTTTATTTAGGTACAATTCCATATATGAGTCCTCGTGGAACTTTTATTGTTAACGGTGCGGAACGTGTTATTGTTTCACAACTTCACCGGTCACCTGGTGTTTTCTTTGGGCAAAGTTTTCATGCTAATGGTACAAAGCTATATTCGGCTCGCGTTATACCTTTTAAGGGTAGTTGGATTGAATTTGCTACTGACATAAATAATGTCATGTATGCCTACATTGATCGAAAAAAGAAGTTACCAGTAACAACTCTATTCCGAGCAATTGGATATGAACGGGATAAGGATATTCTAGAAATATTTGATCTTGCTGAAGAGATTAAAGTTTCAAAGGCAGGTTTAAAAAGGACGGTCGGTAGAAAATTAGCTGCTCGTGTTCTAAAAACATGGATTGAAGATTTTGTTGACGAGGATACAGGCGAGGTGGTATCAATTGAGAGAAATGAAGTTATTCTGGATCGGGATACAATACTCGAAAAAGATCACGTTGCAATGATTCTCGAGGCAGACGTAACAACTATTTTATTACATAAAAAAGATATTATTGAAGGAGAGTTCTCGATAATTTATAATACACTTCAAAAGGATCCAACGAATTCGGAAATTGAAGCAGTTGAGCATATATATAGGCAGTTACGAAATGCCGAGCCACCTGATGAAGAAACTGCACGTGGAATCATTGATAAATTGTTCTTCTCTGAACAGCGTTATAGTTTAGGAGAGGTTGGGCGTTATAGATTAAATAATAAATTAAATCTAGATATTGAAAAAGAGCAACAGGTACTGAGTAAGCAAGATATAATCTCAATCATTAAATACTTGATTGAATTGATTAATTCTAAAGCTGAAATTGATGATATTGACCACCTTTCAAATAGAAGAGTACGAACGGTTGGTGAGCAAATGGCCAACCAGTTTGGAGTGGGTCTTGCCAGAATGGCACGAACGATTCGGGAAAGAATGAACGTAAGAGACAATGAGGTATTTACTCCCGTCGATCTAATTAATGCGAAAACATTGAGTTCGGTGATTAATTCCTTTTTTGGAACTAATCAGTTGAGTCAATTTATGGATCAAACTAATCCATTGGCAGAGATTACTCATAAACGTCGTCTTTCAGCTCTAGGACCTGGCGGTTTGAGTAGAGAACGTGCTGGATTTGAGGTTCGAGACGTACACTATACTCACTATGGTCGTTTATGTCCTATTGAAACACCAGAAGGTCCAAATATTGGTTTGATTTCCTCTCTTTGTGTTTATGCAAAAGTGAATAGTATGGGATTTATAGAGACTCCATACCGATCAGTTGACGACGAAGGAAGAGTTCAATTGGATACCGAACCAGTCTATTATGCTGCAGATGCAGAAGAAAGTAAAGTAATTGCTCAAGCAAATGCTCCTCTCAATGCAGATGGAACTTTTGTTAATGATAAAGTAAAAGCTAGAGATGAAGGCGATTTTCCAGTTGTCGACCCTAAAAAAGTTGACTTAATGGATGTTGCTCCGAATCAGATCGCATCTATTTCTGCATCGTTGATTCCATTTTTGGAGCATGATGATGCTAACCGTGCTTTAATGGGATCAAATATGATGCGGCAAGCGGTACCTCTTCTTAGGCCAGAGGCTCCAATTGTAGGAACTGGTCTAGAGCTTCAAGTTGCTCATGATTCTCGTGTTTTAATCAATGCAGAGGGTCCTGGAGTAGTTAGGTATGTTGACGCCAAGGAGATTAAGATTGAATACGACCGAACAGATGATGAAGAGCTAGTAAGTTTTGACTCGGCAACAAAGTCGTATCCATTGACTAAATTTTTGAAAACCAATCAGAGCACAACCATTAATCTGAAACCAATTGTCAAAAGTGGTGAAAGGGTTAATCATGGCCAAGTTTTATGCGAAGGTTATGCTACTCAAGGAGGAGAATTGGCTTTAGGACGAAATCTTCTGGTTTCTTTTATGCCATGGAAAGGCTACAATTTTGAGGACGCAATTGTAATTAATGAAAGAGTAGTAAGGGAAGATATATTTACTTCTATCCATATGGATGAATATACTTTGGATGTTAGAGATACAAAGTTGGGAATGGAAGAGTTGACTTCAGACATACCAAATGTTAGCGAGGAAGCGACGAAAGATCTTGATGAAAATGGTATTATTAGAGTAGGAGCTGAGGTTAACCCTGGTGATATTCTAATTGGAAAAATAACTCCAAAAGGAGAGAGTGACCCTTCTCCTGAAGAAAAACTTTTGCGTGCAATCTTTGGAGACAAGGCAGGTGATGTAAGAGATGCCTCTCTTAAGGCATCACCATCATTACATGGTGTTGTAATTGATAAGAAGCTATTCAGTCGAAGTGTTAAAGACAAGCGTCAGCGAATTCGAGATAAAGAAGAACTTCAATCTTTAGAGGCTAAATTTAATTCTCAGCTTGACGATCTAAGGGTTGTCCTAATTGAGAAACTTGCAAAACTAGTTTCAGGAAAGACTTGTCAAGGTGTAACTAATGATTTAAATGAAGAAATTGTTCCAAAAGGCACAAAGTTTACTTTAAAGATTTTAAATGCAATAAATGACTATACGCATTTAACAGGTGGAACATGGACGACGGATCATTCTAGAAATAACTCAATAGACAACCTCCTTCACAATTATAAGATTAAGGAAAGTGATATGGGTGGTATCTATCGCCGCCAGAAATTCACTATTTCTGTTGGAGATGAATTACCAGCTGGTATTGTAAAAATGGCAAAAGTTATTATTGCTAAAAAACGTAAGCTGAAAGTTGGAGATAAAATGGCTGGTCGTCACGGCAACAAGGGTATCGTTGCGAAAATTGTTCGGGAAGAAGATATGCCTTTCCTTGCAGATGGAACTCCAGTTGACATTGTTTTAAATCCACTAGGTGTGCCTTCGCGTATGAATATCGGTCAGATTTATGAAACGGTACTAGGATGGGCCGGGCTCAAAACAGGTGAGAAATTTGCAACTCCAATTTTTGATGGAGCAACCTTAGATGAAATTACAGGTTATACGGAACAGGCAGGAATTCCAACCTTTGGTCATACCCAGTTATACGACGGCGGGACTGGAGTTGCTTTCGATCAAAAGGCAACTGTGGGTGTTATTTATATGTTGAAACTTGGGCATATGGTTGACGATAAAATGCATGCCCGTTCGATAGGACCATATTCCTTAATTACGCAGCAGCCTTTGGGTGGTAAAGCTCAGTTTGGAGGCCAAAGATTTGGTGAGATGGAAGTTTGGGCTTTAGAAGCGTTTGGGGCATCAAATATTTTGCGCGAAATCCTAACAGTTAAGTCTGATGATGTTATCGGACGTGCCAAAACATATGAGGCTATAGTTAAAGGTGATCGTATGCCAGAACCAGGGATTCCTGAATCGTTCAACGTTTTACTTCACGAATTACAAGGACTTGGACTTAAAGTCAACCTAGACTAATTGAAATTATTGAAAATCATACACTGTTAGTAGAACTATGAGAAAATCAGAAACAAATACAACCGGCAGCTTTCAATCTATAACGATTGGATTAGCATCACCAGAGTTCCTTTTGGAGCGTTCTAGTGGCGAAGTTTTAAAGCCAGAAACTATTAACTACAGAACACATAAGCCTGAACGTGATGGCTTGTTTTGCGAACGTATTTTTGGCCCCGTAAAAGATTTTGAATGTGCTTGTGGAAAATACAAGCGGATAAGATACAAGGGTATTGTCTGTGATAGATGTGGTGTTGAAGTTACTGAAAAGAAAGTGCGTCGGGAACGTATAGGGCATATAAACCTTGTTGTCCCCGTTGCGCATATTTGGTACTTCCGTTCATTGCCAAACAAGATTGGTTATTTACTTGGAATTCCGACCAAAAAATTGGATATGATCATATATTATGAAAGATATATTGTTATTCAAAATGGTTCAGCTGTGGATGATGAGGGTAATGAATTTGCTCACATGCAATTCTTAACTGAAGAGGAGTATTTAGATGCTTTAGATCGTCTTCCTGCAGAGAATGCCTATTTAGACGATGCTGACCCAACTAAGTTTATTGCTAAAATGGGAGCTGAGGCGTTATTAATGCTTCTTCAAAGGCTTGACTTAGATCAAATGTCGTACGATCTTAGGGATAAAGCTGCGAAAGAAACTTCACAGCAGCGGAAACAAGAAGCTCTGAAGCGTCTTCAGGTTGTTGAATCTATGCGTGATGCTAATTCTCGAATGGAAAATAAGCCGGAATGGATGCTTATAAAAGTTGTTCCAATTATACCCCCAGAATTACGTCCTCTTGTTCCTTTGGACGGTGGCCGATTTGCGACATCTGACCTCAATGATTTGTATCGTAGGGTGATAATTCGAAATAATCGATTGAAACGTTTGCTTGAAATTAAGGCACCAGAGGTGATTCTGCGAAATGAGAAGCGTATGCTTCAAGAGTCAGTGGATAGTTTATTTGATAATACTAGAAAAGCTAGTGCTGTCAAGACAGAGAGTAATCGTCCGCTGAAATCACTTAGTGATAGTCTTAAAGGAAAGCAGGGTCGATTTAGACAAAATCTACTTGGAAAACGTGTTGACTATTCGGCACGTTCTGTTATCGTAATTGGGCCGGATTTAAAACTTCATGAATGTGGTCTTCCTAAAGGAATGGCTGCGGAATTATATAAACCATTCATTGTCCGAAAACTGATAGAAAGAGGTATTGTTAAGACCGTTAAGTCAGCGAAAAAAATTATTGATAATCGGGAAGCAGTTGTTTGGGATATTCTAGAGAATGTAATGAAGGGTCATCCAGTATTACTGAATCGTGCTCCGACACTCCATAGATTGGGTATTCAGGCATTTCAGCCTAAAATGATCGAGGGCAAAGCAATACAATTGCACCCACTTACTTGTACGGCATTCAACGCCGATTTTGATGGTGACCAAATGGCAGTCCACTTACCCTTAGGGCCTGCAGCGATTTTGGAAGCTCAGATTCTGATGCTTGCCTCTCACAATATATTAAACCCTGCGAATGGTTCTCCGATAACAGTTCCATCTCAGGATATGGTTCTGGGTTTGTATTATATGACCAAAGCCAAACGAAATATGCCTGGAGACGCTGTTAAGGGTGAGGGGATGACTTTTTATTCTGCTGAAGAGGTCAATATTGCCTACAATGAGAAGCGTGTCGATTTAAATGCATACATCAAAGTAAGAGCTTTAGTTGATTCAGAGGATGGTGGCCTTGTTCACAAAATAATTGAGACCAGCGTCGGTCGGGTGTTGTTTAACCAAGTTGTTCCGGAAGGAGTCGGATTTATAAATGAGGTTTTAACTAAGAAAGCTTTAAGAGATATTATCGCTGGAATTCTAACACGAACAGATGTTCCCAGAACGGCCAAGTTTTTAGATGAAATGAAGGACTTAGGTTACTCTAATGCGTTTTTTGGTGGCTTATCATTTTCATTAGGTGATATCATGGTTCCAGAGATAAAAGAATCATTGGTTAGTGGAGCTGATGCTGAAGTAGAAGGGATACTAACTAACTACAATATGGGACTCATTACTAATAATGAGAGATATAACCAAGTTATTGATGTTTGGACAAATGCAAATGCTAGGTTAACTCAGTCGGCAATGTCTCAATTAATAAATGACCGTCAAGGTTTTAACCCAATATACATGATGTTGGATTCTGGCGCTCGTGGTTCAAAAGAACAGATTCGTCAGTTATCCGGAATGCGAGGTTTGATGGCTAAACCTCAAAAATCTGGTTCAAGTGGTGGTGAAATTATTGAAAACCCTATCATATCTAACTTTAAAGAGGGTCTTTCTATTCTTGAGTATTTTATTTCAACTCACGGTGCTCGTAAAGGACTTGCTGATACTGCCTTAAAAACGGCAGATGCCGGATACTTAACTCGTCGTCTTCACGATGTGGCTCAGGATGTCATAGTTAATAAAGATGACTGTGGAACTCTTCGGGGTCTTGAGATTCAGGCATTAAGAAAAAATGAAGAAATTGTAGAGTCATTATCCGAAAGAATAGCTGGGCGTGTATCTCTTCTTGAAGTAATTGATCCTTTGACAGGTGAAACTTATGTTGAGTCAGGTGAAATGATTTCAGATATCACTGCTGCCAAGATAGATAAATCACCGATTGAATCTGTTGAAGTTCGCTCTCCTCTCACGTGCGAAAGCAAACGTGGAATTTGCGCAAAATGCTATGGTCGAAACTTGTCCACTGCAAAGTTTGTTCAAACAGGAGAAGCTGTTGGTGTTTTAGCGGCGCAATCCATTGGGGAACCTGGTACTCAGTTAACATTGCGAACTTTCCACGTTGGTGGAACTGCCGGTAATGTTTCTGAAATAAGCAGTTTAACTGCAAAGTTTGACGGTATTATTGAACTTGAAGAGGTTCGTACAGTTGTAGGTGAAAATAATGATGGTAAAAAATCGAATATCGTTATTGGTAGGACTGGAGAAATGCGGATAGTTGATTCAAATACAGGAATTGCCGTTATGACTGGTAATATTCCTTACGGATCAAACTTACTATCTAAGAATGGAGATAAAGTCAGTAAAGACGATGTCATATGTTCTTGGGATCCTTATAATGCGGTTATTATTTCAGAACATGGAGGAACTATTGCATATCAGGATATCGTTCAAGGTGTAACTTATAAAGTTGAAATTGACGAACAAACCGGTTTCCAGGACAAGGTTATTTCTGATAATCGAAATAAGAAATTAGTGTCTATGTTAAAAGTCATGGATAAAAAGGGGAATGAAATAAAGCATTATACTCTACCTGTTGGTGCTCATCTTATGGTTGATGAATCAGAAGAAATAAAGGCAGGAAAAATATTAGTAAAGATTCCTCGTCGCGGTGCAAAGGCTGGTGATATTACTGGTGGTCTTCCTCGTGTTACAGAATTATTCGAAGCAAGAAACCCCTCGAACCCTTCTGTAGTTGCTGCTATTGATGGGACTGTTTCTTATGGTAAGATTAAGCGTGGAAATCGTGAAATTATTATTGAGAGTAAGACAGGTGAGCAAAGAAAATATTTAATTAATTTGTCAAAGCAAATCTTGGTTCAAGAAAATGATTTTGTTCGCGCAGGATCGGCGTTAAGTGATGGTGCTATTACGCCGGCGGACATCCTTGCTATCCAAGGCCCTACTGCGGTTCAAGAATACTTAGTAAATGAAATTCAAGAAGTTTATCGTTTGCAGGGTGTGAAAATAAATGATAAGCATTTCGAAGTGATTGTGCGGCAAATGATGCGAAAAGTGGAGATTGTTGATGGTGGGGATACATCTTTTCTTGAGGGTCATTTGGAGCATACAATCGATTTTATTACTGAAAATGATTCTATTTTCGATAGAAAAATTGTTGTTGATGCTGGAGAAAGTGATTCATTAAAAGCTGGAATGAAGATATCATCCAGAAGACTTCGGGATGAGAATTCTTTATTGAAGCGATCAGATAAAGCTCTGGTTGAATCAAGAGATGCTGATCCAGCAACTGCAAAGCTGATTTTACAAGGTATTACTAGGGCTTCTCTTCAGACAAAATCTTGGGTTTCCGCAGCGTCTTTCCAAGAGACAACTAAAGTGTTGAATGAAGCGGCAATTGCTGCTAAGAAAGACACTCTTGAGGGCTTAAAGGAGAATGTAATTGTTGGTCATCGTATTCCTGCAGGAACAGGTCTTAAAAAGTACTATACCTCTGTAGTGGGAAGTAAAGATGAGTATGAAGAAATGATGTCAAAGAAGACAGTTGATGTTGATTTAAACGATTAATACATTGGGGTTATGAGTGAGGATAAGGAAAATCAAGTTCAAATTGAACTGAATCCAGATATGGCTGATGGTATTTACAGTAATTTAGCTGTGATTAACCATTCTCCTTCAGAATTTGTATTGGACTTTATTCAAATGATGCCTGGCCTTCCAAAGGCAAGAGTAAAAGCTCGTGTGATTTTAACCCCTCAGCATGCTAAGAGACTTATCAGTGCTATTGAAGAGAACGTCGCCAGATTTGAATCAACACACGGAAAAATATCAGAAACTGATCACCCACAAATCCCAATTCATTTTGGAGGGCCAACAGGCCAGGCTTGAGGAGTAATTGATTGTGATTTTATCGCTCTAGCGAATATGATTCTCTAGTCGTGAAAAAAGCTATCTAGTATAGCCACAATTCCGCGAATTATTAGTCCGGCGCCAACGAACATGCAAATCACGATAAAGGCCGTCCATCCCCAATCACCTTGTCTCAGTGCTGGCGCTCCTATCCAAAAATAGAATGCAGGTCCTGCAAATAAAAATGGAAATGAGAATGCTAGAATTATAACGCCTCTTATTAAGCTTGGCTTTTTTGTTGACTTATTCATCTTATCTCTAATTTATAACTCGTTTAGAACCTCAATCAAATTTGAGGTAAAATGTTTTAGTTCTTTCTTTTTAATACATAATGGGGGCGTTATTCTTAGCGCTTTATCCTCAAAAAGAAAAAAGTTTGAAATTATTTTCCGTTCTATTAATTTTTTTTGAATTTTTATTACTATTTCCGGACTATCTAAAAATACTGAAATCAGTAAACCAATGCCTTGGAGCCTCTTTATTTTAGGATGGTCAATTAGAGCATTAGTCACCATTGCACCTAGTTCATTGACTGAACTCATCCAATCTGATGCAATTAATACTTCTAATGCTGCCTGCCCGGCTGCGCAGCTCACAGGATTACCTCCAAAAGTTGTTATATGACCAAGCATGGGGTCATGGGAAAGCTTTTTCATGTTTTCTTTCGATGAAATAAAAGCTCCCAATGGCAATCCTCCTCCAAGAGCCTTTCCGAGACAAAGAATATCCGGCGTAATGCCATACAATTGGTGGGCGAAAAGAGTTCCAGTCCTTCCAAATCCCGTTTGGCATTCATCTACAATTAGCAATGTACCGAGCTCTGAGCATCTCATGGCCAAATCGCAGATAAATTCTTTCGTGCCTTGAGTGTATCCTGACCCGGCTTGGATACATTCAACGATGACTGCAGCTGTATGAGAAGAGATCTCATTTAATGATTTTACGTCATTATAATTTAGTTGCCTGTGGCCAGGGATTAATGGTCGATAAGCTCTCTTGTATTTTTCATATCCCATGGCTGAAAGTGCTCCTAATGTTGATCCGTGATAGGATCCTTTAAAAGAAATAATTTCAGATCTACCTGTTATTCTTTTTGCTAATTTAAAAGCCCCTTCTGTTGCTTCAGTTCCAGAATTAACCCAATATACACATTGCAATTGGTCAGAAAGTGTTCGGGTTACTAATTCGGCATAAGTAATTTGCTTTTTTTGAATATACTCTCCATAAACCATTAGGTGCATGTAGGAGTCGACTTGCTCATGGATTGCTGAAACTACATCTGGGTGGCTATGACCAACGTTAGCTACACAAATCCCACTAATCATATCTAAATATTTATTTCCTTCAGGATCAAATAAGTGAACCCCTCTTGCCTTAGAAAATGTCAAAGCCATAGGTGAATTAGTCGTAGGAGCTAAATGCTTTAGAAATGATTGCTCTAAATCCATAATTTATTCAAGTAACTTTAAATCAGTATAAATTAATTTTTGATGATATATGTTTTCATCTAACTGAAAAAAATCAACGCTTTAATACTCTATCTACTGCGGAGATGATGTTTTTTGCATCAAGACCATATTTTTTTAATAATTGATCAGGCTTACCACTTTCACCAAATGAATCATTCACAGCAACCATTTCCATGGGGCAAGGATTGTTTAAAGAAAGCGCTTGTGATATAGAATCGCCAAGCCCTCCATTTCTCTGATGCTCCTCAGCAGTTACAACCTTACCTGTTTTCTTTGCACTTTTAAGAAGAGTTTCTAGATCTAGCGGTTTAATAGTTGAAAAGTTAATTACCTCTGCACTTATGCCAATTTGCTTAAGGGCATTATATGCTTCAAGGGCTTCCCAAACTAAATGACCATTTGCTATTATTGTAACATCCTCACCTTCAGTTAGAATATCCGCTTTACCAATTACAAATGGCTTTTCTGGCGATGTGAAATTAGGAACTTTCGGACGACCAAATCTCAGATAGACTGGCCCAGAATAATTTGAAATAGCAATAGTGGCTGCTTTCGTTTCATTATAGTCGCAAGTTGAAATAACAATCATGCCAGGAAGCATTTTCATTAATCCGATATCTTCGAGAATTTGATGAGTCGCACCGTCTTCACCAAGGGTAAGACCAGCATGTGATGCGCATATTTTAACGTTTTTCCCAGAGTATGCAATGCTCTGACGTATTTGATCATAAACACGACCAGTGGAAAAGTTTGCAAAAGTACCAGTAAATGGTATTCTTCCACCAATAGTCAATCCCGCAGCCATTCCGATCATATTGGCCTCAGCAATTCCAGTTTGAAAAAAACGATCTGGAAACTCATCGGCAAAGGCATTCATTTTTAAAGATCCGGTCAAGTCAGAGCATAAGGCAACAACTTTTGGATTAATCTTACCGAGATCATGAAGGCCCGAGCCAAATCCTGATCTAGTGTCTTTGTTTCCGGAATTTATATATGAATGCATTTTGTTTTGGATTAATTAAAGTCGCACTAATGTTGATGTGCCTGATGAAACATTAAATTTTTGTGTTTTTGAATAAGATGTTTGCTGTGAACTTCTAGATCTAAAAACTAGCATATATTGACCAGGTTGGATGGCATATCGTTGTCGAGTGAGTTTATTATCTAAGTTAGTTACCCAAGTTAATTTTTCGCCATTAATTTCAAAAATGGCTCCATATCCGTTGGTTTTAAGTTGTATGGTTACATCTCCTGGAGCAGGAATACTATATTCATTAAGATGTCCTGGTTTAATATCAATTTTTTCGTTGTACCTAGGAAGAGTTAAAATATCTAATTCATATGTCCCTGACAGGTATCTATCTGATGTATTAAAGGCTTGGACATTTAATATTTCACTTTCTCCAGGTCTTCGGATCAATGCCAGCGGTTTGGTTTGAGAAGGTTTCGCTCCCGGCATACTAAGCTTCAATTGACCCATAATTACTCGTGTTCCAACCTGATTGTGCTTGCCCGCATATATATATGTGGAATCTATTGCCACAGGAGGTATGGAATATACTCGACCTTTATATTGAATAAGAGGATCTAAAGACAGTGTGTCAGGTAGATTTTTATAGTTTAAAGTGTGAATGAATATTTCTTCAACAATATCACTATTTACATTTCTAAGAATAATTGGCAAATTGCTTTCTGAAGCTAACCCTTGATTATCAATAAGATTTACTTGGGCTGTTGTATTATCTAAAACTTGATTCACAATAACTCCAAGAACTTTTTTGAATGCTATTTCATTCTTTGCATCATAATAGGTTCCAACGCAATCAAAAGATTTAATAAGCTGAGGGTCCAGTCCAATTCCAATAACAAAAGGTTTAAGGGTAATGCCTTTTTTTTGAAGGATTTTAGAGGCTGCACAGGGGTCTTCGTCACATGCCTCGACTCCGTCAGTTATTAGTACTATTATATTTCGACAATCTTCACAATTTGGAAAATCTCCTCCAGAACTGAGTATGGATCTAGCAATTGGAGTAGTTCCTAATGGCCTTAGTTCGCGTATTTTTTTCTTTATCCTAGAAAGGTTATTTGGACTAAATGCGACTTCTAGTTTTGTGTCATTACAATCTTGCGGTGGAACTGGTTTTTGATGTCCATATACTCTAAGAGCTAACTCAAAATTTGGATTTTCTACATTAGATAGACTGTCTATCATTTCAGTCATTAATCTCTGAGCAATTTCCATTTTTGTTCCATTTTCCCAACGGCCATACATAGAATTTGAAGCATCTAGAACAAATAGAATTCTGCTTATTTTTTCTGAATCATCAGATTGCTCTGTCAATCTTGTTTGACAGAAAACAGCACTATGAGTAAATAGAGCCGTGGCTAAAAAAAATATAAACTTCATTAAAGAGGATAATCTCCTAAAGTTTCAGGCAATTGACTTAATGCAACCTCTAATTGTTCATCATTTGGGGCAATTCCATGCCATTTGTGAGTACCTGACATAAAATCAACACCTGCGCCCATTTCAGTCTTCATAATAATACAAACAGGTTTTCCTTTTCCCGAATGGTCTATTCCAGCAGTTAATCCATCAATAACTTTAGATAAATCATTACCATCATCTATTTGAATAACGTCCCAACCAAAAGATTCAAATTTTGATCCTATATCTCCCATCGGCATTACGTCATCAGTTGAGCCATCGATTTGCTGTCCGTTTGCGTCAATTGTTGAAATGATATTATCGATTTTTTTGGATCCTGCATATAGCGCAGCCTCCCAAATTTGACCCTCTTGAAGTTCACCATCACCATGAAGTGTAAATACTAAACTTTTATCTTCTGAAAGTCTTTTTGCTTGGGCAGCACCAATTGCTACGGATAAGCCTTGCCCGAGGCTTCCCGATGCTACTCTGATACCTGGAAGACCTTCATGGGTTGTTGGATGACCTTGAAGGCGCGAATTTATTTTTCTAAAAGTATTCAATTCCTCAATCGGAAAGTATCCAGATCTGGCTAATACACTATAAAAAACAGGACTTATATGACCATTACTCAAGAAAAAAAGATCTTCATTTTCCCCATCCATATTAAAAGGTTGGGGGCTATGATTCAGTAATTTAAAATATAAAGCAACAAAAAACTCAGTGCACCCCATCGATCCACCTGGGTGTCCTGATTGCACATCATGCACCATACGAAGTATATCACGTCTTACCTGAGATGGGATGAGTTCAATAGAGTTATTCATAAAATAGTTTCATCAATTTGTATTGCACAAAAGTAAGGTCTTTAAGGTACTACATTTGTGTAAAATTTATGATTATGAAATGCGGGATTGTAGGCCTTCCTAATGTGGGTAAATCAACTTTATTTAATTGTTTAAGTAATGCTAAAGCTCAAGCAGCAAATTTTCCGTTTTGCACAATCGAACCTAATGTTGGTACGGTCAATGTTCCAGATATAAGACTGCAAATGTTAGAATCTTTAGTTGATCCTGAAAAAGTAATTCCTGCTACTGTCGAAATTGTAGATATAGCAGGCCTTGTAAAAGGGGCAAGTAAAGGCGAAGGATTAGGTAATCAATTTTTAGGAAATATTAGAGAGTGTAATGCAATTTTGCATGTTTTAAGGTGCTTTGATAACGATAATATAATTCATGTTGATGGCTCTGTAGATCCTTTAAGGGATAAAGAAACTATTGATATGGAATTGCAGTTAAAAGACCTTGATTCACTGGAGAAGAGATTGGAGAAAGTTCGTAAAATATCAAAGACTGGAGATAAAGAAGCTATTCGTGAAACAGAAATGGCGATTGGATTAAAGAAGCACCTGGAGTCAGGAAAATCTGTTCGCTCATTTAACAGATCATCAGAAGGATCTAAATGGATTGCAGATTACGAGCTTATTACAGACAAGCCAATATTGTATGTCTGTAATGTCGATGAATCTTCGGCTAAAGATGGTAATCATTATGTAGACCAAGTAAAACTCATGGCATCTGCTGAAGGTTCTCACGTCATGCATCTTGCTGTGGCTATTGAGTCGGATATTATTGAATTAGAGAATCATGATGAAAGAAGTTTATTTTTAGAGGATTTGGGATTGACAGAGCCAGGTGTGAATAGAATCGTGCGAGCGGCATATTCAATGCTGAATTTGCAAACATATTTTACGGCAGGGGTCAAGGAGGTTCGTGCCTGGACAATAAAAAAGGGAAGTACTGCACCTCAAGCTGCTGGAGTAATTCACAGTGATTTTGAGAAAGGGTTTATTCGAGCCGAGGTCATTTCTTATTCAGACTATATAGAGTTTAAAAATGAACTCGCTGTAAAAGAGGCAGGAAGAATGAGAGTTGAAGGGAAAGATTACTTAATTCAAGATGGTGATGTAGTACATTTCAGGTTTAACGTTTAAAAGAGAATTTGTTGACTTAGAGTACCATTTTTTTAGTCTACTTGTTAAAAACTTATACATTTAGTGAATTAAAAGGTTGAGATTGACGGGGCTCAGTTGTCAAGTCTTATGTAGATTCGCAACAGAACTATGTCTGAACACACGGAATATACTGAAGATAATATTCGGAGCTTAGAATGGCAGGAACATATTCGGCTCAGGCCTGGTATGTATATTGGCAAACTAGGTGATGGGTCATCGGCAGATGACGGTATTTATATTTTAGTAAAAGAAGTCGTAGACAACTCTATTGATGAATTTGTTATGGGTGGCGGTCGTACCATTGAAATAAATATCAACGAAGGCTCTGTAGTTATTAGAGATTTTGGCAGAGGCATACCTCTTGGAAAAGTTGTGGATGTCGTTTCAAAAATGAATACTGGAGCCAAATATGATTCAAAGGCATTTAAAAAATCTGTTGGTCTTAATGGTGTAGGAACAAAAGCTGTCAATGCCCTGTCAGAGAATTTTGTTGTTGAGTCATATCGGGATGAAAAGAGAAAATCAGCTAAGTTTACGAGAGGCGTTTTAATCGATGAAAGTGATATTGTTGAGAGCACTTCAAAGCGCGGTACAAAAGTGGAATTTAGACCAGATTTAAAAATTTTTCATAATTATAAATATCAAATTGAATACGTCGAGAAGCTAGTTTGGAACTATGTTTATTTAAATCCTGGCTTATCGATATTCTTAAATGGGAAAAAATATTTTTCTGAGAATGGATTGAAAGATTTACTAGAAAACAACCTTTCCGGAGAGACAATTCATCCAATTATACACCTTAAAGGTGAAGATATTGAAATTGCTTTGACTCACGCAGACAGGTCCCAAAGTGAACAATATTATAGTTTTGTTAATGGTCAGCACACCACCCAGGGAGGAACTCATCAGAGTGCTTTTCGCGAGGCATTAGTTGCTACAATCCGTAATTATTTCGGTAAACAATATGAAGCTTCAGATATCCGTCAAAGTGTTATTGGTGCAATTTCGTTAAAGGTTATCGAGCCAGTTTTTGAGTCACAAACAAAAACAAAACTAGGAAGTAATGATATGGAGGCTGGTGGATCAACAATTCGAACTTATATATTAGATTTTCTTAGAACGAAACTAGATAATTTTCTTCATAAAAACATTGAGATTGCTAATGCAATTCAGAAAAAGATAGTCAGAGCTGAGCGCGAGCGTAAAGAACTTTCGGGGATTCAAAAATTGGCAAAAGAGCGAGCTAAAAAAGCTAATCTTCATAACCGGAAACTTCGAGATTGTAAACTTCATTACAGTGATATAAAACATGAAAGGAGGCTTGAAACAACATTGTTTATTACAGAGGGTGACTCGGCGTCAGGTTCAATAACTTCTTCTCGTGATGTCCAAACCCAGGCAGTTTTTAGTCTTAAAGGAAAGCCCTTAAATTGTTATGGTTTAACAAAAAAAGTAGTCTACGAGAATGAAGAATTCAATCTCTTACAGGCAGCTCTCAACATTGAAGACGGTTTGGAAGACTTACGTTATAATAATGTTGTTATTGCTACGGATGCAGATGTCGATGGAATGCATATTAGGCTTCTATTGATAACTTTTTTTCTCCAGTTTTTCCCTGAATTAGTTAGTGAGGGCCACCTTTATATACTTCAAACACCTCTTTTTCGAGTGCGGAATAAGAAAAAGACTATTTATTGTTATGACTCCAGTGAAAAGGAAAGTGCTTTGACCGAACTCGGGGCGAAGCCAGAGATCACCAGATTTAAGGGGTTAGGTGAAATATCTCCAGGAGAATTTAAGATGTTTATTGGAGAGAATATAAAATTAGAACCGGTGATGCTAGGTAAAGAACATATTGGCTCATTGTTAGAATATTACATGGGAAAAAACACACCTAAGCGCCAAGAGTTTATTATCGATAATTTAAAGGTTGAAAAGGATATTTCGGACCTATGACAAATTTAATAGAGAACATATTAGATGGTGATCGGGAAGATTCTAACGGTGAGGTAAAACCAATTGAGTCAAGAGTTCGTGGTATGTATCGCGAATACTTTTTAGATTATGCTAGTTATGTAATCCTTGAAAGAGCAGTGCCATCAATCATGGATGGGCTTAAACCTGTGCAGCGTAGACTTCTGCATGCTTTAAGAGAAATGGATGATGGTCGCTTTCATAAAGTGGCAAATGTAATTGGTCAAACAATGAAGTATCATCCTCATGGTGATGCTAGTATAGGTGATGCTCTAGTTCAGTTGGGACAAAAAAATATTTTAATTGATGCCCAAGGGAATTGGGGTAATATTTATACAGGTGATAGAGCTGCTGCATCGCGATACATAGAAGCTCGATTAAGTAAGTTCGCTCTTGAAGTAGCATTTAATCCTAAAATCACAGAATGGCAGTCTAGTTACGATGGAAGAGGTCGGGAGCCAATGAATCTTCCAATGAAATTCCCATTACTATTATCCCAGGGGGTAGAGGGTATCGCTGTTGGATTGAGCACAAAGGTTTTGCCCCATAATTTTATAGAGCTTATTGAAGGTTCAATATCAATTTTAAAGGGTAAGAGTGTTAAAATTTTCCCTGATTTCCCGACAGGGGGTATTGCTGATTTTTCTCAGTATAATGACGGAATAAGAGGAGGGCGTGTTCGTGTAAGAGCAAAAGTTTCTGTACTTGATAAGAAGACTTTAATCATTTCTGAATTGCCATTTGGGTTAACTACTCAAACATTAATTGATTCAATTATCAAGGCAAATGATAAAGGAAAGATCAGAATTAAGAAGATTGAGGACAATACGGCAGAAAAAGTCGAAATACTACTGCATCTTGTTCCAGGTGTTTCTCCAGATCAAACTGTTGATGCTCTTTATGCATTTTCCTCCTGTGAGACTTCTATTTCACCTCTTTGCTGCGTAATAGAAAATGATCGACCATTATTTACGGGAGCTTCTGAGCTTTTGAAATCGTCTACTTCAAATACAATAGAGTTACTTCGTTCTGAATTAGAAATTAATTTACACGAACAGCAAGAGCTATGGCATTTTGCAAGTCTTGAGAAAATTTTCATAAATAATAAAATATACAGAGATATTGAAGAGGCAGAGACTTGGGAACAGGTTTTAGAAAATATTTGGGAGGGACTAAAGCCACATATCTCTCATTTGATTCGGGATATTGAGGAGGACGACATCATCCGATTAACCGAAATAAAGATTAAACGGATTTCTAAGTTTGACACTGGTAAAGCAGATCAACAAATTTTGGTTCTTGAATCTAGAATTGCAGAAATAAAAGGTAACCTTGATAATCTCATCGACTATGCAATTCAGTACTTCAAGAATCTAAAAAAGAAGTATGGAGAGGGCCGGGAAAGGCTCACAGAAATTAGATCTTTCACCTCTGTAATCGGTTCAAAAGTAGCTCTGGCGAACGTTAAATTATTTATAAATCGAGAAGAGGGTTTTATTGGAACATCACTTAAAAAACAGGAATTTGTTTGTGAATGTTCAGACTTAGATGACATTTTAATTATTCGAAAAGATGGAACTCTTGTTGTTACCAAAGTCGATTCAAAAAAGTTTGTTGGTCTTAATATTCTTTATGCGGGAGTCTATAGAAAGGGAGATAACAGGACGATTTATAATTTAATTTATCGCGATGGAACTAAAGGTTCAAGTTTTATAAAACGTTTTGCTGTTGGCGGAGTCACACGTGATAAAGAATACCCTTTGACCCAGGGGAGAAAGGGATCAGTGATTCAGTATTTGAGTGTTAATGCAAATGGTGAAGCTGAAACTGTCACAATCCAATTGAGAGCATCTTCTAGATTGAAGAAATTAAAATGGGATATAGATTTCTCGGATATGAGTGTAAGAAGCAGAACGACTCGCGGAAATACTGTTACAAAAGAAACTGTTAAGCGAGTGGAACTCAAGTCAAAAGGCATTAGCACTTTAGCTGCAAGAAAACTATGGTTTGATGATACTGTTTTGAGAATTAATGATCAGGGAAGAGGAAGATATTTAGGAGCATTTAAAGGAAATGACTATCTTCTTCAATCTGATAAAAAAGGGAAATTTAGAATTTATATCCCCAATAAAAGAACCCATTTTGATGAAATTCCTTATTATTTAATGAAATGGGATCTGTCCAAACCATTAGGTGTTGTTTATTATGACGGAGACAAGGGAAAACATTTTGTAAAACGATGTTTATTAGAGTTTAAAAATAATCAGTGGGAACAGATCATCAATGAACACCCCAAATCCTCAATTGATATTATTAGTCAATTTGACAAGGTTGACTTTGAAATTATATATTCAAAAATAAAGGGTAAGGAAAAAACTTCAGAAAGCTTCATTCTTTCAGACTTAATAAACGTGAAAGGGTTTAAAGCAGCTGGAAATAAGCTTTCATCGTTTCAAATTAAGCGGATTAATTTGCTGAGTGAGGAGAATATTCAAATTGAAGGAGCTTCTCAAGATTTCATTCAGGAGACATCTGAAGTAAATAAGAAAAAAGTAAAAATAGGCTATGAGACTGCAGAGCCGATCTCTATTGAAGAAGTTGATATCGAAAACATTAACCCTGAAATTGATAAGATTATTGATGGCGACATTCAAAAAATGCAACGTAATTTAGAAGAGGATTCTCAAGGTGAAGGCCAAATTACATTAGACTTTTGATGAGTAAATATTTATCCATAGTCTTTTTCTGTCTTGCTTTTGGCTTAACCGCTCAACCGAGTAACGATAGTCTAAATGTCATCAGTAAATTACATTATCCTGTTTCAGATTGGTTAGATACAAATGCGGGTATACTATGTTCTGATGTCTGGGGATACGCTGATTCTTCTACCGGAAAGGAATATGCTCTTATTGGTAATTATAATGGTGTTCTAATAGCCCAGATAACAGCTTCAAGTCAAGTTGGCGATTCTTACTGGTTTTCTGGATCCCCTTCGATTTGGAGAGATATAAAAACTTTTAGCCATTATGCCTATGTGGTTCATGATGTTCCATCTGGTTCAAATCCCGTTTTTGACGGTTTATTAATTATTGATTTGGATAGCCTTGCTTCAGGGAGGCATAAGTTTGTGAAACTTCCAATTCCAAGAGGTAATGGACAAGTAGATACATTAGTTCGTGCGCATAATCTCTGGATTGATGATACTGGGATTCTCTTTGCATTTGGATCTAATGTGGGAGTTGGTGGTGCTTTGATGCTAGATTTAGCTTCAGATCCCTGGAATCCTTCATTTTCAGGAATTTATGATAATTACTACTTTCATGATGGTTTTGCGCGGAATGATACACTTTATGGAGCAGCTCTATATTCAGGCGTTGTTGCAGTTAATGTCTCGTTAAAATCAAATCCTCAATTAATCCGGACGTGGCCGACGCCGGGAAATTTTTGTCACAATACATGGTTGAGTGATGATGGAGATGTTCTTTATGCAACAGATGAACTTTCAAATGGATATATAAGTTCATTCAATATTTCTGATCTAAATAATGTAAATGAATTATTTCGACATAATGTTCAGCCCAATACATCTTTGATCCCGCACAATACTCACGTTCTAGGAACAAATTTAATAACATCATATTATACTTTTGGGTTACATATTTTAGATGTTGAATACCCGGAGCTTCCTGTATTGTCAGGATATTATGATACTTCTCCAAATTCGGGAGGTGGATATTCTGGCGCATGGGGAGCATACCCATATTTACCAAGTGGTAAGATTTTAGTATCTGACAGACAAGAGGGCTTATTTGTTTTGGAGCCTGAATATCCTGAAGTGAGCAGATTGCATGTTCAATTAGGACACATAGACATAAATGGAGGTAATGTTGTTTTTGGTAATGGGAGTGGAAAGGATTTTGTTTTTTGGAAAAACCTTGGAGATACATTGTATGCCGATGATAATGGTATTGTTATCTATAGTTCTCCCATGGCAACAAACGATACGCTTATTTATGAATATAATCCAATAGCCGGGGGGGTATTCGGGTCTGATTCATTAATTGTCAATTTGGGTTCGGGTTTCTATCCGCATGATACATTAATTGCAACAACCGTAAGTTCTTTGAAAGAACTTGACCAGATTCCATTTAAAATTTTAAATGGAAATGAATATTGGAGATTAATTAGTGCAGGAGATGATCATAAAGGAATGTTAGTTCGTGTTCTGGATTTAAGTGGGAAAGAATTATATACAGGTCAGTGGTCAGAGGAAGAAACTAAGTCAATTCCTATGCCTCCAAATTCTACAATTTATATTTTGAACTATAAATTAAAAAATGGTTTAGAAGGTTCGGTTCGCTTATTTCGCCCTTGATATTCTTTTAAAAATTTGGTTTTAAAAGGTATTTTTCATAGAAATCATTTATTTCTTTAACAGCCTCTTCTGGGCTGTCTACAATGCTTAAAATACCAAGGTCATCATTGCCAATAAGTCCGTTTTTCATTAAAGTATTAGTTATCCAATCTATTAATCCAAACCAATATTCTTTTCCGACTAAAACTACAGGAAACTTATCAATTTTTTTTGTTTGAATAAGAGTGAGTGCCTCAAAAAGTTCATCAAGTGTTCCAAAACCTCCAGGCATTACAATAAAGCCTTGTGAGTATTTGACAAACATCACTTTGCGAACAAAGAAATAATCAAAATCTACACTTTTATCAGCATCAATATAGCCATTTGGGCTTTGCTCATGTTCTAGTTCAATGTTAAGTCCAACGGATGGTGAATTAACTTTTTTAGCCCCCCTGTTTGCTGCTTCCATTATTCCAGGACCTCCGCCAGAAATTATACCGTATCCAAGTTCACCCAACCTTTCTGCAATTTCCTGTGCTTTTAAATACCATTGATGATCTTCCTTAAGTCTTGCAGAACCAAAAATGCTGACACATGGACCTATGCGCGAGAGTCTTTCATAGCCTTCTACAAATTCGGACATTATTTTAAATATTGCCCATGAGTCATTAGTCTTTATCTCATTCCAGGTTTTTGAATTTACAGTTTTCAATATTGATTTATTTTAGGTTGTGTCGTCAAGTTAATTCATCAATTCATCCTATTACCTCACAATGAAAAGATACGAATTCTTTAATTAAGACTTTTTTTTAAGGATTCTTTAAGGAATGGAGCCGTAATACTTTTAGGACTTTTAGAGACAATTTCTGGAGTTCCTGTAGCAACTATTGTACCGCCTGCTTCCCCTCCGTCGGGACCCAGGTCAATAATGTTATCTGCTTGCAGCATAACATCTAGATTATGCTCTATAATAATTGCGGTATTTCCTTTATCTACCAGTTCATTAATAACCTTCATGAGTATTCTTATATCTTCAAAATGAAGCCCTGTAGTTGGTTCATCAAGTATATATAATGTTTTTCCTGTATCCCTTTTGCAGAGTTCCGTTGCTAGCTTTATACGTTGAGCTTCGCCACCACTTAGTGTTGTTGAGGGTTGACCTAATGTTATGTAACCGAGACCTACGTCCGTAAGTGTCTTTAAAACTCTATGTATTTTTGGAATAGGCTCAAAAAAAATATAAGCATCTGAAATGGATAGGCTTAATATGTCACTAATGCTTTTTCCTTTGTAACGTATTTCAAGTGTCTCTCTGTTAAATCGTTTTCCTTGACAAGTTTCACAAGGGACATAAACATCGGGAAGAAAATTCATCTCAATAGTCTTCATTCCACCACCTTGGCATGTTTCACAGCGTCCTCCTTTGACATTAAATGAAAACCGTCCAGGTGCATATCCACGAATTTTTGCTTCAGGTAGATCTGAAAATAGTTTACGGATATCATTAAAAACATTTGTGTAGGTTGCAGGATTTGACCTTGGGGTCCGACCAATAGGACTTTGATCAACATCAATAACTTTATCAATATTTTCAATTCCTGTTAATGACTTATATGGTTTAGGGACTTTAAGTAGTCCATGTAATGGACCTGCTATTGCCGGATATAATGTGCTATTTATTAAAGTAGATTTCCCAGATCCAGAAACTCCTGAAACAACAGTTAAAACTCCAATCGGAATGTTGAGGTCAACATTTTTAAGATTATTTCCGGTAGCTTCGGTTATTTGAATAAGTTCTCCATTACCAATTCTTCTTTTTGGAATTGGCATTTTTAACTCATTTCGTAAGAATTTTCCCGTTAAACTATTGCTTTTAGATATGGTTAGGTAATCTCCCTGCGCCATTATTTCTCCTCCATGAATTCCAGCATTTGGTCCCAGATCTATAATATGATCTGCTGACCTCATCATATCTTCATCGTGTTCTACAATAATAACGGAATTCCCTATATCTCTTAAATTCTTCAGACTATTTATCAACTTTTGGTTATCTCTTTGATGAAGTCCAATACTCGGTTCGTCAAGAATGTAAAGGACATTAACCAACTGAGATCCTATTTGAGTAGCTAGTCTTATTCTTTGAGCTTCCCCACCAGAGAGAGATCGAGAACTTCGATTTAGGGAGAGATAATGAAGTCCGACATCGGTAAGGAATTTTATTCGAACTTTGAGTTCTTTGATTATTTCTGATCCAATTCGCTTTTTGGGATCATCTAATTTATCCAGTATTGTATCTGCCCATTGCTGTAATTCTCCAATACTTATTCGAGTTAAATCTGCAATACTTTTATTATCTATTTTAAAATTCAAAGATTCATTTTTCAGCCTAGCGCCATCGCAAGAATCGCAAATCTCTTCAATCATGAACTCATCTGCCCAGCGTTGTAAACTTTTACTTTTACTTTCACGCTTCTGAGTTTGAATAAAATTTATTATTCCTTCATAATCGATATTAATTTTTCTAGTAACGCCAATAGTTTTATTCTCGATTTGAAATTTTTCTTTATGACCGTTTAAGATCGCTGACTTTCCTTCAGCTGAAATTTTACTCCACGGAGTATCTATGTCAAAATTGAATCGCAATCCTAAATATTCCATCTGTTGAAATATCCATGATTTTCTGTATTCTCCAAGAGGTTTTAATGCCCCGTTTTTAAGGGAGTTTTTAGAATTAGAAATTACTTTCAATAAGTCAACAACTTGAACTCTACCTATTCCGTCACACTCCGCGCATGCGCCTTTAGGGGAGTTAAAGCTAAAAGAATTTGGTTCAGGGTCAGGATATGATATACCAGTTGTAGGACACATCAGGTTTCGACTAAAGTGTACACTATTCGAGCTTTCATAATCAGAAATGATTATGCTTCCTTTTCCAATTCTCATTGCCAAAAGAATGCTTTTTTTTAACCTGTCTTCAATATTTTTTGTAATATCAATCCGATCGACAACTATTTCAATATCATGAGTTTTGTAACGATCGAGTCTCATGTTTCTAACTATATCTATCAATTCATTATCAACACGTGCTTTTAGATAACCTTGTTTTGCAAATGATTCAAATAATTCTCTATAATGTCCTTTTCTAGACCGAATAGCCGGGCCAAGAATAGCTATTCGTTTCCCCATATATTTTTTTAATATTTTTTGCAGTATCTCTTCATCTGTGTAGCTTATCATTTCTTCTCCAGTATTTAGAGAATATGCAGTAGAAACTCTTGCAAAAAGAAGACGAAGAAAATCATAAATTTCTGTCACCGTTCCAACTGTAGACCTTGGGTTTCTATTGGTTGTTTTTTGCTCAATTGCAATGACTGGACTTAATCCTTCAATGGAATCTACGTCCGGACGTTCCATTGTTCCTAGGAATTGCCGGGCATAACTGGAAAAAGTTTCCATATAACGTCTTTGTCCTTCTGAATAAATGGTGTCAAATGCCAGTGAGGATTTTCCACTTCCGCTAAGTCCAGTTATCACGACAAGCGAATTTCGTGGAATTCTAATATCAAGGTTGCGTAGATTATGTTCTCTAGCCCCTAGAATAACTATATCCTCATTCATAAACCTATTTAATTTTGTATTTTCAGTTCACGATTTTTGAACGGAACAGATATTTCATATTGTTTTTGAAAAGAATTGTTCAAATAGGAATCTCTTATCCATGGATTATGAATTTTTAATTCTTTGTATGACCATTCATAGAGATGTGCAAATTCACCCCAACTGTTTATGTTACTATCAATAGTTATGATTTGATCATCCCAAGGTATAAAATAATCGTTTGGAAGAATATCAAACCCGTAAGCCCTAGGTTCTTTAAAAATATATTTAAGAGCTAATATTCTATATACATAACGTTTTGTTTCTTCATTTAACAATAGATCATAGTAATTAGATTCCTTTTGCCTTGATAGTTGTTTTTGCAATCCAGCCATTCCCATATTGTAAGATGCCGCGGCAAGAGTCCATGAACCAAATCTTTCTTTTGCCACTTTTAGATATGCGCATGCAGCTCTTGTAGCTTTGATAATATGATATCGCTCATCTATTTGATCATTAACTTCAAGTTTATAATCTATAGCGGTACCTTTCATTAATTGCCATAACCCCGCGGCTCCTGCAGGAGATAGAGCAGGCAAAAGCCCACTTTCTATGACAGCTAGGTATTTAAAGTCATCAGGGATTTCTTCTTCTCTTAAAATTGATTCTATTACTGGAAAAAATCTTCCGCTTCTTTGTAACATTTGTATGGTGTTGCTATGCCAAAAAGAATTAACCTGCATTTCCCTACTTAATGATTCTCTAGAATCGATACTCTCTGGCATTGATTCCCCGGCAAGACTAATTTCTTCAGGTAAAGGAACAACCATGACATGATTGGATGTAGAAAGATGCATCATCTTCTCGCCACGAGTGAAGGTGTCAGGGATTGCAAAAATCAATAAAGCGCCAATAATAGCAGCGCAAAAAATAAATCTTGAATGATAAAACTTCATTTAATTAAAAAATAAAAGGGCTATTAAAATTATTTAATAAAGGATAATCTTTATCTTTTTGGGTCAATAAAAAATCAATTTCTGGAATCCCGGAAATCGCGCTCCAATTTATATTTAATTCATTGTCGCGATAAGATATTCCACCTTCGTTTTCCGAAGAATAATAATTTGTGCATTTGTATTGAAATATGGTATTATCCTGCAAGGTTATAAAACCATGAGCAAATCCTTCGGGAATTAAAAATTGTCTTTTATTTTCGCCCGATAGGATCTCACCATGCCATTTCCCAAATGTTGGAGACCCAATTCTTAAATCAACAGCAACGTCATATACAGAGCCTGAAACAACCCTAACAAGCTTAGCTTGAGCAAATGGTGGTGATTGAAAATGCAGCCCTCTTAGAGCTCCTTTAGAGCTAAAACTTTCGTTTTCTTGGACAAACTTGTATTTCTTAATGGTCATAATATCTGAACGAAAACTTTCAAAGAAATATCCCCGTTTATCATGATGAACTTTAGGTTCAATTATCATTAACCCATCAATTTTAGTTGGTACAGTTTTCATGATTCTATCTTTTCAAAGTATTCATTTGTCCAATTTGCCAGCGTAGTAAAACTATTGGGATTTCCTGCTACAATATTACGAGCAAAAAGCATGTTTCGATCTGAAATTTCTCTAGAGTGAAATGTACCAACAACGCCGCCTGCTTCTCTCACTATTAGTATTCCCGCAGCAATATCCCATGGGGCAAGTCCATATTCAAAGAAAGCAACAAACTTACCCTCAGCAACAAGACATAAATCAATTGCAGCAGATCCAAAACGTCGAACTCCACGTGAATTTTCAAAACAGTTTTTAAGAACTTTCAAGTATGAATTAACCTGAGAAAAATCATAGTATGGGAAACCAGTTCCTATAATCCCATTCGATAATTTACTTCCTTTGGTAATATCAAGTGGGATTTCGTTACAAAATGCTCCTTTTCCTTTTTCAGCCGTGTAAATTTTAAATGTTGATAGATCTAGGATTGCAGACCAAATGATATCTGATTCAAACATCAATGCTACGGATATTGCGTAGGGCTTTAAACCATGAATATAATTTGTGGTGCCATCTAAGGGGTCAATGATCCAGTTAAAACGATTTAATATCTCAAAATCTCCACTTTCTTCGGCTATAATTCCTGAACCAGGTATAATTTTTTTAAATCCCTCAATTAATAACTTTTCTGCCTCTATATCTACATATGAAACGAAAGAATTTAGACTTTTAGTTTCTATATGGTTAGAAAACACTTTTAATCTCTCTTCCTCAATCCAGATCCCCACATCTTTGATTAATTGCAAAACTTCTTTTTGCCAATTTTCCCTCATGCTATCTGCGTGGCCTGAATAAGGTTAAACTCAAAACAGTTGTCCGATTGAATTTTTCCAATAACTCCATATTCTACAGAACCTGCTTTTTTCATATTAAAAGGGGCAGAGACACGGATATAATTTTCTGTATAGCCTTGCATACGGCCATTTCTATCCGAGTCCTCCCAGAGTACTCTTTTCGTACTATCAATTTGGGAATCAGCAAAAAACTTTGTCTTTTGGGCACTTAAAAGTCTTAACCGATGGTTTCTGGCTTTTCGCTCAATTTTTGGAATAGGGTGACTTAAGTCTACTGCTTCTGTTCCTGGTCTTTCAGAATATGTAAAGACATGAAGATAACTAATGGGTAAATCTCTTAAAAATTTATAGGAGTCTAAAAAGTGTTCTTCCGACTCTCCTGGAAAGCCAACAATCACATCTACCCCAATACAGGCATCAGGCATTACTTTTTTGATTCTATTGACACGCTCCAAATAAAGTTCTCGTTTGTAACGCCTTTTCATTTTTCCTAATATTTCATTATTTCCGCTTTGTAAAGGGATATGTAAATGAGGAACAAATTTTTCACTTGTTGAAATAAAATCAATAATTTCATTTGTCAGTAGATTGGGTTCTATAGATGATATTCGAATTCGGTCTAGGCCTTCAATTCTATCTAGGGCTAATAGCAGATCTATAAAATGATGGTTATGCTTCTTATTCCCAAATTCTCCTTTGCCATAATCTCCAATATTGACTCCAGTTAAAACTATTTCTTGAACTCCTTTTTTCACAAGATTTTCTGCCTGAGAAACAATCTGCTCAAGAGATGCTGACCTGCTCACACCCCTTGCCATTGGTATGGTGCAGTAAGTACATTTATAGTCACAACCATCCTGAACTTTTAAAAATGCACGAGTACGGTCTCCATGGCTGTAGGCAGCTTCGTAAGCTTCAACATCACTAATTTCACAACTATGAACCTCTGTTTCGGGAAATTTTTCTAGATCATTGAGAAATCTTCTTAGGTGTAATTTTTCAGCCGCTCCAAGTACGATATCAACGCCATCTAAAGCTGCTATTTCGCTTGGTCTAAGTTGGGCATAACATCCGGTGACAACAATAAATGAATTCGGATTTGCTCTTAAGGATTTTCTTACAATTGACCGACATTCTACATCAGCTTTTTCAGTAACTGAGCATGTATTAATTATAACTAAATCAGCTCCTTGTTTTAGCTGTATAGTTTGCATTCCTGCATTATTAAGATCTCTAGCAATTGTACTCGTTTCAGCAAAGTTTAGCTTGCAACCGAGAGTGTGGAATGCTACTGTTTTTCCGTTAAGATGCATTGGGCAAATTTAGGACTTTTGATCGGCTATCTTTGATACTATGTTTAAAGAGATTTTTTTTTCTTTAGTTATTTCAATTATGATTTTTGTTTCATGTGGTAATCCAGGAAATAAAAGAATTGGGGATGTTTTTCGCTATAACGAGGCAGGGGGTATTTCATCTCTGGACCCAGCATTTTCAAGAGACCAGGCTAGCAATTGGATAACTAAGCAAATATTCAGCACTTTAGTGGATACAGATTCGTCACTTCAAATATTGCCAAACCTTGCTCTTTCATGGGAAGTTGATGAGAGTGCTTTAGTTTATGATTTCTTTTTAAGATCAGATGTTGTTTTTCATGATTCTCCGTGCTTCAATGAAAAAAGATATTTAACAGCAAATGATATTGTTTATTCATTTAAACGATTAATGAATCCAATGACAGGTTCACCTGGATCTTGGGTTCTTGAGAATGTAATAAATATAGAATCTAATGGACTTTCACATGTAACAGTGACATTAAATAGAGCTGACCCATCTTTTCTTTCAAAGATTAGCATGCCCTACTGTGGGATTGTTCCGTTTGAAGCTATTGAATATTATGGAAAAGAATTTTCTTCAAATCCAGTTGGTACTGGACCATTTTATTTCAAAAATTGGAGACGAAGTGATAAGCTTGTTTTACGGCGTAATAATTTCTTTTATCAATCTGATGATTTGGGTATTTCACTTCCTTATTTAGAAGCAGTGTCAATTAGATTCATTCCGGATAGGCAAGCAGCATTTTTAGAGTTTGTAAAAGGCAATTTAGATTTTTTAACAGGAATAGATGCTTCTTATAAAGATCAACTATTCACAAAAAATGGTCAACTTAAAGAGCGTTGGCTTAAAGAATACAATCTCTATCGAGCACCGTTTTTGAACACTGAATTTATTGGAATCCGAAGTACAAACCCAAGCCCTTCTTACTTGGCTGATTCAAGAGTTAGGAGAGCATTGAACTTGTCTATTGATAGAATTAGTATGATTCGTTATTTAAAAAACGGAATAGGTAAAGCAGCATATGGGGGAGTTATTCCTATTGGTTTAATGGGGCATAGAAAAGAGTCTGATTGGCTAAAGCCTTTTCAGTATGATATGGATACAGCTATTAGTTTATTAACTCAGGCAGGTTTATCTACTGGATTAAATGACTCTATATTGGATCCTATTGTTTTATCAACAACCTCAGGGTATAGAGATTTATGTGAATATTTGCAAAATGCATGGGGCAATATTGGAATTCCAGTTCAGATAAATATAATGCCGGCAGCCTCATTTAGGGATGATAAATCAAGTGGAAGTCTACCGGTTTATAGGGCAAGTTGGATTGCGGATTATCCTGATGCCGAGAACTATTTAATGCTTTATGAAAGTAAAAGATCAGCACCTAATGGACCGAACTCATCTCAGTTTAAAAATAAAGGTTTTGACTCTCTTCTTGTTTTAGGTAAATTTGCGACAACAGATTCGATGCGGGTTAATTCATTCCAGTTAGCAGATAAGCAGCTTCATGATGAGTCGAGACTAATACCATTGATTTATGACGAAAGTATACGGGTTCTTAAGAAAGAATGGAGGGGATTGCCTACTCATCCTATGAACTGGCTCGATTTGCGGCGCACCAGAAAGTTATTCAATTAATTGCTTATTTAAAAGGGCTAATCTCAATCATGATAGGGTTGTGGTCACTCCATGTCTGATCTAATATTTCTGCTGATTGAACATCAATTTCGTTAGGGCATATGATCCAGTCAATTCTGAGTGGAAATCTCCAAAGGTTTGTATATGTTGATCCCAGTCCCTTGCCGGCTACTGAAAATGCATCTTTCATATTTTGAGTCATTTTGAAATAAGCATTAGATGTTGGAACTTCATTAAAATCTCCAGAAATAAAAACTGGATGTTTAGAATGTTTTTCCCATTCTATTATTTGATCAAGTTGCTGACTTCTTTTTTTTGCAGTTTTTGTAAGGCTTGTGAAGCTTTTATAAATAGATTTTAAAACATCTAATTTTTTATTTGTGCTTAAAGCCTCTTTTTTGTCAAAAGTTGTTGTGACTAAATGAATATTTGTTATTCTTAAGGTATCAATATTACCGTCTGGGTCACTGATTTCCACATCTGCCCATATAAAACCTTTATGACCAGGATATCCAGATGAATAAGTTTCAAAATCCCATTGTAAAATCGGATACTTTGAATAAATACATAGCATTTGGTATTTTCCCGTTATATGATGTGGAAAACTATTTCTTAGAATTTTTGAAGCTTTTGTATCATTATTTTCTTGAATGCATAATATGTCAGGGTTATTACTTAAAATCCAATTACCCATTTTAGTTTCTGTAAGCTCAATGTCACTCCAATTAATATTTTTCCAGTGATGAACATTCCAACTGGCTATTTTAAACACTTTATTTTCCTTTTTTTCGGTATTATTATAACTCATTATTCCTTTAGCCTGGGGGTATATTAAAGCTATCAGGATAATGCCAAATATGGACGCAGACCTCAGTCTTAAAACTGAAATAAGAGTCCATAATAAATGCCAAATAAAAAAAACAGGAAATGCTAGCGCAAATGGCGATATGAATGGAATGGGATTTGGCGAAAAATAAAATCCTAAAGTAGATAATACAGTAAACGGAAGAATAATCCAATGTGGTAGAAGCCAAATATTCCACAGCATATTTTTCAAGGATTTACTTCTCACTATACTTTTTTAAGAATATTTTTTCTTTTGCATTGAGTTTTTCATATCCTACTTTGCCTATCTTATCAAGAATCATATTAAGGTGCTTGGCCCGATCATTCATATTTTCCGGGGCGTTGCGATCAATATAAATTTTTGATTTTGTTTTAAAAATTGATATAACACTAAAATTTAAATTATATAAAAAATCTGGTCTTTTTGCTAGCAATAATCCTAAAATCCCTCCACCAATATGAGCCCATTCTCCTCCAGAATTGGAGCCATTAAGTCCTGCTATTGATAAAAGAAGTAAGCTTGAAGAAATTATCCATAGTGGTATTCGAAAGAAGCCAAATATATATACTGGCATGTTTGGTGAATATCGTGTTGCAGCAAATAGAAGGGCAAATACTCCAGCGGATGCGCCAACTACAATGCCAGAATAACCAATCAGCATTGTTCCCGTCATAAAATGTATACCACCGGATATTATCCCAAATATGAAAAGATGAATCACTTGAT
Organism: uncultured Cryomorphaceae bacterium; assembly: GCA_913009655.1. Taxonomy (GTDB): domain Bacteria; phylum Bacteroidota; class Bacteroidia; order Flavobacteriales; family Schleiferiaceae; genus TMED14. The sequence goes on from CAJVWI010000012.1 coordinate 35,654, forward strand.
TAGGTCGCCAAAATGTTTGAAGTATTTGAGCAGAAAAATAAAGAGTCAAAATGTTAAAAATGAAATGAAAAAACCCATTATGAATAAGTCCGTAAGTAAATAGACTATGGATTTTCCAACTTAGTTCATTCTTTAAGCCAAATAGGTTAAGAATTCCTTGTTCAAATGGTATGTTTAAAGACCAACCCAGAACTTCTAGAAGGCTTTGGATGGTATAGCAAAGAGTTAGTATTCCAATCCATTTATTTATAATAGATTCTTTTAGCCAACCTCGTAATTGCTCTATCATTTTTAAAAATGTCTTTGTTTTCCTTTCCAATATTTGATTAGTACGAATCCGAAAATCATACCTCCAATATGAGCAAAATGAGCAATATTGCTATCGCTCCTTGCGATACCACTAAACAATTCAAATAAGCCATAAAATGCTACGAAATATTTAGCTTTTATCGGCATCAAAAAATATAAATATATCCTTTGGTTTGGGTAAGTCATCCCATAGCCTAAGAGCAACCCAAAAACAGCACCTGAAGCCCCGACGGTAGGCGTCCAAAGCAATCTTTGAGCGTTTAGTGCAAAGCTATCAATACCTGAAATATTGTAAGAATTTATGTAACTATAATATTCGAAAATATTTACACTAAGATGTATGGCAGCCGCACCAAATCCAGTTATGAAATAAAATATCAGAAAGCGTCTTGATCCCCAAAGGTTTTCCAGCGGAGTTCCAAACATCCAAAGTGCGAACATATTACCTAGAATATGATTAAAACCAGAAATATCATGAAAGAATAAATGTGTAACTAGTTGATAAGGTTGAAATAAATCTGATTGGGGAATATATAAGCCTAATAATGCTAACAAATTAATGCCCATTCTTTGAAATATAATAGCAGCAAAAAATGCTAGTCCATTAATTATAAGAAGATTCTTAATTATCGGCGGTAAGAAGGAAAATGATTGAGGTCTAAAGTTCATATTAATTAAATTGTGCTGATAATGTTTTTGAGTCTAAAATTCGAGTGACAGGTTTATTATAAGGATCTGTCCATGGGTTTTTACATTGAAAAAGAGTATCAACAATATCAGTGATATTAGAATCGATCATAGCTGAATATTTATTCTTAGAGTTTGAAAGCCAAGAGAGCGCTAAATCTTTGTAAATGTCATCATTAGGGTCTTGTTGAATAATTGTTTCTAGCCAGCTGATAGATTCAGATTGATTTAAAAATAATGGTCCTGCGGTGAATACAAACTGACTTTCTTGTTTATTCCAGTGAAAGCCCATTTTTTTTAATTGCATATCCCATATCTCAATATTGCTATTATGATTAAAGTCAATTTTTTCAGAGAATACCCAGGATTGTCCACTTAATTGACTATCACCAGTTAAAGCGGAAAATAGTTGATCAAATAAAATACGTTTTTTAGCTCTTTTTATATTTATGATGACTAGGCTGCTTTTTAGACTGGTCACGATATAGTTAGGAGGTAAAAAGAAGGAGGATTTACTTGAATTAGAATTAGACTCACTTTCGTCCCATGAGCTAGAAAACTCGATAGGTTTTTGTTCAGATTTATCATTTGACTGAAAAAAAATTTCTGTTGAGGTTTTAGCTTTTTGAGTTTCAAAGTTGAAAGGATTAAAGTCTGAATTAACCTTTATTTTGGGAGTTGAAAGTGCTTTGCTACTCTGAAGTGATATATGTTGATCAAGATTATTTTCGAAATCTATAGGGGGAGAAATTTGATGAATCCCAAGAGAGCGTTTAACTGCCGAGCAAAGAATCTTGTATATGGTTCGCTCATCTTCAAATTGAACTTCAGTTTTTGCAGGGTGAACATTAACATCAACTCTATCCTCTGGTACTCTCAATTTTAACACATATAGTGGATGCATATTTGGGGCAACTAAACCTTCAAAAGCTTCAATAATTGATTTGTGGAGATAGTTGCTTTTTATTGGGCGATTGTTAACATATAAGTATTGATTTCCTTTTGATTTTTTGGCATTGTTTGGTCTCAAAACAAAACCGTCTATAGACACCACCTCAGTTGACTCTTCAACTGGAACGAGGTTTTCGTTTATTCTTTTTCCCAGGACATGTGAAATTCTTTGTCTTAAGTTTTCGGGTTCAAATTGGGCTTCTTCTTTATTATTGTGCTTGAGAATAAATTTAATTTTGGGATTAGCAATTGCAATCCTTGTGAATGCTTCACTAATGTATTTAAATTCTATGGGTTCAGATTTTAAGAATTGCCTTCGAGCTGGAACATTATAAAATAAATTTTTCACGGTGATTGTAGTGCCAACGGTACCAACACTATTTGTGATTTCTCCCTCTTTATTTTCATCTAAAGTGATTTGATACGTCTCTTCAGAATAGTTAGTTCTACTTTTTAAATTAACCTGGGAAATTGCACAAATAGAGGCCAGAGCTTCTCCTCTGAACCCCATTGTAATTAAAGTAAATAGATCATCTGCATTATTTAATTTGGAAGTGGCGTGCCGAATGAAAGCTAGTTTTAGTTGATCTTTTTCAATTCCATGACCATTGTCTATAATTTGAATACTCGTCTTTCCTGCATTTACTATGTTCACTTTTATCTCTGAAGCTCCAGAGTCTATAGCGTTTTCCATTAACTCTTTGACAACAGACGCGGGCCTCTGTACTACTTCTCCTGCAGCAATTTGGTTGGCTACATTTTCGGGGAGTATTAAGATTTTTTTCATGAATTTAGTTGTGAAGTATTTCAAATGTTGCATTCATCATTGTAGAATACTCTAGCTATAACCAACAGCATATTTAACAATGATGGCTGGTAGTAGTTTAAATACTAACCACAAGATAATTATTGCAGCTAGGATAATTAATAATCTCTTATTTTTTTCATACTTCACATTTTTTCTTTTTTCACTCCAGGCCTGTCGAATTTTATTGCGCCTTTGATCATTATTCCCAACGTTTTTATTTTCTATTTTTTGTAAGCGCAATTTTCTTTCATCATAATAACGATGTTGCAATTGAAACCCCCTTGGTTTGCGTTGTTTAGAAAAAGAGAAAAATAGTCCCATTAAAGATCAAAGGTAAAGCCTTTTTTGGGGTACATTTCCAGTATGCTGCGCAATATACTATTAACATCAATTCTTCTTTATGCTTTTGTTTGCTCATCACCTTTAGTGGCCGATACTAATGTGAATGATAAATATGAAACATCACTTTCTTTAAGGGTAAAATCGATGCCTTTAGATAAGTTGTGCGGTCAGATGATCATGGTTTCGGCATATAGTAACAGAGGTGACAATCATTTTTCTATGTTGAAAAAATGGACTAATAAAGGGCAAATCGGAGGTTTGATTTGGATGCAGGGCTCACCAAACAGACAACGGAATATGATTAGAGAACTTCAAGGTATTTCTCAAAAAAATAATGGATTGAATCTACTAATGGCTCAAGATGCTGAATGGGGAGCATCTATGCGCTTAGATTCATTAGATCGTCTTCCATGGCCCTTGACTCTAAGTGCAACAAGAAATAATAAATTGGCGAATCAATATGGTAAGTCCTTAGGAGCCGAGTCTAGGTATCTTGGAATTAATATAAATTTCAGTCCCGTGGTCGATTTAAATACAAACCCAAAAAACCCGATTATAGGACAACGTTCATTAGGGTCTGATTTATCAAATGTTAATAATTTATCTGCACAGCAAATTTGGGGGATTCAGAGTCAGGGGGTGATGGCATGTGCAAAGCATTTCCCTGGCCATGGAGATACTGAAACAGATAGTCACAAGACATTACCAACATTGAGCCATGACCTTCAGACGTTTAGAAGTCGAGAAATGGCTCCTTTTGTAAATGCTATACATTCAGGTGTAGACGCAATTATGGTCGCTCACTTGAATATTCCAGCTCTTGATTCAACTAGGACACCAGCATCACTGTCAAGACCGATAGTTACCCATTGGTTGAGAGATAGCTTGAATTTTAAAGGGCTAATTTTTACTGATGCGTTGAATATGAAAAGTATATCTCAAAATATGGCCCCGGGAGAAATTGAAGTAAGAGCAATTGAGGCAGGTAATGATGTTTTACTTTTTGTTTCAGATCCTAAATCTGCGATCGCTGCCATTGTAAATGCTGTGAAGAGCGGGCGTCTTAGTCGAGAGGAAATAGAAGATCACGTTATGAGAATACTTGAGTCAAAGTCCAAGTATTCACTAAGTGATCATGATAAAATTAATAATGAAGACTTATCAAGGATTAAAACAGAAAGGAAAAAGCTTTCAAATGAGATTTATTCAAGTGCAAATACCTTGGTGTACGATAATTTTGGATTACTAGATTCAAACAGTGATTCAAAAATTTATTTTAAAACGTATTATAAAAATTCAAACAACCTTCCAGAGTCTAAAGATATTTTCCCCGATCATGAAATGGGTGCAGTTCAAATAGATGGAATTGGTACGATTTGGTTTTTAAATATCGAAAAAACTAGCAATCCATGGAGGAGTGGGAATATTTCCATGAATTTGTTAAAAGATGCTGAAGAGTTAAAATCTAGAGGGTTTAAGATAGGACTTATTCAAATGGCAAATCCTTATGGATTGATTCAAAGTTCAAACCCACTGAATTATGCGAAGCGATTAACAAAACTTTTTGATGCGATTATTATTGGTTATGAAGGAGAAAATGATGCTTTGAGAACAATAAAAAGAGTGATTCTGAGTGGATCTAAGAAAGGTTTTCCAGGATATATTCCAGTTTCTGGAATTAATCTTAATCCTGAAAAAAGCAGACACACATTTGCCTCAATAGGCATGCAGCCTGATGTAGTAGATTCAATCGACTCAATAGTTAATGAAGGTATAAATGCGAATGCTTTTCCAGGATGTCAAATTTTTCTTTCCAGGTATGGTAAGGTTCTATTAGATTCGGCATGGGGAACATTAGATGGTTTTACCGAGGCAAAAACACAGCATCTTTATGACGTTGCTAGTCTAACTAAAATATTGACATCCATGCCATTGCTGATGCAATATTATGAGAGGTTTGGTGGTGAAGATTTTTTAGATAGCCCTATTTCCAAATTATTACCAGAATTCACAGGTAGCTCTATTGATTCTCTTAAAGTTAAAGATATCCTAGCTCATCAATCAGGTTTGCCAGGATGGATACCGTTTTATCAAAAATTTATTTGGAACGATGGTTCTCTTGACAATCAATATTTCAGGTCTATTAGAACTGATGAATTCAACATCTTTATTGCACCAAAAATATATGGTTCTAGTCTTATTAGAGATAGTATTTATAAATCTATATCATCTGTTGAATTAGGAGATTTAACATATAAATACTCAGATCTTGGCTACTACCTTTTTCAAAGATTTATTGAGCAGCAACAAAAATTAGGATTAGATGAAATTGTGCATTCTCAATGGTACAAGCCAATGGGTTTATCCATGATGTTTAACCCTCTAATAAATGGTTATAAATCTGTTGATATTGCTCCTACCGAAAATGATCTGGTCTTTCGTAAGCAACAAATCCGAGGAACGGTGCATGATCAGGGTGCTGCGTTACTTGGAGGAGTTGCCGGTCATGCGGGTCTATTTTCCAATGCTTACAGTGTTGGTCAAATAATGCAACTCTATTTGAATGGTGGTAATTTTAATGGCTATAAATATTTAGATTCTAAAACATTGAAACGTTTTGTTGCGTGCTATTCATGCGAGACTGGAAATAGGAGAGGGCTAGGTTTTGATCGTCCTCAAAAGGAGGGTGATGGACCTACCTGCGGGTGTGTAAGTCATAATAGTTTCGGACATACTGGATTTACAGGTACTTTTGCATGGGCAGATCCTGAGTCTGGAATTATATTAGTATTTCTGTCGAATCGAATATTCCCTAATGCCGAAAATAAAAATATATATGAACTTGATATACGGACTAGAATTCAACAGGTCATTCAAGATTCTATTCTTTAGTTCTATTATTAGCTCTTTTGCTCTTAACGGTCAAATAAATAAGAATGAATACAGCTCCTCAATAGATTCAACTTTTGTAAATTATTTTGCTAATGGAAAACCGCAAAGAATACAATTATTTCAATTTGGCTTATTAAATGGCCCATCATGGGAGTTTCATTCATCAGGGCAGTTAATGATACATAATCAATGGTCAAAAGGTCTGAGAAATGGCCTAGAATTAACTTTTGATCAGGCTGGAAAAAAAATAGCAAGCACAAGTTGGTTTAATGGAAGATTACATGGTGAAGAGCTTGTTTATTATCGAACTGGAGTTATTCAAAAGAGGACAATCTGGTCATTAAATGTAAAACATGGAATATCGATCTGGTATCATGATAATTCAGTTAAAGCGGCAATTTATCCGTATGAAAATGGTAGGATTCATGGTGACGTAATTTATTTCGACGTGAATGGAAAAGAAGAATCTCGAAAAAGATATATTAATAATGAACTATTTAAAAAATAAATAGAATGAAAATTGGTATTGTTTGCCACCCGACTTATGGGGGATCAGGAGTAATGGCAACAGAACTGGGGAATTATTTAGGTAGGAAGGGTCATGAAATTCATGTCATTAGTCACTCTTTACCTGTTCGACTTGACCCTTACAATGAAAATATAAATTTTCATGAAGTTGTCGTAGACCCATACCCTCTTTTTCACTATCAACCATATGAGCTGGCTTTGTCAAGTACAATTGTTGAAACTGTTCGTCGCGAGAGATTAGATGTTTTACATGTTCATTATGCAATACCTCATGCCTATGCCGCGTTTATGGCTGGCGAAATACTTAAAGATCAGGGTTTTTCTATTCCTGTAATTACCACACTACATGGAACGGATATAACATTAGTCGGAAAAAATCCAGCATACAAGCCAGCTGTTTGTTTTTCGATTAATCATAGTTCAAAAGTTACAGCAGTTAGCCAAAGTTTGAAACAGCAAACACAAGAACTTTTTAAAATAAAGAAACCGATTCAAGTTATTCCGAATTTCGTTAATTTATCTGGATATGGTCGGCAATCAAAGGTTTCTAGGCGGTCTTTCGCTTCTGAAAATGAAGCTATTTTATGTCACGTGAGTAATTTTCGTCCAGTAAAAAGAATTTTAGACGTTATTAAAGTTTTTAAAAAAGTTCATGATAAGAAAGAGTCTGTCTTGATTATGGTTGGAGATGGTCCAGATAGGGCAGCGGCTGAGGAATTGGTTCAAAGTTTAGGTCTAAAGAAGAAAGTTTATTTTCGTGGTAAAACGTATGACATTAAGTCTATGCTGGGTATTTCTGATATTTTTTTATTGCCTTCCGAGACTGAGAGTTTTGGTTTGTCAGCATTAGAGGCAATGGCTTCATATGTTCCAGTTATAGCATCGAGAGTTGGAGGACTTGAAGAAGTTATTGATCATGGAATTAATGGGTATCTTGAAGAAGTTGGTGATGTCGAGGCAATGGCAGGTAGTGCCCTAAAACTTTTGTTGGATGATAATAAAATGTCCAAATTCTCTAAATCATCCAGATTAAAAGCAGAATCTTTTTCTATGGCAGAAATAAGCGACACGTACCTTCAACTTTATGAAAGAACAATAAATGAGAAAAAGTAATAATTTCAAATCAGGATCTCAACCGGATAATCCTTTTTCTGATGCATTAGCTAATGCATTAGGCACTGTTAACAATGACTTAAATGTTGATTTAGATAAAGATCAAAGCAATATTGATAAAGCTGAAATTTCTTTAAAAGGCTTGGTAGAGATTTATTTTGAAAAGAAGGGTCGTGCAGGTAAAATGGTTACTTTGTTGGACTTTACTAATGTGGAAGGAGATGGTTTGATTTCTTTGGCAAAAGAATTAAAATCCTCATGTGGAGTCGGTGGTAGTTTGAATGGGATTATATTGCTTTTGCAAGGGGATGTTAGAGATAAGTGCGAGTTATACCTAATTAATTTAGGATTAAAATCAAAAAGGATAGGGGGGTGATTTATATTGAGAGCTTGCAAAATGAAAGAATCAAAAAACTTGTTCATTGGTTAAACAAACCTGCAATGCGAAAAAGAGACCAGATTTTTTTGGTAGAAGGAGAAAGGGAAATATCTCGTGCTATTCGATCTGGGTATGATTTGAAAGATTTATTTATTTCTGAAGAATCTGAATTGATTAAGGCTTTCAAAGTAAATAATCCTATAATGTGTTCAAAGGAAGTATTTGCAAAGCTTGTAATTCGTCGCGGCACGGTTAGATCGTTAGCTGTTTTTTCAAGGCCAAACAAAGGTTTAGCTGATCTGAAATTATCGGGAAACCCTTTCATTTTAATTTTAGATGGTATTGAAAAACCCGGTAATATTGGCGCTTTAATGCGAACAGCAAATGCTGTAGCTGTTGATGCAGTAGTTTTCTCGTCTTTAAAATGTGATCCATTAAGTTCACATTCAATAAGAAATAGTTTAGGTGGGATTTTTAATACTCCGTGGTTTGAATCAAATACTTCTGATGTCCAAAATTTTTTAAGTAATAATAATTTAAAATCTTACTTAATGGACCCAAATGGTAAAGACTTTTCCTTTGATATAGACCTTGATGGGCCTTGTGCCATTGTTCTTGGTTCGGAAGATCAAGGGTTAGGAGAAAGTTGGAAGAATAATGATCTCCAAAAATTGAAAATTCCAATGAATGGGATTGTCGACTCATTGAATGTTAGTGTTGCTGGTGCTGTTATGTTATACGAGGTTTTAAGACAGCGAAGATTGCCTAAAAGTCAATAAATTTATAAATATTGCTTCTACATATTTTGAATAAACATGGATGTTGGTGATTTAGTTACATGATGAAATTTTTCAAGTTCACCTTGAAAAATTAAATATCCGCCATCTTCCCCTCCTTCAGGACCTAATTCAATTATCCAATCTGCGTTAGATATAACATCCGTATGATGTTCAATAACTAAAACAGTATGCCCTAAGGCAATTAAGGCGTTAAAAGAGTCAAGGAGTTTTTGAATATCATCGAAATGAAGTCCAGTAGTTGGTTCATCAAAAACGAAGAAAATTGGGTCAATTGAGTTCCCTTTTGACAGATAATATGCAAGTTTAACTCTCTGACCTTCTCCTCCAGATAAAGTGGAACTTGTTTGCCCCAACTGTAAATAGCCTAACCCAACATCAATGAGTGGCTGAAGTTTCATCGAAATTTTTGATAGTTCAGAGCTCTTAAAGAAAATAAAGGCTTCATCAACTGTCATACGCAAGACATCTGCAATATTCTTCCCTTTGATTTCAACTCCAAGAATATCATCTTGAAATCTGTTCCCATCGCAATGTTCACATTTTAAGTGAACATCTGCCATAAATTGCATTTCGATGGTAACAAATCCATCTCCTTTGCAAATGTCGCAACGTCCACCCTCTGTATTAAAAGAAAAGTGCTTGGCTGTCAAGCTCCGAATCTGAGCGCTTTTTGTTGTTGCAAATGCGGAACGTATATCATCGTAAATCTTTAAATAGGTTGCAGGGTTAGATCTGGATGACTTCCCCATGGGATTTTGATCTACAATTTCTACTGAATTAACTAAAGATATATCTCCAACTAAAGATGAATACAAATCTGATTTCATATTTGAATCGCCTAAATTCTTTTGAAGAGCAGGTACTAAGACATTTCGAATTAAAGAAGTTTTGCCACTTCCACTAACTCCGCAAACGACGGATAGATAACCTAGAGGAATATCTATATCAACTTTTTTTAAATTATTAAGAACAGCTCCACGAATTCCAATGGTTTTTGCATTTTTTATTTTTAATTGAACCCGTGACACTTTTTTTTCTCCTTTAAGGTATAGAGCAGTTAAACTATTTTGAGAATCTATGTCATTTCCGGGTCCTGAATAAATCACATTGCCCCCATTAGAACCGGCTTTTGGTCCTATATCAATTAAAGTGTCAGCAGATCTCATGAAAAGAGAATCATGTTCAACGACTACCACAGTATTGCCCATATCTCGAAGTTGAAATAGCACTTCAAGAAGCTTCTCAGCATCTCTGGGGTGAAGTCCAATACTTGGCTCATCTAAAATATAGATGGATCCGACTAAGGATGAACCTAGGCTTTTTGCAAGATGTATTCGCTGGGATTCCCCACCAGATAAAGTAGCAGACGGACGCTCTAAGGTTAAGTAATGAAGTCCAACTTTTTCTAGTACATTAAGCCGATTTTTTATCTCTAAAATCAATCTTTCAGCAATTTTTATGTCATTGCCTTTTAATTCTAGTTTTTCGAACCAAACTATCGCTTTAGATATAGGCCATGACAATATTTCTGTAATCGAGGACTCATTAATTTTTACATAACCAGCTTCTTTCCTGAGTCTCTTTCCCTGGCATCCTGAGCAAATTGTCTTTCCTCTATATCTGGCTTGGAGAACCCTAAATTGAATTTTATAAATTTTGCTTTCAACATAATTGAAAAAATCATTAATACCTTTAAAATGCTTACATCCATTCCATATAAGATCTTTTTGATCTGGTGTTAAAAGGTTGATAGGTTTATGAATGGGAATATTTGCAGGTTCTGCACCAAGAATTAATTGGTTTTTCCATTTTGAAAGTTTTTCACCTCTCCAAGGAGCTATTGCATTATCATATATGCTAAGTGTTTTATTTGGAATTACTAAATCTTTATCAATACCTATCGTTGAGCCAAAGCCTTCACATTTTGGACAAGCACCTTGTGGAGTATTGAATGTGAATAACGATGGAGAAGGTTCCTCGAAATCGATTCCATCTAAACTAAATTGATTCGAAAATATTTCTTCGAGATTATTTTCCCATCTAAGTATTAATTCTCCTTTACCTTCAAAAAAAGCTGTCTGAATAGAGTCATTGGCTCGATTCAATGTCTCTTCATCAAGGTTACTTATATGAAGTCTATCAACTACAAGAGAGAAACTTTTTACCGAGTCTGGTATTTTTTCGATGCGGTGAATATTTCCTAATGCATCAATTACTCTCGAATATCCTTGCTGGCTTAACAAGGATGATATTTCACTTTTAGAGCGATCATTGAAATCAAGTGGACTAATAATCAGAACTACAGAATCCTTTTTTTCCTTTATCTTTTTCAGAACATCTATACTTTGATGACGTCTTACCTCGTTTCCTGAGATTGGAGAATAGGTTTTACCAATACGGGCAAATAAAACCTTTAAATAATCATGAATTTCTGTTACCGTAGCTAATGTGGATCTTGGATTTCTTGATATTACTTTTTGCTGGATAGCAATTGCTGGGGCAAGCCCTTTAATATTGTCTACTTCAGGTTTATCTAGCTTTCCTAGGAATTGACGTGCATATGAGGACAACGACTCAACATATCTTCTTTGGCCCTCGGCGTATAATGTGTCAAATGCTAATGATGATTTTCCACTACCACTTACACCAGTAATAACTACTAAGTGACCATGTGGAAACTCTACATTAATGTTCTTTAAGTTATTGACTTTAGCGCCTTCAATACTTAAGTAGTCTAATTTTTTCATACTTTGAAATACAAAAATACCCTTTGTTTTCAAAGAAAAAATGTTAAATTCGTAAAAACAAAAAAAAACTGCCATTTGATATAAACCCTACTCAACTTTTTAAACATTTCTGGTTTATGAATAACGTAGGTAAAAGCGATGCCGAATTGGTTGCGCAATACTCAAATGGCGATGAGGTCGCCCTTAAAATACTGGTCAATAGATATTCTACTTCCGTTTTCAATTTAATTTTACAGAAAGTACGTGACGAGGAACTATCTAATGATATTTTACAAGAGGTATGGATTAAGTTCATTCGAGTTTCAAAGGCTAATGAATATAAAGAGTTAGGGAAATTTTCTGGTTGGATTCATAGGGTTGCACGGAATGCTGTTATGGATCATTTCAGAAAACAAAAGCGGTCTAAACTTATTGGGATAGATGACTGTCATGATTCTATACTGGGTATAACGGATGAAACCCTTAATTATGAAGAAAAGGAGCTTCAGGATCAATGGTATATGGACATTAAACTTGCAGTTGAGCAATTGCCACTAGATCAACAAGAAGTAATAAAGTTGAGAATGACGTCTGGTTTGAGCTTCAAAGATATTGCCGATGAGACAGGTGTTGGAATAAATACCGCTCTTGGCAGAATGAGGTATGCAATTATGAACTTGCGCAAAACATTACAGATCAATCTATAATAATTCAGAAGTAAGCGCGTTAATTTTTTAATTAACAATGCCTATGGATGAATTTACACAAGGTTTAGGATACTCAAGCCAACCTTCAGAAAAAACAATTCAACAAATATTAAACTATTCGAAAAGTATAGCCTTTATACATGTAGGTTCTGAAGAAATCCCAAATGAATTAAAATTGATTTATAAGAATTGATTTAAAGAACTGAGCATAAAAACTTTAGCCTAACTAAGCGAAGCTCTTCTTCATTATAAGTGTCTTCAAAATAAGTTAGTGCCTCATTTATATCTCCTGATTTCGACTCTTCTGAAAAGTACTCAAGTATTTCATCAATTGAGTCATCATCATCAATTATTTCTTCTATTACATGATCAAGTGCTAGCCGTGTTCCATTTTCAATAATACGCTCCATTTCTTCAAGTAGTTCATTTTGAGAAACACCCTTATTCTTTGCCATTTCTTCAAGTGAAAGCAGCCTATCAATAGATTGAATGATATATATTTTGAGAGATCCTTTTTGAACTGCACTTCGAATTGTAACGTCTTCAAGTCTCTCAATATTATTTTCATCACAATGAACCTTAATTACCTCCAAAATACTAGTGCCGAATCTTTTTGCTTTACCCTCTCCAACTCCAGATATTATCATTAATTCATCTTGAGTAAATGGATAGGAGCTAGCTATTTCTCTTAAGGATATTTCAGAAAACATTGCGTAAGGGGGTATGCTTCTTTCCTTTGCAAGAGTCCTATTTACTGATTGTAACTTTTTGTAAAGCTCAGGATCTAAAACAGAGTTAGTTTGTTTTTTTTTATCGGTGGAGTTTGTATTTTCAGATACTTCACGATAAGGCTTTGCATGAAATTCCGAGTGTTCATTTAAAAATTTCTCACCTTTTTCGGTAATACTTAAAATCCCATAGCGCTCTATGTCTTTTTTGATTAGATATTTTAATGAAATTTGACGGATTAAATCTGACCAATATTCAGATGTCTTATTTTTTCCTAAACTCCATTGTGGCAATTTAGAGGCACCAAAGGTTTTAAGCACAGAAGTTTCATTTCCAATTAAAACATTTACGACTTGTTCAGATCTGAAATTATTTTTTCCCTCTTTTATAACGTTAAGTGATAATTTGACTTCCTCCGAAGAGTTTATTCTTTTGGAATTCCTTATGCAGTTATCACAGCATCCACAATTTTCATCTTGAAACTCTTCTCCGAAATAATGAAGAATATACTCCCGTCTGCATGTTGAGGATAAGGCATATCCTTTTGATTCTTGAAGTAGTTGTCGACCTATCTCTTGCTCAGAAACAGCCTTTTTACTAAGAAATTTGTCTAATTTCTGAATATCTTTTTCTGAATAGTATGTAACACAAATGCCTTCTCCTCCATCTCTCCCTGCTCGCCCTGTTTCTTGGTAGTAACTTTCTATACTTTTTGGGATGTCATGATGAAGCACGAGTCTAACGTCTGGTTTATCTATTCCCATGCCAAAGGCAATGGTGGCAACGATAACATGGATATCTTCATTTAAAAAAGCATCTTGATGTTTGGATCTTGTATTGTTGTCAAGCCCGGCATGATAGGGTAGAGCTCGAATATCATTAAGCTGAAGAACTTGAGCAATTTCTTCAACTTTTTTTCTACTAAGGCAATATATAATTGCAGATTTACCATAATGCTTTTTGAGCAATTTGATGATGTCTTTTTCGACTTCATTCTTGAGGTTAATCTGGTAGAATAAATTTGGACGATTAAATGAAGTTGAAAAGACATTTACCTGTTTCATTTCAAGGCTTTTTTGAATATCGGAAACAACTTTTTCGGTTGCTGTTGCAGTCAATGCCATGATTGGTCTATTCTCTATACTATTGATTGCTTTCCTGAGCTGTCGGTAATCAGGACGAAAATCATGACCCCATTCTGAAATACAGTGGGCTTCATCGATAGCGTAAAATGATATTTTAAGATCTTTTAAAAACTTAATATTTTCAGATCTGTTAAGAGATTCTGGAGCCATATACAAAAGTTTTGTCTCTCCTAATGAGAGATCTTTGCGGACAGCTACCATTTCTCTTTTGGTTAGAGAGGAGTTCCAAACATGGGCTATAGAGTCACTGGTGGCGAAATTCCTTATCGAATCCACCTGGTTTTTCATCAATGCTATTAAAGGAGATATTACTATTGCAATTCCCTCCATTTGAATTGCTGGAAGTTGATAGCATAATGATTTGCCACCACCTGTAGGCATTCTAACAAATGTATTATTACCATTAAGTATAGAATTTATTGAATCTGCCTGGTTGCCTTTGAATTCATCAAAGCCAAAGAAAGTCTTCAATAAGGCTTTGCTTTCGTTTTTTATTTTTTGACTCATCTTTTTTTGATGAAATAGAATTTATGAAGTTACGCTATAAACTACTTTTGCATATCATGTTAGAAGGAAATTCAATGTCTTTTTTAAATCATCTAGCAGCACTGCGTAAACATTTAATGCGGGCTTCTATAGCTGTGCTCATAGCTGCTGTATTAGCTTTTGCCTTTAGAGAAATTCTATTTGATGGTTTGCTTCTTGCTCCTAAATCATTAGATTTTATTACATACCGTGCGCTTTGTCAACTTTCTGAAATTTGGAACATTTCAAATTTATGCGTGGATAAAATCAATATTGAATTGCTAAATAGTAAGATGGCAGGCCAATTTTCGCTTCATATTTCTTTATCATTAATGACAGGTTTAGTTTTAGCTATCCCATTTGTTTTAAAAGAGTTGTGGATGTTTGTTTCGCCTGGGTTGACATTTGTTGAAAGACAAAAATCCGTTGCTTTCATAAGTATTTCATCTTTCCTTTTCTTTTTGGGAGCTGCTTTTGGATATTTTTTAATTGTTCCTTTAAGTATTCAATTTTTATCTAACTATGTGGTATCTGATCAGATTATAAACCTTATCGAGATGTCATCCTACTTAGCGACGATCGCAAGTATAATTTTGGCTTGCGGTTTTTTATTTGAATTGCCCATTGTAGTTTATTTTTTATCCCGCGCAGGAATTGTTACGCCTGATGGTATGAAAATGTATAGAAAACATGCTTGGGTTGGAATTTTAGTAGTTTCTTCTATTATTACACCACCGGATATATTTAGTCAAATCATTGTCTCTATTCCAATAGCTATATTGTATGAATCTAGCATATTTATAAGCCGTGTGGCCCAACCAATTAAATAATAAGGTGATAAAATGAGACTGGAAGTAATTAAAATTTCAAAAGATTACAGTCGAAAAAGGGTTGTAGATAATGTGAGTTTCCATGTTGATCAAGGGGAAATAGTTGGGTTATTAGGTCCTAATGGTGCCGGTAAAACAACTTCTTTTTATACAGTTGTTGGCATGGTTAAGCCTGATGAAGGAGAAGTTTTACTCGACAATGAAAATATAACTCGATTACCAATGTATCGCAGAGCGCAAAAAGGCATTGGCTACTTAGCTCAAGATCCATCAGTTTTTCGAAAGATGACAGTTGAAGATAATATTGCTGCGGTGTTGGAGTGGCGAGGGCTTAATAAAAACGAAATTAAGTCAAGAACAGATATTCTTCTTGATGAATTTTCATTAACAAGAATAAGAAATACAAGAGGTGATCTTCTTTCGGGAGGGGAGCGCAGAAGAACAGAGATAGCAAGGGCTTTAGCTTCGGATCCAAAGTTTATTTTATTAGATGAACCATTTGCTGGAGTTGATCCGATTGCTGTTGAAGATATCCAGTCAATTGTTGCAAAGCTCGTAGATAGAAATATTGGAGTCTTAATTACGGATCATAATGTTCAAGAAACTTTAGCTATTACGGATAGGACATATTTAATGTTTGAAGGGAAAATCCTAAAGAGCGGAACTGCTAAAGAGTTATCTGAAGACCCTATTGTTCGTCGCGTTTATCTTGGCAAAAATTTTGAGCTTAGAAAGGATATGCGGCGCGCATCAAACGATCATTAATAGCTTTCCCAAGGCCTTTTTCGGGTGCAAGTTCAATAAAAATTTTTCCTATTTGAGGATTGTCTAGTTCTCTTAGTAAAGAAAATATACGTGATGCTCCAGAGATATCAGACCCATCTAGACTAATTGATTTATGGCTTGACTCTTGTGGTTTCCATGTGATTAAAACATCAGGACTTACTAATGATGGTAATGCTCCAGCAAATGGAATTAGAACAATTTTTTTACCTGGGGAGTAATGTTTTTTTTCTTGTCCCGGTAGCATATCACTTTCACTTTTTGTTTTGATTGCAATAGGTTTTTTTAGAACTTCTTCAATTGATTCAATAGCCAAACCACCTAATCTATAAATCACAACATCATTGTCTTCAAAACCAATAATTGTTGACTCTAATCCGATTTTGCATTGACCACCATCTAATATTAATGGAATAGCACTTCCAAGCTGACTTTCCACATGTTGTGCGGAGGTTGGCGACACATATTTATATGGATTAGCACTAGGTGCTGCGAGAGGATATTTTATAGACTTTAAAAGTTTCAAAGTCAGGGGATGAGATGGCATTCGGACTGCTACTTTGTCTAATCCAGAAGTTAATAAATTGGGAACAGATTTTTTTTTGGAAAGAACTAGCGTTAGTGGTCCAGGCCAAAAAGCATCTATTAACTTTTGTGCCTCTACTGGAATTGTATTGCAAAGAGATTTTAGTTGTTCAATTTCTCCAATGTGCGCAATTAAAGGATTAAAATATGGTCTATTCTTAATTCTAAAAATAGAAGCGATAGAATTAGTGTCCATCGCATTACCCGCGAGACCATAAACTGTCTCGGTCGGAATAGCAATAACACCGCCGGAGTTAAGAATATTTTTAGCTAAGTCTAGATCATCAGTAATCACAGTTTGAAATGTTTTGATTAATTTAAACTCAGGCCTATGCTTCCATTTGTAAATTTTTTTTTGCAAGCAATAACTCGGTCATATCTTTTCCCCCATTCACGCATATAAATAATACTGGTATAATTATTTGGGCATTCCCAATGATTACCTTCCGTCCAAGATAAATCCCATGTTAATGTTCCGTTTTTATTTTGATTTTTTTCTGCTAATCTGTACTCTAGATACCCTTGTTTGACCCGAATTAACCCTCTGTAAGCCTTTTCTTTAGAGTCATAATGAAGCTTGCAGTCGTCTATGCTGCGATATTGATTGAAATCACCAATCACATAAATTTCTCTATGTCCAGAATTTTCTATATCCTCTAAAAAAATGTCTAAGACGACATAGTCTGCCTCTATTTCTGGGTTGCTTGAGTTCTGCTTCCGAATGCTGAAGCCACCACGAGCATCTTCTTGAAATAAAAACGGGTCTATTCCTCTAGGCTTCTCATTTCTTACGGTAGCGGTCCAGAGTTCTTTTAGCTCAAAACCTCTTATTCTTAGTGTTGGTACCGGGATATTTTTTGAATCTGCAAAACGAAAGACGTTACCACCATTAAAAGTATTTTCGCCATTGTTATAGTTAAAGTCATAATATCCGTTTCTCAGAAATCTAGGAGCCATGGACTTAATACTCTTCCAATTTCTATTTTGAACAATACTTAGTTGAATGTCTTCAAATGGGTTTTGAACAGATAAATTGGTTAAATCTGCAAGAATATCAATCTCTTGATGTGTCTCTCTTTGTTCCATTTTCATCGCCCGGTGTATTGAGCTTTGAATTTCTGCTAGCTGTTCAACTATTATGACTGGGTATTGGAGAAGAAAGTCTTCGGGATCCTCTTCAAAAATAACCAGGTAATAATTTCCTGATATACGTGGCATACAATTAGCCTCTGGAAGATTTGATTTAATGTGACTGTAAGGCTGATAAGTATTAAAGCATAATTCAGCTAGCGGTAGCTGACTTTCTAAAAAACCATCGAGGTATTCTGATGAAATTAAGCCTGAGGTTTCCCAGTTTCTGTTACAATGAACCCAAGTATAATTTAATGCTTGAGTATTTGCGCTAAAGTCATCGAATGATATATGTAGTCTTTCTTTTTCTTTGAGCGGTATAATTGCAAGTGATTGAGGATCTCCAACTGGATAGATTTCAACACTTTGAAAATCTTCAATTATTATAATTTTAGGACCAAAACTTTGACATAAGATGCTCGTTGAAACATAAAAAACGACAAAAAGAGAAATATACAGTTTAAACACAAAGTAAAGTTGAGAAAAACTTCTTAATTCCGACCCTTATATATACCTTTGCCTCGAATTTTTTTTGAGGCGTTTTTAATACTGCACATGTCAAAAACAACACATATTATACAAAAGGGACTCAATTTGCCCTTAGTAGGAAAACCATCTGATAAAGTTAACTTTTCAGAATTCCCCAACTCGTTCGCTTTGCGACCGTCTGAATTCATCGGATTAAATCCAAAATTAAATGTTAAAGTTGGTGACAAGGTCAAGGCAGGGGAATGCATATTTCATGACAAATCAAATGATAAAATCCTTATCACTTCTCCAGTTAGTGGTGAGATAACGGCTATAGATCGGGGGCCGAAAAGACGACTTGATGCCATTGTGATTCGTCCAGATGAAAAATGTGATTACATCAATTTCGGAAAAGAATTTCCAATTGAAAAAGAAAAAATTATAAGTAAATTGCTCCTCTCGGGTGCGTGGTCACTTCTTCAAATGAGACCTTATGGATGTATCGCAAATCCAATGGACGCACCGAAGGCAATTTTTGTTAACGGTATGGCTTCATCTCCATTCGCATCGAAACCTTCTATTTCCTTAAATGGAAAGGAAGAATTTTTTACTGCCGGACTTAAAGTATTGAATAGTCTTTCAAATAGAACAATTTTATCGATCTCTTTAGATGAAGAATCAAAAATATTAACACAAGCTAGCGGTGCAGAGCTGCATAGATTTTCTGGTCCTCACCCTTCAGGAAATACTTCGGTTCACATTTCTAAAATATCCCCAATTAATAAAGGTGATATAGTCTGGACTATATCTGCCCAGGATGTTGCAATTATCGGACAACTTTTTATTTCTGGCGAGTACCATCTTGATCGTGTAATTGCAGCAGGAGGATCAGGAATGAAAGAACCAAGATATTTTAATGTTCGCGGAGGACAGTCAATGTTAGGTTTTTTTAATGAAAATGTTAAGCCTGGAAATTATCGATTCATATCAGGGTCTGTTTTAACCGGAAATAATATTGGTAAAGAAGGTTATTTAGGTTACCTGTCAAAACAAATTACAATTATCCCGGAAGGGGAGAATACAGATTTTCTAGGATGGGTCTTGCCTGGTTTTGGTAAATACTCATTTAGTAAGGCATATTTTTCATGGCTATTTCCAAACCGTAAGTATGATTTGACTACGAAATTAAATGGGGAAGAGCGGGCTTTTGTGGTAACTGGACAATATGATAAGGTTTTCCCTTTTGATATTTTTCCAAATCAATTATTAAAGTCTATTTGGGCTGAAGATTTGGAGAAAATGGAAGAATTAGGTATTTATGAAATAGTTCCAGAAGACTTTGCTCTTTGCGAAGTTATCTGTACGTCTAAACAACCTTTGCAAGAAATGGTTAGAAAAGGACTGAATGTTCTTTATGCCGAAATGAATTAATGCGTTTAAGTAGATGAAATTTTTACAAAATATTCTTGATTCCGCTCGCCCCGCTGTAACTACTGGGAAGCTCAAACCGTTATACCCATTGTATAATGCAATTGAGACTATGTTGTTTGTGCCAAATCACAATGCCAATAGTGGAGCTCATGTTCGCGATGCAATAGACTTAAAACGCACTATGATCACTGTAATTTTCGCTTTGATTCCTGCTCTTATATTTGGAATGTTTAATGCAGGTTATCAGCATTATAAGGCCATAGGACTTTTAAATGATGCAATTGGGTGGTTGCAATTCTTCACAGTGGATAACTTCATTTTTGGCGCTATAAAAGTTGTTCCAATGATAGTAGTTACATACATAGCAGGATTAGGAGTTGAAATTTATTTTGCATACATAAACAAGCATGCAGTAAACGAGGGTTTTCTAGTTTCTGGTCTTTTGATCCCAATGACTATGCCAGTTGACATGCCTTTGTGGATGGTTGCTATTTCGACAATTTTTGCAGTTTTAATTGGAAAAGAAGTTTTTGGTGGAACTGGAATGAATATTTTAAACCCTGCATTGACTGCAAGAGCCTTTGCTTTTTTTGCATACCCTTCTTTTATGAGTGGTGATAAAGTATGGATAAATACTACCACCGTTGAGGGTGAAGCCCTTGTTGATGGTTTTTCAGGAGCAACAGCTCTTGGTCAGTATGCTTCCACTGGGGAAACAACCTATTCAGCATGGGATGCGTTTCTAGGCATAATACCAGGATCAATAGGCGAAACAAGTACTCTTTTAATATTATTGGGAGGAATTTATTTAATTGCTACTGGTATTGGATCTTGGAAAATAATGTTATCATCTCTTTTCGGAGCGATTGCGATAAGTTTAATTTTCAATTTGGTGGCTCCAAATATGATATCTCCAGAGCAACAAGGCTTTCTTAGTATTCCGTTTTATTTTCATCTAGTATTCGGTAGTTGGGCATTTTCAACGGTATTCATGGCTACAGATCCAGTTTCAGCATCCCACACTGAAAAAGGAAAATGGATCTATGGATTTTTAATAGGTTTTCTCGGAATAATGATTCGGGTATTCAATCCTGCGTATCCTGAAGGAATGATGCTGGCAATTCTATTTATGAATGTAATGGCTCCTTTAATTGATCATTATGTCGTTGAGGGTAATGTGAAAAAACGCTTGAAACGTTTAATAATTAGTGCAAAGTAGTTTTATTATGAATATCAACACAAATAGTTACACATACATATTTGCAATTGCGATGGTTATTATTGTTGCTTCATTACTTTCTATTGCGGCTACGAGTCTCAAGCCATTTCAAGATAAAAATATTGAACTCGAAAAGAAATCAGATATATTGTCCTCTATTGGAGTTGTCGGAGAGGATCCTGAGTTGCTTTTTAATGAATATATAACGGATCAATTAGTTATTCAGGATGGTAAGGTGGTTTCTTCAGAGATAACAGCTTTTGATATAGATATGGCTGCTGCAGTAAAGGAGTCAAACAATACTCGTAAAGTACCATTATTTAAAGCTAAAAAAAACGGTAACACATTCTATGTTATTCCCATGAGAGGAACAGGACTTTGGGGACCAATATGGGGTTATGTTTCTTTAAAAGGTGATGGAAATACAATTTTGGGTGCTTCTTTTGATCATGAAAAGGAAACACCAGGATTAGGTGCGGAAATTTCCACACCTATTTTTCAAGATCAATTTCCCGATAAGGTTCTATTCTCAGAGACAAGAGATGGAATTGAAGTGAGAAAGGGCGATGCATACGGATCCCAGCAGGTTGATGGTATTTCTGGAGGGACAATAACATCTGTCGGGGTTCAGACAATGTTGGAAGACTGTTTAATTCCGTACAAAGAGTTTTTATTAAACCTTTCAGTTGATGAAATCGAAATGCCAGCGGATTCAATTTTAAGTGTCGTATTAAATTAAGTATGGAAATGAGCAAACCTAAAGAAGCCTTATTCTCTAAGAAAAATAGGGGATTATTAAAAGATCCTATGAATGTTAATAATCCTATTACTGTTCAAGTTTTGGGTATTTGTAGTGCTTTAGCTATTACTGTCAAGCTTAAACCTGCCATAGTAATGAGCTTATCTGTAATTGTCGTAATGGCTCTTGCAAATGTAATAACCTCTCTAATGAGGAATATGATTCCCAACAGAATAAGAATAATCGTTCAATTGGTTGTTGTTGCAACTTTAGTAATTCTAGTAGACCAAGTTTTGAAAGCATTCGTTTATGATGTTAGCAAGCAATTATCAGTTTTTGTAGGGCTCATAATAACGAATTGTATAATTATGGGGCGTATTGAGGCTTTTTCATTAGGCAATTCTCCCTGGAAGTCCTTTCTCGACGGTATTGGAAATGGGGCTTCCTATGGCTTGATTTTGATAGTTGTTTCCTTTTTTAGGGAGCTTCTTGGAAATGGGACCCTTTACGATTATCCAGTTGTTGAAAAACTGGGATTATATGAACTAGGATACCACAATAACGGTATGATGCTTTTACCTCCGATGGCTTTAATTGTTGTAGCTCTTATTATTTGGTGGCAAAGATCTAAGACTCCTTCATTGATTGAAAAAGATTAACGGATAGAAATTATGCAAGAGTTAATAAATATCTTCGTCAAGAGCATTTTTATAGATAATATGATTTTTGCTTACTTTCTTGGCATGTGTTCATATTTAGCAGTGTCAAAGACAGTTAAGACAGGCATGGGCTTAGGATTGGCAGTGACATTTGTATTGACGATAACGGTTCCTGTAAATTATCTTCTTCAAACAAAAATTTTAGATAAAGGAGCTTTACAGTGGTTAGATCCTTCATTTGCAGAAGTGGATTTGAGCTTCTTAAGTTTCATAATGTTTATTGCAGTTATTGCTGCAATGGTTCAGCTTGTAGAGATGGTAGTAGAGAAATTTGCTCCTGCATTGTATTCAGCTCTTGGTATATTTCTCCCTTTGATTGCTGTAAACTGCTCAATATTAGGTGGATCTCTATTCATGCAGGAACGGGCATATGCAACAATTGGTCAGGCAACTGCTTTTGGCTTTGGTTCAGGAATCGGATGGCTGCTTGCAGTTTTGGCAATTGCGGCCATTAGAGAAAGACTAAAATATTCTCATGTCCCACCGGCTTTACGGGGCTTGGGTATCACATTTATGATAACTGGACTTATGGGTATAGCATTCATGAGTTTTATGGGTATTAAATTATAATTCTTTAATAATTATGTTTTTAGCATTATCATCTGATTCTATTGCTGTTTTATCGAGTGTAATTGTTTTTACATTGGTAATATTAGCTCTTGTAACTATTTTGCTCCAAGCAAAGGCACGTCTTTCTCCTTCTGGTCCTGTAAAATTGGATATAAATGGGGATATAGTGGAAATTGAGTCTGGCTCAACCTTATTATCTACTTTGAGTGAGCAGAAAATATTTCTCCCATCTGCATGCGGGGGTGGAGGTACATGTGGAATGTGTGAATGCCAGATTCCTGAGGGAGGAGGCGAAATACTTCAAACAGAAAAAGGTTTTTTCAATAGGAAACAAATTGCGGATGACTGGAGATTAGGTTGTCAGGTAAAAGTTAAAAATGACATGAAGGTTATCGTTCCTGATGAAATATTTGGGATCAAAAAATGGGAATGTGAAGTTGTGTCAAACTATAATGTTGCCTCTTTCATTAAAGAGTTTGTAGTTAAGCTTCCTGAAGGAGAGAATTTAGATTTCCTAGCTGGTGGTTATATTCAAGTGGATGTTCCAGAAGTCAGTGTAGATTTCAAGAATATAGATATTACTGCTCATCCTCGTTTGGGTAAAAAAGATGATGAATTTAAGGGTGAATGGGATAAGTTTGGTTTGTGGGATTTAAAAATGAATAATCCAGAGCCTTTATTTAGAGCATACTCAATGGCTAATCACCCAGCTGAGGGTAATATTGTTATGTTGAATATCCGAATCGCTTCCCCTCCATGGGATCGTGCTAAAGGGGGCTGGATGAATGTTAATCCTGGAGTATGTTCTTCATATGTATTTGACTTAAAGGCTGGGGATAAGGTTACAATATCTGGACCATATGGTGACTTTCATATCAAGGATACCGATACAGAAATGATATATATTGGCGGTGGTGCAGGAATGGCTCCAATGCGTTCACATTTGTTTCATCTATTCCACACTCTTAAAACAGGTCGAAAAGTCAGCTATTGGTATGGAGGCAGGTCTCGGCGGGAATTGTTTTATACAGATGACTTTGAAAATATTGAAAAGGAATTTCCGAACTTTAAATTTCATATGGTATTATCTGAGCCTTTACCCGAAGATAATTGGCAAGCAAAAAATAGTATGGAAGATACTGGAGATGGATTTACAGGTTTTGTGCATCAAGCTCTAATAGATAATTATCTTGGTGATCATGAAACTCCGGAGGATATAGAGTACTATTTCTGTGGGCCACCTATGATGAATGCGGCTGTTCTAAAGATGGTAGATGATTTTGGTGTTCCACCCGAAAATGTAGCTTTTGATGATTTTGGTGGATAATTAAAAAATTAATCATCTTGATCTGATATATAATCTAGCTCAATTATTAATAGATTTAGAAAGTGATGCGAGATTTTATTTTGATATTTTTCCTTCTCCTTTTTGCTAGTTGTTCTCAAGAAAAAAGCCATGAAGACATTTTCGAAGGTTCTGCTCAGGGGACATCGTTTCGAATAAAGTCGATTTATTCTCATAGCTTTCACGATAACTTTGTGAGTGAAAAGGATATAAAAAAATGGTTATCTCATTACAATAAAATAGCATCTCCATGGGATAGTAAATCGGAAATTTCAAAGTTAAATTCAGGTGATTCGGTTAATTTATCTCCAGAGTTATTTGAACTATGTCAAATAGCTATGGAAATGAAGTACCGGACAAATGGCATATTGGACCCAACACTTGAACCGATGATTGATGGGTGGGGTTTTGGGATTAATAATCGGTATTTACATTACGATGATACTTTGCAGGTTCAGTCGTTAATGAAATTGGTAGGGAACGAGGATTGGCTGCCTGTATCGATTGATAAATGGGCGTGGCCGAAAAGTGTTAAATTGAATTTCATGAGTTTGGCTCAAGGACACTCGGTAGACATTATCATAGATTCCCTAAAGTCCAGAGGTGTGTCTTCAGCATTTGTTGAGGTTGGTGGTGAAATAAGAGCATTTGGTACAAAGTCTTCTGGAGAGGATTTCACAGTCGGTATTGAAAGACCAATTCTTGAAAATAACGGTGAGTTACAAGTTATAATTCCACTAAATAATAGAGCTTTAGCGACTTCCGGTAATTATCGAAACTATAAGGTAGATTCTTCTTCTGGAATTAAATTTGGTCATACAATAAATGCATTTACTGGTTGGCCCATCCAAACAGATGTTGTTAGCTCGACGACAATAGGTCCTTCTTGCGCCAAAGCTGATGCCCTGGCAACTGCATTCGTTGCAATGGGCTTAAACGAGTCAAAGTTATGGCTCGATCAAAATCATGAGTGGGACGCTTATCTTGTTTATTTAGATGAAAAAGGGGTTCTTAAAGTATGGACTACTCTTAGTGGTATGGAAACTCAGGTGCTTTGACACTGTTCGTTAGGTTCTGCACCACATAAAGCACAATTCTCACCCTCTGGGTTTAAGTAGGGACTATTACTTGCGCAAGTGCCAGGAAACTCTCCGTCTTTTTTAGACCATATTTTTACAGCCATTCCTAGTAAGCCAATGCTAAGTAATACAACTGCAACTAAAATTAATTTAAGGATGGGCATCATTCGTCAAATTTACTAACTTAATTAATATTATATCTCCTTCAATTACATTTCTATTAATTATTTACCAGCCCTATTAAATTAACTTCTGGTTCAAGATTAATGTTGAAATTCTTGTAGACATCTTCTTTTACTTCCTTAGCGAAGTCCCATAGTTCTTCACCTGTTGCATTGCCGTGGTTAACAAGAACTAGAGCCTGCTTGTCATGCATTCCAGCATCTCCATGAGATTTACCTTTCCATCCAGACATTTCTATTAACCAGCCAGCTGAAAGCTTGACGCTCGCATTTTCATGGACATAAAAGGGGATATTTTTATGCTTTTCTCTGAGGTCTATGAGAGTATTTTTTGATATTATTGGATTCTTGAAGAAGCTACCAGAATTTCCAATATTTTTCGGGTCTGGAAGTTTAGCGGATCTAATGGATATTATGGCTTTTGATATGTTTAATATCGATGGAATTTTACCCATTTTATTTATTTCGTCAATTACTGAACCGTATTTTGTATTTAGATTATGCTCGTTTTTGGTAAGTTTAAAATTTACAGATAATATGACACCTTTGTTCCTCAATTTTGTTTTAAAAACACTTGTTCTATACCCAAATTCACATACGTTATTATTCAATACTTCAGTCTCTCCTGTTTCCCATCTATAGAATCGGAGGGACTCAATTGAACTTTTAACTTCTACACCATAGGCGCCAATATTTTGAATAGGAGCAGTTCCAACATGTCCAGGAATAAGTGATAGATTTTCAATTCCACCGTATCCATTTTCAATTGCCCAAAGAACAAATTCATGCCAAGAATGTCCTGCTGCAACTTCAACTAAAATATCTTGTTCTGTTTCACTTAATATCTTAATTCCATCCCATTCAATTCGGGCAACGGTACCCTTTATTTCAGAGCATAGTAGAAGATTACTTCCTCCAGAAAAAAGTAATTTTTGCTTTGCATAACCGTTTTGATGTTGATGATATTCTACTAAGTCAACTTCGTTTTCTAGATGAAATAGCCTTTCAGCGATGCAGTTTAAGCCAAAGGTGTTATATTTTTTTAAATTTGCATTTTGTTTTATTCGCATTATTTATATCCATATTGTTTTAGTCCTATTTCCAGGCAATCCATTGCTCTATTTAAATGATCGATATCGAGAACATAGGCCAGTCTAACTTGATTCAAACCTAACCGCCCGTCCGAATAAAATCCAGTCCCAGGTGCCATCATAATTGTTTCGCCTTTATAATTGAATTCTTTAAGAATCCATTGACAAAACTTATCCGAATCATCAATAGGTAATTCTGCGATGCAATAGAAAGCACCAGATGGTTTAGGGCATTTAACTCCTGGAATACCATTTAAACGGTCAACCATGAAATTACGGCGCTTTTCATATTCTGTTTTCACTTCTTTAAAGTATCTATCTTCAGTATCTAATGCAGCTTCAGATACTATTTGTGCTAATGTTGGTGGAGATAATCTAGCTTGTGCAAATTTCATAGCTGCTGCCATGAAATTTTCATTTTTACTCGCGATTAGACCGATTCTGGCACCGCACAGACTATACCTTTTAGATACGGAGTCAATGAGAATACCATGTTGATCCATCCCTTTTAATGTTAAAATAGATGTATGTTCTTTACCATCATAGGTGAACTCACGATAAACTTCGTCGCTGATAATGTAAAGGTTATGTTTTAAAGAAATAGAACGTATTTGTTCTAATTCTTGATCATTATAAAGCCTTCCAGTTGGGTTTCCTGGATTACATAGTACTATCGCCTTTGTATTTTCTGTTATTAAAGAAGATATAATTTCGCTTGCAGGTAAGGCGAAGTCCTCATTTATTGAGCATCGAATCGGGATTACATTTACTCCGGTCGCTACTGCAAACCCAAGATAATTTGCATAATATGGCTCTGGTATAATGACCTCATCACCAGGGTCACAGGCACAGTTGATAGCGAAAGCTAAGGCTTCTGATCCACCTGCAGTAACTATTATATCCTCTGGTAATAACTGGATATTTTTTTTAAAATAATACTGTGATAATTTATCCCTGTAACTTTCAAAACCATTCGAAGGGGCATAGGAAAGCGTTTTTATATCATGATTTCTAATTGAATCCATAGCTTTTTTAGGACTCGGAATATCAGGTTGTCCAATATTTAGATAATGAATATGAATTCCACTATTTTCGGCTCTTTGGGCAATTGGAACAAGCTTACGAATCGGGGATTCGGGCATTAATATCGCGCGGTCAGATACTTTTAGCATAATGTTTATTTCCATAAAAAACCCGCTGAAAAATACAGCGGGTTTGATTGAACTTATATTTCAAATAAATTGGTTTTTATTTGGAAATTTTAGACGAACCTTTCGAGGTGTTTACTGGAGCTGTATTAACGGCTGCAACATCTTTAACATTTCCTTTGATAGTCAAGACTTTTGTTGGTGTTTTTGAATTACTTTGAACAGTTACAGTTTTTTGAAAACGACCAACTCTTCGTGTGTCATACTTGACTTTTATTGCGGCAGTAGCTCCCGGAGCGATGGGAGTTCTTGGCCATTGCGGGACAGTACAACCACAAGACCCAACGCAATTAGAAATGATTAATGGTTCTTTTCCAGTATTTGTAAATGTAAATTCTCGGGCACCATCAGCATTTTTTTCTATTTGACCGTAGTTAATTGTTTCTATGTCAAAAGCAATTTCTGCAGAATTGGGATTTGATTCTTGAGCATAGACAGATAGTCCTGAAGCCAGTAGCAAAGCGGTTGTTGCAATGAAGTTTCTCATTTTTCTATTTACGTTTTAGTTAAATCTATTTAGCAAATGTAATCTCAACGAAAGGTATGGCAAAAAAAGTTCAAGAGTCTACCTTTGTATCATATGAAAATTGCTTCGAAGTATTTACCTGGGCAGGTTGAAAAGGCCTGGTATCAAAAATGGATGGATAATAATGCCTTTCGATCCGTTCCTGATAATCGCGAGTCTTACACTATCGTAATACCTCCACCAAACGTTACTGGGGTTTTGCATATGGGTCATATGTTGAATAATACTATCCAAGATGTTTTGGTCAGACGCGCGAGAATGAAAGGGTTCAATGCCTGCTGGGTTCCCGGGACAGATCACGCCTCGATTGCGACGGAGGCAAAAGTTGTTCAAAAATTGAGGAAAGAAGGAATAAAAAAGTCGGATTTAACACGTGAAGATTTTTTGAAGCATGCATGGGATTGGACGGATAAGCATGGAGGTATAATTCTTGAACAGCTCAAGAATATTGGTGCTTCTTGTGATTGGGAAAGAACCGCATTCACGATGGACACAAAACGAACAGAATCCGTATTAAAGGTTTTTGTTGAATTATATGAAAAAGGATATATCTATCGTGGTCAAAGAATGGTCCACTGGGATCCTGAAGCTAAAACATCATTAAGTGATGAAGAGGTCATACATAAAGATATTGACGCCGAGTTGTTTTATGTCAAATATGAAATAGTTGAGAGACCAGGTATATTCTTAACGGTAGCTACTTCTCGCCCTGAAACTATAATGGCAGACCGGGCTATAGCTATTAACCCCAAAGATGATCGTTACAGGGATTTTCATGGTTTGAGTGTTCGTATACCATTAAACAATATTGAAATTCCAATTATATTGGATGAATATGTTGCTCTTGATTTTGGCACGGGATGCTTGAAAGTCACGCCTGCTCATGACTGGAATGACTATGCTATTGGTGAGAAACACGGCTTGGAGGTCATAGATGTTTTTAATGAAGATGGAACGCTTAATGATCATGGGCTCGAATGGAATGGCTTAGACAGATTTGATGCAAGAAAAAAAATAGCCGACTATCTTAATGATTCTGGGTTTTTAACCAAGGTTGAAAAGTATAAATCATCAATTGGAACTTCGGAAAGAACAGGCGCCGTGGTTGAGCCGCGCCTTTCTCTTCAGTGGTGGGTGAACATGCCAGATCTTGCAAAACCTGCTTTAACCGCTATAATGAATGATGAGATTCGTCTTATTCCGAATAAATTTAAAAATACATACGCCCATTGGATGAATAACATCAAGGATTGGTGTATTTCTAGACAACTTTGGTGGGGGCATCAGATACCTGCATATTTCTATGGTAATGATGGTAAATTTGTTGTGGCAATTGAACCTGAGAAGGCTCTTGTTAAAGCAAGAGAGGCTTCGGGAAATAACCAACTAAGCTTATCGGACTTAAGACAAGACGAAGATTGTTTAGATACTTGGTTTTCAAGTTGGGTGTGGCCGATTTCTGTTTTTGATGGTATCAATAATCCAAATAACAAGGACTTAAATTATTACTACCCAACACAAGATCTCGTTACTGCTCCTGAAATTTTATTTTTTTGGGTAGCCAGAATGATTATGGCGGGTTATGAATTCGCTAATGTTAAACCATTTGAAAATGTCTATTTAACAGGCATTGTTAGAGATAAGAAGGGTCGAAAAATGTCAAAGTCTCTTGGTAACAGTCCTGATCCGTTGGAACTTATAAATAGATATGGAGCAGACGGTGTGCGCATGGGCATGCTTCTTTCATCACCTGCTGGAAATGATTTGCCATTTGATGAAGATTTATGCCTTCAGGGTAGAAATTTTTCAAATAAGATCTGGAATGCGTTGAGATTAATAGATGGATGGGAAGTTGATGAATCCTTAAAGGCTGGAGATGCAGAAAAATGGGCTATGGATTGGTTTAGTGAGGTACTATCTCAAACATTAGAGGATCTAGATTCAGACTTTGATAAATATAGACTTTCTGAAGCTTTAATGCGAATTTATAAGTTAATATGGAATGACTTCTGCTCTTGGTATTTAGAATTAGTTAAGCCTAAATACGGGGAACCAATATCTAAAGATGTTCTCGATCAGACAAAGTACTTTTTTGAATCTATTATGAAAGTTCTTCATCCTTTTATGCCATTTATAACTGAAGAAGTGTGGCACTTATTAAGTCCCATTCCAAGTAATAAATTCATAAATAATGAGGATTGGCCAAACATAAATATTAATTCTACTGGTTGCCTACATGAATTTACTCATGTCGAAGAATTAACCACTGCACTAAGAACTTTTAGGAAAGAAAAGAATATTCCTTTTAAACAAGGATTGGATTTGAGAATTAAAAATGATTTACCGAGAGGGATAGCTGCAGTGAAGAAGCTCACAAACATTAAATCAATTGAGTCAGAGTGGTTAAATTCAGGATTTCCAATTTTAGCTGGAACTCAGGAGTATCAGCTGATTTTGGATGATTCAATTGCAGATATCTCTGATGAGGAAAAGTTAAATATTGAAAAGGAAGTAAATTATCTCTTTGGCTTCATTAATTCCATCGAGAAAAAGTTGTCAAATCCTAACTTTGTTAATAATGCTCCCTCGCAGGTTGTCGACCTTGAACATAAAAAAATAGCTGATGCTCAATCAAAATTGAAAGCTCTGAAGTCTAGATTGAATTAATTTTTTTTATCCTCTGGCTGAGGGACTCGTATAGAGCAATCCCTGCAGCTACTGAAACATTTAATGAAGCAACTTCTCCAATCGTTGGTATTTTAGCATGAACTCTGCAACCCTTCCAAACAGCGGGAGAGATTCCATCTTCTTCTGACCCCATTACTATTGCAGTTGGGACGGACATGTCGATATCTGAAATATTCGAATCTCCTTTTTCGGTACACCCAATGATCTGTAGTCCCGATTCTTCAAGGTAAGCAAGTGTATGGGATAAGTTCTTTTCTTTGCATACAGGAACTCTTAAAAGAGCACCTGCAGACGATTTAACAGAATCCCCATTCATTGGTGCAGCGTTGTTCTCAGGGATTACTAATGCTTGAGCACCGCAACATTCTGCAGATCTGGCAATAGCTCCAACGTTTCGGACATCTGTAATTCTATCGAGAACCATAATTAAAGGAGTTTCACCTTTTGAATATGTACTGTCGATAATGTTTTCTAAAGAGGAGAAAATTATGGCGCTGAGGAATGCTATTACACCCTGATGATTTTTTCGTGTGAGACGATTCATCTTTTCAATGGGGACGATTTTCACTGTAACATGAAGTGATTTGGCTAACTCTAAAATTGGGTCTACATTTTCATTTCTTCCCCTCACTATGAAAATTCTATCTACTTCTTTATCAGACCCCAGTGCTTCAAGCACAGGATGTACGCCATAAATCATGGTCTCATTCATCTTTTAAGCCTAGATTTTCTTCATTTTCATTCATAGCTCTATCAACCATATTGGGATTAACTTTTTTTGAATTTTTAAGGCCAAGTTGTCTAAGTTTTTCTGTTCTTCCGATTAAATTTCCCTTGCCTTTTACAAGCATTTTCATACTGTTGTCATAAGTGTTTTTGGCAGTTTCCATTTGTCTACCTACTTTAATAAGTTCCTCAGAGAACCCTGCAAATTTGTCATATAAATCTGAAGCTTGACGTATGATTTCTTGAACATTTGCATTTTGGCGCTCCTGCTTCCACAAAGTGCCAACAGTTCTTAACGTTGACCATAGGCTAGTTGCACTTACCATGGCAATGTTTTTGTCAAATGCTTCTTGATATAAACCCGGTTCTGCTTGCAAGGCAACACTGTAAGCACCTTCAATTGGGACAAAAAGAATTACAAAATCAAGAGAAACGCCATATAGATTTTGATAATTTTTTTCTGATAAACCTTTAATATGACTTCGGATGGAAATTAAATGATTTTTTAAAGCTTCTTCCTGGTCTTTAACATCATCGGCATTTACGAATCGCTCATAAGACACAAGGGAAACCTTGCTGTCAATAATAATATTCTTTTCATCTGGCAGATGCAATACTACATCTGGTTGATATCGTTTTCCTTCATCATTAGTTATGCTTTCCTGAACACTATATTCATTTCCTTTTGTGAGCCCAGTCCTTTCCAATAATTTTTCTAGAACCATCTCTCCCCAATTCCCTTGCATCTTAACATCACCTCTTAACGCTTTACTTAGTTGATTGGCCTCATTCTTTAATGTTTCATTTTGCTCAACAAGTTTGTTTACTTCGGTTTTCAGCTCGATTCTTTCACGTTGGCCTTTTTCATGTGTGTCTTGAACATTTTTGCCAAATTGCTCAAGTTTTTCTTTGAAGGGAGATAGAACGAGAGTGAGCTGGGAAGAATTACTCTCTTTTAATTGTTTTTTCAATTCTTCGGACTGATGTTGAAGAGCTTCATGTGCCAAAAGTTTAAATTCTTTTGCCATCTCAGACTTTTTGTTTTCCAATGTCCTGAGTCTTTCCTGGAGTGTTGCAACCTCTATTTGGGCATCTCTTAATGACGATTGAAGTCCTTCTATTTGATTTTGGTTCTTATCGTCATCTCCGTCTTTCGATTTTTTAGAACTTAATCGCCAAGCCGAAAATATTGCGGCTCCTGCCGTTATTGTTAGTAGAAAATATTGAAAAATTGTCATATTGCCTCTAAAGGTAATACCTATGATTCAAGACACCAGTTGATGTTGTTCAATTCTCCCTTTTTAAAAAATTCATCAGTCTTGGAGAATAGTTGTGATTCATGAAATCCACGATATGCAGACAAAGGTGAGGGGTGAGAGGTCTTTAAGCAAAGGTGATTTGTATTAGTTATGACAGAGCTGTGAACCTGTGCCTGATTTCCGAGAAGCCAAAAAACTATTCCATTTTTAGATTTATTCAAGTATGTTAAAACAGCATTTAAAATCTGTTCATACGGTAAATAAGAGTGACTTCCTGGTTGATCTTTTTTCACGGATAAAGAACTGTTCAATAATAATACGCCTTGCTCAGCCCATTTTCCAAGATTCCCACTTTTTGGTTGATTGTAACCAGTGTTTGAACAATATAATTTAAAAATATTTCTCAAACTGGGAGGTATTTTGACACCATTGTCCACGGAGAAGCTCAACCCATTTGCCTGATGGATACCATGATATGGGTCTTGGCCTAGGATAAGAACTCGAACATTTTCTGGAGGGGTTAGTGAGAATGCCTTCCAAATGTTTTCGATTTCTGGATAAACAATATTCTTATCATATTCATTTTGAATTTCAGCCTTCAAGGCCTCTTTCATTTCTTCTTCCCAATGAGGTTTTAAAGCATTTTCCCATTTTATTGGAAATGGAGGGAGTAATTCACTTTTGATTCGTTTAGGCATGATAGCGCTAAATTCGTACTTTTGATTAAACTTCTAGACATGAAACGTACAGGATCTTTTTTACTTATCATTCTTTTCGTATTTGGTTTGGCTTCTTGCGGAACCGTTGAAAAGTGCCCAGCTTTTATTGGATCAATTGAATCTGCTGAGGCAGGGCTTCATGTTTAAGACATGAATTGGATCAATATCTCTAAAATAAAATTCTATTTCAGCTGAACATATTTTAACTTTATCTGTTTAGAAATTATGTCTAACGATTCAACTTTAGTAGCTCCCAAGCGTAAGCCGAAATGGCTCCGGGTCAAACTGCCTACTGGAGATAATTTTAAGCAGGTACGTTCTTTAGTCGACGAATACAAGCTGCATACTATTTGTGAATCAGGTCATTGTCCTAACATGGGCGAATGTTGGGGTGCTGGTACGGCAACATTCATGATTTTAGGTAACACATGTACAAGATCTTGTGGGTTTTGCAACGTTGCTACAGGAAGACCTTTACCAGTGGACTGGGATGAACCAGATCGTGTAGGGAGATCCATTAAGTTGATGAAAGTTAAGCACGCTGTGATTACCAGTGTGGACCGCGATGACCTTCCTGATGGGGGATCAATAATATGGGCTGAGACTATAAATGCAATTCGAAGAATCGCTCATGGAACCACAATGGAGACTTTGATACCTGACTTTAGAGGAATCGAAAATCAATTGGATAGAGTTTTGAAGGCAGCACCGGAAGTAATTTCGCACAACATGGAGACCGTAAGAAGATTAACAAGGCAGGTTAGAATTCAGGCCCAATATGATAGAAGTTTAGGGGTTTTAAAATACTTAAAAGAGAATGGTGCTCATCGTACGAAATCAGGAATTATGCTTGGGTTAGGAGAAAAAATTGATGAGGTACGACAGTCCTTGAATGAACTAAGGGAAGCTCATGTGGATGTCGTTACACTAGGTCAATATCTTCAACCAACTCCAAAACATTTACCGGTTGATAAATTTATTGAACCAGAAATTTTTGAAAGCTTAAGAGAAGAGGCTCTTTCTCTAGGGTTTATTCATGTTGAGAGTGGTCCACTGGTTAGAAGTTCTTATCATGCAGAAAAACATATTTTATAACCAATTACTTAGTATTTTTAACAGATAGAAAATTAGATAACAATGCGATTAAAAATTCAACATTATTTATTTGGCTCTGCTCTTTTAGTAATTGCAATAGCCTTTTCATTCTTTAATTCTGCGGAAGAAGCCCGATACCAGCCGCGCGACAACGATGCTTTTGCACCAAATGGAATTTCTGGTTATGCTGAGTACATCAATTCGATGCGTGCGAATGAAATAACAGGGTTAGTTACTGAAGCTGATATTCAAAAGGCAACAAATGAGATAAATGCTCTCCCAACTAATAAGACTAATTCTTTAACTTGGGAGTCTAAAGGTCCTGATAATTATGGTGGGAGGACACGCGCTTTGCTCATTGATAAAGACAATTCAGCTCATCTTTATGCTGGATCTGTTGGAGGAGGAATATTCAAGTCGATAAATGGCGGAGCAACATGGAATCATATCGGTGATCCAACCCATAATCAGAGTATTGTTTCCATGACCCAAACGCCCAGTGGAGACATTTATGTTGGAACCGGAGAGCTTTTTCAAGGTTATGGCGGCGGTGGAGCAACTTCATCACCCCAATTTATGGGTAAAGGTGTTTTAAAGTCAACAGACAGAGGAAACACATGGACTGAATTATCTACTACATTAGGATGGAGTACTGTCCCTAGGATTGAAGCTGATCCTACTGATCCGACCGGAAACACCGTATACGCTGCCACCAATACAGGGTTTAAAAAGTCAACAGACGGTGGACTCACTTGGACCGGCCTCTTTGGAGGTAATATTTGGGATTTTGCAATTTCAGTTACTGGAAAACTATTTGTCAATCGAAGCGGAAATACAATGTATTCAACTGATGGATCCACTTTCACAGAAATTTCAGCAGCATTGATAACTACTACTAGCCTTCCGCGCGCAGGAGGCACAGCACGAATGAGATATGCAATTAGCCCTCAAGACGAAAATTATGTCTACTGTGTTCAAACCAATGGTAATAAACTTCGCGCTGTTTACAGGTCCACTAATGGAGGCACAACATGGAGTAAGATTGGACAAAAATCAAATAATTTTGACCCACTCTGTTATAGCAATAGTCAATTTTCTTCTAACCAAACTTGTCAAGGAAAGTATGATTTGCTTTTTGCTGTATCTGCTCATGATAAGGACTTAATTTATCTTGGCGGAATAACGATATGGAAATGGTCACTTAGCCAGGGCTGGATTCAGGCAACTACCAATTTTGGAGGTATTGGCAATCCAATATATGTTCATTCAGACAGCCATGACATGGTTTTCGACCCAAATAATTCAAATATTGTTTATGCCGTTAATGACGGAGGTGTCTTTAAGTCTTCCGATGGCGGTTTAACTTGGGTTGAAAGGAATAAGAATTATAACACCTTTACCCAATTTGGTATTTCTGTGGGAAGAGATAGAAAGATATTAGGTGGAGGTCAGGATAATGGAACAATCTATTTAGACGGAAGCCTTCTTTCTCCAAATTCAGGCATTAAAACCGGAGGCGGTGATGGAGGATATGCCGAAATCTCATGGTTGACTCCAAAAGTTCATTTTTTTGAATCTCAGAGTGGCGCTTTCTATCGTTCTAATGATGGTTATGGTAACAATGCCGGGTCATTCTGGTCCCCTCTTATGACTCTACCTGTTGCACAAGGTAAAGCCTTATCGAGTTTCATGATGCCAATGGAACTATGGGAAACTAGCAATGATCCAAATTCAGAAGACACCATAAAATATGAATTACTTCCGGGTCTAAGATCCATGGGATATGGAGACGGGATTAAAAAAGTCTTTAAAGGGAAGATTAATCATAGCCAAGCGGCGGTGCAATACTTGCCAGCAACATTTCAATTAAATGTTGGATCTATTTCAGAAACTGCAG
>CAJVWI010000013.1 GCA_913009655.1 uncultured Cryomorphaceae bacterium
CTCGGTGCCTGATCATTCGATTCGGGTAGTTGATATTTCGCTTGGAGTAAGCCTAGAAGGGAGTCTATTACAGATCCAAAGACCCCAATGACGACTATTGCCCAAAACCAATTCCCAAAAGCCATAAAGAAAAGACCCATTGATGCGATGAACACAGAACCGCCTAGGGCTCCTATGAAACCGTACAAAGTCACGCCTCCAGAAAGTCCCTTTTCAAGGGGCGATAGATTCAAAATATGCCTCGGAGTACCTCCGAATCGCATACCCCATTCAGTCGACCAAGTATCCGATGTAGCCGATGCTACAGAACCCAAAAACCCTATTATCGCCCAATCCATGTTATGGCCGAAAATTCCAAAGAGTAATGCAAGAAGTGGAGCTCCGCCATTCGCAATAACCTGAAGGGGATCACGGGGCCCGGTTTTTTCAAGGACCTGCTCATTAGTCTGCAGTAAGCGACTCAAAACGGAGCCGCTCATAAAAAAGGCGAGAATAGGGACAACAAAGATCCAGCCGCCTAGGCTGTAAAGCAAAATCCCCAAGGAAATTGCCGTAATAGTTCCCGAACGAGAGAGGCTTTTAAAACGAAAACTAAGGAGTCCGAATAGAGTGACAAATGGAAGTATTTCAAGAAAACGATTCACCACTTCAATTCGGCCCAGCGGTCCAAATAGAAATGGGAAAAGCACTCCGAAAACTAGAGGAACACTCAGGTTGTCAGTTCCATTTGCAGAGCTATTTTCAATTAGGGTTAACCAGAGAACAAAACCAAAAAGAACCAACATTGCCATGGGGTAATTCAACCAATTCAACTGATGAAGCGCACCAAACAATAGAATAGAACTGATTATGAAAAAGGTGCTGCTGCCCGCCCATGACTTGTCTTCATTCCCCATTTTCAATGCAGGGATAGGAAAGCGTCGACCGACGAGAGCGGCCATTGCATCGGCCAAGCCCATGACCGTCATGGCTAAAACTACGGTTACAGGAGATTTTTGTCCCCAGAAAATGAGTAGCAGAAAGTAACTGAGGCCAAAATAGAAGATCCCCCAACTCGCGCGGTTATGAGTATGATCAATGGAAAACCACTTCTTCGACACACTGTATAGAAGTAAGACAACGATTGCTCCCACAGCTCCAATGAACCAATTGTTTATGGGGATCAATTCAATGGCTAGGGCGCAACAAAGGGCAACGGTTACATGAACTCCTTTTCGTGCATTAAATAGAGAAATCCAGCCCTTTCGGGCCGATATTTCGCCAAAGGCAGTTAGAATTGTTGCGGCTGCTATAAGCACCCCAAACCAATGGAATTCCGTCATGTTTCCAAAGGTAGTGAATCGGTTCTATAAGCCATATCTTCACAACATGGCTGCGAAAGGATTTGAATTCGAAGATCAACCCTGGTTTCCATCTCATTGGCGCCGATGGCAAATGGATTATATCCGTTTTTGCATTCGTCTGTTGAATCCATATAAAGACCTTAAAGGGGCTAGGTTTGAAAGTTCGAAACAAGATTGGCTTGATTTAGCGAGCGGAACCGGTGGTCCTGCGCGAATGCTGAAAAAGACTTGGGAGGAGAATTCAAGTACTGAATTGATCCTGACCCTTTCTGACCGTTATCCTTCGGATAAAAACATTTTGGATATCGATGTTTTGTTAGATGAGTTGCCTCCGTCAGATGGCTATACCATGTTCAACGCGTTTCATCATTTTAATACTCAGGAACAGGAACAAATTTTGTTTAAAGTGTCGAAGGGAAATTGGGCGCTAGTGGCGGAACCATTGACTCCTTCTTTATTTACATTTATAGGAATATTTTTTCTGACCGGGCCGTTGCATTTTCTGCTTGCTCCATTTGTTTCACCCTTTTCATGGGCACGTCTTTTTTGGACTTATTTAGTACCCGTTATTCCGATTGTTACCTGTTGGGACGGACTCGTATCGGTTCTTCGCGCGCCTTCTTCGAACCATCTTCGGCAATTAGCTGAAAAGGCAAGTAATTCTTCTTTTGAATGGAGCGTTGAAATGGTACCTTTCTCTTTTGGCCGAGTAAGTGCTTTAGTCGGCAGCAAAAAAAAAAGTGAATGAAAATATTTTCAATAGCCTGGCGATTCAGTCGGCCCCATACCATAATCGGATCCCTGCTCAGCACGGGGGCTTTATACTTTATGTCGGCGTACCCGCAGGCTGAGGTAAAAAACCAAATTGTCCTTTTTCTCTTGACGCTTATTTCGGCTCTCGGGTGTAACCTATATATAGTTGGCCTTAACCAAATAGCGGATATTCAATTAGATAAGCTAAATAAGCCCCATTTGCCCTTGGCGTCTGGTGAAATGAACAGAAGTACTGCGCGCATTATAATCACGGTTAGTGCTCTTGTTTCCGTTATTTCGGCCTACTCGGCCGGATGGCTTATGTTAGCTCTAGTTTTAATTGTCGGGGCTTTGGGAACTGCCTATTCAGTCCCTCCAATAAAATTTAAAAAGCACCATTTTGGCGCCGCATTCAGTATAACCTTGGTTCGTGGAGTCTTGGTTAACATTCTTATGTTCTTGCACTTTCAATGGGAAATTGCGGAGACGCTGGAATTCCCCCGATATATGTGGCCCCTGGTCTTGTTTATGATCCTTTTCAGTGTTGGAATTGCCTGGTTAAAGGACATACCCGACATTAAAGGAGACCGCAATCATGGAATAAAAACGTTAGCTGTTAACCGCGGTTCTCAGTGGGTTTTTCGCGGAGCTATCTCTTTGGTGTCCCTGTCTTATTTAACGCTCGTTCTCTGGGGCGCTGTTGGACTGCCGGGTTACAACACAGTATTCTTGTCTTCTTTTCATTTCGTAGTGTGGGTATTGTTTTTATTGGGCTCTTCAAAAGCGAATCCCTTCATCAAGAAGGATGTAAAAGCATTTTACCAATTCTATTGGGTCTTGTTTTTTGTTGAGTACCTTTTTTACCCACTGGGGCTTGTACTTTAGTCAGGTCTGGTTCTGTTAAACGGAGGATAGGGATATCTGCTGGTTTCAAGTAGGTTGTCAGCTCAAAGGACATTGGCTGGGATTGAGGTAATAAACATCATTAGAAAGAATCAAATCATCGTCTCTAAGACGTCTTGGTTTGCCACATTTAATTCTTTGGTCGCATAATTCAAATAGAAAAATACGAGATCTAAATTTTGATCAATTTAATGCGAAAGAACCGAGAACAGCGGCCCTAAGGGCTAAAAACAAAAAACCCCTGACATCAATGATGTTAGGGGTTTAGTTGCTCCTCCTCTTGGGCTCGAACCAAGGACCCTCTGATTAACAGTCAGATGCTCTAACCAACTGAGCTAAGGAGGAATTTTCCTTTACGGGGTGCAATAATACGATTAGACTCAGATTACTACAAGTGGCAAAGGTATATTTGTACCAACCATAAAAAAAATAAAAGAATATGAGTTTACTTGTTGTCGGTACTGTCGCGTTTGATGGTCTAGAAACCCCTTTTGGAGTTCGTGAATCTATACTTGGAGGCTCTGCCACGTAT
This sequence comes from uncultured Cryomorphaceae bacterium, assembly GCA_913009655.1. Classification (GTDB taxonomy): domain Bacteria; phylum Bacteroidota; class Bacteroidia; order Flavobacteriales; family Schleiferiaceae; genus TMED14. Next base: position 3,532 of record CAJVWI010000013.1, read on the forward strand.
ATAGGCATGTCAGCTGGATATTTTGTTGACAATGTAAATCTTGTTTCTGTCGTAGGAGGAGATTTCCCCACCACTCATATTGATTTATTAAAAAGAAAAAATATTGATACAGAGGGTCTTCAAATCATAAAAGAAGGAAAAACCTTTTTTTGGAAGGGGAAGTATCATCTAGACATGAACAGCAGAGATACTTTAGACACTCAGCTAAATGTTCTAGAAAGCTTTGATCCTGTTATTCCAGAAAATTATAAAGACTGTAAGTATTTAATGTTGGGCAATTTGGTCCCTGCCATACAATTGAGGGTGTTAGATCAGTTACAGAATAGGCCCAAGCTAATTGTTATGGATACTATGAATCTATGGATGGATGCTACGATGGATGATTTGAAAAAAATGATCAAAAGGGTAGACGTTTTGACAATTAATGATGAAGAGGCCCGACAACTTGCCGAAGAAAATAATTTGGTCAAGGCTGCAGAGAGAATACAATTAATGGGTCCAAGTATATTGATTATTAAAAAAGGGGAGCATGGGGCACTATTATTTGGAAAAGAAGGAGAAACTTTTTTTGCCCCAGCTCTTCCATTAAAGAATGTAATTGACCCTACTGGTGCGGGTGACACTTTTGCTGGAGGCTTCATGGGGTATCTCTCGAAAACAGATGACATTTCATTTAATAACATGAAAAAAGCATTGATTTATGCATCAACAATGGCATCTTTTTGTGTCGAAACATTTGGCCCAGAGGGCCTAGAAAGCCTTAAGAATGAGGACATAGAGCTCCGAAGAAACGAGCTTATTAAGCTTATTGATTTAAATTGAATTCCTTCAAATGCGTGCTGATAGTTTTTTCTGGTCAATTAGATTACATAAAACTCGAAGTCTAGCTACAGTAGCTATTAAGTCGGGAAGAGTTTCAATTTCAGATATTGTAATTAAGCCAAGTAGAGTTTTAAAAATAGGAGAAACATTTAAAATAAGACATAAAGGTTATCACACTACTCATGAGGTAATTAATTTCCCTAAATCTCGTGTAAAAATGGCACTAGTTGAAAACTTTATGAAAACCACTACCCCCAATGAAGAAATTGAAAAGAAAAAATTATTGGATTTGGCTCTAAAAGCGAATAATAACGCAAGGCTCGGGAGGCCAACAAAAAGAGATAGAAGAGATTTAGATGGGTGGTATTAATTTGTCGATTTTATCGCCAATTCAGCATTAAAATAAGGACCAATCAATAACTGCAACTGCTTACACGGATGGTTTAAGAGTTGGAGATGCACCTCAAGCTCAGTTTGGAGGACGCGCTATTTGGCAATTTACTGATGCTATTGAATTTGGAGCTATATGTATCTATAATGATAGGCTATATACTTTGTATGATCCTACGGATTATGAGAATGAAGCAAACAAAGTACAGCCTTTTCAATTGGATTTATAGGGTCAGTTAGACCTCAGAGTTGGCTTTAAAACGGGAGATATTGGGTATTTTAAAATTCGTTGTTTTAACGCTCTTGATTATCAGGATTTATTGAAGCTGTAGATAATGGGTTAGGAACGGATATCCAGGAATAGTGGGCAAATACTGTAAGAAATTTTAGTTTAACTGCAGAGTAAAATTTTGCGAATTATCAATTTGAAATAAAAAGGGGGCATTTACCGCCTTTTTATTATTCAAACGAAATAATCAAGGTGTTTTTCTCTATCGTTTGATCTTTTTTAACATGTACTTGCTTAACGATTCCATCCACTGGACATTTTATAATGTTTTCCATTTTCATAGCTTCAAGAATCATAATACTATCACCTTTTATCACAGAATCACCTTCGGAACATTTGACTTCTAGCACTAGCCCTGGCATAGGAGCAACAATTTGATTTACCTTTTCTTTATTGTCGTTATCCATCCCTAATTTTTCAAGGAGTTTATCTAGGTCAGATTTAGAATTCACTTTATACTTATTCCCATTCACCCACCATGAACTTGTCTTAGTCTCTGGATCATGTTTTATTAGAAAGGCACGTAGGTGGTTCACCCCTTTTTTGATTCGATATTCAGTGTCACTTAATTTTATAATATCCACTTTTACATCTGAATTAAACGGAGATGTCTTTTTTTCATTTACTAAATACTTCATTGTATTGCCGAAGTTAAGAAGGCATTGTACCTTCGCCACACTTTTATTATGATTATACAAATCCTTCAATTTATTCTTGGCCTTTCCTTATTGGTAGTTCTTCATGAACTAGGTCATTTTATTCCTGCAATTGCCTTTAAAACAAGGGTTGAAAAGTTCTATCTTTTCTTTGACCCATGGTTTTCATTGGTTAAAACGAAAATAAGGGGAACTGAAGTTGGAATTGGCTGGCTTCCGCTTGGTGGATATGTGAAAATTTCCGGGATGGTTGACGAGTCAATGGATAAGGATCAAATGTCGAAGCCTCCTGAACCTTACGAATTTCGCTCGAAGCCGGCATGGCAAAGGTTAATCATTCTTTTGGGAGGTGTCACAGTCAATTTTATTGTCGCAATAGTTATATACTCTGGAATGATGGCGTATTATGGAGATACGTATGTCTCTAATGAAAGTTTAAAAGATGGTATTTGGGTCAATGAATTGGGACGCGAGCTAGGCCTGGAAACCGGGGATAAAATAATTGCTGTCGATGGAAATAATTTGGATCGATTTTCCGATATAAGTATTGAAATGCTCCTAGGTTCAGGATCAATGATGGATATCTCCCGTCAAAACAAAATTATTAGTTTACCAATAACTACGGATTTTGTGGCAAAAGCAATAGAGTCTAAGGCTCCATGGATGACACCTAGAATCCCTTATTTCGTTAAAGCTTTTACGGAAGGATCTCCAGCAGAAAAAGCAGGCATACTTCCTGGAGATAAAATTGTCTCTTTAAACGGTCAGAGTATGCCATATTTTGATCAATACATAAGTGAAGTCCCAAACTTTGCTGGGGAAGAAGTGACTATCGGAGTTTTGAGGTCGGACATCAGACTATCGTATACTTTTAACATTGGAGATAATGGCCAGATGGGCGTTTATTATAAAAACAAATTGTCAGAATTATTCCCGTTAAAAACAGTCAAGTATAGTGGTTTTGGAGCCATCAAAGAAGGATGGAATCAAGGAGTTACAAAATTGGGTTTTTATATACGTCAGGTAAAACTCATATTTACACCTGAAACAGGAGCGTATAAAGAAGCAGGAGGATTTATCGCAATAATGCAGCAATATCCAACTGGATGGGATTGGCATTACTTTTGGAACTTTACGGCTTTTCTAAGTCTTGCTCTAGGGTTTTTAAACATATTACCAATTCCTGCACTTGATGGAGGGCACGTGGTCTTCGTTTTAATCGAGATGATAACAGGAAAAGTTGTGCCAACTAAAGTTATGGAGACCGCCCAGATGATTGGATTTTCTCTGCTTTTCGGATTGTTCTTATTAGTAAACGGAAATGATGTTTTTAAGCTCTTCCAGTAATTTGAATTAGCCTAGTCCTACATCTAAACACATCATCACAATAAATCCAGCAATAAAACCTAATGCGGCAACATCGGTATATCTATCACGCTGGGTTTCAGGAATCACTTCTTCAATAACGACATAGATCATTGCTCCAGCAGCAAATGCCAGGGCAAAAGGCAACATTGGTTGCATATAAAATACTGCTATAGCTCCGATGACTCCTGCTATTGGCTCAACTATGGCACTTAGCTGTCCGTACCAAAAACTTTTAAATCTAGAAACACCTTTTCTACGAAGAGGAAAACTAACGGCTATACCTTCCGGAAAGTTTTGAATCCCTATCCCTATTGTCAGAGCTATTGCTGCCCCAAGTGATGCTCCATCAATGCCTGCAGCAAAGGCGCCAAAAGCTACCCCCACAGCAAGTCCTTCTGGAATGTTATGAATGGTAATAGCTAATACTAATAAAGTTGTTGACTTCCAGTCTGTTTTTACCCCTTCCGCCTCTTCTTTATTGAAATTAATGTGCAAATGCGGGATTAACTTATCTAGTCCAAAAAGGAACATAGCACCACAGAAAAATCCAATTGCAGGAGGCAGCCAGGGTATGTATCCCAAGTTTTCGGACAATTCTATAGAAGGGGCAAGTAGACTCCAATAACTTGCCGCAATCATTACACCTCCTGTAAATCCGAGCATTCCATCAAGCCATTTCCTTGGCATTTCCTTGAATAAGAATACTAAAGCCGCACCTGACGCGGTAAGAAGCCAGGTAAACGTCGTAGCCATTAGCGCTAAAAGAACGGGATTTTCTGCCGCGAACTGCTCCATAGTTGGGACTATATTTATTTTAAACCTACCACAAGTTAGTCATTCCTAACTTTTATCACAAGTGGCTTTGACATGAATACCTGTAGCTCAATTATGCCCATTATATTTGTTGTTATGGTAAGTTATTTTGAGCTTGATGCGGACAAGCAAATTTACTTTGCAAGTGATTTACATTTAGGTGCTCCAAATCATGCGGAGTCTTTAAAAAGAGAGCGCTTGTTTTGTAATTGGCTTGATAAAATTAGTAGTGATGCTCAAGTACTCTATATTGTTGGTGATCTTTTTGATTTTTGGTTTGAGTATAAACATGCTGTTCCAAAAGGGTTTGTTCGGATTCTAGGTAAACTTGCAGAGATGTCTGATTCTGGTATTAAACTTTATTTTTTCCCGGGGAACCATGATCTTTGGGTGCGGGAATATTTAAGTGAAGAAATAGGATTTGAAGTGTGCCATGAGCCTGTTATTCATTCTTGGAATAGTCATCGTTTTTATATTGGTCACGGAGATGGCTTAGGTCCTGGAGATAATGGATATAAGATTTTGAAAAAGGTATTCCTCTTCAAACCATTTCAGTGGGCGTATCGTTTAATTCATCCTGACTTGGGAATAGGCTTGGCATCATGGCTATCTAAGAACTCAAGAGCTCGAACTGGAGGAAAAGATATAATTCCATTGCCTAAAGAGGAAGAGCTCCTTTACCAATATGCTTCAATAAAATCAGAAGAATTTGAAATTGACACATGGGTTTTTGGACATCGACATTTGCCTATGGTCGAAGAGTTGCCCAATGGCAAACAATTTATTAATCTTGGAGATTGGATCACTCACAATACTTGGGCTTCATTTTCAGAAAAAAAAGGGGTGATTTTGCATAGATAGAAAAAGCCCCCAGCTTATGACTAGGGGCTTCAAATAATTTAAACTTCAGTTGTTTATTTACTTTCAGAATATCGTTTTGAAACCTCTTCCCAGTTGATGACTTCAAAAAAGGCATTAACATAGTCCGGTCGACGATTTTGATATTTCAAATAATAAGCATGCTCCCAAACATCTAATCCTAAAATAGGAACTCCTCCACAACCGATATTTGGCATTAAAGGGTTGTCTTGGTTAGCCGTGCTGCAAACATCTACGCGACCGCCTGGGTGTACACATAGCCAAGCCCACCCTGAGCCAAACCTAGTTGCTGCAGCCTTTGAAAATGCGGTTTTAAATTCCTCAAGAGAACCGAATGAATCATTTATTGCATTGGCTAATTCTCCTGTTGGAGAACCACCTCCATTAGGGCTTAAAATTGTCCAAAATAGGGAGTGATTAAAATGGCCTCCTCCATTATTACGAACGGCAGGGGTATCGCTATTTTGTACTATTAGCTCTTCTATTGATTTTTCTGCTAAATCTTTACCATCAATTGCGGCATTGACTTTATTAATGTATGCCTGATGATGTTTGGAATGGTGAATTTCCATTGTCAAAGCATCTATATGGGGTTCAAGCGCACTGTATGCGAAAGGAAGGTTGGGAAGCGTAAACATTTTTGTATTGATTTTAAAATGATTGTGAGATAAAGGTACAAAACCATCGTGGAGCTTGGTTATCTTTAAACTATGGGTGGCTTAAAATTGCGTAAAGCATCGGTTTCTGTTTTTAGCGCAAGTGCTGGAGCTGGAAAAACATATCGACTTGTTGCGGAATATATTGCTCAGGCCCTTAGTGATGTAAATAATCCCAAAAAATTCCGGTCAATATTGGCATTGACATTTACAAATAAAGCCGCCAATGAGATGAAAAGAAGAATCCTTGAAACCCTCAAGGAATTCTCTGAAAAACCAAATCTTGGAACTTCTTCAGATATAGGTGCAACAATAAAGGATATTCTAGGAATTTCAGAAACTGAACTCGCCTATAGATCTAGAGCTGTACTTCAGGAGATGCTTCATGACTATGGGTCAATTGCAATTGGTACATTGGACCAGTTTACACATCGGTTAGTTCGAGCATTTGCAATAGAATTAGGCCTTCCCGGAAAATTTGAAGTAGAAATTGAACAGGATACCCTTTTAGATTTAGCGGTAAATAGATTACTTCAAGACATTGGTAAACACCCTTCTTTGACAGAGCTTCTAGTGCAATTTGCAAAGTCAAATATTGATAATGAGAAAAATTCAGATATATTTCCTGCTTTGCTTGATATGTCTAAGCAGTTGACTAGAGAGGACTCTATTGATGCTATGAAAAGTCTTAATAAATGGTCGTTAAAACAGCATAAAGAGGCTCAAGATTCATTGGGAAAACTCGAAAACCATTTTCAGGAAATATCACGTGACATTAGTCTCACGCTTTTAAATATTTTTAATCAAATACCAGATGAAATAATTTCTCACTATGACTGGTGGGTCAATTTGATGAGCCGATTAACCCTCAATGATCCTAATGGTTGGATTCTGAGTAAGAGCTTAACGGATATCACAAATGATCCTGGGAAAATCATAAAAAAGAAATTTGTAAAGGAGATAATAGTTTATGCTGAGGCTTTGGAAGAGATTAAGATTCAATTACTCAGAATCCAAGATATTAGCGCTAAGGCAATTCTGCTGAATGAAATTAGAAGGAATGATAGAACCACATCGGTATTGGCAGAACTATCAAAAAAATTGGAATCTATTTTTGAAGAATTTAATATCCAGCCCTTATGGAAGTTCAATCAACTAATTAATGATGAATTAAATTCTCAACCAGCAGCATATATTTTTGAAAGGATAGGGGATCGGTACCGTCATTTTTTTATTGATGAAGCTCAGGACACATCACAATTGCAATGGGAAAATTTGTGGCCTTTATTAGAGAATGCAACTTCAGATCGCACAAATAATGGCAGTGCCATGATTGTAGGTGACGCAAAGCAATCGATTTACAGGTGGAGGGGATCAAATGCAGAAGAGTTTCTTAATCTGATTTCCAAATCAGAATTGAAAAGTGCCCCGAGCAATAATTTGCCCTCTCTGAATGGCCGAACCGAACACATCAAGCTTTCAGACAATTGGAGGAGTAGAAGAAATATTGTGGAGTTTAATAATAATTTATTTATTGGAATAGCAAAGGCTAAAGAATTTCCAAGTGAAATTCATAGCAAAGCATATTTAGACTCATACCAAGAACCAAAAGGATCTGATGGAGGGCGAATTCACGCTAGAATATCGCCTGTAAGTTATGGGCCAGATAAATTAGTGAAACAACTCGAAATACTAGTTCAAGACATAAATATAGCCTTGCAAGAGAATTGGGCTCTTAGTGATATGGTAATATTAGTAAGGACTAAAAAAGAGGGAAGAGAGGTTGCGAGTAAGATGGCACAAGAATCAATAAATATAATTTCTCCAGAGTTACTTTCTCTTTCGGGCTCTAAATATGTTTTATCCATAATAGCCCTAATGAAATGGATGGCTTTACCAAATGAGAGGTCGCGACAATGGGAATTATTACTCTCGATTTATGAGGCGGGAATTTGGAAAATTAACATGGAATTATTGCATCGCTTCGGGGAGGACATTTCAGATGGAAAGAGACATGATTTTAATATTTTGTTAAAAGATATATTACCAGAATTTGATATCAGTATTGGAAGACAACTTAGTCTTTATGAGTTAGGAGAGTATCTCGTTCGCGCTCTAAAAATAGACGTAACACCCGACCCCTTTGTTCTTTCATTTCTTGATAAACTACATGATTTTTCAAGAAAAAAAGGAAATTATATCGATGCTTTTCTATTGGAGTATTCTAGAAAAAAAGATAAATGGAGTCTATCTTCTCCCGATGGGGTTGATGCGATTAATGTGATGACCATTCATAAGTCAAAGGGATTGGAATTCCCTCTTGTGTTTGTCCCATTTACATCGTTTTCAGTAAAAAATGACGAAAAGACTTGGTTTAAATTAGATTATGATTCGACTTTTGGTTTAGATCAGGATTCGCCTCCTGCGACATTGCTTTCTTTAAAATCTTTCAACAAGGTCCCTTTATTAAAATCAGCTATGGAAAATGTTCATCCTGAATATGTAAAGCGCTCTGTAAGTTCAATAGAAGAAAGAATATTTGATGATATGAACTTATTATATGTAGCCTTTACCAGAGCTATAGATGGGTTAACGATATATTTAACACCATCGACATATGGCGATATCATTATTTCGCAGTTAAAAGCGAAATATAATTTTGATGATGAACTTATTATTGGAGCATGGCCATCTAAGCCGCAGAGAATAACCACTAATAATTCATTTAAATTAGAAATGAATTTCAGCAAAGACTGGACAGACAGAGTGAGGCTAGCAAAAAAGAATGATTATGGCCCTGAACAGAGAATTGGAAACTCCGTACATCGAGTTTTAGAAAGAATTAGAAATCCGAAAGACCTATCCAAGGCTATGAATATTACTCAGAATGAATTTCTTTGGAACAAAGAAGAATATGATTTTATTTTAAATCGGGTCAATGCGGTTTTGACAGACTCAAGACTTAAGAAATTATTTGAAGCTGATCAGGTATATTCTGAAAGGTCACTAATTGTTCCCGGGAAGGGCATCTATCGTCCTGATAGGCTTGTAAAGTGTCTGGATGGCTCTTGGGTTGTGGTTGATTATAAAACCGGTGAATACAATGAAAAATACGGAATTAAAATAAAAGACTACGCAAAGGAATTAGAACATACTTTAGGGTCATTGCCTAAAACGATGCTGCTTTATCTTCGCGATAAAATTGAAATATATGAGAACTAAAGAAGAATTTTATTCAGAATTAAGAGACGAATTGTCGAGTATAAAAGATCAGGGGCTTTTTAAAAAGGAACGTATTATTTCATCTCCTCAGGGTGCTTTAATTACTCTTGATGATGGTTCTGAAGTGATGAACTTCTGTTCAAATAATTATTTAGGACTTAGCAGTCACCCAAGTGTTTTAGAAGCAGCGAGTAATACATTAAAGACACATGGGTTTGGAATGAGCTCAGTTCGATTTATATGTGGGACACAAGATATTCATAGGACCTTGGAACTTAAGCTTGCAGAGTTTTTGCACACTGAAGACACAATATTATATGCGGCAGCATTTGATGCAAATGCTGGAGTTTTTGAGCCATTACTTGGGGTAAATGACGCTATTATAAGTGATAGCCTTAATCATGCATCAATTATTGATGGTGTAAGGCTTTGCAAGTCTATGCGGCTTCGTTACAAAAATAACGATATGAGAGATTTGGAAGACCAATTAATATCTGCCGATAATAATAAGGCAAAAACAAAACTGATTGTCACCGATGGGGTTTTTTCAATGGATGGTTATGTAGCTCAATTAGACAAAATCTGTGATTTAGCTGATAAGTACAATGCATTGGTTTTAGTTGATGAGTGCCACGCAACTGGACTTATTGGCAAAACGGGTCGTGGCTCTATTGAGCTTAGAAATGTTTTAGGTAGAGTGGACATTATTACTGGAACTTTAGGTAAGGCATTAGGTGGTGCAATGGGGGGGTTTACAACAGGAAGAAGTGAAATAATAAGTATGCTTCGTCAACGATCCCGACCTTATTTATTTAGTAATTCATTGGCACCATCTATTGTTGGAGCGTCTATTGCAGTTCTGGATTTAATCAGTAACTCAACAGCATTAAGAGATAAGCTTCAAAAAAATGTGACTCATTTTAAGAATGGCATTAAATCTGCTGGCTTTGATATAAAAGATGGGGAATCAGCAATTGTTCCGGTAATGTTACATGACGCTGAATTGTCGCAAAAGTTTGCAGACGCTCTTTTAAAGAAAGGAATTTATGTTATCGGATTCTTTTTCCCGGTTGTCCCAAAAGGACAGGCAAGAATCAGAGTACAATTGAGTGCAGCACACGAGCCGGAAGATATTGATAAATGTATAGACTCATTTACAGAGGTAGGAAAAGATTTAAAAGTGATTTAATTAGTCTTTGGTAAGTACTAAAAAACTATTAGGGGCCAAAAAGATCTCACCATTTTTTTTTATGGTTACGTCTTCGTCATTGAACCAATTTGTATACGTCCCTTTTGGCACATCTTTATATGTTACTTGAACATCCTTATTATCAAAGTTCAAGAAAACAATAACGCTATTTCTTCCTTTTTTGCGGCTAAAAGAGTACACGGATTTATTATTTGTTTGGATCCGTTTTTGATCTCCACCCCATCCACCGTTTGCAAGGCTGCTTTGACTTTTTTTCAAAGCCAGAGCTTTGGAATAAAACTCAGCTTGTGACGGGGTTTTCCAATCAATAGTATCTCTTGAAAAAAATCGTAAGCTTTTATTTAAACCAACTTCCTGCCCCGAGTAGATTAGGGGCATCCCTTGAGACATTGTGGAACATAATATAAATGCGGGATGCGCATTTTTTCCAATCCGGCTTTCCACTGTTCCGTTCCAAGAGTTCTCGTCGTGATTATCGATAAAGTACATTCTGTAACCATCTGAAGGGAACATCCTTTTTTGTTTTTGGAGATAATCATCTATTATTTGGACATCTTGTCCTTCTCCTGCGACTTTATTTATTATATGATGGAACTCCCAACCGTAAGTCATGTCAAAATTAGAATTATGTAAAGGAATGTGCTCAGACTCAGCAAGCATAAAGATGTCTTTATTTTCACTTCTTAGAAAAGTATTGGTCTCTTTCCAAAATTCATCAGTCTGCCCCCCTGCCATATCACATCGGAAACCGTCTATTTGAAAATTAGTTATCCACCACAGCATTTCCTTTTTCATATCTTTCTGCATGGCAATATTTTCATAGTCTAATTCTGCAACATCTGTCCAGTCTGTGGGGTTATTCTGGTCGTCGCGGCCATTTGAAATAACCCCAGTGGATTTATCTTTATAATAGTAGTCAGGGTGATCACTTATCCATTCATGATCCCATGCGGTATGATTTGGTACCCAATCTAGAATGAGCTTTAGTCCTAATTCGTGGGCATTTGAAACAAGTTCTAAGAAATCTTGCTCTGATCCAAATTCAGTATTTATAGCCGTATAATCACTTATCGAATAGTATGAGCCCAATAGACCTTTACGTTTAACCTTACCTATCGGCTGAATGGGCATAAGCCAAAGAATATTCACTCCCATTTTTTTCAACCTTGGAAGATGTTTTTGAAAAGCTGAAAATGTACCTTCAGGGGTATATTGTCGAATATTGACTTCATAGATATTTGCGTTTTTGGACCATTCCGGATGAAAAGGGTGACCTGAATCAGGGTATTCAGAATTTTCACTGCAAGCCATGAAGCTGAGAAGAAGAAGTGCTAAAAATGTCTTTTTCATTTTATTATTAATCTATGTTTATGATTCGAGATAAACAAACCCATATGGGGGAATTGTAATTTGATGAATCCCTAATTCTCCTTTTCCGGCAATGATTTTACCTGGAGAAGTTGTTTTTTTTGTGAATGAATCTGATCCGTTATTTAATATTATTTCAACTTTAGTATCTAAATAACTCCGGATAATATATAATACATCTTTTCTTGGAACTTTGATTTCCGTAAATCCAAAATTCAAGGCCATGCTTTGTCTCCGTGCTTTTACAATATTGTGAACGGTATTTCTTAATGTATTTTCTCTTGAACTATATTTATTGAATTTCATCATCCTGCGATTATCAGGGTCATTTGCTCCAGGCATTCCATATTCATCACCATAATAGACTACTGGCACTCCTGGGATTGAGTGATTGAATGCATGCAATAAAGCAAGTTTATCATAAGAAATTGGGCTCCCAGCTCCTATTTTACGAGTATACCCAGCTAATTTTGAGTCTTCTGTAGGGCCTATTTCTTTACCTGCGATAGAGATAAATCGCGGTTTATCCTGATTCCCGGAAATATTCCCCATTAAATGGTGAAATCCATATGTTTTAAGACTGGTTTCTAAAACGTTCATTAGCTGTGTCGCATCTCCGCTTAGATCTCCAAAAAAATTTACCGCCGCATCATATAGGTTAAAGTCAAATTGGGCATCGAGTAATCCAGGACCGATATAGCTTGATATTAGATTGGGAGCACCATAGGTCTCACCAATTTGGAATATTCGTTTGCTTCCACTAGTACTTACTTCTTTTTTTAATTTTTTTGTTAAAGTCCTCCAAAAAAGAAGATCCACATGCTTTGTTGCATCATGGCGGAAACCGTCAAAACCATAATCTCGGATCCATACTAATGCTGAATCAGTCATTGGGTTAACAACTTCAGGTCGACGTAAGTCTAAGGTGGGTAAATGATTGTCGAACCATGTTGTTAATCTATGAGAGTCCCACTTTTCAGTATTTATACTTCCATCTTCAAGATAGAGAGGCGTGGCCCATTCCGGATATTTTTTATAAACAGGGTGATCTAAATGAACATGATTAGCAACGTAATCTACCAAAACATTTAAGTCTTTTGAGTGTGCTGAATTCAACAATTTCTTTATGGACTCTTTTGATGCCAAACGATTATCAGGCGATACTGAACTTACGGGCCAATACCCGTGATAACCTGAAAATTTAGTTTTAACCCCTCCCTTATCCCATAAACCCCATGCTCCTTCAGGATTTCTACCAATAGGTGAAATCCAAACTGTATTAAAGCCGAAATTTTCGAAATAGCCACTATCTACAACGTTTAGCAAACCTTCTAAATCACCCCCCATATAATCTGCTAACGCAATAACGTCGCTTTGATTTAAAGGCCTGTCATTCATATAATTGCCATTAGAGAAACGGTCGACCATTAAAAAATATAGTGTTGACGCTTCCCAATCTTGACGATTTAATTTTGTAGTTGATCTAATAACATTTTGTTTATCAAAAGGAATTAAAACATTATTACTGATTTGAGTTCCATTCTCTGAATATAAATGAAGATGGTTTCGGACTTTCCATTTATTTCTCCTAGGAAGTTCTATCCATAGTTCTCCATTTTTATTTCTTCGTATTGACTTTTTTGGAATTAAACTTGTGTTCCATAATGCATAAACAATCTGATTTTCTGGCAAGCTATCAAGCTTGATATGATGTTTCTTGACACCATTGATCTTAGGGTCAATAATATTCAGCGCCTTTAGAGGTTGACATGGTTTAGTTGTCTCTTTGATTATTAATTGATGATTATAGCCCCCCATGCCATTGTTTATTATAGCGTACGAACTTTTTTGGGCAACCTCTTCATGTCCATTGACATAAAATTTAAATTCAAATTGACCGGGAGATAGGTTTAAATTTAATACATGTCGCCCCCCCTTGGAAGAGGAAACTCTTGGGGTATAGTTCATAGGCATTGATGTTCTATTCCAATTATTAAAACTCCCAAAAACATAAACAGAATCACTTTGCTCTTTGCCATCGTATTCAATTTGGATTTCTTGCAAATGATCTTGTCTTATTATCAAGGAGAAGTCGCCGTTATCTGTATGAAATGTAACATGACCAAGGGGTCGTTTCATTCTCCCTTTAATAAGATATATTGAAGAATCTTCTTGAAAAGTTGCGATCAAGCCATTTGGCCAGGTGATATTTTTCACTTCCGCACTTATATAGTCTTGAGTGTATAGTTTGGTAACTTCTCCCTCAAGCTTTAATGGCCGATATCCAAGCTCATTGTTATAAGAAAGTTTAGTTGTTTGGATATTGCAACTGCAAAGAGCAAGACAAGCTAGGAATAAAGGAAGAGCGAAAATTCGCATGTTAAAAATATCGTGTGGAAATAAAATCTAAATGTAGAAAAAAGCACTAACCTAAAGAGTCATATTACTGTTAAAATTCTCCCCACTCTTTAGAATGATTTTATTTTTATAAACAACAAAATCTACTGAATCTCCTTTTATATTGGTAATGTTAAAAACATTTTGTCTAATGGCAATTTGTAAAATGGCATTACGCCAGCGCAAATGAAAGTTTAAGCCAGCCCATTTTTTAGGCAATTCTGGCTCAAAATGTAAATCATCTCCAATGATTTTCATGCCCCCAAATCCATAAACTACAGACATCCAGGTGCCTCCCATCGCAGTAATATGAAGACCCTGATGAACTTCATTATTGTAATCATCTAAATCAAGACGAGAAGTACGCAGGTAAAGATCGTAAGCCTTTTCCTTATACCCGAGACGATTTGCTAGAACACAGTGAACACTTGGGCTTAAAGAGCTTTCATGTACAGTAAGGGGTTCATAGAAATCAAAATTTTTACGTAGCACTTCTAAGGAAGTTTGATCTTCGAAAAAGAACATCCCTTGAAGAGTATCCGCTTGCTTTATAAAGCATGATCTAAGAATACGGTCCCAACTCCATTTCTGATTTATTGGAATATCATTTTGAGGAATGTTTTTTGCCGGTACAATCTCCTTGTCAAGAAAGCCATCCTGCTGCAGGAATATTCCTAGTTTTTCACTAAAAGGGAAATATATATTTTCAGAAATTTTCTTCCAATTTTTTAATTCTTTTAATTCTATTTTTATATTTCTAATAAATTGCGAATAATTCTCAAGATCTTCTCGCTCCCAACTTTTTAGAGATTTAATAGCATATGATAAGCACCATGATGCGATAAAATTTGTGTAATAGTTATTATTAACATTATTTTCATACTCATTTGGCCCAGTTACGCCAAGAATAACATATTTATTTCGTTCAAAGCTCCAATTGACCCTTTGAGCCCAAAATCGGCAAATTGCTACTATAACTTCTAGTCCTCCTTCTTTTAAATAATTATAATCTTGCGTATGTCGGATATAATTGTATATACCATAAACGATAGCACCGTTTCGGTGAATTTCTTCAAAAGTAATTTCCCATTCATTATGAGACTCTTCTCCATTCATTGTAACCATCGGATAAAGTGCAGCACCATTTTTAAATCCTAATTTCTCCGCGTTTTCAATGGCTTTTCCTAGTTGTTTATATCGATAGATAAGTAGATTTTTTGAAATTTTAGAATCGGAAGAAGCCAAGAAAAATGGAAGACAATAGGCTTCAGTGTCCCAATAAGTTGATCCCCCATACTTTTCCCCAGTAAAGCCTTTAGGGCCAATGTTTAATCGTGAATCTACTCCGGTAAAAGTTTGTAGTAATTGAAATATATTATATCGTATCGCTTGCTGAGCAGGAGGGTCTCCCTCGATTATAATATCAGCCAACTCCCATTTTCTAAGCCATGCATTACTATGCTCTTGAAGTAATGAATTGAATCCTTGATTTACGGCATTAATAGCTCGTTTTTTTGCATAGGCTTCTAAATTATTTATTTCGGTGTTTTGAGAATTAACAACTGATACATATTTATATAATGTATATTTTTTATTCTTTTTCGCGGAAATCGAATAATTTGTTTTTGAGTATGATTCTTGATTTGCAGAGAGACCTTTGTGCCCGTCAATTCGGCACTCCATAGCGGCAGCTATTTGAAAGTCTAATTTTTTTGTTTTACTATGTACAAAACCACTCTCACCTTCACTTCCTTGATTAACACTTTCCCAAAATGTTTCGTCCCAGTTAGAATCAGAATTGGTAACGTTAAAATCTAAAAAAGGTGTTATCTCTATACTTGCATCTTCCTCTAGTTGAATTTCATATTTTATTATTGCCAAATCATCTTGTACTATACTTAAAAACCTTTGAGCACTTACTTTAGCTGTAATGCCATTTCTTAAAGTTGCCTGGAAATCTCTTTTCAAAACACCATGCTGCATATCTAATTCACGATGAAAAGCTTTAACTGATGCAATATTTAGGTCTAGCTGTAATGAGTTGATAGAAATATTAATCCCAGTGAAGTTGACAGCATTTATTACTTTCGCAAAGTAGTCAGGGTAGCCATTTTTCCACCAACCCACTCGAGTTTTATCTGGATAATAAATGCCGCCAATATATGTCCCCTGTAAATGATCTCCCCCAAAACATTCTTCATTGTTTGCCCGCTGCCCCATGCGCCCGTTGCCAAGGGAAAATAAACTCTCTGAAACGATTTGGTGTTTTGGATCCCATTTTGACTCAATTATTTTCCATTCGTTAATATCAATATTGGGTTTCATATCAATTCACATTATTCTTCTATTATATATTCTGATATAAATGATTTGATGTCGGAAATTTCTTTCAAAGATTCAACAACTACGTCAGCACCTTCTAAATTAACAGTATTTCCAACAGCTATACACTTCATTCCTGCATTTTTTGCGGCAAATACTCCAGACTGTGCATCTTCAAATACTAGGCATTGCTCAGGCAATAGTTTTAATAGCTTCGCGCCTCGCAGAAAAACTTCAGGGCTGGGCTTTGATAAGGAAACAATAGTTCCATCTACTATTTCATCAAATGAATTGATAAGGTTAACTTTTTCAAGAATTAGAATTGCATTTTTAGATGCTGAACCAAGAGCTATTTTAAAACCAGATTGTTTAGAGTCTTCAATTAACTTCGAAATGCCCGGAAGAAGTTCACTAGGACTTATTTTGGATATGCATTTGAGATAAAAACTATTTTTAATATCTAACCAATATTCCTTTTCTTTTTTTGATAATTCAATTCCTCCCCAATTTAAAATTTTATTTAGGGAATCAATCCGAGAAACTCCTTTTAGTTTTTCGTTTTCTGTTTCTCCAAAAGGTATTTTAAGGCTTTCAGCTATTTTCTTCCAAGCTATGAAATGATACTTTGCAGTATCTACTATTACGCCGTCCAGATCAAAAATTAGCCCACGAATCAAACTTTTAATTCTTTATCAAGAATCCCCAATGTGTTAAGATGATATTCGACTAATAAATTCACGGGCTTAGCCTGGGTACGACCATAATTTATATTAAGCTTTGAACATTGCTCTTGCAACAATTTTTCAAAAGCTTTTGCAACAGAGCCTACAAAGTTAACTGGAACGCCTTCTTTTGCTTCATCATAGCATAATACATGAATTTCCAAGAATTTTTTAAACCCATCTTTTATTATCTCTTCTATGTATGGGTGCTTTGAGTGTTCGCCAGCAAACCTTGAGAATGAGGCTAGATAGACATTTGCATGTTCATGATTGTAAACTTTATCTACAATCTCTTCTTTTGAAGTCTTGTATGAACTTGTAAAGTCAGCACTTAGCTCTTGAGGCATTAGACCATAAATCCAATCAGCACATAATCTCTTACCGATGGAACTAGCAGACCCTTCATCCCCAAGAATGTAGGCTAAAGCAGGCACTTTTTCGAGAATCTGTTTGCCATTAAAATAGCAGGAATTAGATCCTGTACCTAGTATGCATGCAATGTGAGGGCAATTATTATATGTGGCAAATGCTGCAGCTTTAAGGTCGTGATCAATATTGATTAAAGCATTATTAAAGACAGATTTTAAGCCATTAAAAACTATTTTGTTTAGATCTTTAGAGCTACATCCAGCTCCATAAAACCACACTTGCTCTACAGTTTTTGATATTTTAGAAATTTCAGCATGGTTGCTAAGTGTTTCTCCTATAAAATCAGCTGAATGAAAATATGGGTTAAATCCCATTAATGACCACCTTGATATTTCTGTACCTTTTTGGTCTAAACATATCCAATCAGCTTTTGTCGAGCCACTTTCAATAATTAATATCATCTAGATTATTTTCAGAGGTTTACAAAATATTCTGTCATATCTGCCATTCTTGCAGAGTATCCAGCTTCATTATCATACCAACCCATGATTTTTATTAAATTCTCATTTGCTGAGGTTATGCCAGAATCAAAAACACATGAATGGGTATTTCCAACGATATCAGAAGAAACTATAGGGTCTTCTGTATATTCCATTATCCCTTTTAAATAAGAATCAGCTGCAGTTTTCATAGCTAAGTTTACTTCTTCTTTTGTGACATCGCGATTCAATTCTACTGTAATATCTGTTGCAGATCCAGTAATCACAGGAACACGAATTGCATAGCCGTCTAACTTCCCTTTTAGTTCAGGGAGTACCAACCCAACTGCTTTTGCCGCGCCAGTTGTTGTTGGAATCATATTTACTGCGGCGGCTCTAGCTCTGCGCAAATCTTTATGCGGAGCATCTTGGATACTTTGGTCATTTGTATAGGCGTGAACAGTAAGCATATAACCTTTTTTGACTCCAAAATTATCATTTAAGACTTTCATCATTGGCGCAAGACAATTTGTTGTGCATGATGCATTACTAAAGGTTTTGTCAGCATGTGTCAAAAGATGATCGTTTACACCGAGAACAATAGTTTTAACATTTCCTTTTGCAGGGGCAGATAGGCCTACTTTTTTTGCGCCAGCGGTAATATGCATTTCAAGCTGCTCCTCAGAAGTAAATAGACCAGTACATTCAATAACCATATCAATCCCTAATTCACCCCAAGGAAGCTCAGTTGGATTCCTCACTGCAGTGATTATAATTTCTTTACCATTAACAATTAAACTATTTTGAGTGAAGTCTACTGAACCTGGAAAGAGTCCATGAGCACTGTCATACTTTAAAAGGTGCGCAAGAGTTGCAGTATCCGTCAAGTCATTTATGGCAATAACATCAAGTGTTGATTTGTTCAAGATATTACGAAAAGTTAGGCGGCCAATTCGACCAAATCCATTAATTGCAATTTTTTTCATGTCTTGATTTATGATTTAAATTATTAAGTTGCTAAAATTTTTGCAATTCTTCTAAGCTCCATATCTATAGGTGCCTTATTATAAATTGCTTGTTGTAAAAATGTAAATTCAAGTTTGTTATTTAGTAGACCAACCATAACATCTGATTTATCATTAAGTAGTCCTTCCACTGCAGCAACACCAAGAGTACTCGCATTCACTCTGTCTAGAGTTGTTGGAGAGCCACCACGTTGAACATGGCCGAGAATTGTGACCTTAATATCCACATTTGGATATTTAGATAAGATCCCTGCAGATATTTCAAATGGCGTTCCTAATCTGTTTCCTTCAGCGACGACAATTATGTTGCTTGTCTTTTTGTTTTCTGCACCACGTTCAACAGAATCTAGGACTTCATCTATTGAAGTATTCATCTCAGGTAGAATTATTTCTAAAGCTCCGGTTGCAACACCTGAACTTAAAGCGATGAATCCGGCATCTCTGCCCATTACTTCGACTATAAATAATCTGTTATGGCTGTTTGCCGTGTCTCTAATCTTATCGATACAATTAATTACCGTATTAGTTGCTGTATCATAGCCGATTGTGTAGTCAGTTCCAAAAAGATCATTATCTATTGTTCCAGGAATACCTATTACTGGAATCCCAAATTCTTCATGTAAAAGATGGGCACCCCTAAATGTTCCGTCTCCCCCGATAACAATGAGACCATCAATTTCAAAGGTTTTAAGATTTTTTGCTGCCTTTTTTCTGCCTTCTTTTGTTTTGAATAAATCACTTCGTGCTGATTTTAATACTGTGCCTCCTTGAGAAAGTATGCCTTTAACACTTTTAGATTCTAATTCGGTAAATAAGTTCTCTATTAGCCCATCATAACCACGAGACACTCCGTAAATTTTTTTATTATAAAACACTGCTGTTCGAACAACCGCTCTAATTGCGGCATTCATTCCGGGAGAATCTCCGCCAGAGGTTAAAACGGCTATGTTTTTTATTGACATAAAAAAAAATTGGTAATCAAAGATAGTGTAAAAGTTACCCTAACTGAAAAAGGCGGAATAGTAAGTGTATCAATTACATTTGTGACAATCTATGATAAATCCTAATATTTCTGTTGACTGTGTTGTTTTTGGTTTTGATGGCCAAAATTTAAACGTCCTTTTGATTGAGCAAAAAGATGTAGGTCAAATGAGGAGACTCGCACTTCCTGGTGATCATCTAGAAGAAGATGAAGATTTAGATACTGCTGCTCAACGCGTTTTAAAAGAGTTAACGAGCTTAAGTGGACTTTTTTTGAGACAAAGTGGAGCATTTGGAGATCCTGACAGAGTCAAAAATATTAAAGATTTGCCATGGCTTCAAAGCAATAGAAGTAATCCTGGAGCTAGGGTTATTACGATTGCATATTATGCGCTTGTTAAGATGGAGGACTTTAATCCATCAGCTTCAAGTTTTGCACAGCGAGTCTTTTGGCAGGGGGTTTATAACATTCCAGAACTTGCATTTGATCATTCTAAAATTGTCACAATGGCTCTAAGTAAACTCAGACAGGAGATTAGTGAGTTAAGAGTGGGCCATGAATTACTTCCCGAAAAATTTACCCTAACACAGGTTCAATCTTTACATGAGTCGATATTAAACTCATCTTTTGATAAAAGGAATTTTAGAAAGAAAGTGCTAAATGATTCCTGGGTGATTCCATTAGCGGAGAAGCAAACAGGAGTTTTTCACAAGCCAGCTAGACTCTATTCCTGGAATAAGGATCGACTATCTATTTGAGGTTAAATGGAATTAGCAAAAAAAAAACCTAGGCTCTCGTTTTTCCAAATTTGGAATATGAGTTTTGGATTTTTGGGAATCCAATTTGGATTTGCATTGCAAGGAGGTTTCATGAGTAGAATATTTCAAAATTTAGGAGCATCGGAGCAGGAGATTCCTATGCTTTGGATTGCGGCACCATTAACGGGTTTAATCGTTCAACCTATTGTTGGGTATTTAAGTGATAATACATGGAGTGTTCGATGGGGGCGGCGAAGACCATTTTTTTTAATTGGAGCTATCCTTGCCAGCATAACATTATTTTTCATTCCCCATAGCTCTACTTTATGGATTGCCGCAGGGGGCCTTTGGGTTTTGGACGCTTCAATTAATATCTCTATGGAGCCATTCAGAGCTCTAGTTGCTGATAAACTTCCTGATTCTCAAAGAAGTTATGGTTTTGTAATGCAAACGTTCATCATTGGGATAGGGACATGGGTAGCGTCTAGTTTGCCCCTTATAGTAAGTAATATGGGGATCAGTAATGTTTCCTTGCCTGGAGAAGTACCCATGTCTGTCAAAGTAGCTTTTTCAATTGGCGCGTTGATTTTTTTAATTACTATTCTATATACAGTATTAACAACACATGAATACCCTCCAAGCGACCTTAAAGAATTTAAGAGAAGTAGAAAAGAGAAATTGAAGTTTAGAAAACTGATAATAGAGTTGCTTAATAATATTAGAGAAATGCCAATTACTATGAGAAAACTTGGCTTAGTTCAGTTTTTTTCTTGGTTTGCCTTTTTTAGTATGTGGTCTTTAGCTACTCCAGCATTAACAGATCATGTATTTAACTCACCAAAACCCAATAAAATTCAATTTAGCATTGCCAATGAATTAGAAAAAACAAATTATCAAGTTGCAGATAAGGCATATAATGATGCTGCTGATCAAGTGGGAGCATATATGGGCTACTACGGGTTAAGCTCAATGTTATTTGCTCTTGCTTTAACCTTCTATACTTCGAGAAATAGAATTAATAGAAAACTATTGCATATTTTTTCTTTATTAGCTGGCGCAATAGGCTTTTTAAGCATGTATTTGATAAATGACTCGAGATTTCTTTTATTTAGTTTTGTTTTAATTGGTCTGTCTTGGGGATCAATTTTGAGTATGCCTTATGCTATGCTCAGCTCATTCATTGATTCAAATAAAATGGGACTATCCATGGGAATATTTAATATGTTCATCGTTATCCCGCAGATTTTAGCTGCCAAAGCACTGAATCCTATTTATAGTATTTTAGGTAAAGAAGCAATATATGCTATGATCTTGGCAGGTATTTGTTTGCTTTTAGCAGCAGTATCGACAATATGGATTACTGAAGAAAAAGCAATTCGTGGTTGAACAACAAAAAAGGGCGCTTTTAACAAGCGCCCTATTTGTTTGACTTCAAGAGATTAACTTATAGCTTGCGAACATTAGATGCTTGCAGGCCGCGCTTACCTTCTTTTAATTCAAACTCAACTTCATCGCCATCGGCAATTGGTTCGAGTGTTCCTGTGATGTGAACGAAGAAATCGCCTTCGCCATCGTTATCCTTTATAAAACCAAAACCTTTGGTTGCATCGAAGAATTTTACTGTTCCGTTTTTCATTTTATTTGGAGATCTGAGAAATTAATGGGTGCAAAGAAAAGTCTTTTTTTGGAAACGACAGTAATAAATTTTGAAAATAAATCTTTTGAGAGCTAATTCAAGTCTATTTTTTCTGTAATTAGCACCGTACTTTCGAGAGATACTACTCTTACTTTGTCTCCTTTTAATAAAGAATTAGAGCATAAACAATCCCAGGCGACTCCGTCGATTTTGGCATAAAAATGCTCGTTAGGACTGACATCAGCATTAACAACACTATGTTTTCCAATCATTCCATCTGCATTTGTTTTAGTACCATTGGCTTTTAAATATTTTTTAAATACTGGGCGAATAGATATTAACGAAATCCCACCACCGATAATGAATGCTAGAAGTTGATAGATAGGCTCTCCGCCAAGTTGAGCTGTGGCGGACCCTAAAAACGCGCCAACGGCTATGCTGGCAAGGAAAAAACCAGGCGTAAACATCTCTAGAACCAAAAGGATAACCCCAACCGCGAACCAGATTGTAACTGGAGAAATAAATTCCATCATAGTTTAAATTTAAGGATTAAATACGATTCCCCGTAGTATACTTTGAACCTTTTCTTATAATCAGGAACAAGCATATTAATACCAGTATTGCTCCAGTTACAAATGGAGCTCCAGGGAAGTATATCGGTGCATCTGCAGCAGTGAAATATGCAAAAATTGATGTCATCATTAGTGGTCCAATTATGCCTGTCGCAGCCATCATACTGGTTAGGGCGCCCTGTAACTGCCCTTGCTCATTAGGTGGTATTTGATTGGAAAGAATACCTTGTATCGCAGGCCCAGCAATTCCGCCAAGTGAATATGGTATTATAAAGCAAAGTAACATCCAACCTTCACTTGCCATGGAAAACAATAAACATCCGCAAATATTAAATATTATACCAGCTATCATAGTTTTATATTCTCCTATTTTCGGAATAATTAATCGAATAAGTAAACCCTGAACAAGAGCACTCATGATTCCAACCAGTCCTAAAGAGTATCCCACCATACTTTCAGACCAGTTAAATTTTTCCATTGAAAAATATGCCCAAGTCCCTTGGACGGCATGCGATGCCAGATAAATAAATGTTAAAGCCCCTATAAGCCCCGCAACACTTGGGTATCTTTTTAATGCAAACAGGGCACCTAAAGGATTAGCTCTAGACCATTCAAACTCACGTCTGTTTTCTTTTTTTAGTGACTCTGGAAGAATAAAATAACCATATATCAAATTTAAAAAAGTTACTAATGCCGCTGCATAAAAAGGCACACGGGGACCTATCTCACCCAAAAGCCCTCCTGTAACTGGACCGATGATAAATCCTAAACCAAATGCAGCACCGAGCAAACCAAAATTTTGAGCTCTTTTTTCTGCAGAACTTACATCTGCTATATACGCCGCACCTGTTGTAAATGACGCGCCAAAAAATCCAGCTATTATTCTTGCTAAGAATAGCCAAGCTATCGTCGGCGCGATAGCTAACACCAAATAATCTAATCCGAACCCAAGTAATGATAATAATAATATGGGCCTTCGTCCATATTTATCGCTTAAAGCTCCTACAATGGGAGCGCATAAAAATTGCACGAGAGCGTAAGAGGCAATTAGCCAACCACCATATTGTGCGGCATCAGAAATACTCCCCCCTGTTAATTCTTGGATTAGAGCCGGGATTACGGGAATAATAATTCCAAGACCAATTACATCAAGTAAAAGTGTAATGAATATGAAGCCTACTGAAGCTTTACGGTTTTTCAAATGAAAGATTCATTATTAGAGTCGACCCTAAGGTCTATTTTAGAAAGTTAATCCTCTCAACTTATCAATTACCTCCAAGGATGTTTTTTATTCCTCCTAGTGAGCTTAAAATCCCAGAGGCTTCATACGGCAGGTAGACAGTTTTGTTGTCTTTACCCGAGGTCATTTCTTGAAGGGTTTCCAAATATTTCTGAGCTATAAGATATTGAACCGGATCTCCTGAAAATTCCTTGATTTCGTCAGAAACTAATTTTATCGCTTGGGCCTCTCCTTCAGCAACTTTAATTCGAGATTCGGCTTCTCCTTCAGCGGCAAGTACAGCTGCTCTTTTTTCTCCTTCAGCGCGCTGAATGTCTGACTCTCTTTGTCCTTCTGCGGTAAGAATTTGACTTGTTTTTTCTCCTTCTGCTTCCAGGATTGTGGCACGACGATCACGTTCAGCACGCATCTGCTTCTCCATTGCTTCGCGAATTCCTTGGGGAGGGTTTATATCCTGTAATTCTACACGGTTAACTTTGACACCCCATTTATTTGTAGCATCATCAAGAATGGTTCTGAGTTTAGTATTTATCGTGTCACGACTAGATAGAGACT
The DNA here is from genome assembly GCA_913009655.1 of uncultured Cryomorphaceae bacterium. Taxonomy (GTDB): domain Bacteria; phylum Bacteroidota; class Bacteroidia; order Flavobacteriales; family Schleiferiaceae; genus TMED14. The sequence goes on from CAJVWI010000013.1 coordinate 28,262, forward strand.
GGTCTAAATCTAATTCACCAACTACATTTCTTAACGTTGTTTGGGTAAGCTTTTCTATAGCGCTTGGCAAATTACCAATTTCATAAACAGACTTTATGGGATCCATAATTTGAAAATAGATCAAAGCATTAATCTCTGTTACGACATTATCTTTTGTGATAACATTTTGTTTTGGGAAGTCATATACATTTTCACGCAAGTCGATTCGATCCTGCATTTTAAAAATGGGAATAATCTCACCATTGAACCCACTCTCACTGTATCGCCATGATATCTGCCTTGGTTGATCAATTATCGGAATTATAATGTTAATTCCAGATTCTAGAGTTTTATGATATTTTCCAAGGCGCTCTACAATCATAGCTTCAGATTGTTTTACGATACGAATGCCTTTTGCCAAAAGGAAAATAACAAAAATCGAAAGAAAAGATAGTATTATAAGGCTTTGTAACATGGAAATTGAAATAAAAATTTAGATTAAGAAGGTACGAAATCGAGTGATAGAAAATGAATTATTATTTGTCGACAACCTTTGGCACTTTAAAATAATCAGAATCAGCTTCAGGTGCGTTTTTCATTGCTTGGTCATGACCAATACTAGAGCTGGCGCGATCTTCTCTTAGAACATTTTCAGAAGTAGTCATATAAACAAGAGGTTCTATATTTTTTAAATCAAGCTGCTCAATTGTTGCTATAAAATCCAGAATCTTGCTAAGATCTTCCTTCATACTAATAGCTTCGGAATTACTTAATTCAAGCCTAGATAGGTGAGCGAGATTTTGAATATCATCATCAGTTATTTTCATATCTTTTTTCGATAAAATTCTAATTCACCCAAAAGTACGTCATGAATTATATCACCCAATGATCCAATATCTTTTTTTGTCATTCCAGTTACGCTGATCGGAGTGTGAACTGTTGCATAAATAGTCCCAGGGTAACCTCCTTGGAAAAAGTCTGGCAGGTGTCGTCTATTATTGGCAAAAGTTATGGGTAATATATCGACACCATTTTCTATCGCTAGTTTAAAGGCACCGGACTTAAATTTCCCAAGAATCATTGTTTTATCTTTTGGAATGCCTCCTTCTGGATAGATACATACACCCACACCTTTCTTCAGGTGATTTGATGCCAGCTCCAAAACTCTTCTTTTACTTGCCAAGGATTTTCTATCCACAATAATACTAGACCTACGAAAGAAAAAGCCAAAGAGAGGAATATTGGCTAATTCTTTTTTACCAATAAATACGGTCGGAGATTTAACCAATCGATAGCAAAACATCACATCTAGCTCACTTGTGTGATTCGCAACAACGATATAAGGTTTGTCCCAAGAAATCTGTGATTCATATTTAACATTCCTAATTAAGAAAATCCCATTTAATATCCAAGCACTCCATAGTCTAGCAAATCCATAAAACTTAGAAAACCGATTAAATTTTTTCGAGCTGTAGTAAAGCCAAGGCGAAAGTCCAATTATACTAAACAGCATTATTAAATAATACCAAAGGTGATAGACACTACCCAAGACTATTCGGGTTATAAATAAAAATCGCTTCATTCAATCACAAAATTAGTCTTTTGTGATTACGTACATTTTTTATTTATCTATTCTATGAAAGAGTAAAATCTTCCATGAATTTTGTGGTGTAATTGCCAGAGACATATTCAGGGTGGTCCATTAATTGTCTGTGAAAAGGAATTGTTGTGCTTATACCCTCTATAATAAATTCATCTAATGCTCTTTTCATTCTCTCGATTGCCTGTTTGCGAGTTCTTCCCGTAACTATCAATTTGGCAATCATACTATCATAATGAGAAGGAATAGTATATCCAGCATAGACATGAGTATCAATTCTAACTCCATGACCACCGGGAGCATGAAATGCAGAAATTTTGCCTGGGCTTGGTCTAAAATTATTGTAGGGGTCTTCAGCATTTATTCGACACTCAATTGCAAACTGTTTAGGCTCATGATTTCTTCCAGAAATACTCGTTCCCGAAGCAATTTTAATTTGTTCTCGAATCAAATCATAATCAGTAACTTCTTCCGTTATCGGATGCTCAACTTGTATTCGAGTATTCATCTCCATGAAATAGAAGTTTCGATTTTTATCGACAAGAAACTCTACTGTCCCCGCTCCTTCATATTTGATAAATTCTGCTGCTTTTATGGCAGCATCGCCCATTGCAGTTCTCAACTCTGCAGTCATGAATGGAGAAGGTGTTTCTTCAGTAAGTTTCTGATGTCTCCGTTGAATAGAGCAATCGCGCTCGCTTAAATGACTTGCTTTCCCCGACTGATCTCCAATTATTTGAATTTCTATATGTCGCGGCTCCTCGATAAGCTTTTCCATGTACATGCCATCGTTTCCAAAAGAAGCCAATGCCTCTTGTCGGGCAGACTCCCAAGCTTTTTCCAGCTCTGACGGAGCCAAAATTGCTCTCATCCCCTTTCCGCCTCCTCCAGCTGTAGCTTTCATCATCACAGGATATCCAATTTCTGCCGCGATTTTCCCTGCATCTTCTAGGGATTCAATCAAACCCTCTGATCCAGGAACACATGGAACGCCAGCAAGTTTCATTGTTAATTTAGCTGTGGCCTTGTCTCCCATTTTTTCAATGTGATCAGGTAAGGCCCCAATAAATTTTATTCCATGATCCGAACAGATTTTTGAAAATCTGGCATTTTCTGACAGAAAACCAAATCCAGGATGAATGGCATCTGAATTAGTGATTTCCGCAGCAGAAATTATGCTTGATATTTTTAGATAAGAATCTTTAGATGCTGGAGGACCTATGCAAACAGCCTCATCTGCAAAGCGCACATGAAGACTTTCTTTATCAGCTTCTGAATATACAGCAACCGTTTCTATCCCCATCTCCTTGCATGTGCGGATGATTCTCATAGCTATCTCTCCGCGGTTAGCGATCAGTATTTTTTTCACAGCAGAGTACTAAGAAGGGTCGATTAGGAATAGTGGTTGTCCAAATTCAACAGGAGTCATATCATCAGCAAGCACTTTGACAATTTTACCCGACACTTCACTTTCAATCTCATTGAAAAGTTTCATTGCTTCAATAATGCAAATAGTGTCTCCAATATTCACATGGGTGCCGATTTCCGCAAAGGATGGTTTATCTGGACTAGGTTTTCTATAAAAAGTCCCAATCATAGGAGATGTTATCGTTGAACAATGAGCAAACTCATCTTCATTTTCTTTCTCTTCATTCAAAACTTTTTCCGGAGTAGGAGCTATTGAAATCGGTGCAGCAACTGGAGGTGCTGCATAAACAGTAGTTTGATCACCACCAGTTTTGACAGTTATCTTATAATCCTCTGTTTCCAGAGAGACTTCAGAAGCTCCTGATTTAGTGACGAACTTTATAAAATTCTGTACTTCCTTGAAATCCATAGTTTAACTATTTAGTCTAACAAATGTGCAGATAAAAAAATAAAATGCGGGATTGAAATAGCTTTTAATTATAAAAATGCTTTCTTTCAAAAAATTATGCGACTTCATTTTTGTCGATAACAATCTTTCCTTTATAGTACATCTTGTCATCATGCCAATATGCTCGGTGCATTAAATGTGCTTCACCAGTAGTTGAGCATACAGTCAACTGAGGTAAAATAGCCTTGTCATGAGTTCGGCGTTTATCTCTCCGAGTGGTCGATTGTCTACGTTTAGGATGTGCCATTGTGCGTTACTTTATTGTTATTTCAATTTTGAAACTCTATTGATCTTTAATAATCTCATTTTCTGGTTTGATTCTTTGAATAGGAATGGAAAGAGCGATTAATTCAAAAAATAATTGGTTCAGGTTTATTTCATACTCCCCTTGGGATAAAACAAGAATTTCAGGGTCTTCATCGTTAAATTCATCTCCAAATTTTACTAATAAGGAAAAAATATTAGAAATATCAAGGGTAAAGGGATCATTTGTTAAATCACAAACAGTATCTATTTTTCCTTTAAAAGAAATTTCTAGGTCCATCATATGATTCGATTTCTTAAGAATTACATTCACTGTAATTGGATGAATTCCTTGGAGTTCAATGAGATCAAAAGAAGAAAAGAACGTTTTGTTTAATTTATACTCTAAGTGGTGTTCACCCATGGCTAAACCAGAAAATTCTAAAATGTTTTCACGATTTTTCATGTCTAAACTCTCATTAGAGCCCGCAAATGTACATTCATTTTGTTAATAGCCCAACAATAGTAATTGAAAGTTTAACAATTTAAGACTATATCCGGGCAGCGGTAATTGACGAGAAATCATTCCGATATTATTAAGCGGTATATTCTTGTCGCGCCTTAGTCCTTTTTATAGCATGAAATATGGATTCCCTAAAACTTGTTTCATCGGCTAAGTTCTGACCGGCTATGTCAAATGCTACGCCATGATCAGGCGATGTTCTAATAAAAGGGAGTCCGCAAGTATTGTTGACTCCCTTTTCAAAGTAGAGCATCTTAAATGGAATTAGCCCTTGGTCATGATAAATTGCAAGAACTCCGTCAAATTGTAAATAAAGTTTTTTGCCAAAAAAGCTATCTGAAGGAAATGGACCATGAGCAATTATTCCTTCCTTTCTTTTTAATTGAATACAGGGGATAATAGTATTTTTTTCTTCTAAACCTATTTTTCCGCCATCCCCGGCGTGAGGGTTTAATCCTAAGATTGCGATTTTTGGATTTGAAATATCAAAATCAAATTTGAGTGCAAGATTAAACTCATCAATTTTTTTATTTAAATACGATACGTTTACAGTTTCGGAAATCTCACTCAAAGGAATATGATCACTAGCTAAGGCAACTCTAGTTTTATCTGCAGTCATAATCATCATAGTACTTGAATTAAAACGATTTGCTAAATATTCAGTGTGCCCTTTAAAATCTAGATATTTTGATTGAGGAATATTTGCCTTACATAGTGGGGCAGTTATTAAAGCATCTATTTTCTTGTTCTCAATTGAACTACATGCGAAATCAAGGGAGTCAAAAGCCGCAATCCCTCCCTCATTATTTTGAATCCCAAATTGAACATTAAATGAACGATCCCAAGGATCACATAGACCAATAATTCCTGGCTCAAGGTTGCCTCCTGGTTGAACATTAAAAAACGGGACAACTTCGCTTTTTATAGACTTTTGGTGAATTGTAATTATTTCAGGAGAAGAAAAAAGATAGAAATCAGCTTTTAAGCGGATCTCTTTTAAAGATAGCACCTTGAGAATAACTTCAAGTCCGATACCATTTATATCTCCAGAAGTAATACCAATCTTTAATTTATTCATGACTTAACATTACTGAAAAAATCATGTAAAAGTCGAACACCAATCCCAGTAGCCCCTTTATGAAAATAACCATGGGGAATAGTTAAAAAAGCAGGCCCTGCAATATCTAAATGAATATATGGGTAGTCTGTGAAATGCTCAAGAAACTTACCCGCAGTTATCATTCCAGCGTCTGGTCCACCAATGTTCTTAAGGTCAGCAATTTCACTTTTTAATAGGTCATTATATTCATCCCAAAATGGGAATTGGACTAATCGTTCATGGGTTTTTTCACCACTGATAATAATTTGTTTCCAAAATTCTGTTCCGGCATTGCCCATAGCCACAATTGCATTAGGGCCAATAGCTTTGGCAGCAGACCCTGTAAGAGTAGCTAGATCAATAACTAATTTTGGATCATATTTTTTGGCATAATGTAAAGCATCTGCAAGTATTAGCCGACCCTCTGCATCTGTGTTTAGAACCTCTACAGTTGTCCCATTCGATATTTTAATTACATCTCCTGGAGTTATGGCATTTCCGCCTGGCCTATTGTCCGTTGCAGGTATTAGTCCTATTACCCAAGTAGGGATTTTATCTTTAGCTAATGCACATAATGTTCCCACAACTGATGCTGCTCCAGCCATATCGCATTTCATTGTATCCATAAAATTACTTGGCTTTAGGCTAAGGCCACCGGTATCATATACAACCCCTTTACCAACAATCACATATGGTCTTTCATTTACACAGTTTTGTGGTTTATGCTCCAAAATACTGAATGTAGCAGGATCAACAGAACCTTTATTTACCCCCAGAAGTCCGCCCATTTTTAATGATTCGATTTTCGTTTGATTCAAAATGGTTGTAGAGAAACCAAATTCTTCTCCCAACTCTTCGATCCTTTCACTGAGATTTTCAGCACTCAGGCTTAATAGAGGTGCATTTACTAAATCTCTAGCCTCATTCACCGCTGCAGAAATAGAAGACAATTTTTGAGATTCTTCGATGCTTAATCCAATTATTTCTAACTCTTTTAAAGACCAAGCTGTACTTGCATTTTTACTTAGAAGTTTGTTGTATCTGTAGGAGGTTAATAATAATCCTTCAGCTATCCAAAAAGAATCTCCACTTGCATCAAGACTTACGACATTTATTTTATTTCTAATTAATTCTTGTGCAAGGTCCTTTCCCAAATTTCTGAGAGCATGTTTCCCAGAATTTTTACTGTTATCAAGGTTGCTTATGCAACCGAATATATCAATATCATGTGAAGCAAAATGAGTCCAATTTTCAAGTTTTCGTGACAAACGACTAATTATTGTTTTTGATTGATTTGCATCAATATTGGCCTTATTAAGGGATTGTTCATTAGGTCTAACAATCGCCATACAAAAGCCATCAGATGTTGAGGAATTAAAAGTCAATTTCATAGAGCTAAGTTAGTCATCGTACCTTTGAAATATGTTTACAGGAATAGTGGAAAATCTGGCAACTGTTGTTGCAGTGACAAATGAAAAATCAAATATTCATTTTGATATTAATAGTTCTTTAGCGAATGACTTTAAAATTGATCAAAGTATTGCTCATGACGGATGCTGCTTGACGGTAATAGCGTTGAATAAAGATCAAAACCAGAAAATAACAGGCTACAGGGTAACAGCAATAAACGAAACATTGCAGAAAACAACATTACAATATTGGCGACCTGGTAGTATGATAAATATAGAGAGATGTACTAAAGTAGGAAGTCGTCTAGATGGGCATATAGTTCAGGGACATATTGACTGTACTGCCGTCATTTCTGATATAGTTGATCAAAATGGAAGTTGGGAAATTAAGCTAAAGCATGAGCTGAATCGACTATATCAAACTGTAAATAAAGGCTCAATTACTATTAATGGAATAAGTTTAACAGTTGTTGAGTCGGGCTCTGATTATTTTTCTGTAGCAATTATCCCTTACACATGGAATAATACTAGTTTTCATCTTCTTAAAATTGCAGATCAAGTCAACCTAGAGTTTGATATTATTGGAAAGTATGTATCCAAAATTTTAGAAGCGAAATAGACAGGGGATTTCAAATCTCCAATGTATCTATAAAACAAATTTCTGGATTCAATATTTCTTCTACTAATGGTATTAAAACGAATGTTTCAAAATCTTCTAACTCTTGAAAAGTTAGGCTATCGCTCTTTTGCCATTTAATATACGCTACTGGTTTAGACGGATGCCTCATACTTGATATTCCTGCTTTAAATTTCATTGACGGGTTTCTTTTTTCTTGTTTACTAAGAAGCCACGCATATGTCATAAGCTGAAAGGCTTTTTCTTTTTTTTTCTTTGAATTCAAAAGGTCACCCCATTCTTTAAAGTTTATCTGGTCGTTTTGAAAAGTTCCTGTTTTCAGATCTACAATGACCCAATAGTTTTCCCATTTTTCAACTCTATCAGCTTTGCCTCTGATTTTAATAGTATCCCCATTATTTAGTGTTAGATGGCTTTCTAAATATTCTTCTACTAAATGAACTTGCCAATTTTTTCCTTTATTATTTAAGTCTTGTATTCGTTTTGCTTCTTCCCTAGACCAATCATATGCAATTTTTTCAATCACTTTTTTTTCTAAATGAAATGGACCTGAGTCACTTTGAATTGGGAAGTGTCTTGAAATACTTAAGTTTAAAGAGTTTTCAATTTTTGATAAATTCCAATTATTATTAGACTTGTAGTATTCGTATAAATCTTGATGCAAATCATGCAATATATTACCTCTAATATTTGCAGGCAATCGATCACTATGGGTTTCTTCTTCTTTTATTCCAAGGACATATTGTAAATAAAACTTATAAGGGTTTTTTATATAAGTTGAACCCGATGATGGGCTCATTCCTTTTTCTTTAAGTCTTTTTAGTGTTCGTTCAATTATTAAAGGGTATTTATATATGCTTCTTTCGCCTTTTATTGTCTTTGCATCAAGCTTTAATTCAAGATCAATGTCTTCCCATTTAATTCCTGAATAACGAGATAATTCGATTTCCATTTGTTGCAAAAACCTGCTTGCTTCGCTAGAGTTCAACCCGTCAGATCCAGTATTCACCAAAAAAAATACTTTTTTTGCTCTTTGAACAAGCCTATATGTATGGTAAGCAATAATTGCCTCTTGCTCTCTTAAAATAGGAATTTTATAAGCTTTACGAAGATCATTAGAAAGAAATGATGTACTACTTCTTCTGCCTGGCAAAATTCCTTCATTGCATGGGGCAAGAATTACAGTATCAAAATCAAGATTTCTAGTCTCTAATAGCCCCATAATTTGAAGGCCCCCAAAAGGTTCGCCATAAAAATTAACTGGACTTTCTTTTGAGAAATATCTAAATAATTGTCGTACAGTTCTAAATTTTAAATCCTCTCTTTTTGTCCAATTTATAAGCCTATCCAATGCTTGTATACATAGTTTGGCAGGCTCTATTTCCCATGCGGATGTAATTTTACCTGAATAATCAAATAATCTTTTTCTCAGGTTTTTTATATAATAGATATAATTGGGATATTCTTCCCATAAATCAGGATTTTCGCCAATTAGATTAACCGTATCACTTACCGACCAATAACCTTTTTTTGAATATCTAAGATTATGAATTTGTGATTCCATATTAAGTCCGTCGCTTGCATTCCTCATCGCACAGCATATAGGATCAGAAAAAGTCGCCTCTAATAATGGTAATGGATACTTGCCACTTATCTCTTTGGCTTCTTGAAGTTGAAGAAGAAGATCAATACTTGAGTAAGTGACAGTGGAGTTTAAAGCCATTCCCATAGTAACGTTAGCTTCCTGAATTTCAGGGGGTAGGGCTTGAAGAGTAGGAATTAATAATTCTTCATCAGCCAATATTACAGCACATTTATTAAAATTATTAGCTATGAGATGCTTATTATTAAGAATGCCGCCAATCACTTTAGCCAGAGCAATATTGCCATTGGCACGTATTATTGAAAATGAAATTTGTGATGTCAAAAAATTTGCCGGCGGGTTCACGATTTCTGAAACCATTTTCGCCGGTAAATTCTTTATGTTTTTACGCAAATAGTGTCCTGCTTCAGAACTTAAATTATTAATATAGTGAGCATCGATATCCCAAAAGGCAGTTGCACCATAATATTCATAGGCAGACTTAAATAGACTAATCTCAGGCGGTGTAAGAGCATTAAAACCGACAAAAACCAGATGGTCTATTTCCTTTTGGAGCATCCAGTAGTTAAAATTTTCTTGAGTAGGCCCTTTTTTGCTTGGACTTGCTCGATTAAAAATATGTCCTGCAGATCCTAATTTTCTTTCATCTAATTTTTCATTGTAGAGACTAAATAAACCAGGTAATTGTCTCCATAAGACCAGACGACGATTCATAAGATCAGTAGGTTCATCTAGTCCCCATTGCTCTAGAGATTCAATTTCTTGCATCTCTTTAAATATTTTTTTGCTGTCGACTCCAAAACGGTGAATTTCATCAAAGTCTCTTAAAACGGCAGGGGCCCATTTAAGAAAATCGTCAAGGCTGTCAGAAAATCCTTCATTGAGCTTCTCGTAGGAGTCATATAAAATTATCAATTGGTCCATGCTATTTGCAACGCCAAGACCTGAAAGGTCTGCCATTACTTCTTCAATTGTGAAAATCGCAGGAGAAAGAACAGGAGTTGTGATTTCTTCAAGAATAGCTTGTCTCAAAACCCTCTCAGCTCTTTTTGAAGGCACGATTATTCCAACTCGATGGATTTCTGAGTATTGCTCTAACAGTGCAATTGATACTCGAGTTAAAAAAGCTGTCATATGAAAATTTATTGGGAACGATATAATTCTTGAGATTCAATATACAATTTTACTTCTTTTGGAAGATCATTGATCTCGTTCACTTTATTTGATTCTTCTATAGATTTTCTAATATTACTACTACTATCATTAAGCAGAGGGGCTTGAATAAATTCTATTCTTTTATCAGTTAAAAATAACCGAGAACCATTAATTTGACTTGAACCTCTTGGGTACACTAAAATATTAGAAATCTCTAAAATTCTCTCAGGATTTTTCCAACTATCTAAATTTTCAAAATTGTCTGCTCCAATAATCAAGAAAAATTTATTTTCTGGATCTCTATTAATTAGAGCTTCCATAGTATTAACAGTATAGTTAGGGGTGGGTAATTCTAATTCAATTTTTTCAACCCGAAATTTTTTATACTGCTGAACAGCTAATTCTACCATTTTAATTCTATTTTCGTTAGGAGCTAAAATAGAAGGGTCTTTTTGCGGATTTTGAGGAGTGACCACAAACCAAATCTCATCTAATTTTTTCCATTGTATCATGGACTTGGCAATTTCTAGATGACTTTTGTGGATAGGGTTAAAGCTGCCAAAAAAAAGACCAATTTTCATAGGCGTATAAATTTTGCTACAAGATCATGAATTTGCTTGAATGCAGTTTCTATTTGATCGTTAACGATTATATGGTCAAAATTTGGAGCGAAACTTATTTCTTCTTTTGCCTTCGCTAAACGATCATGAATCCTTTTCTCACTATCCGACCCTCTCTTTCTTAATCGATCTTCAAGTACCTCTAATGATGGAGGCATAATGAAAATAGATAAAGTATTAAGATTATATTTTTCTTTTAATCTAATTCCCCCATGAACATCTATGTCAAAAATCACAGTTTGGCCTTTGTCCCAATGTTTTTGAACATCAGATTTAAGAGATCCGTAAAAATTGTCTTGATACACTTCTTCCCATTCCAAAAAAGATTTAGATTTTATTTTTTCCTCAAAATTAATTACTGACAAAAAGTGATAGTCAACTCCATCTTTTTCTTTCAACCTTGGCTTTCTTGTCGTTGCAGAAATACTGAAAGACAATGTAGGGAATTCACCAAGCAATCGATGTACCAATGTTGTTTTACCTGACCCTGAAGGGGCAGCGAGGACTAGGAGTTTCATAAAATATTTAGTACCTGTTCTTTTATTTTTTCAAGGGCTTCTTTCATTTCAACAACAATTTTTTGCATACTGGCATGATTGGATTTGCTTCCTAAGGTATTTATCTCTCTACCAATTTCTTGACTTATAAAACCTAATCTTCTACCATTACCATCTATTATGGATTGCCTAAAATGGTCGACATGAAACTTGAGGCGCACTTTCTCTTCATTAATATCCAGCTTTTCCAGGTAATAAATTAACTCTTGTTCAAATCTATTCTTATCGAATTGAAATTCTTCTAATCCACGAGTCAGCTTGATTTTTATTTTCTTTATCCGTTCTTCTTCGAATGGTTCAATAGAGGAAAGCCCCGATTCGATGGATGAAAGACTTTTTTCCAAGTCAGATTGCAACACAAGTCCTTCATTTACTCTAAAATCATCTAAAGAAACAATAGCATTATCGATTGCCATATCAACAGCTTCCCACTCTTTTTCTGTAATTTCCGAGTAATCATTTTGAACAGGAATTCTAAGGGCCATCATCAGCAAATCTGAGTGAGGTATTGGTTCAGGACTTACAGATTGAAGTTCGGACATAACTGTTTTAAGCCAATTTAAGTTAACACCGGACTTTAGTTCATTAGTTATTTCACGATAAATATTAATATCAATTTTCCCACGTTGGAGCTTTTCTCCAATTCGTTTGCGCCATAATATTTCACGCTCTCTAAAATCATTAGGGCATCTAAATGAGAGATCTAAATTTTTACTATTTAGAGAACGAATTTCTACTTTGATTTGAGTTGATGAGCTTTTCGTTTGCCCCTTCCCAAAACCTGTCATGGATTTGATCATAGTCACAAAGATAAAACCTCATGAGAACTTACAGAATGCCTATTCCAATTATATGATTCATATTTATTAAATCTTTGGCATTACAAGGAGATAAGTCCTTATTTAAACCAATTCACCCGGCTATTTGCTCCAGAATATCCTCTGGTATCTTCCCTTTGGCGTAATAGTCTTTCAATGATCAAGCCCCATCTGTTTTAGTTAATTTTCTTTTTTTGGGATTATACCATTTTGATGCATGAGAGATTTTAGGATAGTTGTAATTTCCCTAGATGTAGCTGCAACGAATCACTTATCTATAGTTCACGGCCTCTAACGATGTGGGTTATGCCCCCTGATAAGTGTCATCCTATAATTACAACAAATTATATGACCAGATTTTATCTGAACGTCTAATAATTGGATATCCATCCCAGTTTTTTAGTGGTAAACTATATGGCCCTTCAAAGGGCAATTTCTTGTTCAAGCAAGTCCCAGGGTAAGCCTGATCTGATTCTCCCTGATTTTATATGAATTCTTGAATATCTTTCCTACTTCATGAAAATGCAAAAATCAAGTCTTTTTTGATTAGAGATTCTAATGCGGTTTGATAATTATTTTCTCTGTTAGACTGAAATAGCAGCCGTTCATCTCAGCCTAATCCTAATTTAATCAGATCCTCTAAGATTGAATCTGTATTTTTTTACATCGTTTGTGATCAATGTCTTCAATACGTAAAATCATTTTACCACTGTAACTACTAACCTGTAACCAAGAGAGCAATGCTGTTGAGGCATTGCCAATATGCATATGGCCTGATGGAGAAGGGGCAAATCTTCCAATCATATTGTCAAAATACCACATAGGTATTCAAGAAAGTAGAGCTTTAAGTACCTTCGTGTTATGGAATCAAAACATTTTGGAACTCGGGCTATTCACGGAGGTCAACACCCCGACCCATCAACAGGTGCAGTTATGCCACCAATTTATCAGACATCTACTTACGCCCAGAGCTCCCCAGGTGAGCATAAGGGATATGAGTATAGTAGAACTCAAAATCCAACCCGAAGCGCTTTAGAGGCGTCGTTAGCGTCAATTGAGAATGGCACCCACGCTATGGGTTTTAGCAGTGGATTAGCTGCAGTTGATGCTTGTATGAAACTACTTTCTCCTGGAGATGAGGTCATCTCTACAAATGATTTATACGGAGGCACTTATCGACAATTTGTTCATATTTATGAGAAGTATGGAATTAAATTTCATTTTGTTCCTATGTCTGATGAATCTGTCATTGAATCAAAAGTTAACAGCAAGACAAAAATGATTTGGATAGAGAGTCCTACAAACCCAATGTTGAATGTTGTGGATATTGAAAAGGTCTCAAAAATCGCAAGAAGTGCAGAGGCTTTATTAGTCGTTGATAATACTTTTGCTACTCCATATCTTCAGCAGCCCATAAAGCTTGGCGCAGATATTGTTTTGCATTCTGGCACAAAATATATTGGAGGTCACAGTGATCTTGTTCTTGGAGCATTAATTGTTAATGATAAAGACTTAGCAGACCGTTTATACTTTATTCAAAATTCCACGGGAGCAGTATGTGGACCAATGGATAGCTTTTTGGCCTTAAGAGGGATAAAAACACTACATATTAGAATGGAAAGGCATTGCAGTAATGCAAAGGAAATTGCACATTTTTTAAAATCACATCCAGTAGTCGGTCGAGTTGTGTATCCGGGATTTACAGATCATCCAGGCCACCTGGTCGCCAAAAAGCAAATGAGAGATTTTGGAGGAATGATATCATTTACAGTTAACAGTGATCGTGCTGAAGACGCAAGTAAAGTAGTTAGTTCAATGAAAATATTCACTTTAGCTGAGTCTCTTGGCGGAGTAGAATCTTTGTCAGGCCACCCTGCTTCAATGACTCACGCATCGATTCCAAAAGACCAGCGTGAAGCAAATGGTATCACAGATGGTTTAATTCGCTTAAGTGTTGGTATAGAAGACATTCGTGATTTGAAAGCTGATATAGAAGCAGCACTTTCATTACTTTTATAAATTATGGCAGAAAAATTTGCAGTTATTGGGCTAGGCCATTTTGGTCGAGCAATTTGCAAAAAACTTTCAGCAAAAGGGGCTGAGGTTATTGCGATTGATATAGATGAAGATAGAGTTGACGAGATAAAAGATCATGTGTCTTATGCGGTTCAACTTGATTCAACAGACAAGCGTGCTCTTATATCGCAAAACATAGGTGATATGGATGCAGTTATTGTTTCTATTGGTCATAATTTTGAAGGCATGCTGCTAACTACAGTAAAGCTTCTAGAGATAGGTGTTAAGCGCTTAGTAGCTCGAACTCAGGGAGACACTCAAAGAAAAATATTGGAAAAAATGGGGGTAACAGAAATCTTATCTCCGGAAGAAGAGGTCGGAATAAATGTGGCGGAGAGATTAATGAATCCATCGATGCTCATGTGCATGCCTCTTCCAGATAATTATGAAATTGTAGAAATAACCGCTCCAAAATCTGTTGTTGGTAGAACCATAAAAGACTTGGGGTTATTGTCTAAATATCAGCTTAATCTAGTTACTGTAATTGAAAGTTCAGGGAACGTAGAGCTTCATATAAAGGGGGTTATCGAAGATGATGAAATAATAAAAGAGAATTATGTCTTAGTTGTTTTTGGCTTGACTCATGATGTAGAACGATTTATAGATATTAATGGATAACAAGGCAATTTTTAATATTTTATCCTTGGCGGTTCTTTTTGTCGTTGTGGGATGTAATGGGGATTCAAATAATAATGAATTGCCCCCTCGCGCTTCTGGACCATTTGAGCAGAGATTAATTGATGGATGGAAAGTTTTTTCCGTCTCATTTGAAGGTGAAATGGATAATCCGTTTGACACAACAACGCAAGCTACATTTAAAGGTGAAGCTGATGCAGTTCAAGGAGAATTTACTTTTGAAGATCGTAATGATTCTGCTATCGTTGATTATCGCATTGACTTTTACTTAAATCTAATGTTGGGGTTAGCTCCAATAAATTATGTTAATCAGGGAGAGGGGATTTGGGCGTTTGATTCATCTCTTCAGACCTTATGGTTCTATGACTTCCCTGATACATTAACATTTATCGTAGATTATGATGCAGATACTTTGCAGTTATGGCATTCTAATGTTGTAATTAATGATCCTTCTTTAGGAGAAGATATACAGGCACGGCTTGATATCGAATTAAGAAAATAGTTTTTTCATAAAAAAAGGGCTCCAAAATGGAGCCCTTTGATTTTTTTAAAAGGATTGTAATTAGTCTTCTTTGCTAACAGCCAAAGCGTAAACAACAAGACCAAAACCAATTTTGTTAATTGCATCAGCAATGTTGTAGAAAATATCTACTCCACCGTTGTATCCAACCATCTCAGCAACGTCCATTCCGAAAAGACCGCCTTCAGTTCCAAGGATGTATCCAATTGGATAAATAGCCCAACCAATAACAACAAACTTAGTAAGGTGTCCTACAGCTCTTTGAACTTTTCCACCAGCAGAAGCAGCTAATTCAGCAACTTCACCTTTCCAAACTAACCATACAATATAGAAGTATGCAGCACCTGAAAGAGCTCCGTAAATCCATGATGCAGAATCTCCAGCATAAAATGCTTCTCCGATATAACCGAGAACAAGCATAGCCACAGAAGCAACGAGTAATTTGTAAAGTAAGCCAATCTTAGCACCGGCTTTCTTAGTTAAAAGATAGAATTCCACACACATCAACGGAACAGTCAATGTCCAGTCAATATATCTAAGCACTACAGGTGTTTCTCCCGTGCCCATGTAAAAATCACGCATGTAGTAATAGTGTACTGCTGCGATACCAGTGATCAAAGCAGAAACTAAAAGAGATAACTTCCACTCGTCTGCTACGCGACCGCGTTCGAACAAGAAGAAAACAGAGGCAGCAAACATAGCCATATAACCTGTGAAGAATGTAAATCCAACATAGTCATCTGGAGCAAAAGTTGCTAGATCAGTTGATAAAAAAATGTCTAAAAAACTCATATTATTTAAATTTAAATTTAGGTGAATGTATGCGATTAGTATGTCGTCACAACAAGTAGTCGCAGGTTTTGATTAATCTTTGTAAAAGTATATTCGAAATGTTTAATATCAAAATGTTAATTAGGCTTTGATTTACAGCACGTTAAGTTTTTTTCATAAGCCTGCTAGCAGGGGGTTTATCTAAAAAAGACGCATGTCTCTATGACGCTTTAAAAGGTTTTCAATTTAAATATTTCCCAAAAATTACAAATATTCTAGTGCCAGTATGACAAATAGCTAGTTGAAAATAAGGTACCAACACTTTTATATTTTCGAATATCATTACAATTTATAATCGTTTAAATATTAAACCCCAATAAAGAATAGGGTTTATTTTCATATGTTCACAGGGCTTTCCTACCTTCGCTTTATGGGTAGAGTTTTAACAGGGATTCAAACTTCTGGTCGTCAGCATTTAGGGAATATAATAGGCGCTATAAAACCTGCTATTTCCTTAGCAAATGATCACGGAAATGATGCGTATTTGTTTATTGCAGATTTACATTCTTTAACTTCAATAAAAGACAGCACGAAAAGAAAGGAGAATTTATTATTTACAGCTGCTGCTTGGCTTGCCTGTGGCTTAGACCCTAAAAAAGTTGTTTTCTATGCTCAAAGTGATGTCCCTGAATGTACAGAATTGACATGGTATCTAAATTGTTTTACTCCTTATCCGATGTTGGCTAATGCCCATAGCTTTAAAGATAAATCAGATCGTCTATCAGATGTCAATGCAGGTCTTTTTGATTACCCTGTGTTGATGGCAGCTGATATTTTATTATATAATGCAACTCAAGTGCCCGTTGGGAAAGATCAAAAGCAACACCTAGAAATGACCAGGGATATTGCAGAGGCCTTTAACCGACATGTCAAAGAAGATGTTTTAATTATACCTGAGGCTAAAATTGATGAATCAATCATGACAATACCAGGAACGGATGGGCAAAAAATGTCAAAGTCTTATGGAAATGTAATTGACATTTTTCTTTCTGAAAAGCAATTAAAAAAACAAGTAATGTCCATAATTACGGATTCGTTATCAATTGAAGAACCGAAAAGCCCGGATTCGTGCAATGTTATGAATATATTCAGACTGGTTGCTACGTCTGAAGCTATTAAAAAGATGGAGGAAAACTACAGAGCTGGTGGATATGGCTACGGTCATGCAAAATTGGCCTTATATGAGGCTATACTTGAGAAGTTTCATTCTGAAAGAATAAGGTTTGATGAGCTAATGAAAGATCCGGATGAAATCTATAAAGCTTTGAATTTAGGGGCAGAAAAAGCTAGAATTATTGCTCAAGAAACTTTGAATAAAGTCAAAAAAAGCTTGGGGTACAGATAATTAAATTTCAGTCCTATTTTGTTTTTTTAAATCTTCTGAGCTCCCATGCTCTATAAATTGATCTCCATAACCTTGATGGATTAACTGGATATTAGCATTATTTCCCGCAATCCATGATGCCAATTGTGACCCTACTCCTCCAATGGATTGGGCATCTTCCCAAACAATCCATTTAGAATAAGTCTTAGAAAAAGAGTAAAGCATATCTAAATTAATTGGCTTTGCTTTTCTTAAGTCAATAATTACATCAGAAGGTTCTGAATAAAGTATTGCCTCTCCAATTGTAGGCCCTAAGCACCAATGAACTGTCCCATGCCCTAATCTTATGATATCCATTCCACCTTTTCGCATAAGTGCTTTGGGTAATTTCATCTCTTTTCCTTTTGGATACCTAATTATTGAAGGACCACCATAATGTATGGCTTCGTCGATTGCATTTCTCAGTTCTAAATTATTTCTTGGGGCCCAAATATGTGTGTTTGGGATACTGCTAAATAGTGATATGTCAAAAACACCATGATGTGTAGCTCCGTCTTCGCCTACAATTCCAGCTCTGTCGAGACATAGTAATACCGGTAAGTTTTGCAATGCAACGTCGTGTATCCATTGGTCTACCGCTCTTTGAGAAAATGTCGAATACAGATTAACTACAGGTCGCATTCCCGCTGCCGCCATCCCTGCAGCTTGAGTTATTACATGCTGTTCAGCTATACCTACATCAAAGAAGCGTTTAGGGAATTTATCCCTGAATAGATCTAAGCTACATCCCTGAGCCATTGCCGCAGTCAGTGTGACTATTCGATTGTCTTTTGTAGCTATAGCAATTAATTTTTCAGCAAAATGAGTTTGGAAACTGGATTGATCAGGAGAACTTTCAGAAAGTCCAAGATCTTCAATAGTTGGTCGATTTGTTTTAATATGTAAAACCCTTGGCCCTTTGGACTTTAAGGCCTGATTAATCTTTAGAAGAAGTTCAGCAATGTTGTTTCCCTGTATATGACCGCCTAAAAAATCCCACCCTAAAGATTTACAGAATTCTTTATACTTTCCAGAATCATGAAGTGCTCCTACATTCTCTTCGATAGCAAAACCGTTATCATTAATAATTAATAATATATCATCACCCTTGGAGCCTGCATCATTCATGGCCTCATATACCATACCACCAGTAAATGCCCCATCACCCACAACTGCAACTTTATGACGATGTCTTTTTGTTAATGTATCAGCTCTAGCAAATCCAATCAATGCCGATAGTGCTGTACTTGAATGCCCCACTCCAAAAGAATCAAAATTGGATTCATTGCGTTTTGGAAAGCCACTTGGACCATTTTTTTTACGGTTAGATTTAAAAACATCTGCCCGATCTGTTATCACTTTATGCACATATGCTTGATGACCAACATCCCATAATAAAATATCTTTAGGGGTGTCAAGGGCGATGTGTAAAGCGATTGTTAACTCAGTTACACCAAGACTAGAGGCCAAGTGCCCTGCTTTTTCTGAAGTCGAATTAAGAATAAATTCACGGATATCTATAGAAGCCTTTTCAAGAGACTCAATATTCATTTTTCTCAATTCAGAAAGTGAAGGAATGGCTTGCATGGATTAAAAGTAATGTCTACATCTTACTAAAGATCATTAAAAGAATAAGTTTCGAGTTGATTTCAAAACTAAAATTTAATTAGGCTTCATTTTGAATTTTTGCCCAATAACGTCGTGATTTGCCAACTTCAGATAAATAGAGCATTACAGGAACTATTACCAAAGTTAAAAAAGTCGCAAAAGTCAAACCATATATAACCGTCCAACATATAGGCCCCCAAAATGCAACATTATCTCCACCAAAATATATTTGAAGATCATTCTGTGATATCAGGGTGTAGAAGTTTAAATTCATACCGGTAGCCAAAGGCAAAAGACCTAAAATAGTTGTTATCGCTGTCAATAGTACCGGCCGAAGTCTTGTTTTTCCAGCAAGTACCAATGCCGAGGCCAATTCATCTACCGGCAAGTATGATTCTATATTTAATTTTAAATCTGCTTTTCTTCGGTCGATAACTTGGTTAGCATAATCAGCTAGAACAATAGCATTATTGACAACAACCCCAGCAAGAGAAATGATACCAATCATTGTCATGATTATGACAAAGTCCATTCGGAAAATAACAAGCCCAAGTAATACTCCAATTAACGAAAGAACCACAGTCGTTAAAATTAAAAATGGTATCCGTGCTGAATTAAATTGACCTACTATGATTAAAAAGATCATAAAAACTGCTCCCAATAGTGCTTTCGACAGAAAATTAAATTCTTTGGCTTGTTCTTCTTGTTGTCCTGTAAATGAAAGTGAAACACTTTCCGGCAGGTCGTAGTTTAAAAGCAAAGATTTCATTTCGGCAACAATTTGATTGGCATTAGCTCCCTCTTGCAAGCCTGAATATAAAGTAATAACTCTATCGAGGTCAATACGTTTAACAGCTGAAAAAGTTGAGGATTTAGTTACAGAGGCAATTGAGCTAATCGGAACTTGCTTGATTTTTCCATCGCTCTGATCCCTAAATGTTATTTTTTGATTCATTAAACTTTCAAGATTGTACCTATAATCATCTGATAGTCGGATATTTATGGGGTACTCATCTTCATCATTCTTGAAGCGGCTGATCTCTTTACCAAATAAGGCTGTTCTTAGTGCATCACCAATTTGACCAGTAGAAACACCTAAACTCCTAGCTTTAGCACGATCAACGTAAATAGGTAACTCTGGCTTCCCAGATTCTACATCTACTTTTAGTTCGTCGTATCCCTTTATCGATGAACTTTTGATATACCTCTTTACATTCTGAGCTGTAGCTAAAACCTCTACATAGTCTACTCCTGATAATTCAATATTGATAGGTGGACCTTGAGGTGGCCCTTGTTCATCTTTTGCTATGACAACTAATGCTCCGGGGATATTTGAAACTCTATCTCTTAGAAGATTTAAAACGTCAGAACTTAGTACGGAATTCCCTGAAGAATCAAGGCGATATTTCGTTTCACGAAAAGCCACAACAATTTTAGATTTATGCGGAGTAGCCGCATTATCTGGCCCTTGATTCGGATCACTCGTTCCTTTGCCTACTTGTGCAATAATAGATTCAACCATATAGTTATAGTTATTTCCATCTTTACTGTAAGTGTAGGACTCTAGTATATCGGAGATTTCTTTTTCTAATTCTAATGTTACAATATTGGTTTCTTGGATATCTGTACCGACAGGTAACTCAATAAAAATATTTGCCAAATTAGGTTGAGAATCCGGGAAAAATAAAACTTTTGGAGGCAATACAGAAAGTAGAATTATCGAGAAAAAAAGTAAGCCAACAGTACCAAAAAATGTTGATCTTGCGTTTTTGCCTCGAAGGGAAAATTCGATTAATCTGGTATATTTTTTCTCGATTGCAGGTAATAATTTTGTTTGAAAATATTGTGTTCCAGGTTCAAAAACATATAAAAAAATTAAAATGAGGACCCCGGAGAAAAATTGAATATTTCCGAATATAACGTAGCCTATTAGGTAATTAAAAACAAGACCTAAAACAACAAGCACAAGACCAATAGATGCCCATTTCGGTCGATTAATTTTATTTTCGCTAACCTTCATAAACCTCGCCGCTAAAGATGGATTTATAACTAGAGCAACAAAAAGAGAAGATGAAAGAACAACGATTAAAGTATAGGGAAGGAATTTCATAAATTCCCCAATTATCCCCGGCCAAAGAGCCAATGGAATAAATGCGGCTAAAGTAGTTGCGGTCGAGGTTATTATGGGCATTGCCACTTCTGCAGCACCCATTTTGGCCGCTTGAATAGGGGTATACCCTTGACTAAGAAAACGATAAATGTTTTCAACTGTTACAATGCCATTATCTACTAGCATTCCCAATGCCAGCACTAAGGCAAAGAGAACCATGAAATTCAGAGTTACACCCATGGAGTTTAATATGAAAAAACTCAAAAGCATACTTAAAGGGATTGCAATCCCCACAAATAAAGCATTTCTTAAACCTAAAAAGAAAGTTAAAACAAGTACCACTAATAGAACACCAAAAATGATCGAGTTTTCTAACTCGCTTACTTGGTTTTTGGTTTGAGTAGATTGATTATTTGTTATCGATAAAAGAAGATTACTGGGGAAATAGTCTATTTGTGCCGCAGATACAATTTCATTGATATCTTTTGATGCCAAAATCAGATTTTCTCCAGACCTCTTTTTTATGTCTAAAGTGACTACCGGATCATTGTATTGACGGGCATAGGATTCACGTTCAATTTCATCAAATTCTACAGATGCGATATCACGCAAGTACACTATTGCTCCCTTTTCATTTTTAACTATGATGTCCTCAATGTCATTTAAGGATTGGAACTCTCCAAGGACTCTTACATTACGTCTATACCCATCAACCAGAAGGTCTCCACCAGAGATAGAAATATTCTCATTTTGAATTGCTCCTGCAATATCATTAAATGAAACGTCTACAGATTCCATAATAGATAGGTCAACTAAAATCCGAACCTCTTTTTGGTCAATACCTCTTATATCGACAGATGAAATAGAGGAAAGGTCTTCAATTTCATCTTTTAAATATTCAGCATAATTTTCGAGCTGATCACTTGTATACTCTCCTGATAAATTGATATTCATAATAGGCATTAACTCGCTTATGTTGAATTCAAAAACATTAGGGTCTGTGGGTAAATCATTTGGAAAATCAGCGGAGGATCGCGCGGCATCAACTTTATCTTTCACTTTTTGAAGAGCGTCAGACACCTCAACACTAAAATCGAATTTTACTTCAATTGAGGAATAACCTTGAACTGAAGTTGAGGTTATTTTATCTATGCCTGAAACACTATTTAATTCCTTCTCGAGAGGCCGAGTTATTAATCTTTCTATATCAACTGGAGAGTTTCCCGGATAAGGGGTTCCTATATAAATAGTTGGTTGGGTAATCTCAGGAAAGCTTTCTGCCGGCATAGCCCGATATGACATCAAACCTGCTACTAGGATAATAATAGTTAGTACACCAACTGTTACTCTATTATTTACCGCCCAATCCGTTATTGCGAATCTTCTTATTAGACTATTATTTTCTTCAGCCATGATCTTAGTAAATTTTTACATTTTCTCCGGACTGTATAGAACGAATTCCACGATTTATGATTTTATCTGTTTTGAAAAGCCCATCAAGAACTTCGGTCATGTCGTTATTAGACATTCCCAAACTAAGATTACGGCGTTCAACCGTCCCAATTTCTTTATTCTTTGGTAGAAAAACATATGTATAATTAACGCCTTTGGTATCCTGTAGGATTAATTTATTTGGGATCATGATTGCGTCATAGGCAACATAATCTCGAAGGTCAACAGATGCCATCATATTATCTTTTATCACCTTATTACTATTGTTTTGAGCAAGATTTACAGAAACGCTAAACGTCCTGCTGCTGGGGTCTATATAATCTCCTACCTGAGAAATCAAACCTTCTTTTTCCATTTTTATTGCAGTGAAGTTCATATCCACTTTTTGTCCTTTCTGAATACTTGTGATATAATTTTCAGGCACTTGCATTTCTACACTGAGAGGCCCGTTACCAACTATTCGCAGTATTTGCATTCCAGGAGATCCGTACTCACCAACTTTCCCATAAACCTTATCGATCACTCCCGAAAACGGAGCACGTATCTCCGTCATATCCAATTGTTTTTTTATTGTTTCAAGGCGATTTTGTAATGATTCAAATTGCATTTTGGATTGTAGAAAATCCATTTCGCTACCTACTTTTTGACCCCAAAGTCTAGATTGTTTTTTAAACATTGTTTCGGCAAGTTTTAATTGAGTGTTAACTTCATCAATTGTGGCTTTAAAAACGTCAGCATCTAATGAAGCTAATAATTGCCCAGATTTCACTTGATCTCCTCCCCGAACGTATATCCCCTCAATTTTACCAGCAGTTTCAGGGTATATTTTGACTGATTGATCAGATTTAACATTTCCATATACTTTAAACGAATGGCTAAACGTATCTTGAATAACATCAACTATTGTTACACTTGAAAATGATCTCGTAGTATCTAGAATAGCTAGATCATCATCTATCTCACGCATTTCTGCCCTAACAATTTCCATGATTGCTGATAGAGAGTCTCTTTTTTGGGTCAAAGAGTCAATTGGAGTATTGGCTGATTTAGGAGAGCATGAGGAAGCTACTATCGCCAAAAGAGCTATGGGTAGGAATTGTTTAGTCATGTTTGAAATTATTCGAATTTTAAAGTAATATTTTTTGAAACTGAAATTTTTTAATTTTTTAACTGGTATTTGCCAAGAGATATCTCAAGGGAAACTTTTTTATTAAGAGTATTATTTGCAGCTTGTAACATTGACGTTATGGACTCTTGGTATTGGTTAGAAGCTTGGGCAAATTCCATTGAGGAAATCGTGCCTTCTATCAATTTGGCCTTCGAGTTATTTAATATCTGTTTTGAAACTTCTGAGCGTTCCACTTGAAGCTGATATATTTTTAATGCATTTGCATATTCAGAGCGAGCTTGGTTATGATTCAAGATCAATGCTAATTTCGTGTTGTTTAAAAGAATGTCTAACTCTTTTAGTTTTATTTGCTCTTCTTGAATTTTAGCAATTCGTCCTCCAGAATTGAATATTGGAAGTGATGCTGATAAATTCCAAGATGAAAAATTCACATTATTGCTTTGCAACCCATCAGGGTCAAAAACATTTGCATCTTCACTAACAAATTGTCGATTCAAATTATATCCAGCATAAACTTTAGGAAGAAATTGGATTTTTTCATTTTGAACATTGAGAAGTTGCCCAGAGCGATTCGTTTCCATCAATCTATAGTCCACATGGCTAATTGCATTAAAACCTTCTGTAAGTAAAGCTTTGCTTGCGTCAGGAGAAATTAAGAGGGATTCGATTGAGGAGGTTAGATGCACTTCAGTTTCCGGAGACAAACCACAATGAAGAATTAAGACTTGATGAGTTATGAAAATTTGGCTTTCTAAGTTCACAGAATTAATTTGAATGTTCTTGACAATTAAATCAAGCTGATCGACTTCTTGTTTTTCAACGAAGCCTTCTTCATATAAAGAAGTCAAATTCTCTAAGCTTTCTTTAGTACTTTTTAAGGTCACTTTCAAAGCTTCTAGATTTCGTTTAAGAACAATACCTAAATGGTATGCTTGAGAAACATCTCTTCTTGCATCGAGTAGAGATTTCTCATAATTCTCACGAGTCCTGTCAGTCAAGACTTTGGAAGCTAAGACACCTATAATGTAAGAGCCGTCAAATACCAGTTGATTTACACCAATGCCCCCAACTGCGTTGTAGCGATTACCAAATTGTAACTTGTCTTGAGTTCCATCTTGATCAATATCAAAAAATTGGGCTGGGAGTTCAATATTGTCAGTATAGTTTTGACCAATGGATACGGATGGAAGACCAAGGGCTAATTTCTGATAAATAATCTTCCTGGCGGCCTTGCGCTCCAAAGATTGCACTTTTACATTGGCATTATTTTCTAATGCAAGGTTTATAGCATCTTGAAAGCTTAGATTTTTCACAGACTCAGCAGTTTGACTGAAACATGTTAGAGGTAAAAAGAGGACGGATAAAATTATTTTCTTCATATGACAAAAGATTTGGCATTTTTATTTAACTGTAAAGTATCATTTAGACAGGTGACACCTCTTTTTGTAGCTACATGTTGAACATGCATCTCAAGACTTTTGTTTAATAAAGAATTTCTCAATTCTGGGACTTCAGATAATGCTTCATCTTCTATCATCCCAACAAGGGAGAAATACCTAATTAAACTTATTTTTTCTATTTCAATTTCACTTCTATAAATTCCTTCTGATATTCCACGCTCAAGGTTGTCCTTGCAAGATTTAATAATCGTTTTTTTTCGTTGTTTCATCGCCCAATCAAAAGTTGAGGGATAATACTTACGTAGTGCAAAAAAATTCTTGCCAAATTGTTCTAGAATGTTAATCATCATGGAATTATTAGCTAAAATTTCTTCAATTGCATTTGTTTTTGCTTTTTTAATTGAATTCAACTCATTTTTATGAGATTTCATTTTTATACGAATAGTCTGGTCTACAAGGTCTGACTTGTTCTGGAAAAAAGTATAAAGTGTTTTTTTACTAATAGACATCTCCTTTGATACATCGTCCATTGTTACAGCTTTCAGACCAAAACGTTGGAAAAGTCTCATTGCTTTTTCGCAGATTGTTGAACATGAATCGTTTGCCATGGGGACTTTTAAACGTAACCTTTGGTGAAAAAAATACAACTTTTGAAGTTGAACATGATGAACAGATGTCTTAGAAATAACATTCAAAGATACTATGGAAACGTTTTATGAAAAAAATGTTTTTTAACTTCTTTTGTTGAATGTTGTTTTCCGGATAAAATATCTGATGAATTTTGCTCATTTTTGTAAAAAATTACAAGCTCATCATTTATTATGCCAAAAAACACTATTTCGGATACTTTAAAAAATCAAAAGATTGGAGAGGTTATCGTTTTAAAGGGTTGGGTAAGGACTTTTCGTTCTAACCGATTTATTGCTTTAAATGATGGTTCATGCCAATCATCTATTCAATGCGTAGTCGACTTTAATGACTTTAGTGATGATTTATTAAAAAGAATAACAACTGGTAGTAGTATATCTGTTGGCGGAGAGATTGTCCCAAGTTTAGGAAGTGGACAGTCGGTTGAGGTCAAAGTAAAGGAACTTCAGATGCTTGGCGATTGCCCCCCAGAAACATATCCAATTCAACCAAAACGGCATTCTTTAGAATTTTTAAGGGAGAAGGCTAATTTGAGAATGCGAACAAGCACATTTTCCGCGGTCATGCGCATTAGACATGTTGCAGCTTTTGCTGTACATGATTTTTTTAATAAAAATGGATTCTTTTATCTAAACACTCCTATCATTACAACAAGTGATGCAGAAGGAGCTGGAGAGCTTTTCCGAGTAACAACATTGCCTTTTGATGAAACTCCTAGGAATGAAGACGGTTCAATTAATTATGAATTAGACTTTTTTGCTAAGCCAACTAATTTGACAGTAAGTGGTCAACTTGAGGGAGAGCTTGGAGCCTTGGCATTAGGTAAAATATATACATTTGGACCCACTTTTAGGGCTGAGAACTCTAATACGACAAGACACCTTTCTGAATTTTGGATGATTGAGCCAGAAATGGCATTTTATGATCTTTCAGACAACATGGACTTAGCTGAAGATTTGTGCAAATTCATAATCAAAAATGTTTTGGAAAAATCTAAAGACGATTTAAATTTCTTAAATACACGACTGCTCAATGAAGAAAAAAATAAGCCAAAAGAAAAGCGTAGTGAGTTTGAATTAATTGAGAAATTACACTTTGTTATAGATAATTCATTTGTTCGCTGTTCATACACAGAAGCCATTGATATTTTGTTAAAAAGTAAACCCAATAAAAAAGGAAAATTTGAATTTCCGATTACTGAATGGGGTGTGGATTTGCAAAGTGAACATGAAAGGTATTTGGTTGAAAAACATTTTAAAAGTCCGGTTATATTATTTGACTACCCAGCAAATATTAAGGCGTTCTACATGCGTTTAAATGAGGATGGAAAGACGGTTAGAGCTATGGATGTATTATTTCCAGGAATAGGAGAAATTGCTGGAGGAAGCCAAAGGGAGGAGAGGCACGATGTACTTGTTGAGAAAATGAAGAATGTTGGAATTGACCCGGAGCATCTGGATTGGTATTTAGATACAAGAAAGTTTGGCACCTGTGTTCATTCAGGCTTTGGACTTGGCTTTGAAAGACTGGTCCAATTCGTTACTGGAATGAGTAATATTCGCGACGTGATCCCATTTCCACGAACTCCAGGAAATGCTGAATTTTGAATTAGGGAAGTATGCTAAAACAGACTCTTAGTCAAAGACTCCAGCAAAAGTTATCTCCTCAACAAATTCAGCTAATGAAGCTAATTCAGCTTCCTACGCAATCATTGGAGGATCGTATTCAAGAGGAGTTAGAGGTGAACCCTGCTCTCGAAGAAGGAATAGATACGGATGAGAATAAGGAATCAGAAAATGAATGGGACCAAGAAATAACCTCAGATCAAGAATCTACGGAATATGACCCAATGGATGACTATATGTCAGATGATGATACTCCTGATTATAAACTTCAATCGAATAATTTCTCTTCTGATGATGAATTATATTCTGTCCCTGTTCTTGTAACTAAGGATCTAAGCGATATGCTAAACGATCAATTAGCGATGCGCTCATTGAATCCTCAAAAAGAGGCATTGTGTAAATACATTATTGGTAATATTGAAGATGATGGTTACATGCGTCGAGAGTTAAAAGATATTGTTGACGATCTTGCATTTAGTTTGGGAATTATTGTTGAAGAATCCGAACTAATGATTGCATTGGAAGTAATCCAATCTATGGACCCTCCGGGTGTTGGGGCAAGAAATTTGAGAGAGTGCTTATTAATTCAAATAAGTCAAAGATCTCCAAATGAGATTAACAAATTGTCAAAGCGTATCGTTTCTGATTTATTTGAGGAATTATCAAAAAGACATTTTACCAAAATGACTGCAGCTCTTGGGGTTGAGGAAAAGAAATTAAAAGAAGCTATTGAAGAGATCAGCCGATTAAGCCCAAAGCCAGGAAATAATGTAACATTAAGTACTCAGAACTCTCAAACAATAGTTCCGGATTATACCATTCAAATCATAGATAATAAATTGGAATTGCAACTAAACGGACGAAATGCTCCAGAATTAAATATTTCGCGTGAGTACAAGGAGATGCTAAGCCATTATAAGAAGTCAAAATCATTCAATTCTGAAAAAGAAAAAGAAGCTTTTTCTTTTGTGAAGCAAAAACTAGAGGCGGCGAAATGGTTTGTAGATGCAATAAAGCAGCGACAGCAAACTCTAATACTAACGATGTCATCCATAATGAGATTTCAGGAAGAGTATTTTTTAACGGGGGATGAAAAAAATTTAAAGCCCATGATATTAAAGGATATCGCAGAAAATATTGACATGGATATTTCTACAGTTTCTCGTGTGGCTAGTAACAAATATGTTCAAACTCCTTTTGGGACTTTTTTAATAAAAAAATTCTTTTCCGAATCTATGCTTAATGCTGAAGGAGAAGAAGTTTCTACTCGCGAAATAAAAAAAATACTGGAGGAAAGTATTCGAGATGAAGAAAAGCGAAATCCGTTTACTGATGATTCATTGGCTAAATTACTCAAGAAAAAAGGGTACCCTATAGCTAGAAGAACTATTGCAAAGTATCGTGAGCAGCTAAATATCCCAGTAGCTAGGTTGCGGAAAACCCTTTGAGTTTGTCGAACGCTCACTGGGAACTGACATTCTACTATTTTAAAATGGTTACTTCAATAGTTTCCATTATTTTCGTAAAAAGGTTTAAAAAATTATGAAAAGATTTATTCTTATTTTTCTTCTTGGTGCGTTTCTTGCTCCAGTTGAGTCAGAAGCTACTCATATCTTAGGTGGGGACATACAATATAAATATGTGGGAGACTCGACAGGTATTCCAGGTCAATATCGGATTAAGGTAGTTATATATAGAGAACAAACCGGGGTTGGATTGGGAACTACGGCAAATGTGACTGTGCAGTCTACACAATGCAGTTTCAATACTAGTGTTACATGCACACTGTCTCAGCCAGAATTTAGCGCAGCAAGCTTAGGAGCATACGACTGTATTCCGCAAGGTGCATCTGGATCATATTTCAGTCCAATGGTAAATATTTATATCGGCTATGTGACTCTGACTCAGGTTTGTAATGATTATAAAATGTATTGGCAATCCTGTTGTAGGCCAGGAGGGATTACAGCTATTACAAATTCTGGTGGTGTTGGCTTCTACTTTGAAGCTGAATTGAACAATACGCAAGGCTACAATTCGTCTCCAACTTTTGTATCTATTCCAATAAGCTATATCTGTACGGGAGGATATATAAATTATCTTCAGAATGCATACGAAAAGGACAATGATTCAATTCAATATGAATTAGTACCGGCAAAGGAATTTGCTGGTGGTGGAGGTAATTCAGTGCCTTACGCAGCAGGATACACTTTTACAAATCCAATTAACACATCCCCATTGAGTCCTTTTGCTATAGATCCTCAATCTGGGAATATAACTTTTATGGCTACCACACAGGAAACTTCTGTTATTGCCGTGAGAGTTAATGAGTATCGTTTTGACAGCACTTATGGATTTTGGGAAAAAGTAGGATCCTCTAATAGAGAAATACAAGTTTCAGTTGCTTCGGCATGCAATGCAATTGTCAATGCAGGAGTTAAATTAGATCAAAATGCTCCTGGAGTATCACTTCGTGCTGATGGTAAACAGCAAGTGGATTATAACTGCCTAGACTCAAATGTCATGCTTTATTTCACGCTTTCAGTTGAATGTATTTCTATCTCACCTGATGGTTCTGATTTTCGTTTAACAGCTCCTAATGGCCAGCCTATTCCTATTGATGAACTGGTACCTTTTTGTAATGTAAACGGAGAAACAGACTCTATTCGTGTTAAGCTATTTGCACCTCTTTCAATGAATGGAGAATATTTCTTGTATTCAAAAGTTGGTAATGATGGAAACACTTTGCTGAATAAGTGCGGTAAAGACATGAACGAGTTTGATACCATTGTTTTATTAGTCAATGATTGCGTAAATCTAGATTTAAAGTTGACAAATGTTACAATTGATGAGGATGAAAGCCCTCATATTTATTGGGATATTGATCCAGCAACTTTCCCTACGTACTTGTTTAATAATTTCCGTATTTGGAGAT
Source organism: uncultured Cryomorphaceae bacterium (assembly GCA_913009655.1). Lineage (GTDB taxonomy): Bacteria > Bacteroidota > Bacteroidia > Flavobacteriales > Schleiferiaceae > TMED14. The sequence continues at coordinate 58,711 of CAJVWI010000013.1, forward strand.
CTGATGATAATGGAACAACATATAACCAAATAACGTCGTTATCTGATTCCACAATTCGTGATTGGGATGATAATACCATTGGTGGAGCTAGAGTTGACGCACAAAGTCATAGATATTACGTAGAGACAATAATTAATGGATTACCTCAACCTCCGTCAAATGTGGTTCATAGTATATGGCTCCGCGGAGACCTTACGGATCCAATGAGCATGCCAATAGTTTGGAATAGTTATAATGGATGGGATAGTCCAGAATATACAGTTCAGTTTGGTAAAGGTATACCTGGAGTTCCGGGAGAATATACTTGGCAAGATTATAAGGTCACATCAGATACTGCATTAGTTGTTGTGAGTCCATACGGTAACGACCCTGGGCAGTTTTCTATTCGAACACGAACACATGTGACAGATTCCAACAATGTATACTATTTGCAGGATACTGCATATTCAAATTGGATCGAATATGGGACTCCCGTTCCTCCAATTCCACCGCTGGACAGTATTGTTATTCCAAATGTCTTGACAGCTAATAATGATGGGGTTAATGATGACTTTATAATTCAAGGTATAATGAGTTATCAGACCCGACGAGAATTGACTATCATGAATCGATTTGGACGGATTGTCTATAAGAATTTAGCATATGATAATGCTAACCCTTGGAAAGGGACAGATAAGAGTGGCACTAAATTATCTGACGGTGTTTATTATTATGTCCTTAGAATAGCAGATAATGCAAATGCTTTTGAAAATGACTACACAGGAGATGTTACATTATTGACCCAATAGTCATTCATTAATTTTTTTAATCAAGGCCGCTCTGGAAATTCAGTGCGGCCTTGGTCGTTATATAAATGGGAAACGAAGACCGACTAAGAAAAATAAAAATCATCTTAAAGACTCTACCTGATAAACCTGGAGTCTACAAGCATATAGATTCTGAGGGTCAAATTTTATACGTTGGTAAGGCTAAAAACTTAAAAAAACGTGTCAGTAGTTATTTTTCAAAAAAACATAGTGAAGAAAGGCTGAGAATGCTAGTGCGGAGAGTAGAAAATGTTGAAATAATAATAACGAATACAGAATTTGATGCCCTTTTACTAGAAAATACGTTGATAAAGAAATTCCAGCCGTGGTATAACATAAATCTAAAAGATGGAAAAACCTACCCGTGGATATGTATAAAAAAGGAAAGATTCCCAAGGGTTTTTAGTACCAGAAATAGGATTGAAGACGGTTCTGAGTATTTTGGCCCCTACCCTTCATCTAGAATGCTGAGAACTTTGTTGGAATTAATTGGACAACTTTATAGCTTTAGAACCTGTTCATTATCACTATCCGAAAGTTCTATTCATGGAGGTAAGCATAAGGTTTGTTTGGAATATCATATGGGAAACTGCAAGGGACCATGCGAAGATAAACAAAGCGAAAAATCCTATAATCAAGATATTAAATCCGTTCGAAGGCTACTCAAAGGAGAATTAAAAGCGATAAGAAAAAATCTTCATGAAGACATGATGCTCCATTCTCAAAAAAGTCAATTTGAGTTAGCACATCAGTTTAAAGAAAGACTTGAGCATTTGAAAAAATATCAATCAAAAAGTGCCGTTTTAAATCCAGCATTTGGAGAGATAGATTTATATTCTGTGGTTGACGATGCTGAATACGGGTATGTTAATTTTATGATGATCAGGGAAGGTTCATTGGTTCATTCATTTACACTTGAGTTAAAAAAGAAAATGCAAGAAAAGCCGGAGGAATTACTCCAATTGGCAATCCCTGAAATTCGTATTTTGTTTAAATCTGAGGCAAAGCTAATTCTTCTCTCGCATTCCGTAGAATATGAGCTGCCAGGAATAAAATTTCAGGTCCCAATTCGTGGAGATAAGGTTTCTGCAATACAAATGAGTTTGCGAAATGCGAAAGCATATCGAATAGAGAGATTAAAAAATATCCAAATTGTAGACCCAGACAGACATACAAATCGGATCATGGCTCAAATGAAACACGATTTAAGGATGCCTTGTGAGCCTCGTCATATTGAATGCTTTGATAATTCTAATATTCAAGGCGAGTTCCCAGTTAGCGCTTGTGTTGTTTTTAGAGACGGAAAGCCGTCAAGAAATGAATACCGTCATTTTAATATCAAAACTGTTATTGGAGCTGATGATTATGCCTCAATGGAAGAGGTTGTCTACAGGAGATATAGAAGAATTTTAGAGGAGAGTGGGCCCCTTCCGAATTTGGTAGTCATAGACGGTGGTAAAGGACAATTGAGCTCTGCTATTAAGGCATTAAATGATTTAGAGTTAAGCAGTAAAATATCAATAGTCGGAATTGCAAAACGGTTGGAAGAAATATACTTTCCTAATGATTCTATACCATTGTATATAGACAAGCGGTCAGAGTCTTTAAAAATACTACAGCAAGCAAGAAATGAGGCTCATAGGTTTGGTATTACTTTTCATAGAAAAAAGAGAAGCAAATCTAGCATCAAGTCAAAATTAGATGCAGTTAAAGGAATAGGCCCATCTACTCAAAAGGTTTTGTTAAGCTCTTTTAAGTCTATTGCCAGATTGAAAAAGTCAGATTTGAATTCCATTGAATCCTTGATTGGAGTCGCAAAAGCTAAATTAATTTGGTCTTGGATTAAACAAGAAGCTTAAATAATTCAACTTATTTTATTCGACCATCTTCAAGGCAAATAATTCTGCGGGCCCGATCTATGACACGTTGATCATGTGTAGAAAAAATAAATGTAGTCCCTTCTTTGCTGTTTAGCTCTGCCATTATGTCTAGGAGTGTTTCTGTAGACTTAGAGTCCAAGTTCGCCGTGGGCTCATCGGCTAAAACAAAACGAGGTCGGCTGGCAAGAGCTCTTGCAACAGCTACTCTCTGCTGCTGTCCACCAGATAGTTGATTGGGTCTGCTATTGGCTTTATCCTCAAGCCCCACAGCTTTAAGAAGCTCCATACCTCTTTCATTACGTACTTTTTTCTCTGCCCCCTGGAGTTCTAAAATGAAAGTTGTGTTTTCTAATGCGGTGAGTACAGGAATTAGATTATATGCTTGAAATACAAATCCAATATTTCTTAAGCGAAAGTCTATTAATACTTTATCTCCCATAGAGGTAATATCCGTATTATCTATCCATATTTTTCCAGAGTTTGGTTTATCTAAACCGCCAATCGCGTTCAACAACGTTGTTTTACCGCACCCCGAAGGCCCAACAATAGATGTGAACTCACCGGCTTTAAAGTCACTGCTAATATTATTTATTGCATGCACATTTCCTGCTTGGGACGCATATATTTTATTTAAATTTTCTAGACGAATAAGTGACATATCAAATAATATTTAAAGAACTCTCATGCTCTCAATTGGATTTAGTTTTAGTGCTTTTATAGCTGGATATATTGAGGATAAGAAGGATAAAATCAAAACTAGTCCTACAATAGGCAAATAATATTCTGGAACAACGGAAGGGTAGACGGTAGCCTCCAGACCCATTTGTTCAAAACCTTGTTCAACTGACTTAAGGGTGATGCCAGTTTTAGAGGTTACTAAAAGAGAAATATGTCCTAAAAAAAGCCCAAAAGGGAGCCCCACAAAGCTCAATAAAATGGTTTCTGAGACAATTAGTTTAAATATTTTTTTCTTATTCATTCCAATAGCCATTAGCATGCCCAACTCTCTTGTCCTTTCTAAAATAGCCATGAGCATGGTATTCAAAATCCCAAAAGACATAGCCAGTAAAATGATCATCATGAAAAGAAGTAAGCTTTGAGACAGTATAGCATCAGCTACCCCTAAATCAGGACTAACCTCTTTCCAGGTCCTAAATACGATTGATTGAGATTCAGAATTTCTATTTTTCAAAAAGCTTGACTCAAGGGCATTGTTTGCTTTTCCAATCTCATAAGGATTCTTCACTCTGTAATTGATTTCATGAGCTATTATTTGACTCTCGTTAGATAGCTCAATTGAATCTATCAATCCCATTTGAAAAGAAATAGTTTTTGAAGGAACATAGATTATGGATTCTTCAATCATGCTTGATGCCCCATCATAGATTCCAACTAGCCAAAATAAGGCACTTCGCACATCTCCGTTTATGTCTTGGAAAGTTAAAACTACCCTATCGTCAATATCAACTTCAAGTTTTCGGGCCAAAGCTTCACCCAAAACAACTTCATCTCCAACTTGTCCTTTTAAAAATTCTCCACTCGAAATATTTTGTACTGATTTGAAGACTTTTTTTTCGTTGTTTGGGTTAACACCATATGCTATGATAGGAGCAGATCCAGAGCCTGCTTGTATCATTGAATTACAAATGACTCTTGACGAAAAAGTTGTTACATTGGAATCTGCAACCAGCCTATTTGAGAGTGCTTCAAGGTTATTAATGGTTGAAAATACTTCCGGTTTTTCAAGAAAATCTTTGGAGCAAATACGTCCGTGTCCAACATTATCATCTAACATACTTATCGTTCGTTGATCATTTAACCCGTTTATCCATCCCATCATGAAAATTCCTGACCAGACACCAAGCGACATAGCTCCAATTACCACCAATGAGCGCCATGGAGTTCTCCATATATTTCTCCAAGCCATAATTATTATTTTCATCGGTTTATTGCTGATGATTTATAAACTGTTAATACTGGCCATAAACTGACCAAGAGAACTATACAAATTACTATTGCTGTGTGAGTAAAGGTGATAGACCAATCTAATGATGGTGGCAATACCGGTTCCCAACCCATATTTTCCATGGCTAATGCCGCATCACCGAGTAATCTTGGTGGATTTAAATGCAAATAATAAGCTAAGCTTCTACCCAGAATGATTCCGAAAACAGAACCGAAAGCCCCGACTAAAAGAGCCTCAATTAATACAACTTTTGCCAGCACACTTCTTTTGACACCAAGAGCAATCTGCATGGTAAATTCTCTTCGGCGTTCACTTGCAAGCATAATCATAGTACCCAAAAGACCAAATGAAATGACAGTGTATAAAATAAAAAGGACTACGACTCCACCTGCAGAATCTGCTTGAATGATTTGTTTAAGCTCAGGCATTCGCTCTTCCCATGAACTCCAGCTGGCACCTTCCAGCTTGAGCTCTGAAGACAATTGTGAACTTAAGCTTAGAGATTTCTCTTTTTGATAAGGTGTGATCAAAACAGATCCCCACATGCCATAGGCTCCGCTGAATTCTTGCGCATCGTTGAACCTGAGAACTGCTGCTCTTTTTTCCAGTTCGGGATTCCCAAGAGCCAAAGTTCCTGCAACAATTAGTAGGTCATTGGCCATACCTCCTTGATACCCTTGCCCAAGACCAACAATTGTATCACCAACATCGACATTTAACCCCTCCGCTAATCTTTTACCAAGCCACACAGGTATATTTTTTTTTAAGTTGGGATTAAAATTTCCTGATCTCAATCTATTTTTCCAAAATGCAGTATCCTCTTGTTCAAAGTCAACACCGATCCATTGGGCAACAGAGCTTTCTTTTTCAGAACTTAATAGAGCGAACCCTGTCAACCTTGGTCTTACACTTTTTATTCTGTTGTCGTTTTCAAGAGTTTTTTTCCATTGAGGATTCTCGGGGATCGCCAAATCTATATTTTGAGCAGGCCAATAAGCACTATCAGAGACTTGGATATATCCGGATATCCCTCCAACAAGGGTGTCAACCATATGTTCGTAGATGCCCAATTGAAACGACCTTAATGAGATCGCAAAAAAAAGCGCAAAGGCTACTGCAGATCCAGTAATTGCACTGCGCCTTCTATTCCTTCCTATATTCCTCCATGCCATTGTTAAGGATAAACTCATGGCCCTAAGTTTTTCATTGTTGCTTCTGTGAAAAAGGTTTGCTTCAAGTCGGGTCGCTTTTTCCAAGATAAAATTTTTAATTCTGTATTTTGAGTTCCTTTTTTGGCACTAAAATTTATGAAAATAGGTATTTGAATCCCATCAATAATCTTGTATTCCAGAAAATCTATCTGCTGAATCAAAGCTCCTTTTTTATTGTAAACTTCTAGACGATTTATACTTCCATTTTGTTTATTGATGAATGCATCAATGTGATCGTGAGCAACAGGAGTTTCAGGTAAAGGGACGCAGCGAATAAAATGACAAGAGTCGTTGTTTATAGTAATAGCCATCTTCAACTCATGACTAAAATCTTGGGATAAAGAGGCTGTTCCTAGTATATTATCAAATTGTGCATCAGTTCCCATCCATCCTTGAGCAAGCATTGACGAAGGCAGTTTGATAATTCGATTTGTTTTGGGAGAATATGTGAAAAGCCTTTTCCCTGATTTCATATAAACCATTCCCGAGTCTCTTTTTGGAGAGGTGATTTCGACAAGAGAGTAATCGCTATCTAGACTCCAAGTTCTTAAAGATATTTTTTTTGTGTAGCGTGGGTTTTTCGAAATTATTTCTATTTCTGAATATGAGGATAAATTATTATTCATTTTTTCTGCTCTTTCAAGGATGGAAATAGCATTTTGAGCACTAATAGAGATTGTTCCAATAAAAAAATAAAGAGATAGAAGGAGCTTGAAGTTCATTGATAGCATATTCAGAAGAACAAATTTAGACATAAAGAGTTTTGATGATATGATTTTATGTCATTATGTCGGGGAATGTGATTCGGCATTAAATTTGAGGGATCACAATTGATTTTTATTATAAATAACTTGTAAAACTAATTACTATGTATCCAGAAGACTTAATAGAGCCAATGCGAAAGGAATTGATAGATGCTGGTTTTAAGGAAATTCGTGAATCAATCTTGATGGAAGATGTAATCTCAAGTGCGAAGGGAACAACTTTAGTAGTTATTAATTCAGTTTGTGGTTGTGCAGCAGCAGCGGCAAGGCCTGGGGTAAGAATGGCTATTCAGAAATCAACCAATAAGCCTGATAATCTAGTTACGGCGTTTGCGGGAAATGACAAGGAATCTGTTGATAAGGCGAGAGAGTTGATGTTGCCGTTCCCTCCATCATCTCCGTGTATGGCATTATTTAAAGATGGAGAATTAGTACATATGCTGGAGCGACATCACATAGAGGGCAGGCCGGCTGAAATGATTTCAGAAAACTTGACAGCAGCTTTTTCCGAACACTGTTAGGAGATCAAGCCAGGATCTATTTATCTAATTTAATAAAAACGCTTGTTGCTGAGTATCAATTAATAGCACTAGATCACTTATGGTAAAATTTACTATAGTGTAAATTATACACTTCCGTTATTTAGATATAAATTTAAAGTTCAATAACAACTCTGTGATGAACTGGAAACATACTATTGGT
>CAJVWI010000014.1 GCA_913009655.1 uncultured Cryomorphaceae bacterium
ACCATTGATTACAATTCCATAATAACCGCCTTTAATATGGTTATTGGTTATTGTCACATGCTCCGCATTCAAGCCATAAGAAGTTGGGCTAGTCAAAGAATTTGTTGCGGTAATTGCAGCAGAGGTTCCTGTTCCTAAAGTATCTCCAATTATAACATTGTTATCCAATGTGATGTACTGCGCTCCGCCGGTAAGGACAACTGCTGAACCAACAGGACTATAAAGGGTCAATCCGCTTATAGTAACATGCTCAGATCCGTCAAGGGTGACAACTGAAGTGCTACCTAATTGAGCTGTGATCGTTGCCGTTCCAGTTGAAGGACCATTGAAGGTTACCGTATTGGTAGAGCTACCACCTACTATCTGGCCTAAATTAATGCTTCCAGTATAAGAGCCTGCAGCAACATTAAATGTAACTGGACCTGAAATACCACACGCACCCAAGAACTGAACTGCACTATCAAGAGAAGCGAAGTTATTCGCACCTGTTCCTGCAGTATCAATAGTATAAACGCCACTTAGAGTTGTAAGACAACTTGTCTTAACTGTAACTGGACCAACCATTGCTGAAGTTCCTGCACCTCCACAAGAATCCTGAACCCAGAAATCATAGTAGGTGTTGGCTGTTAATCCAGAAATCGTTTGTGGCGTTGTTACTGCACTAACGACAGTTCCAGTAGCTCCGGTTCCGCTGTAGAAGCCTTGCGGTCCCCATGTGATCGTAGAACCTAAAGCAGTTGTTCCTACAGTAGACCATGCCAAGGTTACACTTGAAGCCGTCTGGCCTGTTGAAGTCAATACCGGATCAGGACATGTGGGAATAAAGCCAACGGCAAAGTTGTCGATGAATACGTCTGGTCCCCACCCTGAAGCACCGTAAAATTCGAAGATAGCGTCATGACCTACATAAGAAGTATCTAGGTATACACTTTCAGTTACAAATGAACCTGGAGTGGAAATTGCCGACCCTGTTGATCCAAAAGATTGACCATTTAGATATACCAAAGTATCCCAATTAGGGCTTGTTGATTTACGAACTCTTAATGCCAAAGCATCATTGTAAGAGGTATAGTACTGATTCGAGTGAGACCAGTCAAAGCTTACCGTCGCTGCACTTGAAATAGCAATTGGTCGACTCTCTATAATTGCAGTTAAACCTCCCGGCCAGCTCCAATAATTGTAACGAACCATATTGTTAGATGTAGTTGGACTGGTATAAAGCAGAGCAGTATTGGTTCCTTTGTCAATATCCCAACACTGTAAAGGAGTTGGTAACGAAGAATTCCAACTCTGGAAATCCTCAGTGTAAGGCATCGCTGCTGCTGTACAAGGAGTGCAGAAAGAAACTGGCCCAACCCATGGAGAACCATTGGTTCCGCACATTGACTGAACATAAACATCGTAGCATGTTGCAGAGGCCAATGTGTTTAGAGTATAAGTTGAATCATAAGTTGTAACCGTTGAACCTGTTCCTGGAGTAAATCCTGATGGACCCCATGCAATAACCGTTGGATTTGCAGTATCTGGAACAACCCAGTTAATGGTCGCTCCTGACCCATTAACCCCACTTGATGTTAGGAAGCTAGGACCTGAGCACAGAACGTTTTGAACCGATACATTATCTATCGAAAGGTCACCGGTAAATGAGGCACCCTTTTGGGTTCTTAAAGCAATAACGATAGTATCTCCAGCGTACGCCGCTAGGTTTGTCATATGCTGAGTCCAAGACGCAGATTGAGAAGTTTGCTGAGATCCTACAAGAGAGTCAATAGCAGTAAACGTTGCTCCATTGTCTGTAGATACATCAACCCATAATCCTGTGATGGTTGCACCGTACATGTGGTAGTAAAAAGAAAGCTCCGGATTGGTTGTTGCCGATAAATCTAAAGTTGGAAGTTTAACCAATGCTGGAGAACCTGCTGAACCAAATGATGATTCTGTGTACAAATAGTTACTTCCACTGTTTGCCGCTAAAGGCCCAGTACTAGAAGATGGTGTGCCTCCTGAATTTACAAGAAATGCAAAAGAAGAATAAGCTGTTGGCGTTCTATCCCAACAATTATCAAAAACATCATTTTGATAAGATACGTTTGCAGTCCAATTTGAACCATCAAAGTTCTCAATGAAACCGGTTGTGCTGGTTACCGCATATGGAAGACATGGTGTAGTAAAACTCACAGGACCATACCATCCAGAATATCCGTTACCCGAAGAAACACAATTTGATCTTACATATAAATCATAAGTAGATGAAGAAAACAGGCCAGGAAGTGTTGCACTTGTTGTTGTTGCTGAAGTCGTGCTTCCTGTTCCTTGAGTGAACCCTGTTAATCCCCACTCTAATTCATAAGCCGAGGATGCACCCATCCATGAAACAGATGCGCTGGTTGCAGAGATTGCTCCAAATGTCAATGAAGACGGTGTGGCACATGCTGGAGGGACAAACTCATCCGCTCCAATATCCGGAGTTGACGATGAACGTGCATCTCCGTCAAGGTCTGTAGTAATGTATGATACAGGCTGTGCGTTGTTACTTGCAGCGAGACCTTCAATATGCCAGTCACCAGCGTTCGTGAACTGAGGATCTCCCTCAGAAGACGTTGAATCGCCTGAAGCAGCCTGGTAAGCAGCAAAAGAAGTTAAATTAGAAGTTCCGTAGTAATAACCTGAAAGACCAGATGTTGGCGTGGAAAAAAGATTGTTTTCCGAGGTTATATAATTAGAAACGGTTGACGGTATAGAAAAGTAAACAGGGTAACCTTGCACCTCGTTATGGAAAATATTGTTTCTAAGAGTGATACTTGGCGTTGGATAACTACTAACACTAGAAGCTAAAACATAAGCAGCCCTGTTTGTTGCATAAGCTGAACCTGTTCTAAATGTATTGTTAGTAACCTCCACATTTGAAGGGTGGTAAGCATACAAACCATAGTTGTATGATGATCCGGAGTTTTTGAATACTATAGCATTGTTATATATTGTAGTAGGCGCAGTAGATGGAGAATATATGTAATATGCAAAAATACCATAGCCGTAATTTAGACTGATATCGTTGTCATGGACCGTCCATGTGTCCGGGTTTGAATTACCCGACCATCCGTAGAGTTGAACCCCATAACCGAAACTTGTAGAGGTTGCGCTTTGACGAATTGTATTGTTTGATACATCTCCGGAAATACAATAGGAAGCTCTCACACCGTAACCATAACTAAAGTCGTTTACCGCATTGTTCCTGAAGACAAAGTTTTCTGACGGAGATGCAGTTGCTCCGGAGACATAAAGAGCGTAAGAACCATCATTGAACGTACTGTTCTCGATAGTCAATGAATCATAAGAGACAGATATAGCATACCATAGAGCAAAAAAGCTTGATGTAGAACCTACATATCCATTGAAAGTACAATTGTCGACATTGATCACATTGTTGGTTGAACCTGTCATGTTGACCAAACGACCATAGGTAGTTCCTGCAGTTGCAACTGTTAAACCATCCATAGTTATATAGGCAGCGTTGTTGAACTGAACTGTATAATTAGAGGTAGTTGCCGATGAAGTTGGTGCAAATGTTATGATAGCAGCAGATGTATTTGCCGCATCTGCCTTAAATGTAATCGTATTGGCAGCAGAGGCTCCTGTGTACGCCCCAAAAGAGACTTGCTCAGTATAGGTTCCCTCTTTAACATTAAAAGTAACGGCGCCACTAACACCACTTGTTGTTAAGGCTGCCGTAGCTGCAGTAAAACTCGCGTAGTTAGTTGTTCCAGTTCCGTTTGGATCAATAGTATATGTTCCACTTAATTGCGCCAGCGATGTCAGTGACATCATGGCAAGAGCAACAATTGACAGGACAATTTTATTAGTAAATTTCTTCATCGATTTAGGTGTGTATGATTTGTAAAAGGTGATTTCCAAGCAACCAAAATAGGAAAATTATCTTGAACGATAGCCCCATTGTGAGTAAATTTTTATCAAAAATTAAAGTTTTAAAAAATTAAATGAAGAAGATTACTAAAATCAGGAGTCATTTAAAATAATTGAAGTATTTTCGCGCCCTCAAGATTAGGTGGCTGACCTGATTTTGGGCACCGGGAAGTGGCGCAGGTGGTAGCGCACCTGGTTTGGGACCAGGGGGTCGCAGGTTCGAATCCTGTCTTCCCGACCAAAAGCTCTGCATTATGTGCGGGGCTTTTTTGGTTAAATACATTAATGAGTGCATACTCTCAAAGAATCTTAATTGGCCCATTGTTAAGTATATTTCGCAACTAAAATCAGAACACATGATGTTTTGTTTTAAGATTTGATAAATATTTGAAGAAATTCATCCTGAAATAAAGCAATGGTAGATAAAAAAAGAATCGGTCTTTTGTTAGGACCACTATCCTTTTTACTTATTCGTTTTTTTTTCGAGCCGGAAGGGTTAAACCCAGCAGCAAATGGAGTTTTAGCAGCAACTGCTTGGATTGCCATCTGGTGGATAACCGAGGCCATCCCGATTGAAGTTACTGCCCTACTTCCAATTGTGTTGTTTCCATTGATTGGAGCTCTTGACCTAAAAGAAACGGGAGCAGCCTATGGACATAAATTTATTTTTCTTTTTATAGGAGGCTTCATTTTGGCTATCGCTATCGAAAAATGGCAACTTCATAAACGTATTGCAGTACATATTTTAAAAATCGTTGGGACCAGCTTAACCAATATCATGCTAGGCTTTATGTTGAGCACTGCCCTTCTCTCTATGTGGATCTCTAATACTGCCACTACTGTTATGATGCTTCCAATTGGAATGGCAGTGATTGATCAACTAAAAAGCAAATCGTCAGAGCTTGGGAGTTCTCAATTTGGAAAAGCTCTGATGTTATCAATTGCTTATAGCGCATCCATTGGAGGAATGGCTACTCTCATAGGAACCCCACCAAATTTAATTTTTGCTGGGGTTGTTCAAGAGCTTTACGGGATTGAAATCACTTTCTTTCAATGGTTCTCTTTCGGCCTCCCTATTTCTTTGGTCTTGCTGTTTGTTTGTTGGTATTATCTAGGCAGGTTAGCTTTTCCATTAAAGGACCTAAAGTTACCTGGAGGAAAAGAAATTATAATGAAACAAGTCAAAGAATTGGGGCCCATGTCAAGAGAAGAAAAGCTTGTCTTGATAGTATTTATAGCGACGGCTCTAGCATGGATTTGTAGATCATTCTTATTAAAACAATTTATCCCTGCTATCGATGATACAATTATTGCTGTAATAGCTGCAATAACTCTATTTATTATTCCATCAACAGACAAAGGAAAGGCATTGTTAAATTGGCAAGACGCTGTTAAATTACCGTGGGGCATATTGATACTTTTTGGAGGCGGAATTGCATTGGCCATTGGCTTTGAAACAAGCGGCTTAGCTTTCTGGCTTGGCAATCAGTTGAGCAGTCTGAAAGGAATACATCTGTTCTTATTGATTCTAGCAACAGTAACTGCAGTTAACTTTCTTACCGAAATTACATCCAATCTTGCTACAACAGCCATCCTTTTGCCTGTTCTAGCGACCTTGGCATTGGTTATGGACGTTCACCCTTTCCTATTACTAGCGTCTGCAACCGTTGCAGCATCGTGTGCTTTCATGTTGCCGGTAGCCACGGCTCCTAATGCTCTAGTTTTTGGGAGTGGGTATATCAAAATGACTGATATGATTCAAAAAGGTGTTTGGTTGAATATCATTTCCATAATTATTCTTACCCTCACGATATATTTCTTTTTGCCCTTAGTTTGGGACCTTAGCCCTCTTTAGATGATATGAAGATAATTTCACAGGGCTCTAAAAAACGGCCTTTAAACCTTTCTCTCTGTAAACTGTTTTAATAAATTAAAAGAAATGTATTTCTCAAAAAATTTCTATGATTAAGCCCATTATTTCAATGTTGTTAGCCATTGTACTCGGATGCGCTTGCAATGCATCTAGAATTGTAAGCCCGTTGGAGAAAGATGAGTGGAGAATAGGAGCTGCACTTGGAGGGCCCCAAGTAAGCTCTCAGAGACTTCCCTTGATGAGCATATACACGGCAAAAGGAATCACAGAAGAAAAATCATTTTATTCAGGGCTTCAAATCCTCAATTTGGGATTTCAATCGTTACAATTAGATGCCGGCCTGCTTACACGCTTGAAAAAACATGAGGGTGTTAGTCCAGAGATAAATTTAAAAACAGGATTAAACGGTATGATGAGCTTTCGAGATGCTGCAGCAAGAGTTTATCCCGAAATGGGCATAATAACGGCATGGAAGCTCAAAAAATTTATGCCATACCTGGGAAGTGACTTATGGATTGATCCCACATATGGTCTGACAGAATTTGGGAAAGGATCCTTGTTGCATCCATCTTTACAAACCGGAGTGAGATACCTGGGTAGGTATTTTGAATTTGGAGTAGAGGCAAAATGGCTTAATCCCACACGTACGTTTATAATTCCTCAACAGGAAGTTCCTTCATTCTTGGGGATAGGTGCTCGAGGATTGTATTTCACAATAGCTTATCGAATGTTATGAGAAAGATTTCTGTTATTCTGATTTTAATTTTTTCGTGTTACTTGCAAATCAGCTGTGACGTTGATGCTGCCCTGTTGCAAGGGCAAGAAGTAGAGTATAATTTTCCTCCCGGGGATAGCTCAGATCAATTTTATGTAGATGCTGATAAAATTTTTCAAATCGACTTATTGTCTCAGGCTGATGAAGAATATGATATTGACGCTGCTATAATTTCTTCACTTTATGTCGGCGACACTTCTTTGATTTCTAGCGATACTGTTTTCCTTTATCTGCATGGCAATTCAGGATCACTCAACGGATATTGGGAATATATTCGTCAAATAGCGAATATCGGAGGACACCATCGATATGGAGTTTTAGCAATAGATTATCGCGGTTATGGACAATCAGAGGGCAACTCAACGAGCATACAAACTATGAGGCAAGATCTATATGCCGCTCTTGATTTCTTGGACTCTAAGGGACTCGATGCAAGTCGACTTATCGTCTATGGACTGAGTCTAGGGAGCCTTCCTGGATGTCAGGAAGCCGGTGATCAAATGGGCTCTATTAAAATTGAAAAATTAATTATTGAAGCCCCCCAAACTACTGCTGATGTGTTTTTTCAAGACGCCGTTGGTATCTCTGTCCCGAGCTCCTTGGTAACCGATTATAATTTTGACCTTGTTGAACGAATTTCACAATATAAAAATAGCCTACTTTGGATGCATGGTGTTAACGATCAAATAGCACTTTTTGAAAATGCACAAGCATTATATGATGCGCACAATCCAGATACAATTAACGGAGAATTTAAACAAGCGCATATTCTCCCTTTGGGCGGACACTATTTTAGATGGGATTTTGGTTATGAAAATTGGGGTGCGGCGATACTAGATTTCGCCATAAACTAGAACCCATATAGCATTACAACTTAATTTTGGAATTGGTTTTCACAAATATTCCTCATTCCTTTTTGGACCAATGAAAAAGAGCTGCATTTTGTATGCAGCTCCTTTATATTGGTGATTCCGGCGCGATTCGAACGCGCGACCGTCTGCTTAGAAGGCAGATGCTCTATCCAGCTGAGCTACGGAACCAAGGGCGCAAAAGTAATATTAAAATCTATGAATAAAAGGAAAGTATAGCAATCTTGTTAAATCTTGCTGAAAATATATTTGAATGTCATGATAAAAATGATATCAGAGCGCGAATAACAATGATGAATTCCGTTATGGAGCAAATAGCAATAAAGACCATAGACCGCCCACAAGAGCGGTTATTACAGAAGCAATTATCCAGTCCAAAGTAGTTAATTTTTTTTCTATTTCTAATTTCGTATCCTCACCCTGTTTATTCAGCTTAGCTATACGAGATTTAATTCTTTCAAAATCAAATTCTTCTGGCATATCTATGACCTTCGATTTAACTCTAAAGCCACCATTTCTAAATTCATATTCAAATATTGTCTCGAAGTTCTTTTTCCTTGGACACAATTGTAGTATTTCCCCCTGTCCATCTAACTCAATCAATGGAATATCGATTACATAAATTAGAAGATCCTCATCAACATAGCTTTTACATACAATTGGCAATGCTGAATCAGCTCCCTTGTGAGAATATGCTAAGTCCATACAGTCAGGACTTTCAAAATTGGTGACAAGCCAAATCATGTTTGAAGCGTAGTCTATTTCGAAATAAGTGCCTCTAGGGCCCATATCAACTTGCGATATTGCGCTAAAAGCAAATATTTGAAAAGAGAAATAAATTAGAGCCTTTCTCACCAGTTTTTAAATTTTAAATCTCCAAAAATAAAAATCATATCGAGCCCAAAAGTACGTTTGAATAACAACATCAAAGAACATCAACTGTTAAAGAATATTTATTTCTTTGGCTTACATAATTTAAACAAAGTCGTATTTTAAGGAAACAAGGTACTTTTACCCCATAAAATGGGAAGCTCCTTTAAAATCCATATTGTTCATCTATGCCTTATTTTTTTTGGTATGGAATTGAGCGCGCAAGTGGTCTATTCAGATACACTAAGCTCATCTATTGTAGAAACTAGAATACAAGTGCTTGATATAAACAAAAAAAAATACCGATCTCAGCCCCAAAAAGCCTTTATCTCATCTATGGTTATTCCCGGACTGGGTCAAATACTAAACAAGCAGATCTGGAAATCACCTATAGCTCTAGGGGCTATTGGTGGAGTTGGTTTCGTCTTTTGGCAAAATCAAAAAAATGTTTCAAAACTAAAAAATGCAATAGACCTTCGATTTGATGGACCCCCTGGAAGTGTTGACGAATTTGCTGGAATATATTCGGATAGCCAGTTATTTTCTCTGGAAAATGAATACACTAGACTCAGAGACTACAGCTTTTTAGGGTTGATTGGCATTCATATGCTTCAGTGCATTGATGCATATGCTGCAGGCTTTTTAGTTGACTTTGATATAAGTCCCGATCTTAACATTGCAACTTCATACTACCCAATTCCTAATGCTCCGCTAGGTGCAAAAATCATATTGTCATGGCCTTAAAAATTGCAATTATAGGATATGGAAAAATGGGGCGAATTATTGAGAAAATTGCCCTTGAGCGAAAACATATTATTGTTGCGCGTCTTGAAAAAGGTTGGGTTCAAGATGATTTAAATAATGCCGATGTAGCTCTAGAATTCACGGAGCCTAATTCTGCATACTCAAATATTCAAGAGGCTTTGCGAGCTGGAGTATGTGTGGTTTCTGGTACGACAGGATGGTATGATAAGATTTCTGATCTCAAAAAAGAATCGCAAAATGCAGGACTCGTATACTCGTCAAATTTCTCATTAGGGGTTAACATTCTTTTCGAACTTAATGACAAAATGGCTGAACTTTTTTCTCATCATGATCAGTACAAGGCAAGTATACGAGAGGAACATCATAAAGAAAAAAAAGATATCCCTAGCGGGACTGCAATAACTTTAGCGGAGGGTGTATTAAAAAAAAGCTCTCTAAATGAATGGAGTATTCATGAAGATTTGGGGAAGCTTACAATTGAATCTATTCGAGAAAAGGATTTACATGGAAACCATTCCATTACTTATAAATCAGAAATAGATAAAGTGACATTATCTCATTCCGCTTTTAATAGAAAAGGTTTTGCCTTAGGAGCGATTGTAGCAGCAGAAAAGATTTTTGGAAAGACAGGAATTCATAAGTTTAATTCACTTTTGTTCTGAATCATGTCAACAACAAAATCTCAGATTCAAGCATTTACTGAGAGCTCAGGCCTAGATGTATTAGGTGTTGCTATTGTCATAAGCGTTTCTCTGACATTAGGCTTTCATAAAACAGTTATTGACGAACTGCCCATTGGATTAATGTCCGTGGTGGGAGCTACATTTTCTATGCTTGCTACACGACTGGTCACCAAAAGAAACAACATTGGGAATCTTATCGGAATTGCTGCTACAATAAATTCAGCTATTGTAGATTACTATCTAGGCAATCAGGCTGCTTTTCTGACGTATCCGATATCCTTTTTTGGACTGATTGCCAGTTATTTATTCTGGAAAAAGAAAGGGAACAGGACACCGCGTCGCTTTGATCGTTGGTATTTCATAAATGTTATGATCGCCTTTTCATTGGCATTTGTTCTTAATTATATTGGTTTCACAGGTTACCTCAACCATGATATCATGCCGGAAGACAAGCTAAAGTTTTGGATAACCGCAATTATAACGGGTCTTACTTTTTCAGGGACGCTGAATATGCCAAGAATGTATGCCGACACTTGGGCATTTTATGAAGTTTATAATGGGTTAAAAATATATCAGAACATTCTTTTCGGTAATACTGCTTATGTAGCTAAGTATATTTTCTATCTTTTTAATGCATTACTTGGATGGATCGTCTGGCATCAAGTTAGAAGAAAAGAAACCAGTTTAGACTGATTCCATTTTACGCTAAAACTTTTCTCCATAGTCGGTTGTGTCTAATTTGGAGGCAGTGAGAATCCTTAAACTCTTGTTTTTTCTTGTGTCAATTTCAATGCATGCTCAACCGATGCTTGAAAGCGGTAAAACTATTGGTTCTGGTAATGGATATTTAGAATTATCTATTTTGGGTTATCCTGTTAAACTTAATTCACCACAGCAATATTTTCAAAGTCAACTTCAAAAGCAAATTGGGATTGGTGAAAAATGGGAAATTAGATATGCTATTGCATCGGGACTAGACTCCGAGATGTTACATTTATCGTTTCTTGCTGGATTGCAATATCGCATCCATGAAAACGCAAATTGGTCGGGAAGTTTATCGGCGACCGTATCCTATTTAAAAGGAGATCAAATAATTCCACAAAATAAATTTTGGTATTCAGCGAGTCACATATCCAAAAAAAAAATTGAGATGAATATAAACTTAGGATTTTGCCAAAATACTCTCGAAGATCCTTTTCATCCATTAATTGCTGCAGGCTGGATTTTCCCCACTACCAATGCGAGATTTATACATCTTGAAATTTATTTGCAACCCAATGGCAACTCAGCTTTTCAGATAGGTTATGATTTTTCAAAAAACAATAATCAAAATTTATTCATGATCGCTTGCAATCCCCAGGGGCCTCCTGCTTTTAGCCTAGTTAGATCTCTTTAGTCTTGTATTTTATTAAGAGAAACGACTCAATAAAGATTCGTGCAAAAAATCCACTTGTTTATTCAACTCAAATAAACTCTGATCATTTTCAATTATAAAATCTTTTTCGGTAAGCATAGATCTCTTTTTCGCTTGAGACATTTGACGAGACATTCTTTGCTTTATCTGTTGCTCATTTAATTCACTTCTGCTCTTTACTCGTTGCAAGCGATTATCCATTGATGCCTCAACCAAAATAATTGAATCACAATTTTTATAAGTCCCCGACTCAAAAAGGATAGCCGCTTCTCTAATAACGTATACTGATTCCTGCAGTCGATGCCACTGAGTGAAGTCATCATGAACAGCAGGGTGAACAAGAGCATTAATTCTAGCAGTAGCTTCAGCCGATGAGAAAGCTCGTTTTGCCATTTCTGCACGTTGAAGAATACCATCAATGTATACACCTTCACCAAATTCGTGGGTTATAGCATCCTTGAGAGCTGAATTTTCCATCATAAGACGTTTTGCTGAATCATCGGCAAAATAAATAGGAATTCCCTTTTGCATTAAAATTTTTGCCACTGTGGATTTACCACTTCCGATAGATCCTGTTAATCCAATATGATGGTTTTTCATAGTCATAAATGTAACATAGGATTATCTTTCACTTGGGGCTAAATAATATTTAGTAGGCAGAATTTGCCACCAAACTAAACCTTGTTATTTTTTCTTTAATTGAATTTCACTCTCTTACAATACCACGAATCTAGCAGTAATGACCCCTTTATTTCTCAATTCAATTGACAAATGATATATCCCGGGCTTTAGTATCAAATTGTTCAATCGAATCAATTGGTTTCGATTTGAGTTAACGTATCTGTTGTATGATAAGATATGTCTGCCGCAGAGATCCGATACTTGTATCAAAGCATCTCCTCCTTCTTGAACAAACAAGTTAAAATCTTGATTCGCTGAAAAACCTGGATTAGGAGAGACTACAATCTGAACAGTAGAATCCAAAACATCATTAGAGCCAGAAGAAGTATCCGTTGTGGTACAATTAATCCCTTTGGGCAAATTATTATCCAACCATTCCCATCTATCTATTATAAAATCTCTCATTATATTAATCTCTTGCTGGTAAGAGGTAGCTATTGGGTCTGGGTAGACCCAAATTTGCTGACCAAATATTGGCCATCTATTAAAATGTCGAGTTCTTGCTTCCTGCGTTTCACTGGCGTAATTAGACATTTTTTGAAATATTTTGGACTCATTCCAAACGGAACCTCTCAAATTTTGCCATCTGCACCCTACTTCGTTTTTAAATATGCTGTCAGTCATCAATCGACCCCACCAAAATGGAACTGGCCACTGTCCCGCAGGACAAACAGCCTCTAGTTCATATGCAAAACCTTCGGGAGATTCTGCATCACAAAAATTTGCATTAGCAAATGCCAAATCAAAATCCCAAAGAGGACCAGCATGAACTCTTCCATTTAAGTCATTTCTATTTTTATGGAAATATGATGAAATTCTGTAACCATCTACATTTCGGTTGATTTCGTTTACCAGCAAAAAATCAACAAAAGAAGCAGGATCTAAATATCTCCGATACCCATAAATAGTATCATCAAAATTTTCCGAAGCAATTGACATTTCCATGCTATCGACATAGGAGATTATATAACTTCTCTGTGAATTAGTAATATTCTCACTTTTAGGGTAAACACCCTGAAAGCTCACTGAGCTTCCTGAGCGAGATGGATTAAATAAATTCGAGGCATAACTGGATACCCATGAAAAATCATCCGGACTTTGTTTATCAATTTTGAAAATATACCCTCCCGAAAGATTTATCCCTTCATTTTCGTCACTCTCTAACTTTTTTATATCAACTCTTTGGGAATCTCTTTTGATCTTCTCAACCAAAACATAGATACCAAAATACTCCGTGTTTATCCAAACTTCAACAAATTTCGTTTTAGGAGCCCAACCTACAGTTTCTCTAGCCAAATCATAGGTGAGAACATTTCGCATCAAGGATTTATCATAAAAGGTCGAATACAATACCCAATCAGATTCCTCAGACATACCTAGCAACTCTAGTTCACGATTTGTTCCATCGTAATAGCGAGTTTCTACGGTCATAGATTTCATGGGAAACATCTGGGAACTCTGACCTCTATATTCCACTCCTATAAAACCCATATCATGTGGGGATTGACTCAAGTTGTTTCTAGATCCATCTGCATTCCAATAAACTGCCCATTGAGCTTGAACTTTTGGTTCATCGACAATGGTGTTACCCATGGTGAAAATGCTAATTATTGGCAGATCACTGCTCCAGTTTAACGGCTGTGAATTAGCACTTATATGGGACAGAGATATTAAGAAAATTATAAAAGCTACTTGATATAAATTCTTTTGAAACATGCTAGTCGTATTTCTCAAGTCAGGTCTATGCCTTGTTAAAGGGTTTAAAAATTTTTGATTGCAACAAAAGTCTTAAAAATTTTGTTAACAGATAATATCAATGTCCAATTTTAATGTGAGCAAAAATGAATAAAGAAAAACAATCTCAATTCTAATTATATGAAGCTAATAATCAGTCAACTATTCTTATTTAGTGTAAAAAATACACTTAGGGTAGTTATCGAACTGTCCAACGATTATAAAAGACCGTATCTCCTGTCCCTGTTGAAAAAAACCACAAATAGTTATATATACTTTAAGTGAAATTTGTATCTTGGCTTTAATTATTGTACTTATGACTATTACTAAATCGATACATAAAGGGATTCTATTTGCAGCACTTGCATTATTTGGATTCTCAGCAAGCGCTCAAGTTAGCGGAACAATTAAAGATGCTGACTCAGGTGAACCACTACCCTCAGTATCAGTAAAAATCAAAGGATCTAAACAGGCGACAATATCTAATTTCGATGGATTTTTTGAGTTAACTGCGAAACCTAATTCAACCCTAGTCTTTTCTTCTTTAGGATATGCATCAAAAGAAATTCTAATTAATGAATTGAATGAACAACTAAATATCCTTTTAGAAGAAGACAAGGAAGGAAATGAATTAGAAGAAGTTGTTGTCGTGGGATTCGGAACCCAGAAAAAAAGCAATGTAACCGGCGCGATATCCTCGGTAAAGGCTAAAGATCTAGAGAATATGGCTCTGCCAAGGGTTGAACAGGCACTTCAAGGAAGAACTTCTGGAGTCATAGTTGTTCAGAGCTCAGGACAACCAGGGGCTGGATCTGTTGTTCGTATTCGTGGAACATCTTCGATCAATGGATCAGACCCACTCTATGTTGTAGACGGTGTCGTTATTGGTGGTGGAATTGATTTCTTAAATCCAAATGACATTGCTTCTATTGAAGTTTTAAAAGATGCCGCTTCAGCCGCTATTTATGGTTCTAGATCCGCAAATGGTGTTGTTATCGTAACGACCAAAAACGGTTCTGGTAAGAAAGACATGGAAGTTTCAGTAAATCGTTACACCGGGGTTCAAAATCCTTGGAAAAAAGTTCCGGTATTGAATTCTTCTCAATATGCAATGATTCAAAATGAAATGAATGTGGCTGCTGGACTTCCTGCTATTTATAGCAATGTAGCAGATTTAGGAGTAGGAACAGATTGGCAAGATGAAGTTTTTAATAGAAACGCTCAAATAAACACTACTGATGTATCTATCGCGGGTGGACATTCTAAAGGATCTTATTTTGCATCCGTTTCCAACTTCGAACAAGATGGAATTGTAGCTGAAGGCGCATCGAATTATAAAAGATTCTCCGCGAGACTGAATACTGTAACCAATGTAAATAAGCGATTGACAATTGGTTGGAATGCTACCTACACTCATAATGAATCCAGAGGTATTTCAGAAAATTCAGAATTCGGTTCACCACTAGGTCGTGCGCTTAACATAGACCCTCTTACTCCTGTTTACGAAAAAGACCCAAACATATTATCTCAAGCTCCTTACACGGTTGCTGGGGAATTAAGGCATAACCTTGTTAGAGGACCAGATGGTGAATATTTTGCAATTTCCCCGAGAGTAACAAGCGAGATTGTGAACCCTGTAGCAGGCTTTCAGAATGCCGATGGATATGGTTGGGCTGATAAGTTTGTGAATAGCACTTATGCTGAGTTCAAGGTCACTGATCACCTAAAGATTCGTTCATCAATGGGGATTGATTTAGCCTTTTGGGGTGGACAAAATTTTACTCAACCCTTTTACTTGAATGCAACAAATTATTTAGATACAAATAATATAAGCATGAACTTTAATAGAGGTTTTACATGGATTTGGGATAACTCGATATCTTATGACTGGAACATTGGAGAACATGCTTTTGACATAATTGCCGGCCACTCCGCACAAGAAGTTAATGGCATGTACATGAGCGGTAGTAAAATGGATGTTCCCACTCAAATTGCTGATGACGCTACAATTGATTATGCAAGAAATATTGAATCTATGCAAGTGGGAGGCGGTAAATGGGAACGCTATGCTATTGAATCTTATTTTACACGTTTAAATTATAACTACCAGGATAAATATGTAGCAACTGCAATAATGCGAGCAGATGCTTCAGTTCGCTTTGGTCCTAATTTCAGGTGGGGCTATTTCCCTTCCGTATCGGCAGGATGGAACCTTCATAATGAAGATTTTTGGAGCGATGACTCGAAAATACAATCTCTAAAAATTAGAGCAGGATATGGTTTGAATGGTAGCGATGCTGCGGGTTCATTGGAATATGCATCGACAATATCTGGAGGGAGAGCTTACACCTTTGGATACGGAGAAAGAGTGATTAACGGAACATCACCCTCTCAAGTGTCTAATCCAGACTTAAGATGGGAAAGTGTTTCTCAGACTAATGTCGGTATTGACGCGACATTCTTTAAAAATTTTCGTGCGACAATTGATGTTTTCCGTCGACAAACCAATGGGATGAAAATCAGACCTACCCTACCCGATTACATCGGTAACGAGGCTGCTACTGCCAATGTGGGAGTTATGCTGAACCAGGGTGTTGAATTGGAATTCGGTTGGGCTAAAACTCTGGCTAATGAGCTTTATTTAAACTTCAGTGGCAATGTAAGCTTCTTACAAAATAAAGTCGTTTTAATAGGTAATGAAAGCGGATTTTTGCAAGGCGCCGGATGGGGCCCTCAGGGTCTTCAAATTACCCGAACAACTCAAGGTTTACCCATCGGCTATATTTATGGCTACCAAACAGACGGGATCTTCCAAAACCAAGGAGAGGTAAGTGAATATATCTTGACAGATAGCTTAGGAGTTTCTGGAATTGCTCAGCCCGATGCAGTTGCAGGTGATTTTAAATTCAAGGACACCAATGGAGATGGAGTGATCAACGCTGATGACAGAACTATCATTGGTAACCCAACGCCAGACTTTACTTTTGGTCTCACCGCAAATGCTGCCTACAAAGGTTGGGACGTCTCTATTTTTCTCCAAGGAATGGCCGGTAATGATATTTATAATGCTACCAGACGTTATGATCTTCCAACAGCGAATATGCCGGCGTGGGCTCTAAATAGATGGACAGGAGAGGGTTCAACAAACGAATATCCAAGACTAACAATGAATGATGTAAATAGAAACTATGCCCGATCCTCAGATTTTTATGTCGAAGATGGCAGTTTTGCTCGTGTCAAAAATCTACAATTAGGATATAATTTCAAAACCGCATTTCTTGACAAGCTCGGTATCATAAAGTGCAGAGCGTATTATTCTGGAAACAATTTATATACCTTAACAGGCTATTCTGGATTCGATCCTGAGATTGGCTCTGGAGTGGGAATTGATCGTGGAATTTATCCGCAAGCTCGAACGCACAGTATAGGCATTAACATTTCTTTTAAATAAGCACTATGAATATTCGTTTAAAATATGCAATCGCATCTGTAGCCCTGAGCATAACTATTGGCTCATGCTCTCGTGACTTTTTAGATGTAAAGCCTGTTGGCAGAACTCTTGAAGTGAATCATTATCAAAGTCAGGAACAAGCTTTTGAAGCGCTGGTTTCTATTTATGACGTTTTGCAATGGAATGACCAAAATGGTTACACCATGCAACATCTTTTATTGAATGTTGCCTCTGATGACACTTATGCCGGTGGAAGTGATGCCTCTGATCAACCTTCATGGGTAGCAACTAACAACTTCACCTTCGATCCAAACCTCGGACCGCATTCAGGCTTTTGGAAAAAAGCCTACAGAGGAATTTTTAGAGCCAACTATTATATTCAACTAATAGACAATGTGCCTAACACTTCTGAATCTTTTAAAACGAGGACAAAAGCAGAAGCGAAATTTTTACGTGCTAAATTTTATTTGGATTTAATGCGTTTATTTGGAAATGCTCCTTTAATTACTGAGCCTCAGGGAGCAGACGACTATTTTAAGCTCGTCATTCCTGGCCCAAGTGGACTAATGACACAAATTGCAACGGATTTAACAGAGGCGATTGTTGACCTACCGATAACAGTCTCAGGCAATGAGATGGGACGTGTTACAAAAAGTGCTGCTCAAGCACTTTTAGCAAGGGCACACTTGTTCTCAAACGATGCCCTTAAGATGAGCGATGTAGCTTCCCTTTGTGAAGATGTTATCAATTCCAACTTGTACTCTTTAGAGCCAAATTTTGCTGACATATTCGATCGTCAGCACGAGTATGGAGTAGAGTCAATTTTTGAGATCGCTTACACAGAATCATCTCTCCAGGGTTGGTGGCAATTTGGATCTGGCGGTGGAGAAGGAAATGTTGGCACACAATTTATTGGCATGCGCGACTACAATGGGCCCACTTATGCAACAGGATGGGGCTTTTGTCCGGTAAGCACTGAATTGGTTTCTGCGATGTCCTCTGACCCAAGATTCACACACACAATTATCGATGCTGCCGCTCTTCAGGGAGCTTCATACACAGCAGGATATCAAAATACAGGTTACTTTATGAAAAAGTATGCCCCGATTCAGGCAAATGCTGCTCTTGATGGTGATGTGGCATTGAACTGGGGAACAAACACGCGTATGATACGATATGCTGATGTCTTGTTAATGGCGGCAGAAGGCTTAGCAAGGTCAGGGTCCGAATCCAGTGCATTAATTTATTTGAATCAAGTGAGGAACCGTGTAGGGCTTCCCCCACTCAGTTCTTCTGGATCTCAACTCTTGGAGGATATTTATAATGAACGTAGACTCGAGCTTGCTCTAGAAGGTCATAGATTTCATGACCTTGTTAGAACTGGAAAAGCAGTTGAAGTTCTTGGATCTCAAGGATATCAATCGCACAATCAATGGTTCCCGATACCGCAAAATGAAATTGACGCAAGCACTGGTGCAAATGGAACTCCAGCACTTACTCAGAATCCAGGTTATAACTAGACCAATAATTATTTTATAAATAGAATTGTTAATTAAATCAGAAGAAAATGAAATTCACTAATAAATTTTTACTCTTTGCATCGATAGCCCTAGTAGGTTTATCTGGATGTAACCCAGACACAGACCCTGTTGCACCAGAACTACCGGTCGCATCATTCACATGGTCTTATGCAGTTGATTCAGTTGGGGAAATAGACTCCAATACAGTTGACCTTGTCAGCACAGCGACAGGAAGTCCATTCTTATTCGATTGGTCAGCTTCAAATGGATCAACTATATCTGGAGAAACCGCATCTATCTTTTTCCAAGATGCCGGAACGTACACAATTACTCATACAGTATTCAATGCAGCAGGTCAAGCGTCTGATTCTACACAGATAACTATTGCCAATACAGCATCCAATCTTCCATGTGTCGGAGCAGTCCAAAGTTTGACAGATTGCGGGAGTCGTACATGGAAAATGGCATTTGCTGACTCCGCCCTATGGGTTGGGCCTGCTGATGGTTCTGCTACATGGTGGCAAATCGGTACAGCAGGAATTCAAGGAAGAAGCTGTCTATGGAATGACGAATGGATATTTGACATCAATGGCTCTATGGAATACAAAACCAATGGTGATGTATGGAGCGAAGGTTATGTTGATCCGAATCCTGAGACGTGCCTTGCCGATGCTGACGTTCCTTCTGCGACGCAGGGATGGTTATCAGGCAATCACGCCTTTGAGATAATTGAACCCGCTGCTGCTGGTCAGCCTACCAAGTTAAAAGTTCTCGGTACCGGTGCTTTTATGGGACTATGCAAAGTAATTAATGGTGCAGAAGTACCTGGAGGTCCTCCTGCTTCTTCAGTAACTTATGACATAAGAAATATTGTTCAAGTTGGAACCAAGCGTTTCCTTGAACTCGAAATCAATTACACCACTGGAATCTGGCGCTTTGTATTCGAGTCAGAAGACTAAAAACAGTAAATATGATTAACAACACTCTACCATTTGCATTTCTATTGGGTTTTGGCATTTCATGCCAAAACCCAGAAATGCCTATGCTATTGGTAGAAGATGTGGAAATAATGGAACGAGATGTGAATCATACTCACAGGCAAAAAGTTAATATAAGCGCAACCTTTAACAAAGACATCTCTTTTAGATGTCAAACGACAGGTGTTACTGCCACTGCCGGAGAAGACTTTATCGTTTTTGATGGCTCAGTTACAATTCCAAAAGGAGAAACGGAAGCCTATGTTGATGTTCCTATCTTAACGGATACGCTCATGGAGTCTGATGAAGTTATTTGGCTTTCCTTTTCTGATGCCAATAATGTCAGAATTAAAAACCCTCTTTCCGAGATAAAGATTATGAATGATGATACATTTATGGTCAATGATGATACCTCAGGATACTACTCCCCTCTCTCCTATCCAGGGAAATCTATGGTTTGGTCCGATGAATTCAGTCAAAACTCTTTGGACATGAATTCATGGAACTATGAAACTGGCGGATACTGGTATAACAATGAGCTTCAGTACTATCGGGAAGGGACAAATAACACAACCATTCAAAATGGGAAATTGGTTATCACAGCCAAGAAAGAAACTTATCAAAATAGAGAACACACATCCGCACGACTTACGACAGAAGGTAAAGTAGAATACAAGTATGGTCGTATCGATGTCCGAGGGAAATTTCCTAAAGGACAGGGAATATGGCCAGCAATCTGGCTTTTAGGAGATGATCATTCCAGTGTCGGTTGGCCTGCTTGTGGCGAATTAGACATGGTAGAATTGTTAGGACATACGCCGCAAACAGTCCATGGGTCTATTAACTATGGCCCCCAGGGTAACTCATGGGCTTATACAAAGACGACTACTTATACTCTTCCCGGGGAAGATTTTTCTGATAAGTATCATGTTTTTAGTATTTTATGGGAGGAAAATAGCATAAAATATTATGTTGACGATAATCTCTACACAACATACACGCCCAACAACATAGTTAGTGGACAAGTTTGGAGATTTAACCATCCTTTTTTCTTCATATTAAATGTTGCAGTAGGTGGCGATTGGCCTGGCAACCCAGATCAGACGACAACATTTCCTCAACAAATGCTAATTGATTATATTCGCGTATTCCAATGACCTCATTTTTAAAACATTAACGATAACTCAATAATAACTCAACAACTTAATAACCCTAATAAATGCTCAACATGAAAAAAATCTACGCTTTATTAATGCTGACCCTACCTCTCTTGGGTTTTGCACAGAACACCCACGTAGTGACTTTTAAAGTCAATGCTGCGAATATCACTGTAGGACCAAATGGTGTCTACGCTGGTGGTGGTGTAATTGGTGGCTCTGATGCCGTCGCTTTGTCTGATCCTGATGGAGATGGCATTTGGGAAGGAACAGACACCTTAGATGGAACTGCTGGAGGAAACTTTATTTTCTTTAACAGCCCAACAGGAAGCAGTGACTGGGGAACCAAGGAGAACCTTAATGGCCTTCCTTGTGCTGACCCTGCTAACTATGACGATAGGATTATGCCTACGTTTGGCCAAGACACAACTTTAGAGTTTTGTTTTGGAACTTGTGCGCCTAGTACAGTTTGCCCTCCACCTCCACCTCCACCTCCACTTGTAACTTTCATCGTGGATATGACTGAGTACACTGGTACTTACACTACTGTTTACGTCAATGGAACTTTTAATGGTTGGTGTGGTACTTGTAACCCAATGACTGACCCTGATGGAGACAGTGTTTGGACCGTTGCCTTGCCTATTGATACAGGAGCAATCGAATGGAAATTTACTCTAGACGGATGGACAGCGCAGGAGAACTTCACTGCAGGTACTTCATGTACAGTAACAAACGGCGGATTCACCAATCGTGGTGGAAATGTAACTGGCGATGAGATATTCAAAGGTGTATGTTTCAACGAATGTTACAGCTGTGACACAAATGAAGTGTATGCTACATTCCAAGTTAATATGAAAAATCAGACTGTTGACACTACTGGCCTATTCGTAGGCGGTGGAGCTGGAATGGGAGGACCTACAGACAACATGCTTGAGAATATTGCAGGTACAGAAATGTGGACTGCTACTTTCGTTAAGCCTGTTGGATTCCATTCTGACTACATTTTCTTAAACGGATTCAACTCCGGTTGGGGAACTAAAGAGAACCTTGCAGGTCTTCCTTGTGCTTATGGACAGTGGAACGATCGTACAACGGACACTATGTTAACAGACTGGTCAATTAGAACTTGCTATGAAGTATGTTCTACAGACGGACTTTGTCCTGTACCACCTGTTCAGCAAAGCATTCACTTTGTTGTAGACATGAATGCATCTTATGCCCCTACTTTCACCCAGCCATATGTAAGTGGTAACTTCAATAGCTGGTCAGGCGATGCAATGCCAATGACAGAAATTATGGTCGGTATGGTCGGTACAAATGTTTGGGAATACACTGCAATGATTGATGAGAACACAAGTCTTGAGTATAAGTTTACTTTAGACAACTGGGCAAATCAAGAGCAATTTGATACCATCAATCATACTGCATGCACTCAAGATTTCGGTGGTTTTGTCAATCGTGTTTATACGGTTGGAAGTACCGGTGATACTTTGACTTATTGCTTTAACTCATGTGCCTCAAATTGTGCTTCTAGCGTAGGAATGGGAGAAGAAGAGTTAAACTTCACTGTAATGCCAAATCCGGCAAATGATGTTCTTAATATCATCGGACGTTCATCTGAGAAAATGACTGTTGAAGTTATTTCACTAAATGGCCGTACTATGATGAATGAGTCTACTCAATCAGGTTCAGTTAAGTTGAATGTTAGCTTCTTGCCACGTGCGCTTTACTTGGTTCATATCACTCAAGGTGATATACACCAGTATAGTCGTGTTAGCTTGAACTAAATATTGACTAAAGCTTTTTAAGTTTTAAAAGGAGGGGTGATTTACCCCTCCTTTTTTTATTTAAACGTTATTATTGTAAATTTGACTATATCTAAATCACCTAAAACTGATTCAGTTAAACAATTTTAACTCCCGCTTTAGTAGAACCAAGTTTTATCTTTTTTAATTCGCGCATCTTATGAAAAAAATTCTATCATCTTTAACTATTCTAGCCCTTTTCAGTTGTCAACCTGATATATCAATAGACCAAAAAGTTGATGATATTATTAAACAAATGACGATAGCAGAAAAGGTCGGACAGATGACGCAAATAGATCATCGTTTTTTAGATGATCATGCGGATATAAAAGATTACGCAATAGGTTCATTACTTAGTGGCGGTGGATCACACCCAGAAGAAAATACTCATAAAGCCTGGGTAGATCTTTACAACGGTTATCAAGAAAAAGCTTTGGCCTCTCGCTTGGGAATTCCTCTTATTTACGGAATTGACGCGGTTCATGGCCACAATAATGTTAAAGGAGCTACTATATTTCCTCATAATATTGGTCTCGGAGCAACAGGGAATCCTGAAATTGTAAGATCTGTATCTGAAGCTACCGCAAGCGAGGTCGCTGCTACAGGAATTAATTGGACTTTCGCACCGTGTATAGCTACTCCTCAAGATTACCGATGGGGCAGAACATATGAAGGCTTTTCAAGTGATCCGAAACTAGTTTTAGAATTGGGAGTTGCTGCAGTTGAAGGTTATCAATCCTCAATAAAGAAAAACCCGAGAAAAGTAATCGCTTGTGCTAAACATTTTATCGGTGATGGAAATACCACATTTGGAACAGGCTTAAATAATCTTGTCGATAGAGGAAATACGAAACTTACCAAAGAAACATTAAAAGAGACTTTGATTCCTGCATACCAAGCTGCTGTTGATGCCGGAGTAGAGACAGTGATGGCTTCATACAACTCATGGAATGGTGTTAAATGTCACGGAAGCAAAGAACTGCTTACCGATATACTAAAAGATGAAATGGGTTTTGAAGGATTTGTCATATCAGACTGGGCTGGGATTGATGAAATACCTGGTGATTATAAATCCGATATTGTTACATCTGTAAATGCAGGAATGGACATGGTCATGGTATCAGGAGAAGCCGAGCCTTACAAAAAATTTATGGCTCTGCTGACTGAAGCGATTGAAGAAGAACTTATACCTATGAGTCGCATTGATGATGCTGTATCGCGTATTCTTAAAGTCAAATTTCGTGCAGGTCTATTTGAAAACCCATTGATGGATTATGATTACTTAACTGAAATAGGATCTGATGAAAATAGAGAAATCGGACGAGATGCCGTACGCCAAAGTGTAGTATTACTAAAAAATGAATCAGCCCTACCTATTTCAAAGGCCGCAAGAGTAATAGTTGCTGGCCGTGGCGCTGATAATTTAGGAATGCAATGTGGTGGATGGACTATTGAATGGCAAGGAGGCCAAGGAGATATTACAGAAGGAACGACTTTACTCGAAGGATTGATAGAAAATGCTCCTGAGGGAATTGAAGTTGTATCAGATCCTCTCGCTAATTCAGTAAAAGGAGATATAGCCATAGTTGTGATTGGAGAAGATCCTTACACAGAGTTTTTTGGCGATCGAGACTCTCTAAATATAGATGAAGAAGACCTGCAAGTAATAGAAAATGCAAAAGCACAAGGAATGAAAGTTGTTGTCCTTCTTATCTCAGGTAGACCCATGAATATAGCTCCCCATATACAAAACTGGGATGCTTTTGCCGCCATTTGGTTACCAGGATCAGAAGGAGCAGGCGTCTCCGATGTGCTTTTTGGAAATTTTAACCCAACGGGAAGGCTTTCTTTCCCTTGGCCCGTTAAAGCTGAAGAAGGTGCTAAATCAGAGTCCTTACTTTATAACCTAGGCGCCGGACTATCCTACGAATAACCTTCATTAAATGCCTCAATAAAAACTCATCATCATCATGAGAAAGATATTTTTAATTTTTATTCTAATTGCTTTCTACAATAGTCAACCCTTAATTGCTCAGCATCTATTGCAGACTGATGGAACTGCTATAGTAAATCAAAATCAGGATACAATTATTTTCAGAGGTATGGGCCTTGGGGGTTGGATGGTACAGGAGGGCTATATGATGCAAACAGCAGGATTCGCCTCGCCGCAGCATAAAATACGTGACACTATACAGGATCTTATTGGAGCAGCAAATACGGAACTATTTTATCAAAAATGGAGAGAAAATCATGTTAGGAAAATTGATATCGATTCGATGAAAAGTTGGGGATTCAATATGGTCCGTCTTCCCATGCATTATAACCTTTATACCCTTCCAATTGAAGATGAGCCTGTTTCTGGACAAAATACATGGCTAACAACGGGTTTTGAAATGACAGACTCCTTACTATCATGGTGTCAGCAAAATGAAATGTATCTCATTTTAGACCTTCATGCTGCCCCCGGAGGCCAAGGTTATGACGAAGCCATTTCTGATTATGATCCGTCTAAACCTTCCCTATGGGAAAGTGTGACCAATAGACAAAAAGCTGCCTCTTTGTGGAGAAAGCTTGCCGATCGATATAAAAATGAGCAATGGATTGGCGGCTATGACTTACTGAATGAACCCAATTGGGATTTACCAGGAGGTGCTGCCTTAAGAGCATTCTATGATATGGTAACCGATAGTATAAGATCTGTCGACACAACTCATATAATATACATCGAAGGCAATTGGTTTGCCAATACATTCGATGGGCTTACTCCTCCTTGGGACAGCAATTTAGTATACTCACCGCATAAGTATTGGTCTCCGGTATTCAACATATCAGACATTCAATATGGCCTAGATTTGCGTGACAATTACAATGTTCCAATTTGGTTTGGAGAAACTGGAGAAAATTCTAATGCATGGTACACAGACCTTATTAGATTATTCGAAAGCAATGGCGTAGGTTGGGCATGGTGGCCAGAAAAAAAGCTTGAGACGATCAATGCACCTTTATCCTATATAAAAAATGCTGGATATCAAGATTTACTTTATTACTGGAGTGGAGCTGCAAGCAGTCCTCCGACCTCAGCGGTTGCCATGAATTCTTTGATGCAATTAGCAGAAAATCTGAAACTAGAAAACTGCGTCTACAATAGAGGTGTTGTTGACGCTATGTTTAGGCAGATAAATACAGATGAAACTTTACCATGGGCATATCAGTCTATTCCTGGTGTTATATATGCCTCAGAATATGATATGGGACCAATAAATCATGCATACTTCGATACTGAATCTTATCAACTAAACCCTCCACCAGCATGGAACTCAGGTTGGATATATCGAAATGATGGTGTTGACATTCAAGAGAATTCTGATACTACAAATAATAATGGATACAAAGTGGGTTTTGTAGATACCGATGACTGGATGCAATATGAAGTTGATGTTCAAAATGACTCTGTCTATGACGTTCATGTTAGAGTAACTTGTAACGGATCAACTGGCGGTAATTTCCATTTTGAAGCTGACGGTGTGCGTATATCCCCTTCTTATTATACTCCAAACACTGGAAGCTGGACGTCTTGGGGCTCTAGAATCATTCCTAATGTTATTATGCAAAAAGAAGATACCAAACTGCGTATGGTCGCAGATGGTGGAGGGTTTAATGTGAGCAGTTTTGAATTCATACCGGTTGGCCCGACGAGTGCTCTCCCCTATGAATTTGTTGATGGGTATATCAATGTACCCAATAGAATATCGATACAACTAAATAAATCGATTCTTCCAGTTCAAGCATCTGGAGCCAATAGTTTTGTTGTAACATCAAACGGCATAACACAGACTATAACTAGTATTGAAAGTGACTCATTGTATTCAAGAGTACTCCATATTGATTTATCCTCAGGATATAAATTTACAGACGTTCTTAAAGTAAGTTTCAATGGAAATATCCTAGCTAAAGATGGAACTTCACTTCAGCCTTTTACTCTTGAAAGTATTGAGAATTTACTTCCTAGTGTACATTTAATACCAGGAAGGGTTGAGGCTGAAGATTACTTAAATGCTGTGGGTGTTTCTCTAGAGCCATGCCAAGATATTACGGGTGGTCAAAATATTGGTTATTTGGACCCAGGAGACTATATAGACTACGAAGTACTTGTCTTAAATACAGGTATGCACAAAGCAGACTTTAGAACAGCCTCTGAAAGCGCTGGCGCTTTAGATGTTCAAGTTGTTGATTCGACTGGAACAGTATTGAGCACTCTGCTTTCTGCAAGTTTTCCTGCTACCGGAGGATGGCAAAACTGGGAAACGTATTCTTATAACATACCCCTTACTGCAGGAGAACAGATACTAAGACTCCATATAACACAATCTCCATTCAATGTGAATTGGATCGAATTTTGGAATGGAGGAATCCAGATACGTGAAAATGAAATACGTCAAAATATAATTGCCTATCCTAATCCTTCTGTAGATGGTTTAATCACAGTAGAAATGAAACAGCAATTGAACATACGTTCTTTAGAAGTAAAAAACTATTTGAATCAAGTTGTTCATAGTTCCATGCTCAATCAAGAAAAAGAATCTATCAACTTGAGTTATTTACCGAAAGGACTTTATCTTTTAGAGTTCCAGAGTGATTCAGGTGAACCTATTGAAGTGATAAAAATCCAACTGCAATAAAAAAGGCCCCAATTGGGGCCTTTTTGCGGTGAGAGCGGGATTCGAACCCGCGGTACGGTTGCCCGTACGCCAGTTTAGCAAACTGGTGGTTTAAGCCTCTCACCCATCTCACCTTTACTCCCTTACACCAAAACAATAAAAGATTTGCTTAAATAGTATTTATAAAAACAAGCCGTTTTTTATATCTGGCTGGGGTCGGCAAATATATACTTAGCTAAGCAATTAAGCCCAAATAAAATTCAAAAGTTTTATGAAAAATCAACACGTTTAATCCGTTCAAAGAATATCACTTTATCTTAGCTTCAAATTTGAACCCACCCTTGATAAAATGAAAGAAGTCGTTATAGTTAGCACAGCAAGAACTCCCATAGGAAGTTTTAATGGTGCATTAAGTAGTGTTAGTGCTACTAAACTTGGAAGTATAGCTATTAAAGGAGCTTTGGATAAAATAGGCCTAGAACCGAGTCAAATTCAGGAAGTCTATATGGGCTGTGTGCTTCAAGCTAATTTAGGAATGAATCCTGCCAGACAATCAGCATTAGAAGCTGGGCTGTCAAATAAAGTTCCGTGTACTACAGTTAACAAAGTTTGTGCATCAGGAATGAAATCCATCGCGCTTGCAGCACAGTCCATAAGATTAGGCGAAGTGGATATTGCGATAGCGGGAGGCATGGAAAACATGAGCCAGGTTCCTCATTATATTCCAGGAAGTAGATCAGGATTTAAATTCGGGAATACAAACCTTGTAGATGGAATCATAAAAGATGGATTATTAAATGTCTATGATCAAAATGTTATGGGTGTTTTGGCGGATCATTGCGCGAGTAAATATGAGTTTTCTCGAGAAGAGCAAGATAACTATGCCCTTCAGAGCTACCATAGAAGTTCAGAAGCATGGAAGGAAGGGAAATTTGATGAAGAAGTTATTCCTGTGGAAATAAAAGATCGACGGGGAAACATAACTATTGTCAACAGAGATGAGGAATTTGAAAACATAAAAACTGAAAAGGTTTCTAAGCTGAGGCCGGCCTTTACAAAAGATGGGACAGTAACTGCTGCAAATGCTTCAACCCTTAATGATGGTGCCGCAGCTCTAATATTAATGTCATTAGAAAAAGCAGTAGAATTGAATTTAAAACCAATCGCAAAATTATTATCAAGTGCAGACTCCTCTCATGAACCAGAGTGGTTCACGACTGCACCTTCGAAAGCAATTCCAAAAGCAATCGAATCAGCAGGATTAAATATTAGAGAAATAGATTTTTTTGAATTAAATGAAGCCTTTTCTGTAGTTGGATTGGTAAACATGAAACTTCTGGGCATTAATTCAGACATAACGAATATAAATGGTGGAGCTGTTTCTCTTGGACATCCACTCGGATGCAGCGGAGCCAGAATAGTTGTTACTCTTCTCAGTATTATGAGACAAAACAGTGGAAAATATGGAGCCGCAGGAATTTGTAATGGAGGCGGCGGAGCTTCGGCAATAGTCATAGAAAAACTTTGATAAAATGGTAACGAGTTACGGATTTTCGTTATTTAGCATTTTAGCTGTTCGCCAGGAACCTAGCCATAAAGTGGAAATGGTAAATCAGGCTCTTTTTGGAGAACCCTTTGAGATCATTGATGAAAATGAAGAATGGAGTAAGATTCGACTGGCACATGATGGTTACATCGGTTGGGTCTTAACTCAACAAATTCAGCAGATCAACTCTAATGAGTACCGCCAATTGATCGACACACCTCAACACCTAGTAAGCGACACGTTAGATCTATTAGAACATAATTCACCGAATAAGACTAGAACCGTAGTTGCAGGCTCTCAATTGCCTTTTTACAATACTGAAGAAAAAACAGTTATTGTAGGATTGCAAACATTTACTTTTAATGGAAGAATCTCTTTGCGCAAAAGAACACGTAAAGAATTGTTAATGAATGCCTACTTGTATTCGAATGCTCCATATCTATGGGGAGGAAGAAGTGCTTTTGGCATTGATTGTAGTGGACTGACACAAATGGCTTACCTATTAACTGGAATGTCACTTCTAAGGGACGCTAGCCAGCAAGCAACCCAAGGAAAGACTATCGATTTTCTGGAAGAAGCCAAGGCTGGAGATTTACTCTTTTTCGATAACGACGAGGGAGTTATAACTCATGTTGGAATCTATGTAAGAGAAAATCGTATTCTTCATGCCAGTGGAAGTGTGCGTATCGATGGTATTGATCAAACAGGTATTTATAATTCCGAGCTAGGAAAGCACACCCATAAGTTGCGCCTAATTAAAAATTATTTTGACTAACTCAAGGATCCCTTAATTATTACTTATCTCTAAAAGGCTGTCAGAAAGAAATTTTAATCTATCACTATCTTGCTTCAATCGAATAGTCTCGATCCGCCATACATCCCTCTCAATACTTGTTTTTTTCAATCGAGGAACTATTGAATCTAACTCAAGCTTAAAATCATCTAGAACGATTTTCATTGAGTCAATTTGAAAAATTAACTCTTTTGTTCCTTTCTCGGTAAGTTCAAGACTCTTTTCAAGAGAATCATTATTTGCATTAATTACATTTAATCTCGTAGATAATTTCAAGCTATCTCTTTGCAAATTCATTATGTGAGTCTGCTCTAAAATCAGATGATTTTTTGGCACCAAACAAGAGGACAAAGTAAATAATAAAATAAAAACAAGAACATTACGCATAGGACAAAGATATGTAGGTCAAACTTACTGTGCAGTTGTATCTTGTGCATATGCCAATAATTGATGTTAGGAGCCCAGGAGAATTCGCCAAAGGTCATGCGACTGGAGCAATCTCTATTCCTTTATTTTCTGATCAAGAGAGAGCAGATATTGGCACTATATATAAGAAAAAAGGGTCG
Organism: uncultured Cryomorphaceae bacterium; assembly: GCA_913009655.1. Lineage (GTDB taxonomy): Bacteria > Bacteroidota > Bacteroidia > Flavobacteriales > Schleiferiaceae > TMED14. The sequence goes on from CAJVWI010000014.1 coordinate 30,059, forward strand.
GACAAGGCCATTAGATTGGGACTTGAATATGTTGGACCTAAAATGTCTAAAATTGTTGATTCCGTTGATAAGGTATCCAAAATCAGCCCAATAGAACTGTATTGCTGGAGAGGTGGAATGCGCAGTCAATCCGTAGAATGGTTGCTGAATACTGCAGGACATGAAGTTCATCGATGGAAAGGTGGTTATAAAGTATACAGACAAAAAGTTTTAGAAATATGGGGTTCAGAGCGATCATATATGATACTCAGCGGACTCACCGGAAGTGCTAAGACTGAAATATTGCGGGAAATGATACTTCTTGGTGCCCCGGTAATCGATTTAGAAGGCCAGGCGAATCATAAAGGTTCCGCTTTTGGACACATCGGTGAAATCTCACAGCCCACAGTAGAACAATTTGAAAATGACACATCGATTCAATTCGAAGATTTAAAAAAATCAAAAAGAATATGGCTCGAAGATGAATCACGTTCAATCGGACGTATTTGGCTACAAAACAGCTTTTTCGATATAAAAAAAAGAGCCCCAATTGTTTTAATAGAGAGAAGTAGGGAGGAAAGAATTGAACACCTTGTTTCTTTATATGGGCAGGCTGATCCAATAGAATTAGAATCAGGTTTTGATAAAATAGCTAAAAGATTAGGTCATCAAAACGCTAAAAAAGCAGCAGAACACATAGGTGCAGGAAGACTAGACTTAGCTGCTGATTTAGCACTTGCTTATTATGATAAAACATATAGCCAAAGCATCATAAAAAAACAAAGTCAGGTACTAATAAAAATTGACATTACCGGTTGTAACCACTCACAAGCAGCAATAAAAATACTGGATCAAACTAAAGAATTATGAGTGATAATAACATTAAACTAACCTCTTTTAATCCTGGTTCTGGATGTGGTTGTAAAATTGAACCCAGTAAACTTCATGAAGTATTAGAATCCTCTAACTTCGATCCAAGCCAGTCATTTGATAAATTGATTGTCGGACATGATCAAAATGATGATGCTGCTGTTTTGGATATTGGAAATGGACAAGCTTTAGTTCATTCTACAGACTTCTTTACCCCTATTGTAGATGACCCTTTTGAGTTTGGGAATATTGCTGGATCTAATGCCATAAGTGATATTTATGCCATGGGAGCTACCCCTGATATGGCTTTAGCAATTTTAGGTTGGCCCATCGATAAATTGGGATCTGAAATGGCTGGGAAAGTTTTGGCTGGGGCTAGAGAGGCATGCAAAAAAGCGGGGATACCATTAGCGGGAGGCCATAGTATAGACATCCCCCAACCTATTTTTGGTTTAAGTGTAACTGGCCGAGTAAGAATCGGAGAATTGAAAAAAAACAATGGTGCCAAGCCCGGGGATTTATTATATCTAACAAAACCTCTTGGCATTGGAGTGATTGCTACAGCAATGAAAAAAGAGTTGGCCAATGACAATGATACCCAATGGGCGCTAGACACAATGAAAAGGCTCAATTTTGAGGGTGCAGAACTGGTGAGAATTAGTGGTATTAATGCAATGACAGATATTACTGGTTTTGGTTTGGCTGGACATCTGCATGAAATGATGAAAGCTTCAGACTGTAGCGCAAGAATTGACTTTGATAAGATTCCAAAATATGATTACGCAAGGCTAAAAGAACTATATTCTCTGCAATGCATGCCCACAGGAACCACAAAGAATTATCTAGCATACCACAAAGACATATCAAAAGTTAATGGGGAAGAACTTTTTATTCTATTTGATCCTCAAACCAGTGGGGGTTTATTAATTTCTGTTGACCCAAAGAATAAATTGGAAACGGAAAATATTCTTCAAAAATACGGTTCAGTAAATTGCATTGGAACTGTTACAAAGCGAAATGAAATATTAATTAACTTAATATAAAGTAATGATAACTGCAGAAACTAAGTATTTAGGAAAATTAAGATGCAATAATGTGCATTTAAAAAGCGGCGCTCAACTCATTACTGATGCCCCGATTGATAATCAAGGGATGGGTTCATCATATTCACCCACCGACCTAACTGCCTTGAGTTTAACAACATGTATTATCACGACAATAGCCATCTATTCAGATTATAAAAAAATCGATATACTTTCTATAGAAGGAACAACAACAAAGAAAATGTCCAATACCCCTCCCAGAAGGATAGATTCAATTGACGTAACTATCCATGTAAAACTTCCCGTCTACTCTGAGGAAAGAGTAAAAACTGGAATTGAAAGAGCTGCACATGCCTGCCCCGTTTCTAAATCACTACATCCCGAGATCAATCAAAATGTCGTAGTAAATTTTATTCAATAAAATATAACGCGGCCAGAAGAATCTCCTGTCCTTAATAGATCTGGAGCTATCGTTCCATTAGACACTGCTTGAAATCTACCTATCTGTTTTTTGAATTCAATTTTATGGCCTTTCTTTTTTAACTTCCGTAGTACCTTTTTCGTATACGAACCTTCTTCCAAGTATAGAACTTCAGGCCATGCTTGAGCATGTACTTTTTTGCTATTAACCGACTCTTGAAGAGTCTGACCAAATCGGCAAAACCTTCTAATCACGTGAAAAACATTTGTGATTATAGTACTTCCACCTGGTGTTCCCAAAACAACTTTTTGATCTCCCTTGACCAAAATTGTTGGTGTCATACTAGATAACATTCTTTTACTCGGCTCTATTGAATTCGCCTCAAAACCTATTAAACCAAATTGATTAGGGACACCTGGAGAAATAGAAAAATCATCCATTTCATTATTCATAAAAAATCCAGAGACCCATCTCTTACTCCCATATGAAGCATTTAATGTGGTGGTTATAGCCACAGAATTCCCATCCTTATCAAGGATACTAAAATGGGTCGTCTCTGAAGATTCCTCGCTAAGAGGAACTGCTAAATTTGGGCTCTTCCCTGCTCTCTTTGGATCAATATTTGCGAACCTCTTATATAGATAAGAGGTGTCCAAAAGATCCGCTGTTGTCGTATTCATATAATCTGGATCACCTAGATGTCTTGCTCTATCTTCATATACAATTCTCGTGAGCTCAGTAAAGTCATGATATGAAGCAACACTCTCGAGCTCTTGCATCGTATTTAAATCTCTTTCAGAACCGCACAGCAACTGCAATAAAGCAACTCCTCCACTTGATGGTGGGGGCATAGTAATGACTTCCCAACCCATATACTCACCAATTAGTGGTTTCCGCCACCGAATTTGATAAGATGCCATATCTAACATTGTGAAATAATTCTGTTCAACTAACTGTTTGGCAACCGGGCCGTAATAAAAATAGTTAGGGCCAATATCTCTAATACCTTTTAATGTTTCGGCTAATTCTGATTGAACAAGTCGCATTCCTTGCTCCCAAATAAACCCCTTACAAAAGGGACCACAGCCATTTGGATTTTGTGAAATAAAATCAGAAGAATTGTAGTTTAATTCTTCTGATAATTTTTTCGTAACGAAAAAACCAGTGTCTGCCAACATTATTGCTGGAGTTAATAAGTCCGACCAGGATAGATTGCGAGACCCATAACGTATGTATAAATCCCACATTCCCTTAACACTACCCGGTACTCCTGAAGCTAATTTAGATGTTAAGCTGGAATTGTCATTCTCATATCTGATAAACATATCCTTTGAAGCAGCCAATGGTGCTATTTCTCTGAAATCTAAGGTTGCTGCTTCAGCATTTGAAGTATGAATTACTGCAAATCCCCCACCGCCAATATTCCCAGCTCGTGGAAGTACAACAGCAAGTGAAAAATGAGCTGCTACAGCCGCATCGTAGGCATTTCCTCCTTTTTTCAAAATAGACTCTACAACATCGACGGCGAGAGGATGAGCTGCAGCAACACTTGCGCTCTGAGCAAAAACGTTCCCAACAAATAGAAAACATAATGAAACTAAAATGATGATTCTATTCATGGAAGGGCAGTTAATATCATTTGAAGGACTTTTGAAGAGCGACCTACAATTTCAGGATATATTAATCTAACAATATATACTCCTGTGACTCCATTAGATGGAGACCAGCATTGCTCGGGAAGGGCACTATGCACGAGATTCCCCCAACGGTCATATACTTCATACCTAATGGCCTTGCCATAGCTAGAGTACAAACAAAATTCGTCATTTAAACCGTCATCATTTGGAGTAAATGCATTAGGAGCCCAAATAAAATCTTGACCTGTACAGAAATAGGGCAATGAAAGATCAATCGTATCTTGATTTCCGCAAAGGTCTATAACTGGAATTTTTGCAGAGTATACACCATCAAATGGAAATGATATTGTAGCGGAATCAACACTAATATTATTCCCCTCGATTGAATAAGGAATTAAGGAACTTATGTCTTTTAAAATTATAGTCACATCAGGACAATCATATATGAGCTCATATTTAGGGTTAGGGTTGATTTTAATTTCTACTGACTCATAAGTGACACAATTGTCTGAATCATATATCTCTAAAACGTATACTCCTGGCTCTGGAACAGAATATTCCCATAGTCCGGTTAATACATTAAAATTTCCCGCACCACTATTTAATGGATCCGCACTTCGATAAAAAATACTATCAATTGGAAGAGCAATTCCGAGAGGAGGAGAAAATGAGATTACATAAATAGAATCACAACTAAGAATTGTATCTGGCAAAACATCAGGAATTGAGTTTTTAGAAACTACCCAAACGGTGTCTACAAAAGAACATGAATCTGAGCTAGCATATAAAATCAACGGAGCTGACTGTCCATATTCTATGGTTTGAGTAGTCTCTCCAGTACTCCAGTTATATTGTTTCATACCGAAGGGAGCTGTTATTGTAGCCGGGCTTCCAGGGCATCCAAAAACTGTATCAGGTAGAAGGTCTGCACCTTCAGTATAAAACGGCATTCTCATTAAAACGGAATCAATCGAACCTGATGCATCTTTAGCAACAAGCTTAATCCATATATCACCAGAGAAACCTAATGCAGGATTGACATCAATTAAGGTGTCAAAAGGATTTGGGTCAGAAACTGTTGCCTGCCCACTCACAATTTCTGTTTTAATAATCTGGACAGGAGGCAAACAGGTTTGTAATCCAAAAAATCCCTTTAAAGGTTTTGTGCAACGAACAGGGAAATTTAAAATACTCGAACCCACATCTAAATAAGGATCAAGAATATCAAGTCCGGAGTCGAATCCAGAATAAAAACCGCAGAGACCTGTTGCTGTGCCCAAACCAGCAATGACCTCTACATGAAATTGATTGCGACATGTCAAAGAAAAGGTATTAGTGACTGAAGCATCAGGAATATAAAAACTCGTGGTATTTTGAACCGTTATTAAAACATGATTCTGACTCTTAAAATTATATGAGGAAATTGGAATTCCATTGTATTTCATTGATCCTACGTCGCTCGTTGGAACCAATACCAAAAGGTGAGTATTCAACCCAGCCATTCTTGAAGCATAAACAGCTCTAGATCCAGTGCAATTGGCAGGAGGGACGAGTGACAACCCCAGTTCCGGAGCGGACTGATTAGAGCCTGTAGTTACATGAAAACAATAAACCGGCTTATCAGTCCAAATTTCAGTAATCTGCACTACAGATCCTGGCCCACCTGGCAATGTGTATTCAAAAACTTCAGATTTGTTTTTAGTCGCTGATAGGACTCCGTTTGCCCAAATATTGGTATTGTTATCGGTAGGTATGATTACCAGATAATCAAGACTTGCTGGAGATAGTCCCCTAGCAACGACATATTCCTTACCTACCAGTTCTTCAGGGACCAATTGGTCGAATCCACCATCTTGCTCAGGGCCACCAAGATTCTGTTTCAAATGGTTCGCTCCGGTCGTTACGGAAATAGGTTTATTTGATATAATTGCAGCTCCAGCAAACTGCTCATCCTCATCCAGAGTTACAGTATAAGATTGCCATTTATTTAGATTACAAGAAATAATATTATTTCCCAACTTGTCAGTAATACCTGGTGGTAGGTTTACCGTTACAACAGTATTGTTTTCAATAGCAACAAATGAGATAAAGCCCAGGGCCGCTTCACCTGCAGGAGGAGCATTGACAATTTTAGTTTGATTCCCCGCTAAAAAACTTAGCCCTAGCGCCCTTGTTCCTTTGGCAGAAATAAGATCCTGATTATACTGTTGAACAACTCTCTGTGTAAGTACAATATCCCGATCGCTTCTTATAAAAAGAGCTGCTCTATCCACAACTTGATTTCCAAGCTGGGTAGAAATAGCTCCATAGGTACTTTGAAGTCCCTGAGCAGTACTGTTTAGATATACGGTCTGAGGAACCCCTTGAGCAAGAATGATATTTTTAAAATAAGAGCTGTCAGAATTGAAGATAACAACATCGGCATCTGGAAATGGAGTGCTTATTGTTAATTCCTGAATTTGATTTGACCACTCAGGAATTGGAGCTAAATAAAATGCAGTATCCAACTGTGCATAGATCACAGATGTACACATAAAAGCAAATAAAGTAAGCAAATAACGCACTAGACTAAAGGTAAGGCGAACTAGAACTATAAATTATGTAACATTTATCACATAAAACCCTGTTAGATTTCAGCAAATAAATTTACTCTTGAGCTTAATTTATCTAATTCTTTATTTTTAAAATCAACTCCAAAGAATGAAGGTATTGATCTAGAGCAATGCCTAGACCACAATCCATAACTATTCGAACCAGTACCAGTTAAAAGTAGTAAGTCACTTTCTTCTGCAACAGGGAGTTCAATGTTCTTAGCTAAATAATCTCCTGCAAAACATAAAGGCCCAGCAATATCATGAACCACTTTTTTTGTTGTTTTAGGGTTAGCGTTTGAATCTAAGACCTTAAATGATATCCCCCTTGGTTTAACATATGCGTCTCTGAGGAGAAAATCAGCTCCAATATGAATGTAGGTGATATACTTGGTGCCTTTAAGTATTGAATATTCTATCTTAGAAATTGCATAACCAGTATAAAAGTAGTTCCATTGCCCAAATTCTGTAATCAACTCAAATTCCCATAATTCAGGACATCTAAGTCTTAGACTAGAAGCATACTCTTGCATTTTTGAAGTTTGTCCGAGTATTAATTTTTCCGGAACAAGCCCCCCGCCTATATCAAGTGTTTGTATCCTTCGAGAAGATCCATCCGATTGCAATCGATGATTTGCTTCTAAAGCAATATCTCTGAGCAAGCAAATGGCATTTACGGCTGAGTCTAAATTTGCCATTTGACTTCCTGAATGAATATGTAAAAGCGTCACTGGATATTTTATAATCGCATTAATTATTATATCTTTTTCAGAAATTGGTACTCCGAATTTAGATTCATCGTTGCTGACATCATAAACCTCTGGAGCTCCAGTTTCTACCTGAGGGTTGATCCGAATACCCACCTGAAAATTCGGGTTTTCAGGAATCCTATTTAACTCTTCAATACTATTTACATTTAGCCTTATACCCTTTACCTTTTCATGACAATATAATATTTCCTTTTTCGTCTTAACTGGAGAATCAAAAACAATTTTATCAGGAGAAACTCCAGCATTCAATGCCTTTTTAACTTCCTCCATAGAGGCAGCCTCTAGGCCGAGACCCCAATCAACAATTCTCTCTAAAACTTTCGGGTGTGGCTGGGTTTTTATCGCGACGGCATGCAACGCATTGGGGTGCGAAAAAGAATCAATCAAATGCTGGGTATACAATTTTAGTCGATCCCATGATTGAAATAGAACGGAAGTGTCATCTTCATCAATGAGCCCCATTGAAACCGCATTACGCCATGACCATTTTGCCTCATCGATTATTGAACTATTATCCATTTCAGCTTGCAAAAATTTTTGTGACATGCTCCTCAATAATCTCAATGAGTCTTATATCATTCCTAGTATCAAATTTCTTATTTTCCATTTGTTTTCTAATCGAATAAGAACCAATTGCAAGGCGAATGAACGACTTCTCTCCATACTGAACTGGCTGCCCAATGAAAGCACGATCAAAATCAACTAAACCTTCATGCTTATTTAGTATGAGCTCGTTGAATAATTTTTTCAACTCCTCGCTGACAAGAGCCCTTCCATTTACTAAAACCATAAATGAAACAATACTGTCGTTGGTTAATTCGATATCGGGCATCAAGCGAAATGTATCACTCATCGCCAATCTTCCTATGATTACCTGACTCCACCTTCGGATTAAAGCATTTGTTTCGCTCGAGTCAAAGGACATGTATTCTTCCATTTCTCTCAAGGCAATTTCCCATCTCATGCGAAGACCCTGATTTTTAAAATCTTTTAGATGCATCCGAATATTCGGCATTGCCAAAGGAATATCAGAGGAGCAAAATAATTGTGATAACCCAGAAGCAGCATCTGCAGGAAGGTCCTTCATTAAATTTGACCAAACCTTAGGAACAAGCAAAGCACCACAAAATGGAGGTGCCTGATAAAATTTTGAACCTGTAACCATTACCATGACACCCTTATTTATTAGGTTATGTATCAATTTACGGTCTGTACGAAACTGGCACATATCAACTACCCACATGACCCCATCAGTAAATTCATCAATAATATCAAGGTCATCTTTAATTCCTGACTTACTGCCAAAAACAAGATTACCAATAATTGGTCGATTAGGATATTGATTTATCAATTCTCGAATTGCTTTTTTTCTATCAAGTACAGAACCATCAATTGCTCTAGCTGGCAAAAAATGAACATCAGATTCAATAAGCTCAGAAACTTTTTCTGCAATTGGAATACGTTCTCCAAACTGATTCCACTCAGAATAATATTCGCCCTTTGCTGCTGATTTAGAACCTGACCCAAGCTCTTCAGGGCAAGAAACAATATTAATAATTGAATTATCCGGGTTGAGTATTGCTTGAAAAAGCAATGGTAAGTACATCAAATCACTGCCACTAGGACCATAATAAACATGAAATTGGTCTTCATCACTTTCCCGAAGTAGCGCCTGTAATCTTTTGGTTTGTCCCTTTAAAATTTCTGGATAATCTGATTTCTTATAAGATAAAGCAAATTCTTTTGCTACCTCTTGACCAAAAGGTGTCAGTGTACCACATGTGCATGAACCTCGATGAAACAGACCAGAAAAATTAATTGGGTTTAGATGATATTTATTTGCTTGAGTTTCTTCACGTAGAAAAATGCGTTCATCGCAACCAGATGTTAATATTTTTAGTAGTTCTTCTTCAGAAAATTCTGACATAAGTTAAATTATTTGTTTAAACGTAAGCACCGTAATTGCTTACCTGATAATTTAGAACGCAAGGTAATCCATGCAAAATGGGTATCATGAACCAACTCACACTGGTCATTTGCAAACTCCAAAACCCATGATTTTAAAACCTTATAATCAGCACTGAATTCTAAAACTCCCGCAGCAGAATATCTTTTCATTTGAACGATTTCTTCATCAACTATTTCCAAAAAATGCCAGGCACCCTCTCCTATTCCACCAATATATGTAGCATTATCAGCAACAGATGAAGGTCTTGGTTTAGGAGGGTATAATTGTCCTGCTTTTTTATCAGAAGGTAATTTTGTCGCTTTACTCTTTCTAAATGCATGTGTTAGATTACCAAGGATCTGCGTTAACCCGTGCAGTTTTGGGCGGTTATGAAAAGTTGCTACACCATTAAGAAAAATACAATACCCCTCGCCAGATGCGCCCGTTAATACATTTGAATACGGGGTCGGAGCAATTATTGTCGCTGGAAATCTAAATTTCATAAACTCTTTCGAATTTGATGGAAGACCTGCCATCATCGCGCGGGTGACGAAACGGGCACAATTGGTGCATTTTCTGTCTATGCCATTGTAACCTGTGAATCCAAGATCTTGAATAGAATAGGCATAATCTAAAACTTTATTTACATCGGCTTCATAGTAAACACTTGCGTATATAGAGCCTTCACCATGAGTAGCTTCGGCATTATTTTCAAGTTCCTTTAAAATTTCGACAAAATTTATAAGCTCCCCGTTATCACCCCACTTAGGTAAAGTGCTCAATTTTAATTTCGGATCTGTTCGAGAACTTCGGGCCCTGCCCATGGTTTTTGGTGTTATGTATCTCCCAAAATCAAAATATTCTAGATTATCATGCTCAACGATAATCATTCCAGCATGACCAACAAGGAGATTTATATTTTTTATTATGCCTAATTTTCTGAGATGATCCCATATTTTCTCAGAACCCCTGGCGGTCATTTCTGGCCAGCCAATTGGAATTATGGCGCCCGCTTTTTCTATAGGGTTAGACATTTGGCAAAGATGCATTGAAACATATTACTATCAAAAGGAATAATTTTCTTTTTCATTATTTTTACGATTCTCAATCCCTGCAGAAACCTTCACTTATAATATAAAATCAATACCAAAAACTCGTCAAAAAAAGGTTTATCAAAATCTAATGCTTGGATTTATACCTTTGACAAAGAATTATTTTATTACTCCAATAAGTTTATTTCAAGAAAAAAATATGAACAAAGCCTCTCATATCCACCAGATTTATACCGGATGCCTTTCTCAAGGTTCTTATTTTATCCACAGCGATGGTGAAGCGATAGTAATAGATCCTCTCAGGGAATCTGAACCATATATTGAAAAGGCTAAATCTCTCGGTGTTAAAATTAAATATGTCTTAGAGACTCACTTTCATGCTGATTTTGTGTCTGGTCATGTCTCATTAGCGGAGAAAACAGGAGCAACCATTATTTATGGACCTGGAGCAAAAACTGAATTTAAAGTCCATATTGCAGAGGATAATGAAGAAATAAAATTTGGGAATCTCCGTATGCGTGTTCTTCATACTCCTGGCCACACTCTGGAGTCCACATGTTACTTGTTAATTTCTAAAGAAGGAAAGGAAGAAGCTATATTCTCTGGAGACACATTGTTTTTAGGAGATGTAGGAAGGCCAGACCTTGCTCAGAAATCGGGAACAATAACCCAAGACGAACTGGCAGGAATGCTATTTGACTCTCTAAGAGAAAAAATAATGGTACTACCTTCCGATTTAATAATTTATCCTGGCCATGGTGCAGGCTCTGCATGTGGCAAAAACCTTAGTAAGGAAACGGTAGGGACTCTAAAAGATCAGCTTGAAAACAATTATGCCTTGAGAATTGACATGAGCCGTGAAGAGTTCATAAGTGAGGTGACAGATGGCTTATTGCCTCCCCCAGCTTATTTTCCGTTGAATGTCGCGATGAATAAAAAGGTTATTCCTCAATTAGAGGATATTTTTAAAAATGCTGATAAATCTTTTGAACCAATAGCATTTGAAGCAATGGCCAATGAAATGAATGCTCTTGTTCTAGATACAAGAAAACCTCAGGAATATGCAGCAGGACATATCCCAAGATCTGTAAATATTGGACTAGATGGTCAGTTTGCCCCATGGGCAGGTGTTCTGATTCCTGATATTGATCAAAAAATTCTCATCGTAACTGAAGAAGGTCGAGAAGAAGAAACTATCAGGAGACTATCGCGAGTTGGATATGACAATGTTTTAGGCTTTTTAGAAGGAGGTTACAATTCCTGGAAACAGTCAAAAAAAGAGACTGACACAGTTGAAAGCATTGATGCTGAGGAATTTGCAAATCGCATATCTAAAAATCCAAAAGCTGTGATTTTAGATGTAAGAAAAGATGGCGAATACAGATCCGAGAGAATGATGTCTTCAAATCACATTCCATTGGATGATCTAAATACTCGCTTCAATGATTTACCAAAAGGAGATCCTATTTATATTCATTGTGCCGGAGGATATCGTTCCATGATTTTTAGCTCTATTCTAAAAAAGCGAGGAATTCATAACATTGTAGACATACAAGGTGGATTTGGTGCTATAAAAAAAACCGAAGGTCTTGAAACTACTGATTATATATGCCCAAATACCAATGTGCCCAAAAACCCTGAAGATTCAAGTATCAAGGGGCAATCCACATTGCGCTCGTTCCTGAAAAGACTCCTAGGCCGTTAGTTATATTAGAATAAACTGTAACAGGCTGAGTAAAGGGATTTCTTGAGTCCTGGTATAAATCAAAAGAGGAAAGATAATTGTAATATCCATTATCCATCTTTACGATTTTAAATACCTTCTGCATAGAAAAAGGAACAGGATTATCCCTTCTTTCCGAGACTCTTATATCAAATGTTCGTTTTTCTCCGAGAAAAAGATTATTCGAAACGTATAATCTGTTTTTTATTCTCACAAAAGAGGGATCATCTGATTCTATCTCCATCATATCCTTCGGTACAGAAATAGAATCGACTGGCCTTTGGTAAGCTTCAATCATATAATAGCCTGGCTCACCATCATCATCAATTTCAAGATCAAAAGAAATAGAAGGCTTGTCTCCACCAGGACCTCCGCCACTTCCTAGACTGGTATCTCCTGGAATTACAGTTATATCCATTGGTAAATTAGGAACAGTTGAAGTAGCAAAAATTTCATCCAACCCAGTTTCTTTTCCAAACAAATTATATGTATGCCCAGTTATTACTTTCATGTTAGGAGCTCTATATCTCCCTCCTCCACCAAGAGAAACCAAAGTATCAACCTCTGAAGTATTGTTATCCACAACCCATAGAGTAGCTGCATCTAAAAAAATAGGATTTGAATTATCTAAGATTCCAACACTTCGAGAAACAACGGCATCAATTGGATCTGCATCTACAATATTCGTCATCACTCCAAAGCCAACGCCATATCCAGTTGCAGAGGCAAGGGAATAAACAGTCATCTTGGGATCTGTATCTTCTGGTGAAAATGGGATTATTCGCTCACAGGAGATAAAAGCAAGGGTTATAAAGTAGATATATATGTATTTTTTCATTTTTTTTAAAATTTAAAACTATATGATATTGATGGAATTATAGGAAATAATCCATATCCTTTTAAGACCGTATTACCATTATTGTCGGATCCAAAATCCATAAAGAAGGTATTTATGCGATTATAAGCATTATAAACCCCAAATTGCCAACTTACATCTCCCCATTTTTTCTGTCGGTGATAGGTCATTCCTAAATCCAACCGGTGATATGCTGGTTCTCTGAAATTATTCCTCCCTGATGTTTGCTCAATAACGTTGTTAAAAAAACTATTAATATCTGTAAAACCATAATATTTTCTTGTAGCTATTGAAGTTGCTTTTCCTGTTCCATATATCCATACCAATCCACCACTCCATCGGTCGTTAAACTCATGAGATACAGTCAAAGAAATGTCATGCCTTCGGTCATAAGTGTAAGGATAGGGATCTCCATTATTTATGTCCGTAAATTGACGATCACTCTTGGCCAATGTATACCCTAACCAACCTGTTGTTTTGCCTGTTTTCTTTTCTACTAAAAATTCTAAACCATAGGCCCACCCTCTTCCTGTAGTAACCTTTTGCTGCCAATCTTCAGCTGAGGTAAGAAACGAAGAGCCTTCTTTATATTCGATTAAGTTTTGCATATCCTTATAATAACCCTCTAGGGTAAGCTCCCAACCCTTTCCAAGGTTGTGGGCATAACCAATAGCTGTTTGCCACGCTTCCTGAGGTTTAATATTCTGGGTGACGGGCACCCATAAATCTGTGGGCAAACCAATAGACTGATTAGAAAGCAGGTGCATGTATTGGACCATTTGTACATAACTCCATTTTATCGAATTATTCTTACCAAGCATATACCTAGCAGAAAATCTCGGCTGTAAACTTTGATAATCTACTCCAGTTTCAGAGTCTGAGCTTAAAACGCTAAAACCATTAAAATGAATTCCAGCATTCACCTTCAACCGATCTGTCAGCTCCCAATCATCTTGTAGATAAAAAACATAATCCAATGCATCTTGAGGGAATGAGCCAAAAGTAGTATCCAGACTCTGACTTCCCGATGATATAGCAATTGAACTAACTCCAGGCTTGTATGCATGTCTTGTTAATGAAGCGCCGTATTTTATGGCATGATTCGGATCTGGTGCATAATCAAAATCCCATCTCACACCTCTATCTTCAATCTCTGAGAGATAGTCAATACCAAAACCATTGGTCTCAGACACTAAAGTAGCGAGATCGGTTTGAGTCTCGGAACTATTGATAACAGTATTGAACTTATATCGACTATACGTTGTTGTGATATTCGAAAACAGCTTGGGAGATATAATCCAATTCCAACGCAATGTGGCAATTCTATTTCCCCAATTTAATGAGTTATTCAGTTCTTCTAGTCTTCGAATCCCGACTTCTTCATAATTATTTTTTTGACGCAAATAGGCCTCATCAAATCCATCGTAAAAGCTTAAATAGAGTTGATTATTACGATTAATCTTATGATTAATCTTGGCATTTAAATCGTAAAAGTAATATCCTCCAGCTGACCCATCTGGACTATTTTGCGCAATCAAGGGTTGAGCTAAAACATCCAAGTAAGTTCTTCTTCCTGAGAGCAATACTGAGGTTTTGTCTTTCCATAAAGGGCCTTCCAAAGTGAGCTTACTCGAAATTAAACCCACAGATCCACTACCATGCCATTCCTTCATATTTCCTTCTTTTAAACGCACATCTAGGACAGAAGAAAGTCTGCCACCATATTCAGCAGGAAATCCTCCTTTAATAAGTTGAACATTATTTATGGCATCTGTATTAAAGACAGAAAAGAAACCAAACAAATGAGAAACATTATAGACTGGGACTCCGTCAATGAGTATTAAATTTTGATCAGGCCCTCCTCCACGAACATAAAATCCCGAAGTGCCTTCTGTTCCACTCTGAACCCCTGGGAGTAATTGTATTACTTTTAAAAGATCTGTCTCTCCCAATAAGACAGGTAAGTTTTTTAAAGTTTTCATATTTAGACTTACCGAAGACATCTGCGTCGTTTCTTGAATATCGCTTACTCCAACTACGGTGACCTCATCGAGAATATTATCAGAAGATGTTAATTCAATATCTAATTCTGTGACAATTTTTCTATTTAAATCAATAGCATTAACCGAAGGCCTGTACCCAATATACTGCACTTCAATCGCTGCAGTATCTCGACCTAAGGTCATCGAATAAAATCCATAAGAATTAGTGGTGACACCTTTTTTGCTCACCTGATCAAACACATAAGCATTGATCAATTTTTCTCCTGTATCAAAGTCCTTTACAAATCCATTTATTGTATAACTACCCCTATTTTGTCCAAACAGAGTTGAGGAAATAATAGTAAGGGTGACTAGCAATATTAGTCTACGCATGACTTAAAGTATTTGTGCAAACAAAAAAACTATCCAATAATAATGCCAGTAAATACAGGCATCATAAAAATATACAAGAATCTATTTCATGATAATGGGTTAAACTTGAACATTTTCAAAACCTGATTTCTTTGCTCCGATAATTGATGTTTTACGATAAAAGACTATAATCTCATACCTTTAAAAGACCTAAACAAATTAAGAATTAAGATGAATCGAATCTACTTAAACCTTATTCTTCTCATTTTCAGCACTTCAGTCTTTTCTCAGACTCTTACTCAAACCGTAAGAGGTACTGTTGTCGATGCTGACTCAAAATTCCCATTAATGGGTTCTCTAGTTAGTATTGGTTCGAAAGAAGTATCTACTAAAAACGATGGTTCTTTCAAAATAAACAACGTTCCAATAGGTAGAAATTCAATATCCATATCTCTCTTTGGATATAAAAAACAAACTCGATCATTAGAGCTTAATTCGGCTAAAGAAGCAGTTCTAACAATTTCCTTAATAGAATCTGCAACACAACTTGGTACCGTAGATGTGATAGCTGTGCAATCAGGGCAGGCAAAAAATGAGATGGCGACAGTTTCATCTAGGCAATTTTCTGTTGAAGAAACAAATCTCTATGCTGGAAGTCGAGGAGAGCCAGCAAGAATGGCAACAAACTTTGCAGGAGTTCAAGGGTCAGACGACCAGAGAAATGATCTTGTCATAAGAGGCAATACCCCAGCTGGTGTATTATATCGAATGGACGGAATTAATATCCCGAACCCAAATCACTTTAGTATTCCTGGGACTGGAGGCGGTCCAGTAACTATTTTGAACAATAAGTTTCTTGCCAATTCTGATTTCTTTACTGGTGCTTGGCCTGCAGAGTATGGCAATGCCATAGCTGGAGTATTTGACTTAGAAATGAGGGATGGTAATAACGAGAAATTTGAGGGAAGTGCTCAATTGGGCCTTCTGGGAACAGAGCTAATGCTTGAAGGGCCACTTGGGAAAAAGAAAGGTCGTCTGGCTCCATCATTTTTAGGAGTTTATCGCTACAGTACCCTATCTCTTTTTGAATCACTAAATATTCCGCTTGGAACAAATGCACTACCACAATATCAAGATGGCGCATTTAGGCTCACTTTTCCTCAGGAAAATGGAGGTAAGCTTGCACTTTGGACAATGTTCGGACAGAGTAACATAGATATTTTAATAAGCGATCAAATAGATACAAGCGGATTTGAAAGTTATGGGGATGCAGATCGTGATTCTTATTTTGGAAGTGATATGATAGTTGGAGGATTAAGTTATTCTAAACCTATCAATAAGAGATCATTTATTAAAGCTGGAATCGGAGCATCTCACTCTCAAGTAAGAGCTGTGAATACCAAATTAGGTAGGAATGTAACAGAGCAGCCAGATGGATCTTTTGGATGGAATATTCTCTCCAATGATACTATGCTAAACTATACATTCACAGAAAACAAACTTCATGCTTACATAGCTTTTAACCAAAAAATAGGATCTCGAGGAACCATTCAATATGGTGTAAATGCTGATGTCTATTTTTTGAATTATCAAGACTCCATTCGCGATTTTGATGGCTTAACTAGCACTTTGCCTCCTTGGAGGGTTCAATGGGCATCTCAAGCCTCTTGGCCTGTCATTCAGCCGTATATATCATATAAATCCAGGCTTACAGAAAAAACAACATTCACAGCGGGAGCAACTTCTCTTTATTCAGGAGT
Organism: uncultured Cryomorphaceae bacterium; assembly: GCA_913009655.1. GTDB lineage: Bacteria > Bacteroidota > Bacteroidia > Flavobacteriales > Schleiferiaceae > TMED14. The sequence goes on from CAJVWI010000014.1 coordinate 47,063, forward strand.
TAATAATGAATCTTTTATGCCTCTCGCCCCTCGTCTCGGCCTAAGCTATCAAGCAAATGATAACGATCGATTCTTTGCTGGAACGGGATTGCATGCACAAGGCCAAGCGCCATACCTATATTATTATGCCTTAACTACAGTGAACCATGATCCACAAGAGCATAATACAGACAGAATTGGCTTAATGAAGAGTCTGCAATTTGCTGGAGGATGGGAACGTAATTTTTCAGGATCACCCATTAGAACCAAGATAGAGGCATACTACCAATATCTTTATGATATTCCTGTAGAAGTTCGGCCGAGTAGTTTTTCTATGCTTAATACTGGATCAGGATTTGGTAGGATTTGGCCTGACACTCTTGAAAACTCAGGAACTGCAAGAAATTATGGTGTTGAATTAACCGCAGAAAGATTTTTCTCCAAAGGTTTTTATTTTCTTACCACAACAAGTCTCTTTGATGCAAAATATCGAGGTTCCGATGGCATCCAAAGAAACACTGTATTCAATGGTAGGTATGCTATCAATATACTTGGAGCCAAGGAATTCAAACTTGGTGCCAATAACCGATTCACATTAGGAAGTAAATTCACAACTGTTGGTGGTCGATGGTTTGGGGAAGAAGTGGATAAAACGGAATCGATAAGAACAGGTGAAATTGTTTTTGTAGATGCTACAAATAACTTTAAGCAATATCGACCATATGTTCGGTTAGATTTAAAACTGGGATATAAATGGAACCACCCAAAAACAGCGTGGGAATTTGGCCTAGATATTTCTAATATTACCGGACACAAGAATATCCTTACGCTTACCTATGTAGACGGCCTCCCTAATCCTGAGAGGGAAGAGTACCAACTAGGATTGTTTCCAGTATTTTACTTAAGATGTGATTTCTAAAAGAAGAGATAAGCATAACTGAACCGCATCTCTACAGATGTGGTTTTTTTTTTGCAAAAAGGCTATGCTTCGGCGGTGTTTTTTGAATTCTGAATGTAATTGAGAATACGTAATTGTAGAAATCTTGGGACCAATAGAGGGGAGATCGTAAAAATATAATTAATAATCCCAGGCACTACTCTTCTCTTCCCATTAAGGGCACCTTCAATTCCCTTTAAAGCAACCTCATATGAACTCATATGAGGAATTAATGGTCCATTCATCAATGGTGATTTTTTCAATCCTGCTCGTTCAAAAAATTTGGATTTTGTGGGGCCCGGACACAACGTGGTTACCGTGACCTTAGTTTTTCTTAGTTCATGGTTAAGTGCTTCCGAAAAGGAGAGAACAAACGCTTTACTCGCATAGTAAGCGGCTAAGTGAGGACCTGGGAAAAAAGCAGCAATAGAAGCAACATTCAATATTTTACCGCTTCCTCTTTTTACCATTCTTTTTGCAAACTCTGCGGAAAAATGCAACAGTATTTCCACGTTGAGCTTTATCATATTCTCCAACTCTCCTTTTTCAGATTTCACAACTTCTTTCCAAACCCCGTAACCAGCATTGTTAATCATTAAATCAATAGGAGTCGTATTTACCCATGACCAGAAATCTTCTAATCCTTTTTCTTCAGAAAGGTCTGCAGAGAGCGCTTTGCATGAAGGGAATTCTTTTTTTAATCCTTCAATAGCTTCAAAGTTTCGGCCTGTTAACCACAGTGAATAACCTTTTAAATGGAGAATCTTTGCCATCTCATATCCTATACCTGAAGTAGCACCAGTAATTAATGCTGTCTTTGATTTACTTTCCATCTAAGATTTGAACAACAAGCCATCTATCTTTGTTTAGATTTTGAAAACAAGAATTAGATAAAGTAACCTCAAGAATATATTTATTAGCTGAAAATAACAGGGTTTTATGCAATAAATGTCACATAATTTGCAGTTCTAGTTCGCCTTAACTTTAGTCTAGTAAGTTATCTGCTTACTTTATTTGCCTTTACATAGAATTAATTGATATTGAAAAAATTCATTTTTATAGCCTTTTACCTCTCATTTTTGGCATTCAATTTATCAGGACAAGATGTTAAAGATTTAGATGTTCCATATCTTCCTGGAGACCATCTTCTTGATGGATATGTAAGTCCAGAAAAATATTCAGGTGCTATTGAATTGGATTTAAAGTATGAAGTGAGTCCCGGAACCAACACACCAAGTCCTTTTCTAACAAAAGGGTATATTTTTAGAACAGATCAAGCTTTAATTGTGGGATTTATTGCGGAGTTTGACCCTAAAAGTTTTCGAGCAAATCTTCAACGCAGAGATGAAGCATGGGATGATGACGTGATAGGCATTGCTCTAGATGTTTATGGTGACACTAGAAACATGGTTTTTATAGGTAGTAATGCATATGCCGTTCAATTGGATGTCAGAAAGAATGATCCTGCCAACAACAGAGGAGATGATCAATTTGATGAATCATTCGATTGTAATTACGAAACCTGGGCTAAACGATATGATTCATCATACACTGTTGAAATGCGAATACCGTTTAATTCGTTACAGTTTGGAGGGTCTAACGAGCAACGTTGGAAATTTTCTTTCTGGAGGAAGGCATTCAATGGATCTCAGGAAATTGAAATCCAAACATTTTTGCTAGACCGAGCGAATCCCTGTAGTGATTGTCAATACGCGCATGCATTAATCTTAGATGGAATAAAACCCAAATTACGTAGCACTATTCTTCCTTATACATTTGGTGCTATTGGTTCTTTGCCTTTAGAGAAAATATCTAGTGTTGGGAAAATAGGAGGTTCAGCATTCATAGCAATTACTCCAGCGACTTCAATTGAAGCGGCTCTAATTCCCGATTTTTCGCAAGTAGAAGCAGATGTGGCTCAAGTTAGCATTAACTCACCCTTTGCATTGTTTTATCCGGAACGACGTCCATTTTTCATTGAGGGAAGTGATCTTTTTGAGTCTAGGTTAAAATATGTATACACCAGAACAATAAGTCAGCCACTCGGATTATCTAAAGTTAATTTCCAAAGTAAAAAATTAAGATTATATGCTCTTACTGGATATGATCCATCATCACCTTATTTGGTTCCAGGAGAAAATTTTTCAGACTATGGAACATCCACCGGAAACTGGTCCACTATATTAAGAGCTGAACATCCAATGGCGAACGCATCAAGTTTTGGATTTATGTCAACTCATAGAATATATGATCAAGGTGGTTTTGGCCATACACTAGCTCTTGATTTAAATACTCAAATTAGTTCGCGATGGAGATACAAATTAGAGTTAGCAAGAACAGAAACTTTGGAACCTGAGGAAGATTGGATTTCTTCAAGTGAAATATTCTCTGAGCACACCGCAGAATTAAATGGTGAAAGATTTTCCGGATACAGTCTATTTTCTGGAATATATAGACAATCTACAAATTGGAAGACTCGAGCAGACATTATGCTTCTATCTCCAACCTTCCGACCGGAAATGGGGTTTGAGCCCCGTAACAATTTTCGTCGATTAGAAATTGGACAACAGTACAGAGGCTTCCCAAATGGTAAATACATAAAAAACTACTCGATTTACGCTGAAACTTCTTTGTACACAAATTACAGCAACGTAATCAAAGAAAGATCTACATTCACATTTGCTAGAATGCAATTATTGGGAAATGTCAATTTATCCTACAATGGAAAATTTATTGAGAAAGAGAACTATCTAAATATCAATTATGAAAATCTTTTCAATGGAAGATTGAATATATCTTGGTCACCAAATCAGGCTTTTAGCGTCGGAGCTGGAATTGGAGGCGGCAGACAAATCGCCTATAATGAAAGCTCCCCCAGAATTGGTATTTCTAGGAGAAGAGGAATTGATCTTGATCTGCAAGCGAAAGGAAAATTTCAATGGAATTTAGATTTTGACTACGAAGAGATGAATGAATTATACGACCCTAGAATATCAATTTATAGAGGTTTCTTATTTCAGTCGGTATTTAAATATACTCTTACCCGAGCTCTAGATATTAGATTGGTGAGTCAACTCAATAATTTTAATTCCGATGAGCTCAATATTTTAATCCAACCACTGATTCAGTATCGACCATCTGCTTTTTCTCTTTTCTATATCGGTGGAATGTTTCAAAATGGCCAGCTTCAAGGATACCTGAAATGGCAAAAGCAGATTGGCAATTAATTCAGGTAGAGAGATATTAAATTCAAATTATATATTTTTAATTTTTTGTAAAATTTAACCTAATGATTTGTCTTTTAAAAAATCTTAAATTGTAGCAAAATGTATTCAGAATGAGTTAATTAAAAATATAATGTCACAATTATTAAGAGTTCTTTTAGTTAGCTCATTGTTCTTTCTTCTTAGCACACTCGATCTTTTTACACCGGGACAATTTATGGATGGTGCTACCTATGCTTCAATTTCCAGGAACCTTTCCCAAGGCCTAGGTAGCTACTGGGATCTTTTTTACACACCTCATCTTTACCCGCATTTCATTGAGCATCCTCCACTCTTTTTTGGAATTCAATCACTGTTTTTCTCTTTTTTGGGCGACTATTGGTATACCGAAGACATTATGGGTTTGTTCCTCTGGGTTATTACTGCACTTGGTATAGATAGAATATGCCGATGGTCTGGCCTATCATCAAGAGGCACTCAGTGGGCACTTATATTTTGGACCATTGTGCCTGTTGTTTCATGGTCATTTGGAAATAACCTTCTAGAAACCTTAGTTAGTCCTCTAACTGTCTGGTCCGTAGCCCTATCGATTTATGGTATGAGAAGGAAGCAATCTTTTACTCTGGCATTGACAGGGATACTAATTATAGGAGCTTTCCTGACTAAGGGTCCTGTTGGTCTTTTTCCTCTGGCATTTCCCTTTTTCTGGCACATAACATCGAGTTCAAGTCAAAAATTCAGATTCTTAATAAGAGACAGTCTATTTGTATTAATTGGAGCGCTACTGACCTTAGGTATAATTCTCCTATCCAAAGATGCGATTGCCGTCATCAATTCTTATTGGGCAAAGCAAATAGTCAAAAGCATTTTAAATATTACCACTGTAGAAACTCGTTTTTATATTGTAATAGTATTTCTCTTACAGTTGGCATTACCATTATTATTGGCTCTTATTATTAGATTATTCAACAAAGGCTTAAGTCCAAACAAGAAAACACTTTCTAGGAGCTTAACATTTGGCTTATTCTCATTATGCGCAATACTCCCTATGATAGTGTCACTAAAACAGAGTGATTTTTATTCTACCCCGGCATATCCATTTGCGGCAATATCAATTGCGTTCTATATAGAGCGTTGTCTTATTCAATTTAACCGAATCAAACCAAGAATATTTTTTCAAATCATCATATCATTCTTTGCTATTGGGATTTTGCTCAGATTACTTCCGTTTGTTCAAGACCATCGCGATTTACAATTACGAGAATCTATTGAATACCACGCAAATCAATACCGAGGGGATACTGTATTTGTGAATAATGATTTATTTACTAATTGGAGCCTTCACGCAAATTGCGCGAGAATTGGCCAAATATATCTGAGTAATGACAAGAACAATATAGCATACCCTAATCTCATTCAGAAAAAAAATGGCAGAATTATTATAACTCCATAATTACATCACTGAAATTAGATTTACTAAAAATATCGAAAATAAAAAAGCCGATGTATCACACCGGCTTCCTTTCTGTGCGGAAGATGAGGGATTCGAACCCCCGGACCTGTTACAGTCAATAGTTTTCAAGACTACCGCAATCGACCACTCTGCCAATCTTCCGCGGCAAAAGTACGTAACTTCGCGCTTATGAAAAAGATGCTTTTTGGACTATTTCTACTATATACATCTTTACTGCTGGCTCAAAATGTAAATATCAATAACAATATTGATGTACCTATTGGTATAGATGTAACACCATACTGGGATACAGGAAATGATCCTTACATACAAATATGCATTTCCGTTAATGCAAAAAATTTATATTCTCAAGTAGGAGATGTTAAAACTCAGCACTTAACCTTTATAACTTATTTAACCAACAATACTTCCCAAAAGATTGTAGATATAGACAAAATAAAACTCACCTGCCCAAGGCAAGACTCATTAAAAAATCAATACATAATTAGTCATAGCATATTTCTTGGCGCTGACACTGGAGGTATGAAATTGAGCGTTTTATATGGAGTAGGTGACACTATAACTGACACTCTAACAGGAGTGTTTACAATTACAGATATTGCAGGAAAATCTTCCTTAGCCCCATTGAGATTCGTAGAAAAACAGGTTGATAACCCTTTTGGAGCTCGGCCCCAATTTGGTGTAGCTTCTTTTTATGGAGATGATGATATATTAAAATTCTATACCGAAGCTTACAAGCTTCCTGAAAATGAAAAATCTTATTATTCATATCAACTTTTTTCTTTAAAAACAAATTCGGCAATTCAAGGATTCGGTGCAGTAAATCGTATTAACGATTATGAGTCATCTGATAAAAATATCCTATTGAGCTCATTGAAAATAAAAGACCTTCCAAGTGGGCATTACGAGATTCGGGCTATTTTAAATATTGAAAAAATGAATCCACTCTATTATCCTAGACAAAGTATTCAGTTTTACCGAATAAACCCAAATGACATTGTTTTGATTAAGAGCTCAGAAGCAATAGACCCAAGATGGTCAGAAACAATTGGTCTTGGTGAAAAGCTAAATTGGTACATTAATGGTTTATACCCCATAGCCAGCGGATTAGAAAGAAAGCAAATTGAGTATTTAAGCGACTCTAAGAATGACACTACAAAGCAACGTTTTATTCAGTATTTCTGGGAATCTAGAAGTCCGATTAAATCTTTTGAAGAAGCTGAAAAATATCTCAACATATTAAACCAGGTTGAAAACAAGTATTCAAGCCGGGCAGTTTCTGGATACGCAACGGACAGAGGTCGAGTATTTCTTCAATATGGCCCTCCTACTCTCACAGAAAAAAGACCATTTGAGAGTGATGGTTACCCTTTCGAGATTTGGCAATACAATACCCTAGAAGCTCCTAATGCCCCTTACCAAATAAATAAGCTTTTTGTCTTTGCCAATTATGCAGTAGCAGGAAGAAATTATGAACTACTTCATTCCGATGCAATAGGTGAAATAAAAAACCCCAAATGGAGAATTGCAATACAAAAAAGAAGTTATATGTCAAATGATATTGATGATAATGGAAACGGTAGATCAAGCGAATTTGGTTCAAGAATAGATAATAATATTTTCTTTAATAGCGGTGGACGGTGAAAACATCGGTGATTATATTAAATTGGAATGGAAAAAAATGGCTAGAGCTATTTCTCCCTTCTGTGATTGAAAGAACCTCTGAAGCTCTAATTGTAGTTGCTGATAATGGCAGCACAGATAACTCAAAAGAGTTTACAAATCTTCATCACCCTGACGTCCTATTCATAGAAATAGGAAAAAATTTAGGATATTCTGGAGGATACAACGAAGCCTTAAGGGTAGTGCAAGAAAAGTATCCTGATTTAAGATTTTCTGTTCTCCTTAATTCAGACGTAGAGCCTCAAGAAGGTTGGCTAGCGCCAATGGAGAAACGCATGGAATTGGAGCCTAACATCGGAGCTATTCAACCAAAAATTCTTGATTACAGTAAACCTAATAATTTCGAATATGCTGGCGGGGCAGGAGGGTTAATGGATAATTGGGGGTATCCTTTTGCTCGAGGACGTATTTTTGACCATACCGAAGAAGACAAAGGCCAATATGACTCTCCAGAATTTTCCAAAATATTTTGGGCCTCGGGAGCATGTTTAATGATAAGAGTTTCGGCATTTTTTGAATCTGGATTATTGGATGAAAGACTTTTTGCTCACATGGAAGAAATTGATCTCTGCTGGCGCATGAACATTAAAGGTTATGATATTGAATGCTGCACTAGCTCTTCTGTATTGCATGTCGGAGGTGGCACTCTTGGTTCTCTATCCCCTCAAAAAACATATTTAAATTTCAGGAATAGTCTTTTAATTATTGCTAAAAATGCGCCTACAATAGTTGCTTTACGAATCATTTCAGGGCGTCTTTTTTTTGATGCAGCTGCTGGAGCTTTATTTATAATCAGAAGACAACCACAACATCTTATTTCAGTCATTAAAGCGCACTTCTCTTTTTATAAAATGTTTAGCAAGTTTGCTTTTAATCCAAAAAATGAAAAAAAAGCATGGCCTAAGCATGGACTTTATCATGGCTCAATCGTCTGGAGCTATTTTATTCGAAAGAACAAAAGGATTAACTTCTAGGGTGAAACTTTAAAACTGTGTCTCTGAGATGACTCTGCTCAAGATGCGTATATATCTCTGTAGTGGTTATACTCTCATGCCCTAAAAGAGATTGTATTACGACTATATCAGCACCATTTTGAATTAAGTGAGTTGCAAAAGTGTGACGCAGGGTGTGTGGGCCTATTTTCTTTTTAATACCTGCTTGAGAAGCCAAAGTTGAAATTCGCTTGAACACATAGACGCGGCTTATAGCTTTTCCACGCCGGTTAAGAAAAACAAAATCTTCAAAACCTTTTTGCACTTCGATATGATTTCTAATTTCTTTGATATATAGATTTATTGCATTTAGGGCTTTGGAATATATTGGAACAATCCTTTCCTTATTTCCTTTTCCAATAACTCTTATTAATCCATCACTCTGATATATATCTCTAATCTTAAGACTAATTAATTCGCTGACTCTTAAACCACAAGCGTAAAGAATCTCAACCATCGCATAATCTCTTTCCCCTTTAGGACTTGATCTATCAATAGCGGCAATTAAAATATCTATTTCCTGAATAGAAAGATATGTTGGAAGCTTTCTACCAATCTGAGGAGAAGCTAAGCCTTCAACAGGGCTGTCTTCCCTGAGCTCTTCTTCTTTTAAAAACCCATAAAATGTTCTTAACGTGCTGCGCATTCTAGCCTGAGTTCTGGGTGATTTTCCCTCACTGGCCAAATTTTGAATAAAAGATCGAATAGTCTCTTTATCAATCGTAATGCAACTTTCATCTAGAGGCCCTGCCCACAAAGCTAATTTTGCAATATCACGACCATATGCATCTATTGTATTTGAACTAAGACCCCGTTCAAGTCTTAAGTAATTTCCAAATTGCTTGATTGCCAAAGGCCATTTCATAGGATCTAATTATTTCATTCGTCAATCTTTTTGAAGACTCAAAAGCGCCTCAATTCCAAGACGATAACCAATCCACCCGAGACCGGATATTGTTCCGCAAGTATGAGCTGCTAAGAGAGAGTTTCGCCTGTATGACTCTCTGGCATAGGTATGGCTTAAGTGAACTTCTAAAACTGGGCTTTCTAGTCCAGCTATACTATCACTTATAGCCACTGAGGTATGCGTAAAAGCACCAGGATTGATAAGAAATGCATTACCTGATCCATTATTTGAATGCATATAATTAATAATTTCTCCTTCAATATTACTTTGAAAAGATTTCAATTCAACATTTGGCCAATGCTTATCTAACCATCCTTTTAAAATAGGAACTTGATCATCTAAAGTATGGCTGCCATAAATATCCAATTGACGATTTCCTAAGCGGTCTAAATTAGACCCATGGACGATGTGTATTACCATAATTCAAATATACCCAATGTAGATTTAGCCGCGCCTCTTGTGAGCCCCTCTTCCAAATAAAGCCTCCAAAAAACCAAAAGCATAGCCAAGCATCATAACAAACGTAGTGGAAATTGAAAAGATTCCGACCACAAGAGATCTACTCTTGATACCACTTAGAACGAAAGGGAATAAGAAATAAAACACCCCAACAAATAAGGGGTAAACAGAATTATTCAATCCAAATAAAAAACTTATGATTAAAAAAGAAATTATAAAGACAGGAAAGATATGGGTAAGTTTGAGTTGACCCTCATGCTTGCGGGACAAATGCCATCTGGCTCCACCAAATCTCCGAACTTGTTTAAAAAAACTAAACAATGTTGATCGTCTTTTATGAAAAACAAAAGCCTTAGGAATAAGTCCCACTTTATACTTAGCCTCAACAAGACGAATACTCAATTCCACATCTTCACCAGTCTTAAATTTAGTGTCAAAGCCTTTCATTTTTATGAAAATGTCTTTTTTTACCCCCATATTAAAACCTCTAGGATAATATTTTGAGGTAGCTATTTTTCCCCCTCGAATCCCACCTGTCGTCCAAAAACTTGTCATACTAAAACTAATAGCCTTTTGCAAAGCACTGAATTCTGGAGGAGCCGCATCAGGACCTCCAAATGCTTCCCACGATGAATCTGCTAAACCACTATCTATTTCATTCAAATAATCTATTGGTATTATACAGTCACTATCGAAAAATATCAAATATTCCCCATGTGCTATTTCTGCCGCAGCATTTCTTGCTTCTGAAACAGGTAAATATTCCTCATGGATTACTTTTATTGACAACTTACACTTTTTACTCTCTCGGTCTATAATTGGCCTTAACGTATCACCAGGTGTGCCATCTGCCAATATCACTTCAAATAAATCTTGAGAATAATTTAACTTTGAAACAGAAATTATAAATTCCTGAACCTCTTCTGGCCTATCAAATGTTGGGGAGATTAGTGAAAAACGCATATTGCCTTCTTACTCTTTTACATTCAGAACCTCAGAAATAGAATAATGAACCTTTTTATTGCTCTGCCTTACCATCAATTCAGCTAATAAACCCGTCACGAACAATTGTGTCCCCAAAACCATCGCAGTTAAGAAAATATAAAACCAAGGATCATCTGCAACTAAGCCTGGCCTGAAACCTTGAGCTAATCGATATAGTTTTAAAAATCCCATGGCCAATAGAGCAATCCCGCTAGCAACAAACATTAAAGTACCTAGTGTTCCAAAGAAATGCATTGGACGACGCTGGAAACGGCTTACCATGCTTAAAGTGACTAAATCGAGCATTCCGTTTATGAAACGATTTAAACCAAATTTAGTCGTGCCATATTTTCTAGCTTGATGCTGGACTACTTGTTCACCGATATTACTAAAACCTGACATCTTAGCTAAGACAGGAATATATCGATGCATCTCCCCTTGAACCTCAATATTTTTAATGACTTCGTTTTTATAAGCCTTGAGACCACAGTTAAAATCATGAAGTTTAATTCCAGACATTCTTCGTGCCGCCCAATTAAATAATTTTGTTGGTAAAGTTTTAGAAATAGGGTCATAACGCTTTTTTTTCCACCCACTTATCAGGTCTAGATTTTCAGAATCTATTCTTCTAACAAGTTCTGGGATTTCATCAGGACTATCCTGCAGGTCAGCATCCATGGTAATTACAACTTCACCTAAAGCCTCTTGAAACCCAACGTGCAAAGCTGCAGACTTACCATGATTTCTTCTAAACTTAATTGCTCGAATGAAAGAATAATCTTTTTCTAAGTCAAGAATGACATTCCATGAGTTATCTGAGGAACCATCGTCGATAAATATAATTTCATAAGAAAAATTATTCTCTTTACATACACGATGTATCCATGAGGTTAGTTCAGGGATGGACTCCTCTTCATTTAGTAGAGGAATAACAATCGAAACATCTAAATTGTTACTCAAATTCTGGAGGGTTTTTCTTACTAACAGCGGCAGCTATTAGCGCAATAAACGCAAAAAATATAAAACCAAAGGCTGAGGATTTTAGCTGTCCCACAACGGTCATATTCTTCTTTGCATCATTAATAATTTTATCTTCTAGATCGTCAATTGAGTCAATTCCCATAAATTGGATAGTTGTCTGCAATTGCTCTTCAGGCATCTCCATCATTGCTTCAAAAGCCATCTCCCCCTGTCGAGAAGATAATTCTGAATCAATAACGTTGTACATCAACAAATTGAATATCAAAGACACAAATAATGAAAAAATAACAGGAAGCATATATGCGGAAAATGACTCACGAAAAGTAGCAAAACCATTATTTAAGTTCTTATAAGATCTAATCGCGAAAAATGGAATGGCTATCGAAATAATCATAACCGAAACACTACCGAAAGGATTAACAAACAAAGATTCATCAATAATGTAACAGCCTAGAGTAAATACAATTCCTATTGAGGCCGTTAATAAACCATAATTTATCGCAACTTTTTTCATATTTTCATTCATACCATCTCTATTTAAAAGCCTTATAAAGGTTGAGCAAATTTACAAATAGTAGTTTGACCATCCCGCATAATTCTTAACCATCCCATTTTTGGTACAGAAATAAGCCAGTCAATTGAACTTGATGGTGACTGATTTAACTGTTTCCTTGCTATCATGCGTCCTTGTGCATCAACTAATTCTAATTTTTCTTTTCCCGAGAGTGCAAAAATCCTGATACCACCATCAATGATTGTTATCATATCTTTTGGAATCCATGACTCTTCTTCTAATCCTAACTTAGTCTTGCTTCTGATTGGGATTTTCACTGAGCTAAATCCTGAAGAATATGTAGATAAAAAAGTCAATGAATCTTGAGAATAAATATTAGATGAATTATAATCGATAGTTACCGCAAAATGCTCACCAGGCTCCAAGCTTTTTGGAGATCCACCACTTAAGATATTTAAT
>CAJVWI010000015.1 GCA_913009655.1 uncultured Cryomorphaceae bacterium
TTTTGTAGATTAATTCAGAGTATATGATAAGCGCATTTGAAAGAATTGAACATATTGGAATAGCTGTAAGCGATATAGAATCAGCAGAGCTTTTGTATTCTAAAATATTAAATTCAAAACCATATAAACGTGAGCAAATAGATAGCCAGGCTGTCATAACCTCTTTTTTTAAGGTTGGGGATAATAAGATTGAATTACTTCAGGCAACGAGTCCTGATTCTGCCATCGCAAAATTCATAGCCAAAAAAGGGGAGGGCATGCATCATATTGCGTATTTAGTTTCAGATATATCTCATGAAATCAAACGTCTATCCGAGGCAGGGTTTTTACTAATAGACGATGAACCTGTTGAAGGGGCAGATAATATGTTGGTCGCCTTCTTACATCCAAAAAGTACGGGTGGAACTTTGATAGAGATATGTCAATCAATTGATTAAAAAAAAAAGTGTGCTCAATTTAACCTTTTGAGGCCGCGTTTATTCTGGAAATATATTTGGAGGTAATTCAGCTTTAAGCTCTTCGGATAAATTCAACCAATCGCTATCTAGTAAATTCTGAACACTATTTGTGGCGGCTTTAGTTTTTGCCAACCATAGATCATGAATCGCAATAATATTTGTTGTTGGTTTGCCACTCATTTGCCATAAATAGGATCTAAATTGACTGTTAGTATATGTCCATGTTTCTGGCTGTTCAAAATATCCTCTTTTGATATCATCCTTCCCAAATAGAGCGATGCGCTCTTTTTCAATTTTCTTTTTAAACTCTTTAATATCCTTCAAACGATTTTTAAATAGTGTGCTGTCCTTATCGGTTCTGAGCTTTAATAATTTCTCAAAAACCTCAATGGATTCTTTTACTTCATAGAGTCTTGTTACAGCTTCTGATAAGGTTTTTGTTGGCTCATGAAGACTTCTCCTGAATGTTAATTCAGCATCCCATTCAGCGTCGTCAATGATTGTTCTGGGATCATTGATTACGCTTATCATTGTAGAATCTGAATCTTCCTTGAAGTTAAATACCACTTTATACATTCCTGGTTTGACGGAGGCTCCACGAGGGTCGGTTTTTTTCCTTTTCTCACTTATTTTTTCAAATTGTGGCCCACGAACTCCTCTTTCACACATATCCCAGACGAATGAATAGATTCCTGCATCTGAGGTGTCTATTTCCCTCTCCAAATGTCTAATTAAGGATCCAGATGAATCATAAATATCAATTTTTAATGGATCTTTTAACTTGTCTGGGAGGTTATCAAGGTGAATTCGCATCCTTGCTCCTGCAGTTCGATTTTCACCCTTAAATGCAGCGTCACCCTGAAATCTAATTCCATCACTCACCATAAACTGAGCGTGAATAGCTTCGGGACTTTCGAATGCAGTTAGTGTTTTTCCTTGGGTCTGACCATTTGCTATTGCTCTTAGTGGTTTTAGATCATCTAATACCCAAGCGGCTCTGCCAAAAGTTCCGAGTATAAGGTCTGACTCACGCTCTTGTATAACCATGTCTTGAACTGGCATTGTTGGAAGACCTTTCCATTTCTGCCAGTTTTTCCCATAATTTGAACTAATCCATAGACCCGTCTCTGTACCTAGATAGAGTAATTTTTTTACTACGGGATCTTGGATCATACTTAAGGAATGTCCATGTATCGATGATTTATTCAATAGATTTTTCCATGTTTTTCCGTAATTCTCAGTGTGAAATAGATAGGGTATCCAATCATTTTGACGGTAGTTGTTTACCACGGCAAATGCCTCCGCTTCGTTGTGCTTGGAGGCTTGAATTTGAGCTACCCATCCACCTTCAGGAAACCCTTTAATTTTTTTGCTTGTATTTGCCCATGTTTCCCCATAGTCTTTAGAGATTTGAATATTTCCGTCATCAGTGCCAACCCAAATAATCCCTACTTTTTTTGGAGATGGAGAGATACTTATGATGCATGTGTGATTCTCTGCCCCTGTCACGTCGGGCGTTAAACCTCCTGATTCTAATGCCTTTTGCTTTTTAGGGTCATTTGTCGTTAAATCTGGGGATATAATATTCCAATTTCGACCTTGGTCTTTACTATAATGTAAGAATTGGGATCCATAATAGATTGCATCGTCATTGTATGGATCTTGGGCAATAGGTGCGTTCCAATGCCAGCGCAAAGTATTGCCATCCGGATGAACAGGCCTTATAAGCTCGACGCCTCCTGTTCGTGAATCTACTCTACCTAAATATCCTTCTTGGGCCATAGCGTATACAATACGAGGATTGCTAGGGTGAGGCACCACGTCAAAGCCATCTCCAAAATATAACTCTTGCCATTCACTATTTCCAATGCCTGTACCTATCCAGGAATACGCAGGCCCTTTCCAGCTACCATTGTCTTGCATGCCACCATAAACGTTGTATGGTTTTTGATTATCAACATTGATATGATAAAACTGTGCTACGGGAAGGTTTTCTATAAAGCGCCATGAGGATCCTCCATCCCATGTTATATTCATCCCGCCATCATTTCCTTCAATCATATGTCCAGGACGCTCAGGGTCCATCCATAGGGCTTGATGATCGGGATGCACTTTGTAATAAGGTGCTATTACTCTCCAGGATTTACCACCATCATCACTTCGGGTCATGATGCTCCACAGTGAGTATAGAGTATTTTCATTGAATGGGTCTACATGGAGATCAGAATAATAGAACGGACGGTTTCCAATATTTTCATCTTCGCTAACCATTTTCCATTTAAAGCCTCCATCTGTGCTTTTGTATAACCCATTTTTTTCTTTGTTTTCTATTAAAGCATACACTGTTTTTGAATTGCTTTTTGCGACAGCAATTCCAATTCGCCCCAATTCACCTTTGGGCAGTCCGTCTTTTTCAGTTATTTTTTTCCAGGTTTCACCGGCGTCTAATGTCATGTAAAGTCCAGACCCTTCTCCTCCACTTTTAAAATACCAAGGCCATCTTCGATATTCCCACATAGCACAGAATAATTTATTCGGATTTGCAGGGTCGATAACTAAATCAGCAGCCCCCGTCCTATCGTTATTATAGAGCACTTTTTCCCAGGTTTCACCCCCATCAATTGTTTTATAAACTCCTCTTTCTTTGGTGTCCCCCCAGGCAATTCCAAATGCGGCGATATAAACAACATCAGAATTTCTTGGGTCGATGACTATTTTATGAATATGCTTAGTCTTCTCAAGGCCCACTAATTCAAAACTCTTCCCTCCGTCAATACTTTTGAATAATCCAGCACCGCTTGATTGAGAGTTTCTGGGGTTTCCTTCTCCCGTTCCAACCCATATTACATCAGCATTGTTCGGGTCTAGCTTAACGACTCCAATTCCTGCTGTAGGTTGGTCATCCCATATGGACTTCCAGCTTTGTCCAGCATTGATGCTGCGCCATAATCCTCCAGAGGCACTTCCAGCATATATTATATCGCTATTGTCTGGGTCTACATCGATAGAGGTTATTCTTCCAGACATTCCTGCTGGACCAATATTTCGAAACGACATTCCTTCCAGCACTTTGTTTTCTATTTGGGCTGAAATCAAATATGGAATTAGGAAGAGAAAAGAAAAGAATATTTGACGATTTTTCATAGCAATGAAGATAGAGTAAAAGAATAATTATTGTGAGGCACGATACTTCCTTGGCGTTGTACCATACTTTTTCTTGAAAGCTGCAATGAAATGACTTGAATTTGTATACCCAATGCTAAAAGCAACATCGTTTACCGATTGAACTCCTTGGTCTAGCATCCTTCTTGCATGATTAAGTCTAGTATCCATGAAATATCCATAAACTGTAGTGCCATAAACTTCTTTGAATCCAACTTTGAGTCTGTATTGGTTTAATCCAGTTTGCTGTGATAGCTGCTTTATTGTAGGTGGATTTTTCCATTTATCCATCATTATTGACTTTGCTTGATGAATTTTTTGAACCGTGTCTTCATCTTTCAAAAATGGACAAGCACCCAAATTGGGTTCGGAACTATGAAAATAAAGCCCCAGTATTTCCAGGATTTGTCCAAAATGAGCAACTCTTTGAGCGTTGGGAATTAGGCGATTATGAAAAAGTTGTTCAAGCAAAATCCGCATGTTTGAATCGACAGGTTTTTGGTCATAAATAGGTTGATTTAAAGCGGTTCTGCCGATAAATGGTAGTTTAATTTTATCCGACTCTTCTCGAATAAAAAGCGAGTGCATGCGATTCAGTGAAATTTTAATACAAGTCAAACGATGCTCCTTGGGAAAGTTTGCTTGAGTAATTAATGTCTTATTGGGATTATAGATGAAAAAGCTTTGGCCATGAGGTAAAGGCCTCATGTACATCGGTCCAAACTGAAAAGTGATCTCACCATCCAATCCAAAGAGAAGAAAAATATCGTTTGCTTTTAGTTCAATTGCAATTTGTGCAGAAGACGCACGTTTTCCAATAACTAAAAGATCAATTCCATCAAAAATTTCAGTAAATCTTAATGGGGTATCTTCTTTTAATTCTGGCATTGTTTTTTTTATTAAAAAGTCTTCAAATTTAACCTGCACACTTTATAATAAAAATTAAGGACAGTTTATTTTTTTTGTAAATTTTTTCTTTTTGGGGCATTACTATAATCTCAAAGATTATACTTTTGTAAACGGATGAAACAATTAAAAGTTTACCGAGCAGTATTAAAAGAAGAGGGATGGTCTGGACTTGTTAAAAAATCTGGAAAACCAGTTGCTATTGGTTTATTTATATTCTTTCTTTTTAAAGGTCTTTTATGGTTATTTCTTCTTTATGGTGGATTTGAATTAATCTTTTGATTTCACAGAGCTAGTCTAGTTGACTTCTATATCTTACTTTTGCAATCCTTAAATCTGTTTAAGATTTTAGGGCCCGTAGCTCAGTGGTTAGAGCAGGGGACTCATAATCCCTTGGTCGGGGGTTCAAATCCCTCCGGGCCCACTAAAATCCTGTCATATAATGGCAGGGTTTTTTATTAAATTAACAATTTGATATTAAAGGACTTAGATGTAAAAATTGTTTTCCCTCGAGAAGCTGTAATTTTAAGCACTTAAAATAGCTATAAATGAGGCTATGATGGCCAAGAGGATTACTTCCAAACAAATAGATTGAGCCTTTTTGATCTTTTATTAAATTTTTAACTGTCCTATAATTAGCTTTGATAAATATTAAATCATCTATGGATATAGAAAAACTAAGATTTCCTATTGGTAGATTTTTATTAAAATCAGAAATTTCTGATGCTGATATTGATTCATGTCTAATCTCGTTATCAGACATGCCAAATAAATTACAATTAGCAATTGATAATGTTGAGGATGAACTTCTTCAATCATCCTACAAACCTGAGGGGTGGACTCGTAATCAAGTGATTAATCATTTGGCGGATAGCCATTTAAACTCCTACTCGAGGTGTAAAATGGCATACACCGAGAATTTTCCTCATATAAAACCTTATGATGAAAAGGTATGGGCTTTATTAGAAGACGCAGAGGATGTTAATATTGGAGCTTCGATGGATATTTTACACGGCGTTCATTATCGCTGGAATCGATTTTGGGATTCTCTGGATAGAAAAGATTTCGAAAAGATGTATTTTCATCCCGAGCTTGATAGAGGAGTTCCATTATCAGAGGTCCTGCAATATTTTGCGTGGCATGGCGAGCATCACACTGAACATGTAAAGTCCGCGTGGAAAATTGAAGTGGCTTCTTAAAGGCATCTGATCGTAATGACTAAGAATCTTATATTTTTCCTAGTTTTTGTTTCGCATTATTTTTTGCTGGGGCAAAGTAAAATAGAACTTGAGCCTCTGCCTTCTTCTCCTGACTATTCAAAAATTTCTTCCTGGGCTTCACACCCTAAAATCGAAGATCCTAGTGACATTATATATAAAAGTAGTGAGCGAATTGACAAGGAAAATAGAGAGTCTTACGGCGATCTTCAGGGTTCGATACCAACATTTTTCGTTTACCCCACTATTTATTTTGAGGGAAAAACATGGAACGCTGACATATTTGATGCGTCATACCGAAATGACACTAGACTTCCTTTAGCCTTTCAGGCCGGTGTATTTAATGATTTAGGCCCCATATGGGCACCGCATTATCGCCAGATGATGTATGAAGGGTATGTCCAAACATCTTTTGCTGAGCAAAAAAATGCTAAAACTGCCTATGATACTGCTTACAATGACGTTTTTCGTGCTTTTAAGTTTTTCTTGAAAGAAAATCCAGAAGGGTCATTTATCCTTGCGGGCCATAGTCAAGGCACTGGACATTTAAAACGGTTGATTAAGGATTACTTAATAATAAATCGTGAGCTTAGAAATAGAATGCTTGTAGCTTTTCTTGTTGGTGGCTGGGTGGGAATTGAGGAGATGGGTGATTTGCCAATTTGTGATAATCCTGAGGATATAAATTGCTGGATGTCTTGGAGGAGCTGTGGTAAAGATTTTAAGCGTAAACCATATGGTGATCATATTGGTGTTGTGAACCCTTTGACGTGGAGCTCAAATACCGCAGCTACTAATCGTAAACTTCATAAAGGGGCAATGTATCCAAATGGTAAGAGGATTTTACGCAGGGGCTTGGGCTCTAAAATTGATGACGGATTATTAAGAATTCAAAAACTTAAAGGCCCCTTTGGGTGGTTCTTTATTTGGGAGGATTACCATAGGGCAGATTATAACTTATTCTGGTTTAATATTAGAGAAAACATATATCGCAGGGCAAGAAAAATTGAGCTAACAGAATATTAATCTTTTTATAATATTAGATCTCTCAAATACATATTTAAGCGCTAAACTACATGTTGTATCATGTCTACGTTTAAATGTACATTTGCATCCCTCAGGGCAATTAGCTCAGTTGGTTTAGAGCATCGCCTTGACAGGGCGGGGGTCACAGGTTCGAATCCTGTATTGCCCACAAAAAAAACCCACTCATTTGAGTGGGTTTTTTATATCAATAAGATTAAACTTTTATTGGTTTTTGGGCTTAATACAATTGAAAATGTCCAATACGAAAAAAAGTTTAAATGTTGTCTGGTTGAAAAGAGATCTCCGCACCAGTGATCATGCGAGTCTTTATCATGCAGAAAAATCAGATATAGAATATATAATAGTTTATTTATTTGAGCCAAAACAGATGAACTATCCTGATTATAGTTCCAGGCATCAGCATTTTATTTTTGATTCTATTACTGAAATGAATAAGTCCTTGATCTTATTCAATAGAAAAGTTCAAATATTTCATGCTGATGCTTATATTTTTTTCGAGTTTTTATCAAAAAAATATAAGTTGAATTCAGTTTTCTCCTATCAGGAAAGTGGAATAAAAAAGACTTGGAATAGAGATCAAAAAATCGCCAAATTATTTCAAGATAGATCAATCAAATGGAAAGAGTTTGAAAGTCAATCCGTCAAAAGAGGAATTGTCAATAGGAAAGGTTGGGATAAGCTATGGTTTGAATATGCTAATTCAAAGATAATTTTGAATGAATTAACTAAAAGCATATTTAATCTAGACACAACTCCATTCGATTTTGATATCGAAAAGTTTGCATTTCTGAAAACCTACCCTAAGCAATTTCAACCCGCAGGAGAGCAATACGCATTCAAATATTTAGATTCTTTTATCAGCAATAGAGCTAAAGAATATAATAAGTACATATCTCAACCGCAGAAGAGCAGATATTCTTGTGGTCGTATTTCAACATATCTGTCATGGGGAAACATAACTTCGCGTCAAATATTTCATCGTGTAAAAAACTCGAAAGAATATCATGTTAATAAACGGAATTTTGATTCTTTTTTAATAAGATTAAAATGGCGTTCTCATTTTATTCAAAAGTTTGAAGTTGATTGCTCATATGAGAAAATTTGTATCAATAATGGATATGAGCAAATGAAATACCCCAACAATGATTTCCTACTCGATAAATGGAAAAAAGGGCAAACGGGATTTCCATTGGTTGACGCTTCTATGCGATGTTTGATCAATAACGGATGGCTTAATTTTAGAATGCGAGCCATGCTAGTTTCTTTTCTATGTCATTACTTAGAGCAAGATTGGAGAAGAGGTGTCTATCATTTAGCTCAACTATTTTTAGATTATGAGCCAGGCATTCATTATCCGCAATTTCAAATGCAAGCTGGTGTAACCGGAATAAATGCAATCAGGGTGTATAACCCAGTGAAGCAATCTAAGGAGAAAGATTCAGATGGAAATTTCATAAGAAAATGGGTTCCAGAATTATCAAAAATTAACAGTGCATTCATTCATGAACCATGGAAGCTTACGGCGATTGATTTGATAGATAATAGTATTCCTGAGATATACAGAACACCCATAATTTCATATGAATTATACACTACTCAAGTGAAAAAACAACTTTGGGAGCTGAGAAAAAATGATTTGGTAAAAAAAGAGTCAAAAAGACTTCTACAAATTCATGTGAGGCAAAAAAAAATAAAAAAATAAACTCTTTTAAGAATCTCGATTTATAGAATGGAGTCCAACCCAATCGTCAATTTTTGCAAAAAGAGGTATAAGATCTAAAGAGGACTTTGTTAATGAATATTCTACTCTAGGTGGACTTTCTTTATATGATTTTCTATTAATCAAGCCATCAATTTCCATTTGATTTAATTGATCCGTCAATACCTTTCTAGATATTCCATCAATTATTACCGCAAGCTGACCAAATCTCAAACTGCGGTTTCTCAGATTATAAATAATAGATAATTTCCACTTTCCACCGAGTTTTTTAGTAAAGAATTTGACAGGGCAAATTTTCATTTCTTTATTCATGAATTTGATAGGTTACTTTGATATTACTAGTTTTTCCAAGGTTACTAAAAAGTAACAGTTACAATTTATAACTAATGTTAGTTACTTTGCAAAACTAATAAATAAAAACAACAGGTTAATATGAAGAACTCAAGTCCTATGTGTAGATGTGGAAGAACATCGAATTCTCAAGGTTATTGTGATGGGTCACACGCTAAACCAGCAAAAGCAATAAATAGAATATATTCTGTTCTATTCATTTTGGTCTTTGGGTTCACGCTGCAAGGAGTTACTCCGTCGGAAAAAAAGATTCTAAATATTGAAAAAAGTAGTATTCAATGGAAAGGCAAAAGTTTCGTTAAAAGTAGTGAGAAAGGAAAACTTTCTTTTATATCTGGAGAGCTCATATTTGATAATAAAAAATTGAATGGAGGTAAATTTATTGTTGATATGGCAAGTTTAATTTCAACTGACCTTTCGGGTATGATGAAAACAAAATTAGAGGGTCATTTGAAATCTGCAGATTTTTTTGACGTAAATAATCATCCAACATCAACTTTGAATTTTACAAAAGTGTTGAAGACAGGTAAGGGTTATCAGATATATGCGGACTTGACTATTAAAGGAATAACTGAATCAATTCTTTTTAATGCAACTGTTGCGGGTGATAATTTAAAGGCTGAATTAAAAGTTGATCGGACTAAATTTAATGTCAAATATGGATCTGGTAGATTTTATGATGGGCTTGGAGACAACATGATTGATGACGAGTTTACATTGATAGTGAATTTGCAAATGTCATGACCTGTAAAGATTTTTTTTAAAATGATGATTAAAGGAGTTGGCCTTGTCAGCAACTCCTTTAATTTTGAATCTAAGAAATAATAAGTCCACCTATGATCTGTTAGAAATAGATTAGGATTTAATCATATTCTAAATATTGAAAAAATGAGCGACTCTTCTGTTTTACATAAAGCAAACACACGTGGAAGTCAAGATCACGGATGGTTAAAGGTTAACCATACATTTAGTTTTGCTAATTATCATAATCCAAATAGGATGCATTTTGGCGTTATTAGAGTTTTAAACGATGACTCTATTGCCGGGGGTAAGGGATTTGGAACCCACCCACATGATAACATGGAGATTATAACAATACCCTTGGAAGGAGCCTTGGCTCATAAAGATAATATGGGCAATGGAACGATTATTAAAAAAGGAGATGTCCAAGTAATGAGTGCAGGGACAGGTATAACTCACAGTGAATTTAACTCAAATGACGACCACGCTGTGAAAGTATTGCAAATTTGGCTTTTCCCAAATAAGAAGAATGTGACTCCTCGTTATGATCAACTTTCGTTGGAGGATATTGAGGTTAAAAATGAATTTTATCAGATTTTATCTCCTAATAAAAATGACCAGGGTGTATGGATTCATCAAAATTCATGGTTTAGTATGGCTGAATTTGACATCCATAAAGAAGTTAATTACAATCTAAAATCAACCTCTAATGGTATATATGTTTTCATCATTGAAGGCCAAGCTCAAGTGGGAAAAGAGTTGTTAGAAAAGAGAGATGGATTCGGCATCTGGAATACTGAGAACATAAATATATCCGCATCTAAGGGCTCTAAAATCCTATTAATGGAAGTTCCGATGACATTAAGTAAGCTGGTTTAAAGGCATAATATAATACTGCTTTCCAAGCAATTGAATCTTTTTAGATATTCATATGATTTTATTTATATCCTGGCGGCGCTTTGTATCATTGTTATATGTTTGAGCCAAAAATAATTCATGCTATCTCTGGACCCAGAAATATTAGTACCGCTTTGATGTACTCATTTGCCCAACGTCCTAATTGTGTTGTTATCGATGAGCCCTTTTATGCTTCATTTTTAAAAAAAACAGATTTAAATCATCCAGGTAGACAAGAGATATTAAATTGTTATCCAAATAGTTCAGTAGAATCCATAGATCGGATTCATCAATTTATTCGCTCATCGGGCAATAAAGAGATTTATTTAAAAAATATGGCTCAGCATATGTCAGGTGTTTCTTGGGAATGGGCTTTAAATGCAATTCATATTTTTTGGATAAGACATCCTAGAAAAGTAATACGTTCATTTTCTAAAGTTTTTCCTGATTTAACTCTCTCGGATATTGGTATTGTCGAGCAACTGAAGCAATGGAAAAGGATTCAAAAGTTTCCAGGGAAAAAAGTTATTGTGGATAGTGATGAAATGCTCTCTGCTCCGAATAAGACTTTTCCAATTATTTGTGATGCTGTTGGGCTACCTTTTTATAAAGAAATGCTTGTGTGGCCAAGAGGCAAAAAAGAATATGATGGGACGTGGTGGCCTCATTGGTATTCAAATGTCCACAACACTTGTTCTTTTGGAGAAAGTTCCGAATTAGGTATGCCTTTAAAGGCTAAATATTTGAATGTTGAAATAAAGTCAATGCCATTCTATAATGAATTGTATAAGGATCGAATTATTTTTAAATATTAAGGAAAATATCTGCGGTCATCATATTTTTTTAATCAAATTCTTATCATAGGTTTTAGAGTTTTCTTTTCAATTACTTTTATCAAATAAAAGAAATTCACATGTTGCAGAAATATGATGACCGTAATGCTTCAATTAAAGTTTGGATTAAAGATAAATTAGTAGACCGAAAAGATGCCAAGGTCTCTGTTTTTGATTCAACTGTTCAAGGTGGAGATGCCGTTTGGGAAGGGATTCGAGTATATAAACAGGGAGTTTTTTGTCTAGATCTCCATATCGACAGAATGGAAGACTCAGCCAGAGCTATGGCTTTTTCAGATATTCCCTCTCGAGAATTTATTAAAAATGCAATTTTCGAAACTTTACGGGCTAATGGAATGATCGATGATGTTCATATTCGATTAACTTTATCAAGAGGCGAGAAGTTGACATCAGGCATGGACCCTAGGCTCAATGCATTTGGATCTATATTAATTGTCTTGGCTGAATGGAAACCTCCAGTTTATGATAATGACAAGGGAATAAAAATTATCACTTCTACAATTCGGAGAAATAGCCCAATGAATTTAGACTCTAAAATCCATCATAATAACTTGATTAACAATATTCTTGCGAAGATTCAAGCAAACCATGCAGGCGCTGATGATGCTTTAATGCTTGACAATTACGGGTTTTTAGCAGAAATGAATGGCACAAATATCTTTATTGTAAAAGATAAAGTTCTTTTGACACCTCATGCTGATGCCTGTCTTCACGGCATCACACGAGCATTGATTATTGAGACAGCAAAGAATTTAGATATTCAAGTTCAAGAAAGAAATATTAGTTTGACAGAATTATATTCGGCGGATGAAGCTTTTGGAACTGGATCTATGGGAGAATTAACTCCAATATATGAAGTTGATGGGCGCCGGCTATCAGACCGCAGAAAGAATAATATCACTTCAATATTATCGGATGCTTTTCATGAGCTTTCTTTAAATTATTGTACTAAATTTTAAATATGAAAAAGCTATTGTTCCCTTTACCTATTCGGATAGGAAAATCCATTTTTCAAGAATCAATATATTTTTTATTTCGTTTTCATGTTGGCTATACAATGGCAATTGAAGCGGGCTTTGGAAAGATAAAAGACTTCCCCGTTTCTCAAAAATTTATTGAGAGTTTAACGAAAGCGGGATGGGTTTTCCCCGAATTT
Organism: uncultured Cryomorphaceae bacterium; assembly: GCA_913009655.1. Taxonomy (GTDB): domain Bacteria; phylum Bacteroidota; class Bacteroidia; order Flavobacteriales; family Schleiferiaceae; genus TMED14. The sequence continues at coordinate 12,510 of CAJVWI010000015.1, forward strand.
TTGGCAATTATTGCGGGATGGGGAGAGGTAATTGGTGGAGCGTTAATTGCTCTTGGGCTATTCGGAAGAATAGGCGGAATTACAGTTGCAATTATAATGGCGGTCGCTGCCTTTATAAAACACGATACAATTTTTTTAATAGAAATGGATACGGCTCAGCTTTATCTTTTTTGTTCAGTTGTTATTTTAGCTTTTGGAAATGGAAGATTTTCCTTGGACTTTCTTTTCTCCAAGAAATAAAATATATTATTTCCTAAATAACAGTAGCTCATTCTTTTTTAAAGAAGAGTTTCCTCTTCACTAAGAATAGCGCGTCGAATTGAATCAATTTGACCTGTTAGTTTATTCAAATATTGATCTCTTTTTCCCATTGCCACTGGCCCGACGCGCAGGGATCTTTTTAAAAAATTATCCAACCAGTTTTTAGTCTGTTTATTGAAAGCTGAATTGCTAGTTTCAATAAAATTAAATGTGTTGAAGCTCAAAAAAGTATGTGAATTATTTTGACTTCGTATGTGAACAGCATTATTCCCAACTGACAAATCACTTATGTACCAATTGAAATCTGCACCTGTCGGCTCTCCTGTAATTGGGTTTATTTTTTTTCCAGTATCAGATTGAATTCGCATAACCCTGAGTAATTCCTCTAGTTCGTTTAATACGTCTAATGCGTCCTTTTGTTCATTTATCATGCCCGTTTCCCAGCAATACTGTAATTGTTTAAGAGTGGCAACATAACTGGAGTTTGTCCATATCTCCGTTGAGGGGATTGCTGAATAGCTACGCATGATCTCCAAATCTCGTTTATGACTCTCCGTGGGTATTGTGTAATCATGATAACTTAAATTGGCCATTTCAGAGAGCCCCAAGATACTCTGACCCCAATAAAAAGATTTTAGCTTTAAAAGTGAAGGGTATTGATAAATATAAAATAGAGGGAAGTCCAAGGCGAAGTAATACATATGAGAATTGCTACCATGATTTTCAAATCGAAGCATTCTATCCATGATTCTATTTGTATGAGCTTCATAGTCATCAATTCCTGCAATTGGTATTCCAGCATCAAAATCTACGCGTTTTAGGGCATCTATGCCCACACTATCCATTGAAAGGCCAAAATGATCAGCAAGTTTAAAAGACTCTTCATAGGTCAATGCTGTCTCTCCTCTTAGTCGGCGATATGTAGAATCATTGCCAATTCCTAAAACCACACTTAAAGTTTCAACAGCATTAAGGTGCTCGGGAATTCTATCCTGAACTAATTTTAGGAATTCGATTTGCTTGCTAAACATTGAGTTATTTTAGAAAGGAGTTTGCTATTTAGAACGATTAAATATAATGATTATAAACTTATTATCTCTATCACGTTGAAGATTCAATCAACTTAAGAAATCTTGAATTACTGTTTTCATTCAAAATATTAGTGAATTCATTTTTTTCTCTAAAGCTCATGCTTTTCTTCATAAGTCAATATTTTCATGAGATCATACCTGCAGCAACTGTTGATCCAGTAACATTATCAATCAAAATAAAAGATCCAGTTATGCGATTCCTAGAATAAGAATCATAAACTATAACTTTTGTTGATTTTAAACTTATCTGAGCAATTTCATTTGAAGTCAATGGACCTTTAGAAGCTTTAAAATCTAAGGTGTGAACATTTAAAACACCCTTAATTTCGGTGATCATAGAATTACTTTCATTTGTTCCTTGCCTCAAGATATATTTTGATCCCAATCGTTGAGGCTCATTATCTAACCAACATATTGTTGCATCTAACTTTTTTTCAATTGAGGGGTCATCACCAGTGCACAATACGTCTCCTCTACTTATATCAATATCATCTTTAAGTGATATAGAAACGCTATCTCCTGTTATGGCTTTTTCTATTGATAAGTCACCTCGGAGTATTTCTTTTACGATACTCGATTTCTTCGATGGGTAAATAGTAATCAAATCACCCAATGAAATCTGTCCAGAAGCAATCCTACCGGAATAACCACGATAGTCATGGTATTCATTTGAATGCGGTCTTATTATGTTTTGAATAGGCATCCTAAATGAATTTGTTAATGCGGGGTTATCAATTTTTACTGTTTCTAAATGATTCAATAATGTGGGGCCGTTATACCAAGGCATATTTTTACTTGTGTCAACTATATTATCACCTAGAAGAGCGGATATGGGTATAAATTCAACGGATTTAAGATTGCAAGAGATTTTTACAGCTTCAAAATCTGATACTATTTGATCATAGTGTTTTTGATCAAAGTCGACTAAGTCCATCTTGTTGATGCAAACCATAACCGATGGGATTCCCAATAAGCCTGAGATAAAACTATGTCTTCGTGTTTGTTCAACAACCCCCTGTCGTGCGTCTATCAATATAAGACCAGCATCTGCACTTGATGCTCCTGTAACCATATTGCGGGTATATTGAATATGACCGGGTGTATCGGCAATGATAAACTTTCGGGCAGGAGTTGAAAAGTATCTGTAGGCAACATCAATCGTAATTCCTTGCTCTCTTTCATCCTTGAGGCCGTCACTAAGAAGGCTAAAGTCAATTTTATCAAGTCCTTTTCGACGACTAGTTCTTTCCACTGATTCCATTTGATCTATATATACACTCTTAGAATCATATAATAGGCGTCCAATAAGTGTAGATTTCCCATCATCAACGGAACCTGCAGTAGTAAATCTCAATAAATTCATAGTTTAAATAGTAATCTTATTATTAGAAATATCCTTCTTTTTTTCTGTCCTCCATTGAATTCTCGCTTCTCTTATCATCTTCTCTATTTCCCCGCTCCGTCTGTCTAGAGGTCTCAATCTCATGAATAACATCATCTAATTCAGTAGCTTCAGATTCTATACCGCCGGTAATAGTTATATCGCCAAGCGTTCTGAATCTAACCATTCTTTCTTGAGGCACTTCCGTGGGTTTAAGATTAATAAACGAACTAACAGGAAGCCATGAATCACTCCGCCAAATAACATTTCTTTTTCTAGCAAAATATAGCTCAGGCAATTCAATTTTCTCTCTTCGGATATAGTGCCAAATATCCATTTCAGTCCAATTTGAGATTGGAAATACTCTAAAATGTTCTCCTGGGAGTTTTTTTCCATTAAAAAGGTTCCATAGCTCTGGACGTTGGTTTTTAGGATCCCATTGTCCAAAATCATCACGGTGACTGAAGAAACGTTCTTTTGCCCTAGCTTTTTCCTCATCTCGTCTTGCTCCTCCCATGAGGCAGTCAAATTTATTTTTTTCTATGGTTTCAAGAAGTGTAATGGTTTGCAGTCTATTTCTATTGGCCATAGAACCAGATTCTTCTTGCGCACTTCCATTGTCAATAGACTCTTGAACTAACCCAACTACGAGTTGAGTTTTCATTTTTTTTACAAATTCATCACGGAATTGAATTGCTTCAGGAAAATTATGACCCGTGTCTACATGAACTAATGGAAAAGGTATGCTGGCTGGGAAAAATGCTTTTCTAGCCAAATGACTCATCACTATTGAATCTTTTCCTCCAGAAAAAAGAATTCCAGGGTTTTCAAACTGAGCATATACTTCTCGGATTATAAACATTGCTTCCGATTCTAATTCGTCTAAATGATCATACATGGTATTGAGATATAAAAGAAATAATTTTATTTGTACATGCTTTCAGGTCCATAGTGTTAGTCTCAACTTTTATTGTCGGATTTATTGGAGTTTCAAAAGGCGAAGAAATTCCAGTAAAATCTGAGATAATTCCCTGACGGGCCTTTGAATATAGACCCTTTACATCTCTTAACTCGCAGATGCTAAGGGGGCAATCAACAAATATTTCGATAAATCTGTTTTCTCCAATTATTTTTGAAGCTTTCAGGCGATCAGAACGGAATGGGCTCACAAAAGCTGACAAGACAATTAGTCCCGAATCAGCCATTAAGTTAGCAACATGAGCTACGCGCCTTATATTTTCTTTCCGGTCAATATTACTGAATCCAAGATCACGATTAAGGCCATGCCTTAGATTGTCACCATCGAGAAGAAATGTATGTTTTTTGTTCTGATGCAATTGAGTTTCTATTGCATTTGCTAAAGTGCTCTTTCCGCTTCCGCTGAGTCCTGTAAACCATAACACCAGGCCTTTTTGATTAATCAGTTTTTCACGAGATGAAACATCAATCTCATATGCCTGCTTAACAACATTTGTAGGTGATTTCATATCAATTTAAATAAGATTAAGAGACGAGGACATAAAAATAAGTTAAAATGCATATGCTGTAAACAACAGTCACAGGGATTCCAAAACGTAAATAATCTTTTGTTTGATACCCTCCAGGTCCCATTATCATCAAATTTGTTTGATAGCCAATTGGAGTCAAGAAAGCATTAGATGCTCCAAATGCCAAAGAGAGAAATATAACCTTGGAGTACTCTGTATTTTCTATTAACGATGGATCTGCACTGCCTATAATTGCTGCGGCTAAAGGAAAAACAAGAGCAACAGCGGCAATATTAGTCATTAAGTTGGTAATGATACTTGTGATTAAAAAGATCAATATTGCCCAGAAAAATGGTCCAGCATTTAAATAGGCCGATCGTAATATGCTTATCCAATCTTGAATTAGTCCCGAATCCATTAAAACTTGAGAAAAGCTTACTGCACAGGATAAGACGACCATGAGTTTTAGATCTATATGTTTTTTAAGTTCTTCCCAAGTTAGCCATCCTGCGATAGCCAAAGTTGCGGCAAGCGATAAGAGCAAAGTTAAAAAGTCAAAAATATTAAGAAAATATGCCACAAAACTAAATATCGATCCGATAATTAATAATAAACGTTTAAGTCCTTTTGTAGGGGTATTTGTCTCTGTTGTATTCAGGCCATAAAGATGTTTTGACGTTTGAATAATTTCCTTGTTTCTAGGCCCGCTAATAATTAATAACAGATCACCCGCTTCCAGGATATTATCACCTATTCTTCCTTGCATAAGTTTTCCTCTTCGATGTATGGCAATAATAGCAGCGTCAAAGCGCTGTCGAAATTCGGAGTTCCGAATTTGTAATCCAACCAAATTACTTCCTGGCGGAACCATGGCCTCTGTAATTGAGGATTCTGAAGTTTTTTGAGATAGTTCAGATTGTGGGAGCGCTAAACCAGGATTTGATTCTATCAGCTCTCGAACTTCCTCTAAGGCACCTGCAAAAAATAGACGATCATCTGCCTCTAAGAGTTCTTCAGGGCTGACGGGGGCAATAATTTTTTGATTTCGAATGATTTCCGCTAAATATAATCCATGGACTTGCCTCAACCCTGCTTTTTGAACACTTTTCCCTTCGTGATCTCCATTGGGAAGTACACGGGTCTCCACTAGGTATTCTCTTACGCTTTCTTTTTGCTTTAGATTTCTTTTAATGATTGTCTTTTGAGCAATAAAAATCATCAAAAGAATAACAGTAATTGCCGATATTGATCCTGGTAGGATATAATCTGCAGTATGAAGAATTTTAAATTTATTTTCTTCAAGTAAACCGTTTAAAACTAAGTTTGTTGAGGTTCCTATTACAGTTATCATGCCTCCAGCTGTCGCAGCAAAGGCTAAAGGCATTAAAAAAGTTGATGGAGAATATCCATTTCTCTGAGCCCATTTACGAATAGGCCCTATGAGCATTGCGACAATAGCAGTATTATTGACGATGCTAGAGAGCAAAGCAACAGGAAATAATAGAACTCCAAGAAATCCACGTTGACTTTTACCTTTGCTATATTTTAAGAGTAGCGTAGATAGTCCTAACCGACTTTGAACAGTTCCTGCAAGAATCAATAATAAAAAAAGAATTAAGAGGCTTGGAGTTGTCAATGTACTAAGAAGCTCACTAGCAGAAAGTTGGCCACTAGAAATAAGAATAAAAGCTCCAATTCCAAATACAGCGGCAGGGCTATATTTTTTAAAAAAAAGACCAATGATTACAAATAAATAGGTACCCAATAAAATGATGTTTTCAGTTCCCATAGTATGCAAATATATTAAATCCGACTAAATTAGTAGGTTTTAATATATTTTTATTATTTTCAAATAGAATCAACTTGATCGATGAAAAAAAACGGTTAATTTCACGTCATGTTCAGAAATCCTTTTCGCGTTACCGATTTATGGATACTCCTAGGATTCATATTTGTATATACTGCTGTTTTTGACTCGAAGCTTGACGTCGGTGGAGATAATGCTGGTTATTTTATTCTTGGCCAATCAATATATAGTGGTCAAGGTTACACAGATTTACATCTTCCAGGAGCTAGTAAAGCCAATCATTTTCCCCCAGGATACCCTGCCATAATTTCCTTATTTATGATGTTTTCTGATGATTTTACATTTTTAAAAGTCATTAATGGATTTTTCTTTTTTCTATCGCTTCTAATGCTTCATCGAATATTCGAGAGGATGACGACAAGTAAATCATTAGCCTGGATGGCTTTGGCATTTACTTTGGTAAATGGTCATTTGCTGCGTTCATCAACAATTATGATGAGCGAAATGTCATTTCTATTTTTCTCTCTGGCTTCTTTGGGTTGTCTAATTAAATGGAATGATCAAGAAATCTCTTTTTGGAAGTCAAAATGGTTTTGGTCTTTGGTTTTATTTTGTACTATTTCTTATCATATTCGAACGGCAGGATTGGCCTTAATAGCGGGAGTAGGGCTTTATATGTTATTCCAAAATAAGTGGAAGGGGGCTATTGCTTTCGCAGTTGGGTTTATAATTTTATCTCTTCCATGGTTTCTTAGGGGAAAAGTATTGGGTGGAAATTCATATTTAACACAGTTGGTTCAAGTCAATCCTTACAGGCCAGAAGAAGGTATACTTGATTTTTCAGGCTGGATAGATAGAATATCAGAAAACTTTTTTAGATACTTGAATCAAGAGATACCCAACGGGTTGTTTCCTAATTTTCAAGTCATATATAGTGTTGAGGAACCTCAGGGTTATTTTATCCAGGGTTTAATTATTATAATTCTAATAACTATTGGCACGAGTAAAATGCCTAAACTAAAAATGATGTGGTTGGGCTATTTATTGGCTTCAATAGTTATTTTGCTTTTATGGCCATCAGTCTGGTTTGGGGTGCGTTTTATGCTTCCCTTAATCCCCTTTTTACTATTGTCCACATTAGTTGGATTGTCAATTTCACTCAATTGGATTCAGTTAAAATTATTTGGCTCTACAAGACTTAAAAGTATTTATTTGATTGGGCTTGTTGGCCTATATCCTTTGTCTTTTTTGGGAACGTTGAGAGCTAATAGTCAGTCAGAAATGCCTGTTGAATATGCAAATTATTTTAATATCAGCCGTTATGTGAGATCGAGTATTCCAGAAAACTCAATAGTCTGCACTGTAAAGCCTTCACTTTTTTATTTATATTCCTCTAAAACAAGCTCTAGAATCCCCTCATTAATTGATAAAAAAGACTTTATACTTCGATTAGAAGAGTTAGGAATAACACACGTGGTAGTTGATCAGTTGGGATATTCTTCTGTTGGTAGATATCTGCTTCCCGTAATTCAAGAGTTCCCTGAACGTTTTAATCTTATCCTCCAATTGCCTAACCCTGACACATATCTTTTAGAGTTCAATCCAAAGAAAGAAGACCTGTAGCTTAAGGAATATTTGCCCATCGGACTTGTTGCTTCTCTCCTTTAGAGTTTATGAAAATCGCCATATATGACCCTGCTGGTATTCCTTTAAGAGTAATTAGTGACATGACATTTTCATATTTTTTAATTAGTCTTCCTAATGCATCAATGATATATAGACTACCATTTCCAGGTGTTTGAATCTGGGCATTGTTATGACTTGGGTTTGGATAAACTTTTAGTGTTTTTATTGATGATGATTCAAGATTATTTAAGGTAAAGCTTAAATTTAAATTATCGATATAGACATTGTTGCCACCTCCGCTCAACATTTCAAATTTTATCATTATTGAATTCGCAGAGCTCAGGCTAATAAGGTTTAGAGTAGTTTCTATCCAATCGTTATTCGCAGGCACATAAGGGGTACTTGGATATAGATTGGAAATGCCAAGTTGGAAAGTAGGAAGGACTTTTCGAAGTGTCCAACTATCCCCACAATCGATGCTGGTAGAGATACTTAGTTTATCAGTGTTATTTGCCTGTTTACGGGCAAAAGCATGATCGAATTTTAATTGAAGTGCGCTAGGATTGTTCAATGCTATCGGTCCAGCAATGAGGGCATCGCCATTGCTACCACTGACAATATTGAAATTCTCAAGATAATATGAATACAAGCCTTGTTTAGAGGCTATTGCTGTTCGATTCCACTTTACATTATCGCCATTGTCCAGTCGGGTCCAAATGTCATTTGGTAGCGGTTTCTCCATTGTAGCAGAAAACAAAGGAGAATAGATTACCCCTCCATGTGGGCGAACGGTAATAAGCTCGGAGTATTGTTTTGTGCTCTGGCCATGGGCGTTTTGTATTTCAAGTTTCACATTATATAGACCCGAATTATTAAATGTTAATAGTGGATTTGCGGTAATTATATGCTGCTGGTTTCCATTGTTCTGATCAGAAATGGTGTAATGAAAACTAGGGATTATTTGGTAAGCACAATCCTCAGTTATCTGTATTTGCTCTCCCTCGCATATCAATGTTTTATTTACCTGAAAGTCAGCCACAGGAGGACAATTAAATATCGCAGATTGATTTATTCCAGTATCAAAATGATTGGATGCTGTTGTTAAACTACCTCTAAGGTTATATATGTTGAGAACGGCTTTGGTCCTTTGCTTTTGATTTTGAGTAAAGGTGTTCATGCAGTCGTCATCCGTATAATCCATATAATTCTCAATCATATCTGGTAGATCTGGATTGTCAGAATTGCATGTATTCTGATTGCTATTGCAGCCAATACTTGAGCTTGTGACAGGAGGTGTGTCTGAACAATTATCCCCGATTCCATTGCAGCCTCCTTGAAATGTGTGCTTCAAATTTAAATAATGACCTACTTCATGCGTAAGTGTTCTGTGTCGATCAGCTTGAGCAGTCCCGATACTTCCAAAGTTTTGATGTCTAATCACAATTCCATCAGAAGTGCCAGGAATATTATTGTATGGGAATGCAGCATATCCAAGAACAATCCCTGGGCCAGAGAATCCTGCGAGATCAATGCTTCGCACCACCCAAATATTTAAATACTTTTTATTATCCCAACCGATTATAGACTTCACATTATTATTCGCAGTTAAGGTTAGATTACTTTGAGTTCTAGTTATTCCATTTGTGCATTTTCCGTTTGGATCTTTTTTAGCAAGTCTAAATTCAACTTCTAGGTCTGCCGCGACCGACTTAAATATATTTCTGAGATTTGAAGTGTCCGGATTTGTTCTTCGTACATCTTCATTCAAGATGCTTATTGCATCATACACTTGTGAGTTACTTATATTGTCATTTTGATTGGAGTATATAATGTGAACCACTACAGGTATAACATGAAGCTGCTCAGTATTTGCGATGATATTAGATGTCAAATAGGTTTCAATTAATCTTTCTGTTTCAAATAATTTTTCTTGCCTTTCATGATCTCTAATTATCTCATTAGTTAAGTTTTCATCAGTTCCGCATGGTAAAATACTTTGAGCAGATAGTGAAAAAAAGTTTGCATAAAAAACCATGCATACCAGGGTGATAAGGAGTTTTGATGAGTTCATGAAAATCTTATTTATATCATTTGCAAGTTACTTTATTTAAAGTCATTGTTTTAGTCTTGGCATATTGATATAATTATGTCTATCTTCGCAGCCCCAAAAATATCGCTCAATAGTGGATACGCTTAGTTATAAAACAATCTCTGCCAACAAGGCAAGTGCTGAAAAATCATGGATCATCATTGACTGCAATGGTAAATCCTTAGGTCGTGTGGCTTCTCTAATAGCCGTGCGCCTTCGAGGAAAGCACAAAACAAATTTTACTCCACATGCTGATTGTGGAGATAATGTTGTTGTTATAAATGCATCAAAAGTGACCATGTCAGGTAATAAGATGGATACGAAACAATATGTTAGATACACAGGTTATCCCTCGGGACAGCGATTTAGTACTCCAGCACAAGAAATGGTCAAAGTGCCTGAGCGTGTTTTGGAGCATGCTGTTCGAGGAATGTTACCGAAGAATAGATTAGGGCGGGCGTTGTTTAGGAACATGCATGTTTTTGCAAGTAGCGAACACACCCATGATGCTCAACAACCAATTTCAATTAACGCATAAGTTTAATTTTATGTCTATAACTCACGCCATTGGCCGTCGAAAAACATCTATCGCAAGAGTCTACCTGAAAAAAGGTAAAGGGAATGTCTCAGTCAATAAACGAGACTTGACTAACTATTTTGCTACTACAATGCTTCAATACAAAGTTAATCAACCATTTGCGTTGACTGACACAGTAGGTCAATATGATGTTAAAGTTAGTGTGGTCGGAGGAGGAGTAACGGGTCAAGCTGAAGCAATTCGTTTAGGCATCTCAAGAGCTTTGGTTTCTATCAATCCTGACTTTAGATTAACATTAAAACCCGACGGTCTCATGACCAGAGACCCTCGTATGGTTGAACGTAAGAAATTTGGTCAAAAGAAAGCTCGTAAACGTTTCCAATTCTCTAAGCGTTAATTTGCTCAGAGTTTTTGGTTTAGTATCCAAACTATACAGATCGCCCAGCGCTACTCTATAGTTGTTTTTAGTGAATGTAAACCCAATTTAAAATGGCAAAAACGCCCGAAATTCAAAAATTACTTGACGCAGGAGTCCACTTTGGTCACCTAACACGAAAATGGAATCCCAATATGGCACCATACATCTTTATGGAACGAAATGGTATTCATATAATTGATTTACAAAAGACCCAAGTTAAAATGCGAATGGCTTCTGACGCCTTGGCTAAAATTGCTGGATCTGGTAGAAAAATACTTTTTGTGGCGACAAAAAAACAAGGAAAAGAAATTGTAGCTGACGTAGCGAAGTCTCTAAACATGCCTTACATCACTGAGCGCTGGCCTGGTGGTATGTTGACAAATTTTGTCACCATTAGAAAGGCTATTAAGAAGATGACCAATATTGATAAAATGAAAGAGGATGGCCGATTTATGACTCTTTCCAAGAGAGAGCGTCTTCAAGTAGATCGGCAGCGAGCAAAATTAGAGAAAAATCTAGGATCAATTTCTGACATGAGTCGTCTTCCAGCAGCCTTATTCGTAGTTGATATTTTGAGAGAGCATATTGCTGTTGAAGAAGCTCGTAATCTTGGTATACCTGTTTTTGCATTGGTTGACACAAATTCGAACCCTCAGTTGGTTGATTATGTTATTCCTTCTAATGATGATGCCCAAAAATCTATTTCTTTGATAATGGATTATTTATCTGCAGGAATCAAAGAGGCATTGTCTCAGCGAAAAGTAGAAAAGGAGAAAGCTGGCCAGGAGAAGTTAGAAAAAGCTACGGCTAAAGTTGCTGAGCAGGAGAACACAGAAAATGCTCCTCAAAAGGAATCTGAATAAAAGAATTGAAAAGTACCTTATTTGCAAGTTGCAAGAATTAACCACAAAGAAATAAATTTAAAATCATGGCAATCACTGCTGCAGATGTTAATAAGCTCCGAAAAATGACTGGAGCAGGTATGATGGACTGTAAAAAGGCATTGACCGAAGCAAATGGTAATTTTGAAGAGGCAATTGATGTTCTTCGTAAACGTGGTCAAAAAGTCGCGGCTAAACGCGCTGACAGAGATGCTACTGAAGGTGCTGTAATTTCATTAACGAGTTCTGATGCAAAAAATGGTATAATCATCAGTTTGAATTGCGAAACAGATTTTGTTGCTAAAAATGAAGGATTTATTACTTTGGCTAATAAGTTTGCCGAAGTGGCTTTATCTGGATTTCCCTCAGATCGTGATGCTCTGCTTGCTCTTGATTTCTCGCCAGGATTAACAGTTGCTGATAAATTGTTGGAACAAACTGGAGTGATTGGAGAAAAATTAGAAATTGCTTCTTATGAAAAATTAAGTGGCGATTGTATCTCAAGCTATATTCATGCTGGAAATAAATTAGCAACTCTTGCATCGCTGAATGTGGATTCGCGAGAAGCTGCCAAAAATATTGCTATGCAAGTTGCTGCTATGAATCCCGTAGCTCTGAATAAGGATTCTGTGCCAGCAGATGTGATTGAGAGGGAGCTCGAGGTTGCACGTGATCAAGTTCGTCAAGAGGGTAAGCCGGAGGAAATGATTGATAGAATTGCTCAAGGTAAATTGGGTAAATTCTTTAAAGAAAATACTCTTGTAGGTCAATCTTACATAAAAGATAGTAAACAGACTGTTGAATTATACATAAAGGCCCTTGAAGATGGAGCTGAGGTTACAGGTTATAGAAGAGTAGGGCTTGGTGTTTAAATAATTGAGTTTTAAAAAAAAATAAGAACCGCGCATTTAAGAAATTATTTGGGCGGTTTTTTCATATGAAATGATCCCATTTGAATCCTATCTTTGGAGTAATATGATAATATGAAATATAAACGAATACTTCTAAAATTAAGCGGTGAATCCTTGATGGGTGAGAAACCTTTTGGTCTAGATACTGAACGGTTAGCTGAATACGCGGATGAGATTAAAACTGTCGTTGCAACCGGTGTAGAACTCGGGATAGTTATTGGCGGAGGCAATATCTTTAGAGGCCTAAAAGGAGCAGGAGAAGGAATGGACCGTGTTCAGGCTGATCATATGGGTATGTTAGCTACAGTTATAAATGGTTTAGCACTGCAATCTGCACTTGAATCTGCGGGTGTTCAAACAAGATTATCTTCAGCTATTGAGATGGACAAAATTTGTGAACCGTTTATTCGAAGACGAGCTATCAGACATCTTGAAAAAGGTAGAGTGGTTATCTTTGCTGCAGGAACAGGTAATCCATATTTTACAACAGATACAGGAGCTATTCTCAGGGCAATTGAACTACAGGCAGAGGTTATTTTAAAGGGAACAAGAGTGGATGGTATTTATGATTCTGACCCTGAAAAGAATGCGTCTGCAAAGAAGTATGACACTATTTCTTTTGAAGAAGTCTTTAAAAAAGGTCTAAATGTTATGGACTTAACAGCATTTACTCTTAGTAACGAAAATAAATTACCAATTGTAGTATTTGATATGAATAAGTCAGGTAACTTATTGCGTATAGTAAAAGGTGAGAATGTTGGGACTTTAGTAACACAATAATTTACTTTTGATTAAATGGAAGAAGAAATTGAAATGCTCTTGATGACACTGGAAGAGGAGATGGAAAAGCCTATTTCTTTTTTGGATAAGGCATTACTTAAGCTGAGAGCGGGGCGCGCAAACCCAGCAATGCTTGAAGGTATAAATATTGAATATTATGGTAGTGTTGTTAAGCTTACTCAAGTGGCAAATGTGTCTACACCTGATGCTCGCACTATTTTTGTTCAACCATTTGAAAAACAAATGATTAAGGAGGTGGAAAAGGCTATTCAAAATGGAAATTTAGGATTGAATCCACAGAATAATGGAGAAATTGTTATCCTTAATATTCCTCCATTGACAGAAGAGCGAAGAAGAGAATTGGTTAGAGTCGCTAAAGGAGAAGGTGAAGACGCAAAAGTTGGTATTCGTGCCATAAGAAAGATAGCCATGGATGAAGCCAAAAAGATGGAAAAAGATGGTCTTAGTGAGGACAATAGAAAATCGCTAGAAGAGGATATTCAGATAATAGTAGATTCATTTAATGGAATTATTGAAAAACGAGTTTTTCTCAAAGAAGCTGATATTATGAAAGTATAGGAAATGCTCTATGAAAAGTATTGAGGAAGAAGTGCATCAAAAAAAGTGGCATAATAGCCATCACAAGGCTGTGATAAATATCCTTTACACTTATCATGTTCTAAAAGAGAATATGGCATCTCTTCTAAAGCCATACAAGATAAGCTTTCAGCAGTATAATGTATTGAGGATTTTAAGGGGCACTCACCCTTTAGGGTTGTCTTCAGCGCGTATTCAAGAAAAATTGATAGACAGAAAAAGTGATGTTTCTCGTCTCATTAACAGGATTGAAAAGTTAGGATTAATAGAACGACGTCAGAATAAGACAGATAAGCGTATTTCAGAAGTGTTCTTGACTCTTCGAGGTCTAGAGATTTTGGGCCAGATAAGGGTTATTGATAAATTCTATAAAGATAAAATGCCTATGAAGTTAACAGATGAAGAGGCTCAATTATTATCCGCTTTGTTGGATAAATCTCGGATGTGATTTAATAGTCCTTTTGTTGATTCATCGTGATCTGAGTCTAAATGATCTCCATCAATTTCAGGTAATATTTTTCTCGCCATTTCTTTACCGAGCTCAACACCCCATTGGTCATAGCTATAAATATTCCAAACAGCTCCTTGGAAGAAAATTTTGTGCTCATATATAGCAATTAAAGCCCCTAAAGAGAATGGATTCATTTTGTCAAATAATATTGTTGAACTAGGTTGGTTTCCTTCAAATTTTTTATAAGGAGTAGATGCAATGGTTTTACCTATTGCTAGAGCTTCAGTTTGAGCTAAATAATTACTAAGAAGTTTTGAATGATGCTCATGAAGTGGGTGCTGGGGAATCACACTAGCGATAAAATCAGAAGGAATGAGTTCTGTCCCTTGATGAATTAATTGGTAAAATGCGTGCTGACCATTAGTACCCGGTTCTCCCCAAATAACACCTCCAGTTGAATAGTTAACACGTTTTCCATTTCTGTCGATTGACTTCCCATTGCTTTCCATGTCAGCTTGCTGCAGATATGCTGGAAATCGATGTAAATACTGGTCGTAGGGAAGAATAGCATGTGTTGATGCGTTCAAAAAATTACGATACCAAATTCCTAGAGCAGCCATTATTTTGGGAATATTCTCTCTGAAAGGTCTTTTCCTTGTATGATCATCAATAAAATTAGCTCCATTTAATAATTCTTGAAAATTATCAGAACCAATAGAAATACAAATGGGCATGCCAATAGCGCCCCAAAGAGAATACCTTCCTCCAACCCAATCCCAAAATCCAAATGTATTTTCTTTCTTAATACCAAAATCATTGACTTTTTCAGAGTTTGTGCTTATCGCAACAAAATGCTTTTCTACGCATGCTGGATCTTCTAATTTTTGTATTAACCAATCTCTAGCTACCTCAGCATTTGCCATTGTCTCTTGAGTTGTAAAGGTTTTTGATGCCACTATAAAAAGTGATTCTTCAGGATCAATTTGCATTAGACATTCATGCAAGTCAGACCCATCAATGTTTGAAACAAAGTGAAACTTTAAATCCCTATTGGAAAATGGTTTCAAAGATTCTACTGCCATTTTAGGTCCTAAGTCAGATCCCCCAATGCCAATATTGATGATATTTTTAATTTTCCTCCCAGAATGTCCGCGAATATCACCAATGCGAATACCTTCCGAAAATTCATACATTCTTTTTAGCTCTATTTTAGAGGCTTTACGAACATCTTGATCATCTACTATGAAAGGGGCTATACCTGGGTCTCGTAAAACAGTATGTAAAACAGGACGGTTTTCGGTAACATTAATTTTAACTCCTCTGAACTGCTCTTCTAATAAATCTTGAACTTTACATTCATCAAATAAATTCTCAAGCAACTTTAAAGTTGTCTCATCAATCCGGTGCTTGGAGTAATCAAATAATAATAAGTCTTCAATGCGGATATGCATCGATTTGAATCTACTTGTTTCATAAAGAAGCTCTCTTAAATGGACTCCATTGCTAGCTGCGGAGTGCTTTAGTAAGGCCTTCCATGATTTTGTAGTTGTTGGATTAATAGAGTGCATTGGGCAATAAAGTAATTATTTGTTTTTACCATTTTCTTCTGTCAACTTATCATTGTACCAAGAGCTATATAGAATATAGTTTTCAGCAATGCGTTGAACTTCATTTTTAGAAAGATCAGGGCTTATCTTTTTAATTTTTTTTGCAGGAATCCCTCCGTAAATATAACCGCTTGGGATTTGTGTTCCCGCAGTTACGACTGCTCCAGCCGCTACGATACTATTGGATTCTACGATGCAACCATCCATTATTATACTTCCCATGCCTACTAAAACATTATCATGAATATCACAACCATGTACAATTGCATTATGACCAATACTTACATTATCTCCAATTACTGTAGAGAATTTTTTATAAGTGCAATGAATGACAACATTGTCTTGAACATTCACTCGTTTTCCTATTTCAATTGAGTTAACATCACCACGAATTACAGCATTAAACCAGATTGAACATTCTTCATTCATGGATACTTCACCTACAATAGTTGCTGATGGCGCAAGGAAGCAACTTTCAGGAATAATTGGAGTATTCCCATTTAAACTTATAATTGTCGCCATTTTTACATTTTTAATCTCCAGCTAATTTGAAATTGGCTCTAGCCAGAAAGTATAATACTTTAGACAGGAACAACATCTTCAATTAATGTAGGTAACATTCGTTGAAGTATACTTTTAATACCTGATTGCAAAGTCAGCGTACTACTTGGGCAGCCCGAACATGCTCCTTGAAGTTGAACTTTTACTATTTTATTTTCATAGCTAACAAAAGAGATATTTCCTCCATCTTGCTGAACGGCAGGCTTAACATACTCTTCAAGAAGATCTACAATTCGTCCCTCAATTTCACTTAATTCAGTTGGGTTTTCTTCCGGAGTAGCAGCATCAGCGGTTTTCTTAACTTCATGAAGTTGATCGAATTTCATTACTGCTTGACCACTTTGCAGAAACTCCAGCACAAGTTCACGAATTTCTTGCGTCACAGTTTCCCATTCTACTACATTATATTTTTGAACAGCAACAAAATTGCTGGAGATAAATACTTCTTTAACAAAAGGGAAATGGAAAAGTTTTATTGCCAAGGGAGAGTTACTAGCTTCCTCAATATTATGGTATTCTACATGCTCTAATTCTATCATTCGCTTGTTCGAAACAAACTTCATGACTGCCGGGTTGGGAGTCATTTCAGCATATACACTAATTGGCACACGTTCAATTTCCATATTGTAAAGGTATCGAATGCTTTGCGCATTGCATAGAAGATTCATACTATTTTTGTACTATCGAATCTTAAATGCAATAAATATCAATCCCATGCTTGACTTACTGGCTTATTATCTTATAATTAATTTTTGGAGTTCAATTCTTACATGGAAGTTTTTCAAGTCTGCGGGTAGATCGAATTGGGAGGCATGGGTGCCAGTCTATCGCACAGTTATCTTACTCAAGATAGTCGACAGGCCAAAATGGTGGGCAATACTTTGTTACATACCGGTAATTGATAATATCATGTCAATCATCATTTCTTATGAGGTTCTTCATATTTTTGGTTTTAGAGATAATAAGTATATCCTTCTTACCATTCCAACATGTGGAGCATACATGGGTTATTTGAGTTATACTTCAGAATTGACTCTCTTGCCAAGAGATAATAAGATTATTCGGCGAAAAATACCATTATTTATAAATCATCTATTTTTCGCATGCGTTGCAGCAGGAGCAGTTCGTATGACCACATTTGAAGCCTACAATATACCTACAGGGTCAATGGAGAAGTCATTGATGATTGGTGATTATTTATTTGTTAGCAAACTTCATTATGGGTTGAGAATACCAAATACCCCTTTAAGTATTCCATTAATGCACAATCTTATTCCTTATACATCAATACCAAGCTACTTAGATTGGGTTAATTTCCCATACCTGAGGTTACCGGCTTTTTCTTCTATTGAAAAAGGGGATGCTGTGGTCTTTAATGTCCCAGTTGATCCTGGACGCCCAGTAGATAAAAAAGATAATTATGTAAAACGCTGTATCGCTTTACCTGGAGATACAATTTCAATCGTAGACCGCCAGGTCTATATCAATAAGAGTTTTCAAGAATTACCAGAAAGAGCAAACCCTCAATGGAGTTATTATGTCAGAACTAAAGGAAAGGGATTTAACCCGCGTCAGTTGAAAAGAGATTTTGATATAAATTATTTAGATAACCGAATTGTTTCAAATCAAAATTTGAGTGATGTAATCCAAATTACAAATTCGGAATACATGATTACTATTTCCACTGATGCATTGCCACGTTTTAAGGCACAAAAAAATATTGATACTGTTATTTGTATGAATACTCCTGGAGATAATCTATTCGACGAAAATACCCCAGAGGCAATAAAATGGTACAATGAAAATTATATTAAACCAATGCTTACTTATCCTAATCCAGATGGCCATTCTGATACTATCGTATTTAATTGGTCTCGAGATAATTATGGACCTTTTTGGCTACCTGCATCTGGTCAAGTAGTTGAATTGAGTTATCAAAATGTTTTGAAATATGGAAGAGCTATAGATGTTTATGAAGGGCATGATTTGGAATTTAAAAACGATCAGTATTATTTAGATGGTATCCCAGCGAAGTCATATACTTTTTCTCTGGACTATTATTGGATGATGGGCGATAATCGTCATAATTCATGGGACAGTAGATACTGGGGTATGGTACCGGAGGATCATATTTTAGGAAAACCTGTTTTCATATTCATGTCTAAAGATAGTTTTGTAAAAGGCTTTTTAAGCTCAATACGTTCTGAAAGATTGTTTACTGTCATTCATGGAAAAGGTGAGCCAACAAGTTATTTGTATCCATTTTTATTGCTTGTTGCTGTTTACCTCGGTTGGGAAAAATTCCGAAAGCGTAAAAAAGTAAATAATTGATGTTTAGATTTCTCATATTATTATCAATTTATGCACCTTTAAACGGTCAAGTCATCTTAAATAGCGAGGAAGAAATTAGAAGAGACACTCTTTTTTTTAATTCTTATAATGTTAAGGGCATTAAAATTCTTGGTGACCTTTTTGATATGCGTATTGATTCGATATCTAAAGATTCAATACTTGCTGATCATGAAGAGAGATGGGATCAGCTATCGGAATATCAGTTAATAAGAATATTGTCGGTTTCTAAAAAGCACTTTTGGCCTAGTGATAGCTTGATACAATCAGTTTTTAATAAAAGCCAGGGTTATTCCAGAGATTCATTGATTCTATGGCTTGAAGAAGGAGGTGTTGCAGGAGATGAGCGGAAAAAAACAAAGATGATAGAGGCTAATAAATATCAGATTATGACTGAAGCATTTAATTATTTTGGAGATATTAGAGAAATCGACCTTTCTCTAAGGTGGTATGCGGTCGTTGCCTCAGAGGATGAGAAGTCCTATGAATTAATCAATGTTAAGCCCAAAGTTATTTTAAGTCAATTTCAATCAGAAAGCGGCCGACTAGATTTTGACATAAATCACAATAGAGAGATTGGAAGTCATTTCCTTTTTGGTTGTCCTGTAGCTTTAGACACAGGATATATTTCGAATTACAATTATGACATTTCTTATTTCTATCCAGGAAAGAGTTCAATATTATCGAGAAATAATAAAGTCAAGGAATTCTCTCTAAGCGCATTAGGATCTGCTACAGGCCTTGGTGCTTGCGGTGGATTAGAGAATTATGCTTTGATAGCAAAATACTTTGGAGGTTCAAATAATGACATAGAATTTTATCAGGACATAGGATCAGAAATTATTGATTCCCTAAATAGTTGTGTCCCTGAGCTTTTTTGGCATGGTGACTTAATTGGGGATGAAATACCTGACGCGCTTTTCTTGCAAAAGATTGATAATGGTCTTAGATTAATTCTTTTTTTATCTGATCCTGCACCTAGCGATAAAATCTGGATAAAATCTGCAGAATGGATTTTACTAAATGAACCAAGGGAAGATCAAACTGTCTCATATTAGCAATCTGAAATCATGGATATGGCATTTAATAAAGATAAAAATATAGATGAGTTAAAAATGCTTGTCGCGGAAACAGGCAGAAGACTAGGTGTTATTCACAAGGGAGGTGGAGTGAAAAAGATTGAAAAGATTAAAGCTCAGGGTAAATTAACTGCCCGAGAACGTGTAAAGTTACTCTTGGACCCCAAGAGTGAGTTTTTTGAAATCGGTGCATTTGCGGCTGAGGATATGTATAAAGATCATGGCGGAGCTCCGGCTGCTGGAGTTATAGTAGTCTTGGGAAGAGTTAAAGGTCGTATCTGCATAGTTGTTGCTAATGATCCGTCAGTAAAAGCGGGCGCTTGGTTCCCAATGACGGCTAAGAAGAATCTTCGTGCACAAGAGATTGCTATGGAAAATCGATTACCGGTACTTTATTTAGTTGACTCCGCTGGAGTATATCTTCCGATGCAAGATGAAATTTTCCCTGATAAAGAACATTTTGGTCGAATATTTAGAAATAATGCTGTAATGAGTAGTCTCGGAATTCCGCAATTATCTGCGATTATGGGTTCGTGCGTGGCAGGTGGAGCTTACTTGCCAATCATGAGTGATGAGTCAATAATTGTTGAAGGGACGGGAAGTATATTTTTGGCAGGAAGTTATTTGGTTAAAGCTGCAATTGGGGAAGAAATTGATAATGAAACTTTAGGAGGTGCAAATTCGCACACTGAAATTTCTGGTGTTGTTGATTACAGGGTTAAAAATGATGATGAAGCTATTTTATTGATGCGTAATCTCATAGATAAATTAGGCGCTACTAAGAAAGCTGGATTTCACCGGGAGAACCCACTAAGTCCATCGTCAGCCGATAAGTTATATGAGCGCATGCCTGTCGATGCTCATCAGTATTCTATGCACTCATTATTAGATTGCATTATCGATGCAGAGTCTTTAGTTGAGTATAAGAAGGATTATGGAAAAACACTCGTTACGGCTTATGCTCGAATTGATGGTTGGTCAGTAGGGATTGTGGCTAATGATCGACAAATTGTAAAAAATGCAAAAGGGGAAATGCAAATAGGTGGAGTTATATACTCTGAGTCTGCAGATAAAGGAGCTCGATTTATAGCAAACTGTAATCAGAAAAATATCCCTCTGATCTTTTTCCAAGATGTGACTGGCTTTATGGTTGGATCTAAAGCTGAACATGGAGGCATAATTAAGGATGGTGCTAAGCTTGTTAATGCTGTTGCAAATTCTGTTGTCCCAAAATTTACAATCATTGTAGGACACTCATTTGGAGCAGGAAACTATGCAATGTGCGGGAAAGCATATGATCCAAGGTTTATTGTTGCCTGGCCCACTGCTAAAATAGCAGTAATGGGCGGAGATCAAGCGGCAAAGGTTCTTCTTCAAATAGAAAAAGCCAGATCAAAAGGAATATCTGCAGACGAAGAAAGAAAGCTTTTAAAAGCTATTCATGATAAATATGAAGATCAGATGTCACCATATTATGCTGCATCACGTTTATGGGTAGATTCAGTAATAGACCCTGCACAAACTAGATCTCTGATTTCTTTAGGTATTGAAGCGTCTAATAATTCCCCTATCGAAAGACCATATAATCCAGGAATCCTTCAGACTTGATTATTAATTTGATAGGTGTTACTTCAGATGTATTTGAATAAATGAATTGTTATTAATTCTGCCGGTTTATCTCTACTTGAAGTACTGCATACACTACCTTTAAGCTATGAAATCCCTTTGGACTCTGAACCCGTATTTTTGGAAGTATAAATGGCTTTTGCTGAGCGGTATTTCTTTTGTTGTTTTATCTGCATGTTTTGCAGTTTACCCTGCCATTTACATTCGTGAAGCTTTTGATCAAGTCGCAAATTCAATTTCCAACCGTGATAATTCGGATATAGCAAGTATTGCTCTAAGAAATGCGTTGATCTTGTACAGTCTTCTTATTCTTGGAATGAGTATTTTAAAAGGTCTTTTTACATTTTTAATGCGTCAAACGTTAATCGTGATGTCACGCCGTATCGAATATGATTTGAAGAATGATATTTATAACCATTATCAAAAATTAGATAATACATTTTACCGAAGTAATAGTACTGGAGATTTGATGAATCGAATTTCAGAAGATGTTAGTAAAGTTCGAATGTATGTTGGTCCTTCTTTGATGTATGCCATTAATACTGCATTTGCTACAATACTGACATTGGTTTTTATGTTTTCGGTAGACTATAAACTTTCAATATTGACATTGGCCCCAATGCCAATATTGGTGTATTGTATTTATAAGGTTTCAGGCTTAATCAATAAGCGTAGTCATGCTGTTCAAAAACAGCAATCTGCGATCAGCACTCTGGCACAAGAGACTTTTTCTGGATTACGGGTTTTAAAGGCTTTTGGATTAGAAGAAGAGCAGACTCATCGTTATGCGAAAAGCGCATATGCTTCTTTCGAGAAAAATGAAAAACTCTACCGGGTCAATGCATTGTTCATGCCTCTACTTCTTTTACTTGTCGGTTCCAGCACTCTTATTGCAGTTTGGATAGGAGGCGAAGGAGTAATTGAAGGAAGATTGAGTCCAGGAGTAATTGCGGAATTTATCTTTTATGTAAACCTATTAACATGGCCAATTGCAAGTATAGGCTGGGTCATGAGCATGGTTCAGAGGGCAGAGGCTTCCATGGAGAGAATAAATGACTTTTTAAAAATTAATCCTGAAATAATGGATAAAGAAAATGTTGTGATTCCAAAATCAATTAAGGGTTCAATTGAGTTTAGAAATGTTTCTTACACATATCCTGAAAGTAAAAAACGCGCAGTAATTAATCTATCTATGAAAATTTTATCAGGAGAAACTGTGGTAATTGTGGGAAAGACGGGCGCTGGGAAAAGTACTTTGGTTTCACTTATTAATCGTTTAATGGATCCTGTCGAGGGTGATATTTTTATTGATGATGAGGATATTAAAAATTGGCAAATAGAAAAACTTCGCCAATCAATAGGTACAGTTCCTCAGGATCCATTTTTATTTAGTGATAGTATTTCTGATAATATAGCTTTTGGGACTTCAGAGGCTTCATTAAAAGATATAAATTTTTATGCTGACATAGCAAATTTAACTGACGACATTCAGGGCTTTTCGAAAGGTTTGGATACTGTTGTAGGGGAAAGAGGAATTACTCTTTCTGGTGGCCAGAAGCAACGTTTGAGTATTGCTCGTGCTTTGATTAAAAAACCTAAAATTGTTTTGTTTGATGATGCATTGAGTTCAGTTGATACGGATACGGAATCAAAAATTCTCTTAGCTTTGAAAACTCAGCTTGACTCTGTTACTACTATTATTGTTACTCAGAGATTGAGTGCTGTTCATTTGGCGGATCGTATTTTAGTATTTGATGAAGGGCAACTTGTTCAGCAGGGAACCCATATAGATCTTTTAAAGGAATCAGGTATTTACTCGGAATTATATAACTTACAAAATCCAGAAAATTGGAAAGAATGAAATTACATTCTAACCTTTTAAATGGTATTGTAGAGATTTTAGAGATCTCGTTTGGTGGAACTATGTATGCAGATAAGGTTTTAGAAAAAGCTCTTAAGTCAAATAAAAAGTGGGGATCTCGTGATAGGTCGTTTGTGGCTCATCATACATATGAAATCATTAGATGGTGGCGGTTACTTTGGTTTTTAAAGGGAGAAGATCCTAGTTTAAAAAAAGACAAGTTATTTGAGTTATTTGAATTCTATTGGAAATGGGCCATGGAAAAGACAATATCAACACCAAATGATTTACCAATTGGGGTTATTGAAAGTTACCCCATTTGGTTAGATGAAAAGGCTTCGATGGAGCTCGGGGAAAACTGGCCAATTTTAGCAAGCTCTCTTAACATACAAGCTAATGTAGTTCTAAGAACAAATACATTGAAAATTAGTCGGGAGCAATTATTGCTGCGTTTAGTACAAGAAGATATAGAGGCTAAGTCATCAACAATAACTTCAGAAGCAATTACCTTAATTAATCGGAGGAAACTAAAGAATTTACAAAGTTTTAAATCAGGTTTATTTGAAATCCAAGATGGAGGATCTCAACTAATTTCAAATTTTTTGGACCCCATGCCTGGTGATAAAATCATGGATTGCTGCTCAGGAGCTGGAGGAAAAGCTTTGTCTTTAGCTTCTAAAATGAAAAATATTGGAGATATTTTATGTGTAGACAGAGAGTCATCGAAAATAAAGGAATTAGAAATTCGTGCTATGCGTGCAGGGGCTACTTGTATTCGGACTCATCTATTATTTGAGACTGAAGAGTTGAATAAATACTCTGGTTGGCCTGATAAGATGCTTCTTGATGTTCCGTGCTCTGGCACAGGTGTTATTCGCAGAGATGTAGATATAAAATGGAAATTAAAGCCAGAATATTTAGAACGCACATTGGAATTACAGCAAGAAATCCTTAAGAATTATTCAAAATTATTAAAGGCTGGTGGATTGTTAGTTTACGCTACATGTAGTATTCTGAAATCAGAGAATGAAATGCAGATAATTAAATTTCTTGAATTAAATAGTGAGTCATTTGAATTGAAACACCAAGAAAGGCTTTCTCCATTAAATATCGACTCCGACGGATATTATGTTGCTGTATTAAGAAAAAAAATATGATTACTGAATCGGAATCTTTATTTAATGATTTAGAAAAAATGAATACTTTTTCTTTACTGAAAGGAATTAATTCTGAAGATCAAAAAATCGCCACTGCTGTTGAGATGGCCATACCTAAGATAGAATTACTAATTGAGGCTATTTTCCAAAGAATGCTCAAAGGGGGAAGACTATTTTATATTGGGGCTGGAACTTCAGGAAGGTTAGGCATCTTAGATGCTTCTGAGTGTCCGCCTACTTTTGGTGTCGATCATGGATTAGTAAATGGCATTATTGCAGGAGGAGATGGCGCTATCCGTCGGGCTGTTGAGTTTGCTGAGGATGATCAAAATCAGGCATGGAAGGATTTAAAGCACCATGATGTAAATAACTTAGATTCAATAATTGGTATTGCAGCAAGTGGTAAGACCCCTTATGTTGAAGGAGGATTGAAAATGGCGGGGCTACATGGCTGTATTACCGGCGCAATAGTTTGTAATCTAAATTCATCGGTTGCTAATGCAGCATCTTTTCCAATTGAAGTAATAGTTGGGCCAGAATTTATTACTGGTAGTACTAGGATGAAATCTGGTACTGCTCAAAAACTCATATTAAATATGATTTCGACAACTTTAATGATAAAGCTTGGTCATATCAAAGGGAATTTGATGATTGACATGCAATTAAGCAATGATAAATTAATGGATCGTGGTTCAGAAATGGTTAAAAATCTAACAGACCTTAATTTTAAAGAGGCTCTTGAATTATTAAAAAAGTTTGGTAGTGTACGAAAAGCAATGGAGGCATGGGAGAAAATAAAAAAGTAGCTAGAATTATTGGTTCTGGTATAGCTGCTATTGCGGCTTCAATAAGAATAGCTAAAAAAGGCTATGAGGTACATGTGCATGAAGGAAACTCATACCCTGGAGGTAAGCTTAGTGAAATAAAATTGGGGGAATATAGATTTGATGCGGGACCAAGCTTATTTACTTTGCCTGAAAATGTGGATGCTTTATTTGAGCTTTGTGGAGAAAATCCTCGAGATCATTTTAACTACATAAAGAAAAATGAGTCCTGCAGATACTTTTGGGAGGACGGGAAATGTCTTACTGCACATTCGTCAATAGATAAATTCGTAAGCGAGGCAGAAATAAACTTGGGGGAATCTGCTCAAGCAATAAGGTCGCATCTATCCTTAGCAAAAAAGCAGTATGATTCAACTTCAGAATTCTTTTTAGAAAGTTCCTTGCACCGGTTAAAGACATACTTTAAACTATCTATTTTTAAAACTATTTTAGCCCTACCATCTTTGCGATTATTGTCTACGATGCATGGTGTCCATAGCAAACGTTTTCGAACCAGTCATATGGTTCAGCTTTTTGATAGGTACGCCACGTTCAATGGATCAAGCCCTTTTAAAGCACCAGGCACTTTATGCATGATCCCTCATTTAGAATTTGGAATTGGGACATTTCTTCCAAGCAAAGGAATGGTCGATATAACAAATAGTTTAGTTGCTTTAGCCAAAAGGCAAGGAGTTTATTTTCATTTTGATGAAAAGGTCACGAGAATAATTTCTAATAAAAAGAGGGCAAATGGTTTATTGGTAGAAAAAAATAATAAGGATGTTTTATTGAACTCCGATGTCGTGATTAGTAATATGGATGTTACGCCGACATACCGTAAATTGCTCCCTTATTTACCCGAGCCTTCAAAAATATTGTCTCAAGAGCCAAGTTCTTCAGCACTAATATTTTATTGGGGTATAAAAGGAAAATTTTCGGAACTTAATCTGCATAATATTTTGTTCAGTAAAGATTATAAATCAGAATTTGATTGTCTTTTTAATTCCAAAACTCTAACTGCTGATCCCACTGTATATATAAACATAACATCAAAAGACCTACCCCAAGATGCTCCAAATAATTCCGAGAATTGGTTTGTTATGATTAATGTGCCCAGCAATAATGGACAGGACTGGGATCTATTTCGTGAAAGGGCACGGCAGTTAATAATCGATAAGATTTATAGATTATTTGGAAGAGACATTAGTTCTTTGATTGAGTGTGAGGATTATCTTGACCCTAGGCGAATAGAATCTAGAACGAGTAGTGAAAAAGGATCCTTGTATGGGTCAAGCAGTAATTCAGCATTTTCCGCATTTTTGAGGCACCCAAACCAGAAAGCTCTTAAGAATTTATATTTCTGTGGTGGCTCAGCTCATCCTGGAGGTGGAATTCCTCTTTGTCTATTAAGTGCAAGAATTGTTTCAGATGCTATCAGCTGATTTCCATATGTTTTGTTCTTTAAGTAATATACCGTCACCAAAGAAAATTCCTGATATTTTTTTAAATGTTTCAGTATAATCTGAGACTTCAAAACTGTGATTAATTGTATTCTTCTCTTTCTGAAGCAGTCCAAGATTAGCAAGTTCAATAGATATCCAGTCAGCAACGATGGTTGGGGTTCGAAGCAAAGTGACTCTCATATCAAGATGCTTACTGATCTGCGAAGCAATTAAAGGGTAGTGAGTACAAGCAAGAACAAGGTGGTCTAAGTTGCTAATTTTTGATTCTTTGAGATAATGTTGAATTATAGAGTCAGTTATTTCCCCGTTTAGATGATTTTCTTCAATTAATGGCACTAATAATGGAGTTGCCAAGGGATAAACTGGTATTCCTGGTAGTAGTTTTTCTAATTTATGATTATAAACTTTAGAGTTTATTGTTGCATGAGTCCCCCAAACACCGATTCCTTTGGGTTTCATTTTTTGTAATTCATCAATCAATGGATCAATCACATTAAAAATTGGCACATTTATTCTTTCCTCGAGATATTCAAATGCTACGGATGAGGCTGAATTACAAGCTATTACTATTGCTTTCGCTCCATTCTTAATTAAGTGTTGGCAAATTCTTAAAGAAAATGTCCTAATGGCATCAGGAGATTTTTCACCATAAGGAAGGTGAGCTGTATCTCCAAAATATATTATACTCTCTTTGGGGAGTTTGCGGGCAATTGCTCTTGCAACTGTTAATCCACCAACCCCTGAATCAAACAGTCCTATAGGACCGTTTGAGTAGTTCATTAAAATCCTAATTTATTTTTAACAGGAGATTTTAAATTTATGCCTCCTTTGGTGTAAATAACCATTCCTTTACTCTGAGATGCATCTAAAACATATTCCAAATTCATGCTCTTCGCTACTTCATCAATTGCATTTTGAAGCTTTTCTAAAACAGGGGTTATTAGTTCAATTTCTTTTGATTGAAGCTGCTGCTGTGCACTCTGCATATATTCCTGAATATTATTATAAGCCTCTTGGAGTCTAGACTGCTCTTGACGTTGTCTAAGCTCTGTCCATGTTCCAGCATTAGCCTGAAGAGTTTGAGCTCCTTTCTCTAATTCTGCATTCATTTCTTTAGCTTCTGATTCAAATCTTGCTTGTTCAGCCTGAAGAGTTGTCATAACTATCTTATAGTCGGGCATCTCAACCAAAAGACTATCGACATTGATATGACCTACTCCACTTTGAGCGAAGGAGGGTAGAATAGAAATTGCCGCTAAGGCAAATAGAGTAATTGCTTTTTTCATAATGTAAAAGTAGTAAATTCAATAACCAAGTTGTCGGAGTACGTCGGAAGTAATATCATTTGACTCGTTGGCGTACACCACACTAACAGACGAGCCTTTATCAAATACAAAATCTAGTTTCTTTTTTCGCGCGATTTCTTTTATTGCTCCAGCTATGAGTGCTTGCAATGGAGCTACCATTTCTTCTCTTTTCGAAAACAAAGATCCAGTTGACCCAAAGTATCTCATTTGTTTTGCACGTGCTGAATCGTTCATGGATTTTATTGTAACACCTCTATCTTTAATCATGTCTGGGGTTAAAAGAACCTTTTCGGCTTCAAGTGCCACCGAAAGTTCATTCGCCATTTGAAATATTCTCGCGATTTCATTTTCCCAATTTTTGCTTAATCTATTTATTTCTAATTGTGATTGTTGATATTCAGGAATCGCATTTAATATTTTATGAGTATCTACATATGCAAGTCTTTGTCCAAAACTTGAAAGAGATATTAAAATCGCGAGAATTGTATAATGTTGTTTCATGATTTTAGAATTGTTGTCCTAGTACAAAGTGTGTTTGCCATCCTGATGGTCCGGTAGAGCCAGGAATATTATCATATCCATAAGCAAGATCAACTCCCAAGAGTCCAAACATCGGCATAAATATTCTTAGTCCTACTCCATTAGAACGTTTGAGTTCAAATGGTCTGTAGTCAGCAAAATTATCATAATTATTTCCAGCTTCTGCAAAGGCAAGAACAAATATTTGAGCTTGCGGATTGGGTGACAATAGATATCTAAGTTCAGTTGTAAACTTGTTGTAAAGTGCACCTCCACCATCGGGCGTTAAACTAAGATTCGTATATCCACGCAATCCAACGACCTCGCGGCCATCTAAAACAAAATTCTGTAATCCATCTCCACCTAAGTAAAATCTTTCAAATGGAGGGAGTCCATAATCGTCATTGTATTTGCCGAGAAATCCAAACTCTGAATAAGATTTAATAACAAAATTTTTCGCTATTTGAGCATAATAATCTCCTGTAAATTTCCATTTATGATATTCAATAAATCGGAACTTTTCTGTTGATGTAAGTTTAGAATAATCTCTTCCATCTAAGAGCGATACTGGCGGCGTGGCTTCAATGGTGAAAGCTAAACTAGAGCCACGAGTTGGAAAGATTGGTAGATCTCTGTTGTCTCTACGAAGGGCAAAAGTATAAGCGATGGAATTCGCAATCCCATTTGTGAAATCAGCTCCAACTAGGGGATAATTATTTATATCAAACCTTCTATATTCAATTGACTGAAAAAGGGTAAAATAATCATCAGGCCATTTAAGCCTTTTCCCTTGACCAAGGGTCACTCCGGTGATGCCTATTTTTTGGGCAAGAGAATCTGTTTGCTGACCATTATAATTCATGGTATTGTGGTATGCTGAAAATGTAACAGAGTTAGGCTTTTTACCTCCCCACCATGGCTCCGTGAAGCTAAAATTATAAGAACTGTAAAAAGTTCCATTAGTTTGAGCTCTAATTGTAATATTTTGTCCATCACCTGTTGGTAAAGGCTGCCAAGATTTCTTATTAAAAATATTCCTTGCTGAAAAATTATTAAAATTTAAACCTAAAGTTCCAACAACGGTGTATCGACCCCACCCGCCTTGTAGCTCCAACTGACTCGTGGACTGTTCTACAACAGTATATTCTAGATCTACAGTCCCTGTCATGGGATCAGGAACTGGTACCGGTGTTATTTGTCTGGGGTCAAAGTAACCTAATTGTCCTAATTCTCGAACTGTTCGCATTATATCTGACTTTGAAAATAAGTCTCCTGGTTTAGTTCTAATTTCACGATAAACAACATGGTCATTTGTTCTTTCGTTTCCATGAACAATCACTTTACGGACTGTAGCTTGTTTCCCTTCTCGTATCCGAATTTCTAGATCAATAGAATCGTTTTCTACTTTAACCTCTATCGGTATTATGTTAGCAAATAAATAGCCATTATTGAGATACAATGAAGAGATGTCATTTCCATTAGGGTCTCCATTTACTCTTGTCGAAAGAGCTTTAGAATTAAATCGATCTCCTGTCTCAATTTTTAAAATACTCTGCAAGATTTCGGTACTATACTTACTATTACCATAAAAAGAAACAGATTTATAATGATAAGGACGACCCTCATCAATTTGAAATTCCAAAACAAGTTTTTCCTCAGGAGTCCGGTAAAATGTATCGGATTGAATCCTCATATCTCTGTATCCTGCCTCATTATAGGCCTCAATAATAAGGCGTTTATCACTTTCAAGTTTTTCTTTAAGTAGTTTTGATGTCCCAAAAATATTCCACCATCTGTAGCGATGAGTGTCATCCATTGCTTTACGTAATTTTTTGTCAGAGATGGCTAGGTTCCCATTAAAGACTATTTCTTCAATCTTCAGTCTAGGGCCTGGGGTAACATCTATTTTTAGAATTACAGCATCTAAAAGTTGACTGTCCTGTATGGAGGTTATGTTTGCAGTTGCGTCTATAAATCCCTTTTCCACAAAGTACTTCTCAATGGCGTTGGATGAAGTAATTCGAAGATTTTCTGAGACAAATACTCCTCTTTTTAAGTCAAGTAATTCACGAATTGCATCTTGTTTGCCTTTTGATATACCGGTAAAATAAAATTTGCTCAATTTGGGCAAAGTTTTAAGTTGAAATTCAAGATAAACTATTCGGTCAATTTTCTGTGTTATAAAAAGTTGGACATCTTCAAATAATTCTTGATCCCATAGGTTTCGTATCGCTGTCGCAATTTTATCAGATGGGAATTGAACTTTATCTCCAACATTTAATCCTGAGAGCAATCCTACCATTGTCGGATCTAATTGATCAGCACCTTTAACAACAATACCGCCTATTTCGTAATCAGTATCAACCTTGATTTTAATTTGAGATCCTAAATTGAGACCATTGATATTGTTTCCTTGAGCAAATACCGATGTTGGATACCACACAAATAGAAAAGCCAATGTAAAGAGAACAATTTTTTTCATGGAATTATTCATTCATTTCTATTTGATCGCTTGTTTTACCCAACCTGCGATTTCGTTTCTGATATTGTGATATTGCATCTTCTAAATGTACTCTCGAAAAATCGGGCCAAAGCACAGGAAGAAAAACTAATTCGGCATAACTACTTTGCCAAAGTAAAAAATTTGAAATTCTTTGTTCGCCACTTGTTCTTATCATTAGTTCAGGATCAGGCAAATCATAAGTGCTTAGTTCTTTTGAAAAACTAATATCATTTATATCATCAATTTTTAAACGTCCATCAAGAACTTTATTTACAATACTTTTAGTTGCTATCAATATTTCTTGCCGCGAACCATAGCTTAAAGCTAGGGTCAAGGTCATCAAATTATTTGCAGAGGTGGCTTTAATTGTTTCCTGCAATTCTTTGTTGCACTTTCGAGGAAGACTGTCTAGGTTTCCGATAGCATTCAACCGGATTCCATTTTTCTGAAGAGTTTCAAGTTCATTACTCAAACTTCTCACTAAGATTGACATTAAGGCGTCAATTTCACTTTTAGGTCGACTCCAATTTTCTTCTGAAAAAGCATATACAGTCAAATATTTAACACCAATTTCTGAAGCGTGAGTAGCTGCATTCCTGAGAGCAGTTACGCCAATTTCATGACCCCGAATACGGGTTTTAAAACCCTGAATCTTAGCCCATCGACCGTTGCCGTCCATTATAATGGCAATATGTTTAGGAATGGGATTCTTCATCTGTGAAGGAATTTAGCGCAGCGCTCCATGAAGGCTTCAATATGAATTCCGATATTAAAATTTAACGTAAAAAATGAATCATTATTTTGTGGATTTCCCCTAGGAGTTCCAGGCGCAAATAAATTACTGCTGGGGTTCGAGAAATGGCTAGAAATAGGCCCTCTTTGTTCTTCTAAAATCACTGGGTCAACATAAAGGTTATGGGTGTCATCAAGGTAGTCTGTTGATGTAAGCGTCCAGTTAGCCTCTAAACTGACAACCCAAATATTATTTAATTGGGCTCTGTACCCCAGTCCAAAAGGTAACGTCCAAGCACGAGTACTATATAAAGACTCCTCGTTCAAAATTGTCCCTTGGCCCTCTGTTCCTAAAGGTTGTAATTCTACCCACTCATCTTGGAATTCTCCCATTGGGTTAAAAGACATTAACCCAATGCCTCCAAAAATATATGGAGTGTGTTGAAATTCATAAGAGGGTATAGATTGAGGAAAATAATCAATTTCTAAACGCGTACTAATGCTTTGAAACGTTGATTTAATTGTTAGGTTTTTTTCTACTCTCTCCTGCAGAGATGAAAGGCTATCAGCACCATTTAGTTCACCTTGACAATATGAAAAATTAAAAGCATAATGAGGGTGTCGCTGGATTCGATAATTCATATGGATGGATCCATCTAATAATTGTAGTTTATTCACTCCAACATCTCCTATTAATTGATTCAATCCATATCCGAAAAATAACTCTTGAGATACTTGTTGACCTGCCAAATGAAAAGGTGAAGCAAAAATTGCTAGAATTAGAATAGAATTTATTTTAGGCATAATTAGGCATACGAAGATACAAATTGATAGCTCTTTAGTTGCGCCTGTCTTGACCCCAAAGCAGCTTATTTCTGAGCGTTGAGGCAAAATCAGAATATTGGGTTCTAACCAATTTAAAACGATAATCTGATTTTTTTATTGTTAATTCTGTTTCACATTCTAAAGTAAAAACACGAGAATCTAGAGATGCTAGATAATCGCCCTCTCTAGCTTCTATTTTTAGAGTAATGGTATCCGTATTTGGTATCACTAATGGTCTAACAGTAAGGTTATGCGGTGCTATTGGGGTAATTATAAAATTATTAGATCCTGGCAAAAGAATTGGGCCGCTACAGCTCAAATTATATCCTGTAGATCCAGTAGGTGTTGAGATCAAAAGTCCATCAGCCCAATATGTATTTAAGAAATCACCATTCAGATAAACATGCACTGAAATCATACTAGTCGTTCCTTTACGGCTTACGGCAATTTCATTTAATGCAAAATTGGGTTGAATTATTTCATCAGAGCTGGTGCTTGCTTCGAGTACGTTCCTTTCATCAATTA
The DNA here is from genome assembly GCA_913009655.1 of uncultured Cryomorphaceae bacterium. Lineage (GTDB taxonomy): Bacteria > Bacteroidota > Bacteroidia > Flavobacteriales > Schleiferiaceae > TMED14. Next base: position 45,766 of record CAJVWI010000015.1, read on the forward strand.
TATAGTCACCTTTTAAAATAGACTTTAATGCCAAGGGAGCTTCATCTCTTGTGATATTCGCTAAGAACCCTAATCTGCCTGTATTAAGCCCTATGATTGGGATTTCTGTCCCTTCTACTAAAGTTGTTGCGTCTAAAAGGGTCCCATCACCGCCGATTACCAATAAGAAGTCAGGTTTTAATTCTAAAATCCCTTCACGGCTTTTAAACTCAGGAAAACTCCAACCAAGCTTCCAATTTTCATTTAAACGCCTTTGAAAGCCATCGTAAATTAAAATTGAGCACCCTTCTTGTAAAAGTGAATCTATAGTTCTCTCAACAAAAGTTTGAACTTCGTCAGGTATACGTTTTCCAAATATTGCAATTCGTTTCATACTATTCGATATTCAAGAAATGGGTCAAGTGTTCTAAATTCTCTTTTAATACGAGCCTTCTTATGCCTTTAGGATAATAACCTATCAATGCGCAACCCAATCGCTCTAGAGTCTCCATGGTTTGATTGGGATCTCGTTGATCCACTCTAATGAAATTCAAATATTTTCCCGTTTTTTGGTCAAAATCTACTGAAAAATTAATGATATTAATATCTTCTGATTCGATGGATTTCATTAAGTCAGATGAAAATGGTTTGTTCATAGGGCTTTCAAACCAGATAGTTGATCCTAATTCTTGAAAACACCATTGTTTACCAATAATATTGACAAGATCTTTTAAGCCTAATAACCCGATGAAGATCTCGTCATTGCAAACTGCTATGAAATCGATATTCCATTGACTGAAAATAGTCATTGATTCAATTGGGTGCTGTTCTAATTGAAGCGCGGGAACTTCTAAAATTTGATCTTTAGAATCAACCATCCCTTTGTAAATGTTCTCTTCAATGAATGGCTTGATTATAATCTTTTTTTTAGATGATAATTCTAGATTTAAGAAGTCATTGTTCTCAAATTCAAGATTATCAACTTGTTTTTTGATAAGATGATGCCATTTCATACGATTAACGAAGTTAGCCAAAAGAGGGGATTTCAAATCTATTGGGCATAACTTTCACAAATAAAATTTTCACGTTTATCTGTGTCCTTAATATTTTTGTTTTATGAGTGATAATTTAACTCGTCTTTCCGTTAATATAAATAAGATTGCAACTTTAAGAAATGCCCGAGGTGGGGACACTCCAAATGTATGCCTCGCGGCAAAGTATTGTCAAGAATATGGTGCTCAAGGCATAACAATCCATCCACGTCCTGATGGACGTCATATAAAGTATGAAGACGCCAGGATGTTAAAGGAAATTGTAACAACGGAATTTAATATTGAAGGTTATCCTGATAGACCTTTTATTGACTTGGTACTTGAATGTAAACCTGATCAAGTCACTCTTGTCCCTGACGGCCCAGAGGTTATCACTAGTAATTGTGGCTGGGATACAGTTTCAAACTCTGAGTTTTTAGGCGAAATACTTAAGGAATTTCGGGATAATGGCATAAGGACTTCGATTTTCATTGAATGTGATAAACTGAAAATTGAGTCTGCTGCGAAAATTGGCGCAGATAGGATAGAGCTTTACACTGAAAATTATGCTAAGCAGTTTTTGATTAATAAAGAAAAAGCCATTGAACCATATGTTAGAGCATCGGAAATTGCACTCAATAATGGTTTGGGAGTAAATGCTGGACATGATCTTAATTTGGATAATTTAGAGTTTTTTGCTCGTTATGTAAACGGACTTCAGGAAGTTAGTATAGGGCATGCCTTGATTTCAGATTCTCTTTATTTTGGTTTAGAGAATACTGTTCAACAATATCTATATCAGCTTGAATTGGCAAAATTGGAGCAATTAAAGAATACTTTATGATAGTTAAATTAAATTCTAATATAGTCGGCGAAGGAGGGATCCCTTTGTTGGTTTTACATGGCTTATTTGGAATGGGAGACAATTGGGCTTCTCATGCACGTGCTTGGTCTCTTCAGGGATTTGAGGTGCACCTTTTAGATCTGAGGAATCATGGCCGTTCTCCTCACGCTAGTTCTCATACATATGCAGATCTTGTAGAGGATCTAAAAAAATATGTAGATAGCCATTTTACGAAGAATACATCGATTCGATGGATTGGTCATAGTATGGGGGGGAAAGCTTTGATGGAGTTCTCTGCAAAATATCCTGAACTCGTTGAGAAGATGGTAGTAGTAGACATAGGCCCTAAATACTATGCCGTTCAACATTCAGAGATAATAGAAGCAATGCATTTATTAGATCTCGACAAATTAAAAAGCAGGACTGATGCTGATCGGTCTTTAGAGATTAAGATTCCGGAATGGGGATTAAGACAATTTATATTGAAAAACCTGGAATGGAAGACTGATAAAAAATTAGGTTGGAAACTAAACCTACCAATTATTGAATCCCAAATTAGTAGAATAGGAGAAGAAATGGATAAGGGTAAAAGCTTTGTTGGGTCAGTTTTATTCATTCGAGGAATGAATAGTAAATATATCTTGGATAAAGATTGGACCAATATTATGCGTTATTTCCCCTTGGCGCAATTGGATAGTATTCCAGATGCAGGGCATTGGGTTCATTCTGAAAAGCCTCAGGAGTTTCAAGAATCATTGAAAGACTTTTTAAACATTTAAAAAGGATTTCTGAAGTGATAATTTATAGGAATATTAATTTGTTTGCTCTCGTCAGAGAAGTTGAATTGCTGAGAGCCAATTGAAGGTATTCCAAAATAGTTCCTGGCACCATTAGAGAAAGCATAAGGCTCTATCGGCTGCCCTAAAATCCCTCTGTCTAACTTCTGGTTGTTATTTAAATCTAGATAAAAATTCGCAGTATAAATCCCATATTCTGGCACCTGGATATTACAAATTTGTTTTTTGTTTTTAAAGGAAAATAATTGCTGAGTAATCACTTGACCTTTTTCATCACGAAGAGAAATCATCCAATTAGCATTTTTAGAAACAATCTCATTGTTGCCTTTCTCGGAAAAATCAAGTTGAAATTTGATTTTATAAGGCTGACCATTTAAGGGACTTGAAAAGTAAATAAAAATAAAAATGGTTAATCTGTAAAGAGGAGACATGAAAATCAGAAATAAATAAATTCGAGATTCAGGTAGAGATAGTTACCTCATTAAAACAACACTGCCTTTTTCGTCTAGTCGAACAGATTCTGAACCACTTGGAACTGTATAGACAGCTTGTAGTTGCCAGAGATAGACACCTTCCTTTACTTGACGGGCATTATACTCCCCGTTCCAAGATTCATTTGGGTCCATGCTTTCAAAAACAAGACGTCCGTATCTGTCAAAAATTCGCAGATGATAAGAAATTGGATCACAATTATTTTGGACAATTACGCGAAATTCATCATTTGTATTGTCCCGATTTGGTGAAAACGCGTTGGGATGAAAAAAACCGCAATCATTACTCTCGTTTGGATTTGTTTGGGCTTCCGATGAAAGTCCGAAAATCAGCACTAATAATAAAATTATCGTTTTTTGCATGTTTCAAATGTAGGCTCTAAAATGATTTCGAGCTAAAGGAAATCAAAGACTTTCAGAATCTATTGAACGAACGAAGTGATTCACTGAATAAACGATTTGTGTCGGGCTCTTCTTCCCACTGAAATTCGTATTCAGGTTCTTCTTTTTTTGTTTTTTCATTCTTTTGAAAAATACTTTTTAAGTCTTCGGCTTGCTTCTTCCAATCATTTTTTAAGTTTGACTTTAGTCCTTCAGTGATTTTTTTTGCATCTATGCTGAATTTGAGATTTTCTACCGGCCCTTGGACTTTAATTGGAACCCAAACCTTTTCAGTCATATTTTTTTCTTTTATGAATTCATCAAGGGCTTTAGATCTTGGTTGTTTTTTATTCCCCACAATATCTCTAAGTTGCATTTTTATTAAAAAGTCCAAGTAATTTTCAAAGCTGTGTGTTCCGGCTACTTTTAATGTTATCGCATTATTTTCAAGGGTCATTTCAGGAATTATAACAACCTTATTAGCAATTCTAATCCGGTTTGTGAATGGGCCAAATTGAACATCATTTAATTTATCAACTTCCGAGAATCTTTTCAATGCTTTTAAAGTTTCAAAATCTATGATTCTTCCATTCTCAATTTTAAATTCAATATCCGCAATAATTTTTTCAGATAATATATTCTGACTTGAGTCAAAGTCCATTCGTACTTGTGCCCTAGAGTCTAAAATTCCTGATAGATTTTTATCCGTAATATAATTTTGATCAAAATTGTTAAACGATCGGAGGATTTCCTTTAGTTCTGCGTTTTGAATATTCCCGTTAAGGCGCAGCTGACTTGAGCCATTGATTAACTCACGCCACTCAATGGAGCTGGATATGGTTCCTCCAGAATGGCGGACAAAAAAATCCTCAGTTTTAGCATTAAGACCTTTTCCTTTTATAGTTGACTTCACATCGGTCCCATCAAAGTCTTTGTAAGTAAACCTATTTGCTGCGAATGCAAGTTCATAGCCGGATTCAAAACTATTCCCATCGCTTCCAGTGAAATTCGCATTCCAAATTTCCCAATTAATGACATCTTCTATTTTCCACTCTCTACCTGTTATTTGAAATTTATAATAATTTTCAAGATTATTAAAAGCATTTCTAACCAAACCTTTGACTTTAGCTTTTGTGTCTGAAGTTTGAATTGACCCTTTTAATATTGCTAAGTCGTGACCCTTGAATTGAACTTGTAGATCTGACAATAAAGTTGAATTAGTTGCTCCATCTACCTTTAAAGTAGCATTTGGGATGGAAAGTAAACCTTTCCATTCTCCTCCCCAAAGACCGTTTTTTCGAAACTTGTTGATGCTCTCAAAGGAATTACTCCATTCAATTTCTCCCTTTAAGTTACCATTGCTTCCTTCCCATGTGGAGTAGTTCAGCCAATGCATTAGATCCATCCATTGGGAATCAAATTTTATGACGGCCTTGCATTGCGGAGAATTGAAATTTTTTAAATATAAAGTTCCACTTAAATCTGAATCAAGAGATTGACATGATATGTTTTTAATACTAATAGACGAGCTCTCTTTGGAGTTAAGTCGCCCATTGTCAAAAGTTATATCGGCATTTATGTCGCTTCCAATAAAATAGGAGTCATTTGCATTTAGATATCCATTAGTCCATTTACCATTCGCACGAAAGTGGGTCCCTGAAATTGTTGTATTAGCTTCTAATTCTAAATCAAGATTACCATCTGCTATAATGTTCTTAGAAGAGGGTATAAGGTCTTTTGGCAATAGCCTTAACACTTCAGACATATCAAGATTTTTAGCTCTTGCTGTCCAGTTTCCTTGTTCGTCTTCTATCCTCCCTTCTAATTTCAGTTTCCATCCGTTTAAGTCTAATTGCCCATTTTTAATTTCAATATCTTTTGATTCAGCATTTGAATAAAAGTCGGTTGATCCTGATATAAATATGGACTGTTCATTCCAATTAGGTACATATATTTCCCAATTTGCATTGGCATTAATGTCATTTTCATCTAAAACCCCTGCTAATTTTATACGTTTTGCAATGAATTCATAATGCAATGAAGATTCTTCTGAACCCTGCATTGTTATTTGGGTATTCATTAGAGTTAAGCTCTTTAAATTTATGTATGCATTTGAATTGCCAGAATGTTCTTTAAAAATGGTATAATTATCATCTCCGTCCGCACCCCATTTAAGATTTAATTTTCCCTCATAAGCTGATATGCTGCGCAGTATTATATCACCTTTTAGAATTGAAATAAGTCCAAATTCGACATAAAGATTTTGGCAAAATAAAAGGGTGTCTGGCTCTTTGGATTCTAAAGCGCTTTTAATTAAAACATTGTCTAGCCTTAATGAAATATTTGGAAACTTCTCAAGTATTACGATCTCAAGGTTTTCCGCTGAAACCGGAACGTTCAACTGATCATTAACTACCGTGAGAAGTTTTTCTCGAATGGAGCTAGAGTTTATTTGTAGATAACTAAATATAGCAATAAGCCCAATCATTACTGCGCCAAAAATCACACCGATGATAATAAAAGGCTTGCGCATATTTAAAGCATCTTAAGAAAGGATAAATCCTTGGAATCTAACATTTTATATTGACCACGATTCAAGCCTTTCTTTGTTAGGCCTGCAAAAGAACTACGATCCAGTTTAGAAACTTCATAGCCTAGAGCCTCAAACATTCTACGAACGATTCTATTTTTACCAATATGGATTTCTACTCCTAGGGTATACTTATCATTATCTTCTACAAACTCAACATAATCCACTTGAGCCATTCCGTCTTCTAACTCTATTCCGTTTCTTAGTTTTGCCAAATCACTTGTATGAAAAGGCTTATCTAAGGTTACCATATATATTTTTTTTGCGCCATGACTCGGGTGCGTGAGCTTTTTTGCAAGCATGCCGTCATTAGTCAATAATAAAACACCAGTTGTGGATCTGTCAAGACGGCCAACAGGATATATTCTTTCTGAACAGGCATTAGATACTAAATCCATAACCGTTTTACGTGCTTTTTCGTCATCAACAGTAGTTATAAAGCCTTTTGGTTTATTCAGTAAGACATATACTTTCTTTTCAGACTTTAGCAATTCTCCGCCATAGCGCACTTCATCAGTGTCTTTTACTTTGATTCCCATTTCGATTACGACAGCACCATTTACTGTCACCATACCATCTGCGATTAAATTATCCGCTTCCCTTCTTGAGCAAATTCCAGCATGTGCAAGGAAACGATTTAGTCTCATTGTCCCACTCTCAGGAGCATATTCTTCAGCAGTACGAAATTTTAATTTACCTGCTGGTTTGAAAGAGGAAAATTTGCTTTTTCCAAAGCTGGAACCACTCCTAAAAGGTTTGTCTTTAGAGTTTCCGTAATTTTTGTCACTAAAGTCATTTCGTTTTCGGTCTGAATTAGCACTATAAGGAGGTCTTGAGGACCATCTTTCATTCGGTTTTTCGCCGTCACTTTTAGAAAATGGTTTTGAATTTCTGTTTGTTCTTTCGCCTCGCGTATCCTCAAATTTTCTTTTAGGATAATCGGAACTCCGACCGCTTTGCGATCTTGAATTTCTTCCCTCAGGAACGTTAGAGCCTCTACCGGGAGAGGATTGGTAGCTGCTCCGGCCAGCTGTGCTTTGATTTCGTCCCGAATTATTTGATCGGTCTGAGGGTCTGGAATTGCGCGAAGAACGCTGATCTTTCATCAGGATATAATATTTCTTCGAAGGTAGTCAATTCCTATACCTCATTGAGCTTTAAAGTAAAAGCTTCTAAAACCCAACGATGAGAATATGTTTTCTCAATTTTCTTTTCTTTATTGACCCATTATATTTTCTAGGTTATTGACAGTGGCTCAAGTCTCGATCCGGAGTTAGTTACTTCTAGTTGATAGTTTAATCCATTTATAAATGGCTCATTTTTAGAGGTATGACCAAAAGGAAAATCTACACCTATTGGGATTTTACTTGGAATATTTGCTTTTATTATTTCATAGACTTCTTTTCCAAATTTTCGCTCATTGTCTTTAATATCAGAAAAGCTTCCGATCACAACTCCTGATAAATGATTAAAAACGTGAGATCTTCTCATTGCGTTCATCATTCTATCAATATGGTATTTGTATTCATCTAAGTCCTCCAAGGCTAGAATACATCCATCTAGTTTTGGAAAACTATTGGAACCCAATAGACTATATAACACAGATAAGTTACCTCCTACAAGCTTACCTGTTGCAGTTCCGTTATTATTTATCGAATTATGGTTTGCTTTTATTACGCTGGGCTTTCCTTCAAGTAGGTCGGCTAAACCATTCAAGCTTTTATTGCTGAGTGATGGGATCTGGAGAGGCATCCAGCTATGCACTCCTAAAATTTCATTCGCTATTGAATGGCTGAGTAGAACCGTAAAATCACTAAATCCAATAATCCATTTAGGTTGTTTTTTAAGATTTCCCCAATTAATGTGATCCACTATTCGAACAGCTCCATAACCTCCTCTTATGCTCCATATAGCATGGACATCTGGATTAGATATCGCCCAGTTGAAATCATCAGAACGTTCCTGGTCGGAGCCGCCAAACTGATTTTCTTTAGCACCTAGATTTGGAGCGCGGTAAGGAACCCATCCCTGTTTTTTAATCCAGCTTTCAGCAAGGTCGATAACATCTTTTTCTGCATAGCGAGAAGGAGCGACAATGGCGATCCCAGAACCTCGATCAAGAAAAGGGGGAATAATAGTTCTTTTCATAGGTGTTTACAAGGTACACACGTTTGTACTTTTGTCATTAATGAAGTCTTTTAATCGAACTACCGTTACCGCAGCTTTGCCATATGCAAATGGGCCAATACATATTGGTCACCTTGCAGGATGTTATCTGCCAGCAGATATTTATGTTAGATATCTACGAATGCGTGAAAAAGAGGTTGCTTTTGTCTGCGGCTCTGACGAGCATGGTATGGCCATTACAATGAAAGCCCGAAACGAAAACGTCACACCTACTGTTATTGTAGATCGTTACAATGCTATGATGCGAGAAGCCTTGAACGGATTTGGGGTAAGCTTTGATATATACTCAAGGACGTCATCTCCAAAGCATGCCGATGTTGCAAGCTCTTTTTTTAAGAAGTTAGATGAAAAAGGAACTTTTGAAGTTCGAGAAACTGATCAATATTATGATCCTGAAGCACAACAATTTTTAGCAGATCGTTATATAACAGGTACATGTCCTAGATGCAAAAGTGATAATGCATACGGTGATCAATGCGAGAAGTGTGGAGCAACTTTAAGCCCTATGGATTTGATTAATCCCAAATCAAAACTTTCTGAGGCTACTCCAGTAATAAAAAAAACAAAGAACTGGTTTTTGCCGTTAGATAAATTAGCCCCTAAAATCCGCTCTTATATTGAGTCTCACCCGAATTGGAAACCAAATGTTCTTGGTCAGTGTAAGTCATGGTTGGATTCTGGAGATGGCCTTCAACCTAGGAGTATGACGCGTGACTTAGATTGGGGAGTTTCTGTCCCAATTGCAGGTGCAGAAGGTAAAGTTTTATATGTCTGGTTTGATGCTCCCTTAGGATACATTACTGCAACTCAAGAGCTCTTTGGTGACCAATGGGAAAAATGGTGGAAAGCAGACGATACAAGGTTGGTTCATTTTATTGGAAAAGATAATATTGTGTTTCATTCAATAATATTTCCTGCAATACTTATGGAGCATGGCGATTATATATTGCCAGAAGACATTCCAGCAAATGAGTTTTTAAATCTGGAAGGAGAGAAGCTCTCCACTTCAAAAAATTGGGCGGTATGGCTTCATGAATATTTAGAAGATTTCCCAGGAAAACAAGATGCTTTAAGGTACACTTTGTGCGCAACCATGCCTGAAGCAAAAGACAATGACTTTACTTGGTCGGATTTTCAGTTGCGAAATAATTCGGAGCTGGCATCAATCTTGGGAAACTTAGTAAACCGTGTTATGGTTTTAAATAATAAGTATTACCAGGGAGTAGTTCAAGAATTGGGCAAGTCTTCGACGGATGCGGACCTATTAAATTCAATCGTCATTCAAAGGGATAAGGTATCGCATTCTTTAGATGCTTACAGGTTTAGAGAAGGATTGTCTGAAGCAATGAACTTGGCCAGGATAGGCAATAAATACTTAGCTGACGAAGAGCCTTGGAAAAAGATAAAGACAGACCCTCAAAGAACGTCAGAAATAATGGGAACAGTCACTCAATTTATCGCTGCTTTATCTGGGATATTCGATCCATTTATACCTTTTTCTGCTGAGAAAATACGTTCCATGCTGGGCATTTCCCCATTGTTGTGGAGTGATTTGAATGGTAAGGTTTTGGTAATGCCTGGATCTAAAGTGGGTGAAGCAAAATTACTTTTTGAGAAAATTGAAGACCATGAAGTGGAAACCCAAAAAGCTAAATTGAAAAAGACTTCATAACCACAAATTGATTAAATCATATCGGCCCCGTAGTTCAATGGATAGAATAGGCGTTTCCTAAACGTTTGATAGCAGTTCGATTCTGCTCGGGGCTACTACCAAAAACGGATCAGTATTACTACTGGTCCGTTTTTTATTTGCATCATTATTATCTCCTGTAAATGAATTAATCCAAATATTTAATAAACCACTAATTTGAGTGGGTTTTCTCATTTAAATATTTTTACCTCCTTTCACCAATAACCATATTGCTAAACCTATTTCTCCAAAATCCAGGAGTCGTTGCAGACTCCGTTTAATCACAGTTGGGTACATCTGTTCCATTGGGGTCAATTTCGAAG
>CAJVWI010000016.1 GCA_913009655.1 uncultured Cryomorphaceae bacterium
TCTAAGAAGATTTGCGGAGCAGTACGAGCATTAGGCACAACTTCTAACAAGTCTTGTAGTGTGTAACCATGTCCGATTTTCTTTACTTCTGTTTCAATTCCCTGTGCGTCTAGCAATTTAATTGCTTGGTCACAATATGTACAATTGTCTTTACTCCATACTATTGCTTTCATTATTCGTCCGCCCAATCTTTAGGTCCTGTTGTAATTACGACTGAATTATAAGGCTCTGATTGTGCTTTAGCAAAAGTTGCTGTGTACTTCCAATTATTACCTGTGTAGTGTACAGATTCTGTAGGATAACCTTTGTTACAATCATTATCACATGTTACATGTGCTGAATTGTCCCAATAACCATATGTAATTGCAAAATTACCGTTGCCTGGATCAGCTTGATCTACTGATGTAGGTGGAGTAATGTAACATGTAGTCACTGTTCCTGAAGGGTCATGTGTGTTAGACTGTAAGTTTGCAGTTTCACCTACAGCAATAGTAGTTGTAACATCTTTCTTGTCTACTGCATATGTTTGGTTACAATCAAATGATTGATCGCTTTTGTTGGTTATTTGCAATCCTAATGTAACTGGATCTGATCCTGATCCAACGTTGTTATTGCATCCTGCGAATGCTAAAAGTAGTGCTACTACTACTACCACGATTAGTACTATTTTTTTCATTTTTTAAAGTTTGAATCTGAATCAAGAAAACTCCATTATGAAAACTCTCTGTATCAATAATGATGTTTGAATCTGAAGTGTAGTTGTTGTAAACCGTTTGACCAATTGAATTAAATATTCGAACAGTTTTAGAACCCATTTCAGGGATTTGAATAGTCGCTATACTTGATGCAGGATTCGGATAGATTACAATCCTGGCAAGCTCATTCGTATTAAGATTAAATGGGAATGCTTCATCTCCAGGTGAACCAACATCACCTCCTGCAGATGTGTAAGCTCCACGAGTTCCAACTATGGCATCTCCAAGATATGTGCAGTTAGTATCAAACTCGACTGAGCGCCCAGCAGTCGTTGATGAATAGGCGGCACGGCAAATCTCTATGGGGGTGGATGAAGTATCATAGAGTGCTACAGCATCTGAAGATGAGCTTAAGCTTGGGAATGCACTATTTACTAATTCATCAGAAGAAACAACTTGTATTGAATTACTCAATCCCCAATTCCCTTGAAAATTTCCTTTATATGTTGATAAACCAGCCCATACGATTATAGATTCACCAGCTTGTATAGTGTTATTCATGAATACAGATGTTCCAGCATTGTAACTATTATCATCCCAGGAGAAGCCAGATAAATCTATAGCTGTATTTCCATAATTATGTATTTCAAACCAGTCTTCGCTAATATTGGTATTTGGGTCATTTGAGCCTGACATAATTTCTGTTATGGCAAGGTCGTAGGTCGTAGGTGTAGGGAAGAGAACATCTTCTTTTTGTCGAGGCAGCATTTGATAGCCTCCTGTATAAGGACTACTCATATCAAATTGACCACCAATACCAATGATATCAAAAATACCAACAGGGCATGGCTCATTATACAAAGTAACATCGGCATCTATTCTTAATGCAATAGTATTTGTGCCATCGGTTACATCAACATTAAAACCTGATCCGGCATTTGTCCATTGGGTTGGATCAATAACTGTAACGTTATTCACTCTAAGTAGATTACTTTCTGTTGTCTCATCTAGGCTAGTAATGACAGTTGGTGATGGAGTTCCAGCTCCTGTCGAAACAATTACAATGGAATCTGCACCTACCTGTGCTAGCCCATTAAATTGGCCGACGCTTCCAATCACTCGAACTATATCTCCTTCATTTACTGTATATCCATGAGAAGAGCTTGCTGGCGAAAACACACCAAAGCCTACAGAGCCATCATGAATTGTAAATGCAACATTTCCAGTGGAAGCAGATTGAGTATTCACACCGATAACCGTTCCAATTACCTTGCAGTAAACTCCTAATGAATCTGAAACGCCGTCTGAATCTTGACCTTTAATTTGGGGTATCGTATAAGTTGGTATAGGCGTATCATCATCATTTATAGTGAAGCGCATGCTATCAATTACGCCAATTGTCAAGCCACTTCCAACAGACTGAATAATAAAATCAGCATATTCGGTACCCTCATTAATGGCGTCATCAATTACTGTAACATCAATGCTAATTGTATCAGTATTCGCAGGAATATTAATCATTGTTCCTGAAGCAGATATGTTAGGATTGAATGTAGCGTCAGCTCCTACTGTAAACCCACTACCTGTCGAAATTTTCAGATTTACAGAAGAGATAGTAGTAACTGCAGGTTGAATGTATAGATCAATGGATGTTGTTATGTTCCCTTCTAAGACTTGGGATGAAGAACTAGTAAAGCGAATGCTTGGACCAGTAGGACCTCCCCCAAAACAGCTATTGGTATGAGATCCAATATAGGACCATGTATTTTGTGGGTAAACATCCCATTCTAAAGCTCCAGTGGTCCAATCAGTTGACCCACCAGTCACACTTGCCATTCTAACCAATGTATGGTTGGCTGTTGATCCTGAACCGACTGCCCAGCTACTTCCAGGGTCAACTCCAGGAACTCCGAGAACATCAATAGTATCAGTTCCATCAAAGAGGATCAGAGCGTCATCTCCATTAAAGTGAACGATTGAAGGGTAAGACAATATTGTATCAGCAGCAGCTTGAATTAAACTGTCTGCTTGATTTGTAGAAACTAGGTAAACATCACCAGAAGCAATAGAGGCATTACTAGTAAAAGTGTTTGTGTATGCACCTCCGTTACCACTTAGGTAAACGGTATATCCTGCAAGTGAAATTGCACTTGATGTTGGATTGTATATTTCAATGTACTTATGATTTGAAGAGCCTTCACCATATTCACTGAAGAACAGATCTGAACATGGGGTTGAGCTCACGGTTATGCTTCCAATCATGAAAGATGAATGAGGATCACATTGATAATTATAAACTCCGGGTGATGAAAATACATGTGAGTAAGCCCATGCTCCTCCCGTTGCAACTCCAGAGCCAAAACTTGCTGGATTTCCAGGAAAAGTAGACTGATTTCCATTGACATTATGGGTTCCGCTCGCTTGTGTCCAGGTTACCGTATCTCCTTGGTTAATTGACAATGTTGACGGAGTAAATGACATAGTCACGGACACATTATGATTAGTTGCAAAAGCAGCTAATGATATAAATGTCAGAAATAACGAGTAGATATGTTTCATAAGTTTTAGATTTTTCTGAGATGTAAAAGTAAGGGATGTTAGATGGTTTTATGGATGGATTTATTATTAAAATTGAAATTAAACGTTATTATTTTATTCGAAGTCAAGCGTACACTTAAAACGGGATATTCTTCCATTTCCAGCATCAACAACATAAAGTATTTTTTTCCAGAAAGCTGCAGCTCTAGGTTCGTTAAATTGCATGGGACCGTCTCCCTTTCCACCAAATGAAACTTGAACATATTTTTTTTCTCCACTGGCCGGCGGTGGTGGAATACCTTCTAATCCATTTGCAGTAAATTGATAAAGTGAATCTTTTTCACTGTCGACAACAAATAAATATCTACTGGCATCTCCAGCCATTGCAATTGATACAGGAGATTTAAATCTATCAGGTTCATTAATTGAGTGCAATGCTAGACTTGTATCCTTTGGGTAAATACTGGGAATATAATCAGCTCCAAAGTCAGTTTCTAAAAATTGAATATTTTGTACCTGTAGTGCTTGATCATCATCAACGCTGGTGAACCAAAAGTCATCACCTGTACCAGCAGTATACTGAGGGGGTTGAGCAAATGAGACCAAGCCATTTGGTGTCTTAAAGTAGTTTGTGTAAAGACCTGAAGAAGTACTTACAGATATTGGTGAGAGGAATTGGTCATTATTATCAAATAAAATAATCGCATCATCTGGACCTTGATTGGCGTTATTCTCAGCTGGCCCAGTCCGGCTAACATAGTATCTGTTATTTTTTTCTGAATTGGGATTCCCTAAAACGGCTATTTGAGTAAACTCTACTTGAGCATCTGAAGTTGAAAATGTATTTTTAAAATAAAACGGATGAATAGTCTTATTGGTCACTACAGCATTCTGTAGATTATAATCGCCATTTGGTTGCAGTTGATTGATTCGATAAATACAGCTAAGATTATAGGCCACAGAATTTATTACCGTATCAAAAGATCCGATTGCAAGTAAATTAAATTGCCGATCTTGACGCACATGTTTTACTCCTGGCAAGTCAAGCCTACCCTGCTCAGCACCAGATTCATTAAGGCAAATAATTTGTTCGGTTCCCGCATCAACGACATAGAATAGTTCATCGAAACCGATACAAATATCACTAGGGTAAACAAAACCCGAAAATGCTGGTTGAATCGGAACGTAAGCAATATCTCTGACGCTGTAATTGGGAACTTCTATAAAACTTAAATCTGTCTTGGTCCCCAAATAACCCTCACAAGAGTTTAAAAAAACTAAAGACAAAAAAGCACATACGAAGTTAATTTTTTTCATGATTTAATTCTTTTCTGAGTAAATACTAAACCAACCGTATTTCTCCATCCCATAAAATCTGTCTTTTGAACCGCAAAGTCGAAGTTTATTTTATAATTACCTAACTGCATTTTCCACCCTAATCCTCCAACAGGCCATGTCTGTCCCATTTCATTTATTCTGAATCCCATTCTTATTGCGAAATTCTTAGAAGCTAAAAATTCAGAACCTATTCTGTAATTCTCAGCATTATCATTTGGATGAACTAGCTGAGCGGCTAGTCTAATGGAATTCCCCCCCCTTTTCCATGGGATAAAGCTTAACCCCATCGCGAATTCCGTTGGCAAAGTATTGGATTCAAGGCCCTGTATTTCTGACCTATTATATAATACCGCCTGGTATGCGCCATTAAGACTCGAAGAGGCACCAAAATTTCTTAATAAAACTGCAAAACAGAGGTCATTTAAATCAGTAGTGTATAAGAAGCCTACATCTGCTGCTGCTGATAATGAACTGTATGTTCCCGATTGACTTCCTGTTGTGTAAGATTCAGAAATTGATTTCAATGTCACTCCTAATTGAAATTGTTCAGTTAATTGCTTAGAATAAGTCATTCCAACGCTGGATTGAGATGAATAAAGATTATATCCAGTTCCTTCTGGTCGAAATTCAGTTCGTTCAGAATATGAGGGAGATTGAATTCTATTCAGGACGATACCCCATGATGAAGATAATTTTTGGTCTGGTAGTGTTGCAACAAATCCAATTTGTTTCAATCCCCCTGCAAGCTGTAAATGACTTAGAGTAAAAGAAGAAGAATTTAGAGATGACAGACCAGCGGGATTCTGTAATGCTGAATATGCGTCACCTGGAAGTGCAGCAGAGGCACCACCCATGCCAGCAGATCGAACACTTAGGTCATTTTTTAAAAAGGTAAATGCAGATTGACCTGCCCGCTCGCCTCCATAAGAAGGTAATAATTGTCCTTTAGAAATCAAAGAGAACGCAATGGTTAATATGGATAAAAAAATCTTCATATTTTGAATGTTAATCCATAAAGTATTTGCCTCGGAGCCTGGTATCTAGCAGGGTTTCGAGGATCTAGACCACTTTCTTGAGGACCGTTAAATTCAGGTCTAGGATCACGCCATTCATTCGGGACATCATCTCCATATTCATATGCTTTTCCTGTAATTGGGTTTATTATTTGCGAATTAAATCGATTGAAAATATTTCTTATTTCTAAAGAGAATGTTATTCCTTTCGATCTCTTACCACCTAGCAATGTATAACTCCATTTGGTATCCCAATTCAACCATGGATTGGCTATTTTAGAAAGATACTGATCAATTAAAGGCCTGTATTGTGGGCGACCCAAGTCATTCGTGCCGATATATTCATATGGGGTATACCGATAGCCTGAGGATCCATTGAATTGTAAATATCCATTAAGCCCTTTGAGAGAGAAACCATTAACCTTGAGACTTGAATCTGGATTAAAGAAGATCCCAAAATTGCTACTCCAAGGTCTATCCCATGCGAGGAAATTTTCTCGAGTCAAAGAGACTTCTCCATTTTGCTCAATTTGAAGCGATGATTCTCTGGCGGAGTTAGATTTTCCTCTTGCTATTTGCAAGCTTAAATTTCCAAACAGCCTAATGTGCTCGCCAAGTCGATAATCTACCCCCAATTCAATTCCTTGAATTTTAGCATAATCTTGATTGATGTACATGGTCTTTGTTACTGGTCTCCCTGTTTGATCATTGACAATAACTCTTCGAGAAACGATATAATCAAATCGATTATTATTAAAAGCACTGGCAGTAAATGCTAGATCTCTTGTGATAGCAGCTTTATAGCCTACTTCATATGACACATTAACTTCTGGATCTAGGTCAGGATTACCTAGAAAGCTCAGAAAACTTCGATCTTGATAAACAGGGTCCAATCCAGCATATAAAAATCTAGGATGGGGAAGTCTCATATTATGCCCATAATTAAAGTACAGAACATTGTTTGGTGTTACGGGAAATGAAACATTAATTCTGGGTAAAAGCCTAGCCTTCCATCTTAATCCGCCCAATAATAATGTCTTATCGAGATAATTATTTCTTATCTCGTCAATCACTGGTGCGTTTAAATCAGAAACAGCCTGATCTGCAAATTTTCCAGGGGCCCAATAATTTAACCTTAGGCCGATACTTGCTTGTATTCCTTTATAATTAATCCTGTCTTCAAAAAATGCTCCACCTTTTTGAGGCTGAACTTTCCAAATGTCATTTGATGAACCAATACTAATTGAAGGTGTAGTTATGCTATCATTAACAATTATTGGAGCTCCAACCCAAGGTTTTACAACATCTGCCCACTGATAAGCGTTAAGTTGATGCTCCCACCCAAAAACTATTTGTTGTATTCCATCATCAGGATAATAATTCATTTTAGCTTTAAGGGTATATTCTTCTGCATAATGATCATGCCAGGTAGAAGAAATACCACCATTATTAACTAGTCCGTTTCCTGGTTGTATGTAGTAAATACCGGATGGATCATATGGATTAAAAATACCTATTGGATAAGAGGCAATATTATCTTCATCTAAAAGTGCATCTAACGTTTCTGTTCTAAATGGCCTTCCATTTGCATCTGCTCTCAAATTAGTAAACATCCTGCCAGCGCTTATAGTTAAACCCCAATTTGGGTTGAAAACATGGGTGAAATTCAGGGCAGTTAAGTTGCTGTGGTGAGTGTAAGTTGTGGCATTATCAAGGTTTAAACTTCTTCTGTATTGATATCCAGGTGCGAGAATTGCATCAAAGCCAACTATTTGCAGAGTTCTTGAATTTTGGTTAATATTTAATGAGTGTTGATTAGTTAAAGTCAGCTTTGTTGCGGGAGTTATTTGCCATCGAATTTTGGCAGTGTGTGTCCATGAATTCCTTTGCCTGGGAGACCATCTTTTAGTACCCTCTGAAAATAGACTTGAATATAACTGATTTGCAACATTTGGAAAATAATCATCTGTTAGGTCCATAGTAGCAGCATTAAATACAGTCATTTTATTCTTAGTAAAAGGAACTGGAAAGGAAACATTTATTTCCGCTTGATCTGTATTGAAACTTGAAGCTGATCTTGAATTTATATCTTGTTGTAGGTATAAATAATCACGATTTAACCTCCCTGAAATCTCTAAATGCTTACCCCCTTCACGAATTTTTGTTGAAACGACTCCTGAAGAACCGCCGCCGTACTCAGCTGAGGCTCCTCCTGTTGTTACTTTAATGCTTTGGATTGCTGAGGATTGAACCTGAACGCCAAAACCAGTTCCGGCAAGAGGATCTTGCGCAGAAATACCATCGACGAGATATTCTGTTTCATAAACTCTTGCACCTCGGATTTGAATCCCATCACTGGTTTTTGAAACGCCGGCTTGAAGAGATATAACTTCCTCCACCCCTCGGACCCCCATCTGACTGATGTCATCTCTATTTATTGATCTTTCGCTTTTCGCGGACTCAAGGTCGACTTGAGATTTTTGACCAACTACGGTTACCGTTTGAAGAACATCAACTGAGGAAGAGAGTTTGACATTTAAAATCTTTATTTCTCCTTTTTCAAGTCGTATTCCATTTATTACTTGGGTGCCAAAACCTATAAATTGAACTTTTATAGAAAAATCTCCAGAGGGTACTTGCGGAATGTTGTAATCTCCATTAAAATTGGTTACTGCAGAAAGATATGTTCCTACAATTGTTATACCCACATTTGGTAGCGTTTCTCCCGTTTCACTGTCAGTTACGGTTCCTTTTAGGCCACTCATATTTTGTGCCCAAACTGAAAAGGAACTGATAAATGCTACGAAAAGAATTATAATTCTACCAGTTGAAGTCATACTGTATAATTTGTTCAAGTACCAGTTTTATAGCAGTGTCACTAGCAGCTACTCTATGTAATTCCACTGAGAAAAAGACTTCATTTATCTTGTTAGGGTCACCTAAATATTTTCGTCTTACTCCAACTATATTATCGCCTTGCCAACCACTAAGTTTTGTTAGCTGAGCTCTGTAAAATGGCTCCGCATCGGCAGAGGGGATAATGGGGCTAATTCCAATAAGAATACTAGAGGGATTTAGATCAGGGTAATTCCCCGGAACTTGGGGAATTATAGCACTATCGGAAACAAGCCTAACTTGGCCACTTGAGGTTACAATTCCATTCATTGGGAATGAACCCAAATAGGGGGATAAATCTGTTGACGGACCAAACGAAGTGGTTGTTAATAGTTTCCCTTCATTTGTGCAGTATTGTTGTAAAGCTAACGCCATGTGCGCAAGTAACGGTTGAGTGACCCCAGTAAAGGGATCTAGAGCATTATCAGAATTCGTTACTACTAAAACCTTTTGATATTGGCTAAGAATATGCTTGAAAGTGGGGTTCCAATAGTATGGACGAGACTCTCCATTATTCGCCTCTAAATCGAGTATGTCAAATCCAATGGGAATTGTAGATAGCCATCCAGAATATAAATTGGTTATTGCGGATGTTTGGCTGGATACAAAAAGAAGATCTGAACTTGGCTTTGTTAATATTACTGGCAGTGCACTATCAGCAGTGCTAATAGCTCCTGCAATATCGGTTACCCTCACTTGAAAAATATTTGCGCTATCTATTTTGATTCCTGTAACTTCCGAATATGATGGTTCTGAATTATTGCCATAGTATAATTCAGCTTGAAACGGAGAGATCAGATCCTCATTTAAAACAAATGTCACCTGACTTTGATTAGGATTTAAAGCAAACCAAGAGCCTTCATTAAATCGAAATTCAGCAGATTGAATTGTTTCATCCCCATCGGGATCTGTAGCATCCCACTTGTATGTTAAAACTCCAATATTTGTACCAAAACTTTGGGTTGCTTTATCTATCAACGCTATTGGAGGAGAATTCTTGAGAGGTATATTGACGGAAGCAGGAGTTGGGTCAATCAATCCTTCATTATCTATTGACCTGACTCTTAATTTAATATCAGTAGTGTCTTGTCCTTCTGGTATAGAAAAATTAAAAGTACTGTCCTGCTTTAAGGTTCGTTTCCAGTTATAATTAGTCTCAACACCAGGGATTGATATGCTGTCAATAGAAATATCATAACCTACAATATATCCATCGCGATCAGTTCCGTACCATGACATTTGAACGATAGAATTTAATCTGTTCGGGCCACTTAAGTTGATTGCATCAATTGCGAGCCTAGTGTCTGGAGGCAAATTTTCATGAGCTTTTCCTCGGTCACAGCCTATAAAAATAAGTACCACCGAAAGAGATAAAATCTTCAATGGATCAAATGAAAAATTAGGCGTAAAGACTTTCATTTATAATTTCTTAGCGAGATATAATTACCTGATATATCTGATTGTCAGATTCATAATTGATATGAAGGAAATATGTACCATTATGTAAATACTCTACAGATATTTCTTCTATATCGTTATTTAATTTACCTGAAATAAGACTTCGACCTAAAACATCAATAATCATATAACAACTATTCTTAGGCCCTGTTAAAGTCATATTATTTTGAGCTGGGTTAGGATAAACTGAGAATAGGCTTTTGGAATTCCTATCGGATTCATTTAATCCAATACTAGATATTGGCAAAGCTGTAGTGTCAAGCTGAATATTAATACCAATAAAATCATCATTGTTTCTTGGTAAAACCCGGTAATTACCAAAGGCATAAAACATAATGCCATCTATGGCCGTCATTTTCATAGTATCACTTACGGCAATTGGATTTACTTCCATTTGACCGTCAATACTGTCGTATCGCAATTCCGTAACTAATTGAACAAAGAGGGAACTGAATGAAGTGGCTGATTGCCTTCCCGCTGAGACAATTGCTCGATTCCAATATCCCGCATTTAGGGTGTTAGAGATACCATAATCTCCAAAACCTAAATTTGGTTGACTTATCAAAAGGTCTTGCGAGTTTGGATCTTCCATTCTAACAAGGCAGCCTTCATGTTTTTCCCAAGCAAATCCATACTTACTAATACTATCACTAGGATTTACAATTGTTGGGACAGCCTGTTGAAGTTGTCCCGTTTTATTTATGGAAGAAACATTTAATCTGGTCATACCGTAGTATTCTTCTATTGTTCCTGAAACTTGAACCTCTTCATTTCTGAAAAATTGTGTTATCCCTGAGCCTACGCACCAAATCCCACTCCAGGGGCCTCCTCCTTGGTCCTGAATGTATAAAAATCCTAGGTCATGTTGTTTCGTAGAGGCCGTGACAATTCCTTTAACATTCACGTTCATTCCCGCATAGGGAGAATTACCATTATTTGCCAGTGAATATTGTAAATCTTGTATTAAAAGACCACCTTGGCGAACAGTGTAATAATCAACATTTGGCTCTGCTTGACCAACAGGTGTTGTTGGGTAAAAAGAAACATTTGATTCATTATCTATAGCTTTTATGTAATACCGGACAAAAGTTCCATTTGGATAGTTTGGAATCATTGCTTCGTACTCGTCAGTACTTCCAGCAGTAAGTGTCATAGATATTTTTCCAAATTGACTGGAACTTAAAGTTGTGTCAGAAGAAAAATATAAAAAAACGGAATCAACAGTACCATCAAAATCAGTTATTGAGCAAATAATATCTACTGACTGATTTGGGGTAGGGACCATAGGGTCTCGTTCAAAATTAGAAATATATGGAGGTGCATAAGCAATTTGATAGTGGCTGGAGTCAAAAGGATTTAATTCATAACCCCGAGATCCAGAATTTAGAAGACATCCATTTCCATCATGGCGAACCATTCCCTTGAGGCTCGAGTAAAAAGTTCCAGGAACAGGAGTCAAAAAAGAACCTGTAGTTTGCGGCGAATAAGGATTTACTGTCTGCCAAGAAGGAGTTTTCTGGGCCAGAAACCGATCGGATACATTTATTTTATTCCCATTTCCGTCAACGCAATTAAAACTTACTCTGTTTCCGCTAAAAGGAATAACCTCAGTTACCGTTACATTATTAAATTCAACAAAGCTATTTTCCCATTGCTCCCCAGTCGCTAAAATATTCACTCTAAGGTCATCATTTAAATCCCCAATACTTATTTGAGCCGGAGAGGGAGTAGATCGGGTTCCTATTACTTGTAAACTATTTCCGTTGAGCGCTTCAATTTGAGTGCCGTTGTTATAATCACTGAGGGTACCTGTAAATTTTATTAAGTCTCCAGGAAGTAAATATTCTATGTTAGGAAGGGGTAATAGCTGACCTTGGTTATTTGTGTAAACACCCATTATTTCGATTCCTCTAAATGGCCCGGGGGCTCCGTTTCCAACAGTATCAACAATAAAAATAAATGGACGATGCCCCCCTTGAACAGATCCTGAAGCGACTTCTGAGACATCTCCTGGAACTACCACAATTCCATAAGTCATAACGGTATCTCCATAATAACTGGATGTGTCATTACAGTTTGCTAAGTCTGTGGCACTAACATATTGAAGGTCAGATATACTTGTATAGGAGATGTTTTGACTTTTTCCTCCAAAGGAAATTAAGACAATTGAAATTACAGAGATAAGTTGCTTCATAATGGTTATTTTAAAACTGTGAATTGACCCGTGAAAGAATCTCCAGAATCAAGATTCTCAACAGAGAATAAATATATACCTCTTGAGAGGATTTGACTTTGATTTGTGAGTAAGTCCCATGCATGCTCACCTCCTGAAAATTTTATATCATCAGTAGATTCTCCTGCAAAACTCTGGAACCAGCGAATATCAGATCCAGAATATTCCTGATTATGATAAAATCGATCTAAAATGTCTCCCGCAGGAGAAGTTATTGTTATTTGGCATCTAGCAGGCAGGTTTGCAAAAATTATTTTTCTACTTTCTTCTTGGAAATTAGATTGTCCTTCCCAAGCAGCTCCCGCATAATATGGGTTTGGATAAACATATGGGGGGTGGGTTTGCATAGATAAAGTAGGAGGTGTTCCTGTGAATGCTCTAATATCATTTGCAAGAAAACTAGATTCTAAAGATTCGAGTTTTGTTGCCTCATTTCCTCGGTCAAAAGCCGTAATAGCAACAGCATGTTGCCACCCATTTGGGAGATTATCTATTTCATAATGATAATTATACGATACGGAATCACCAGTAAAAAAAATCGGAGTGCTAAGCTTTATATCGTCCATACCTGTTTCATAGAAAAGACCATTTCCTATTAGGTCAAATTCAGCGGCTCGAATAAAGTCGGATGATAAATTTTGAGTACCCTCTACGTCAAATCCCAGTTTACTTAAGTAAATGCGATAACCTTCAAAATCTAGATCTTGAGTTATCGGGTCAACGCTTGATTCGGAGTTACTCGACCAGTACAAGTCAATTTTGTGATTCCCTGGTATTGCTCTGAACCTGGGAGCATCAGGCGGACTAGGAAGAATAAAGCGAGTTATTTGTCCATCGCCATCTCTATCTTCTCCTTCATCTAATATTCCATTAAAATTAATATCTTCTCCATTATATGCGACTTGAGCCCATTCTGCATTGGCTATAAATCGTTCTTTTTGTTTACCTGTATTTGATGAATTAGGATTCCCATCTTCGGTTTTTTCTCCCATTACAAAAGCAAAAGCTAGATTGATTTTATCATTAGGTTTAAAATCATTAAAAGGCCCAACACTTATTAAATCGCTACGGTTTCCACTAGAATTTAATAACCCTTGAATGTCCATTCCAACTCCATTTTGACAAGGAGCACTTTGCGGGTCTTCCCAGCACGGATTTTGGTTTAATCCATCAATAAGTTTAGAGTACCTCTGTTGATCAGAAGTGGGAAAGAAAAAAAGTGATTGTCCCGAGTTATTGAAAATCCACGCATTATAATGATCTTTAAAATTGAGATCAATCTTTGGATGATGAAATCCAAACTTATCTTCTGAGCCTAAAAATTTTTGTCCGATATAAGAGTCAGTAGCTCCAATATCTCCAGTTGCATCAAAGCAATAAGCCATGGCTAAACTATCGATATATCCATTGCCTCCTTGATTATAGAAGACAGACCCACCTGATCCTGCAGGGGTTGAATTAATGTTGCGAACAACAGTATTTGCCCAAAGGCCGATATGAAGGTCTTCATATACCTCGGTCCCAGTGTTTTCTATTTCGACATTAGCAATTACAAAAAAGTCACTGAATCGATAATTCCAATTATATGTTGATAGGGTTATACTTAGCCCCATTGGGTTAATATGCCCTGAAATAGGTATTGATGTTCCGGGTATTAATAAATTCTCATCAGAAAAATTTGAAATAAAATCTTGATGAGAAATTGCACTAGAACTGTAGTTGGGATTATCAGTCAATGACGAGATAATTTCCATTCCCCCATTTGAGTTTGTAAACTCAAATCCACCTCTTCCAGGAGCATAACCTTGAGGAGCGTCATAAGCGCTGGTACTTACTCGAATGGCTCCACTTTGATCAATCCCTCCAATCCAAATACCACTTTCAAAAAGATGTTCGGTCCCTGACCCAGCCGGGTATTCGCCGCTTGGTTGACCACTTCCATCTTTATATCCTCGAAACGCATTACCAAATGTTCCCACATTTGTAACCGTCATTCTTACATTACTCGCTGTTGTTAAATTCTCAACAAATCCTTGTCCCCAAAGAGGCATACAAGAGCAAATCAGCAGTAAAAAATTCATCCATCTCATAATGGCAATCTTATAGTTCGGGTTTGATTTTTTCTATTTTGAATTCTAATTAAAATAATTCCTGACTTAGTATCTATGGCGGGTAAAATAAATCGTGATTGAGTAATCACACCTTTTTTTATGACACGCCCTAGCATATCCATGCAGTACCACATTCCACCAATTGATGATTGACTAACACTTAACCATAAAGCTCCACTTAAATCTTTCCATGCCCTTGCTGGGATATTAGAATATTCATCTTTTCCTATTTGAAGCCTTTCAATATCTAATTCAATTGATACAGGTAGATGATCTGACATTTCATAAAGTGCTGTTAAAATATTACTAGGGACTGAGTTATTTGTCGGAGAATTTATGGAATTATTGAAATGTAGACCATCATTTCCTAAGACCGATAATGATCCGGAAATATAGCTTATCCCAGAATTTCCAGTGGAAATATCATCATTGAAAAGCCAATGGTCAAATCGATCATCTAAACCACCCCCTGCAAAACATCCGTTATTTGTTGCACCATTTCTTGTAGACTGGCTATGAAGATTTCGGAAAGTATAATTATTATTCCAATTTCCAGGTTGATTTTCAGGATCATAAAATCTAGTACTAGACACAGAATAGTTTAGTAAATTTTGGAATCCAATTTCTTGGCTCTTTTTCATATTTAAATCTCCCGCTAAAAAATAATTTTCAGAAATAGAATTAGCATTTATATAAGCCATAATAGCTTTGGTTTCTCGATCTCTAGCATTGATGTCAGAGGTAGATGATCCTGCTTTAAAATGTGCTGCAAACAAAGTAAAAAAGATTGTGTCTGGATCAACGCTCAGTAAGGAGTCTTTGTAATAAAATTCACATACGTCTATTGCTCTAACGAGGTTTTGATTACTTATGTCTTTTGTAATACTCCCTTGGCTCTTCAATCCAAGAATGGTCTTATCAAAGTATATACCATTGACCAATGAGGAACCATTTGTATATAAATCTGTTTTTTCCCAACGAGTCTCACCATTTATATTCAAAGCATGTGTAAGTATTCTTGAATGAGCAGTTGAATTATAACCGTCTATTTCATTACAAACTAAAAGATGGGGATCGGCATAATTAACAATTTCATAGAGATAACCTTCTTTAGCAATGGGGTTGTTACTTGAAGATGGGCAATATGAAGGGTAGCTCCTATAGTTTAATAAGTTATAAGTCATCGCTTTTAGCCTTACGGGATCTTGCCCTAAAGACACTAAGCTGCATAGAAAAAAAAGGTTGAAAAATAATAATCTCAAGGTGTTCATTTCAAGCGCGAAGTTACAGAAGGTTTGTCATCAATTTCAGCAAATATCTTGATTAAAAACCATCTGAATTTATAAGAGTTAAAAAATTTAACTCATTTAAGAATATTTATATTCATATTTTTTATCGTAAACATAATTGACAAAAGATACAATTGATATTAAATAATTGTAAAGTAGAGATGTAACTGGGCTAAAGTCTGGTATTTTTGAGAAAATTTATATTGTTAATTAAAAATTAATTTTAATGAGTGAGACCACTATACTTTTGGTTGATGATGATCCTGATATAAGAGAAATTATAAGCTTCAACCTAAGAAAAGAAGGGTATAATGTGGAAATAGCAAAGGATGGGGTTCAGGGTGTCGAAATGTGTAAGAAGTATAAGCCAGACATTGTTCTTATGGATGTTATGATGCCAAAAATGGATGGTATGGAAGCTTGCGAGGCAATAAGGGCAAACCTGGAGACAAAAGACACTTTAATCGCCTTTTTAAGCGCTAGAGGTGAAGATTATTCTCAGTTGGCTGGTTTTGATGCTGGAGGCGATGATTATATAGCTAAACCAATCCGACCAAAGATATTGATCAGTAGGATCAAAGCATTGCTGAGAAGAAATAATAATACTCAGGATAATAATACTCAATTATTTGAGCTTGGAGATTTAAAAATCGATTTAGAGCAATATCAAGTTTTGAAATCAGGAATTCCCATTGAAATGCCACGTAAAGAGTTTGAACTTCTATACTTACTCGCTAGTAAGCCTGGAAAGGTATTTTCTCGAGATTCTATAATGGATAAAGTATGGGGCACAGAGGTAATTGTTGGGGGAAGAACAATCGACGTCCATATTCGAAAAATAAGAGAAAAAATCGGGAATGAATACATTAAGACCGTTAAAGGTGTTGGTTACAAATTCATAAGAGAATAATGTTAGATCGTCCCAGAAGAATCGGATTGTTAGTGGCTGTTTTTTTTGGAACCATTGTATGGTTTAGTCTAATCGCAATACTTTATATAACACCTTCGTCAACTCATTTATTTGAAAAGAATTCCATTCCCATTCTTGAAATATCTCTTCTGAGTGTTTTAGCCGCAACTGCAATTGCTTTTATTATTGAAGCTCTGGTTCGACAGTTTTTTTTGTCTAGATCACTTGAGATCAGTAAAATTATTGGGAATTCAGATAGTCAATTGCAAGTTAGGTCAAAGGATATTAATTTAATTAAAAAAGCCAAATTTGGAACTAAAATTGATAACCAAAATAAGAATGAATATTTAGTTAATTTGCAAAATAGAGATGATGTACGAAGAGAGTTTATCGCGAATCTATCCCATGAATTAAAGAACCCTATTTTTAATATTCAAAGTTATTTGCTGACCCTTATTGATGGAGTAGAGGATCCGGAAATCAATCACAAATATTTAAAAAAAGCGAATCGAAATGTTGCGAGGATGATACGTCTCATGCGAGATATGGATGTTTTAGCTCATCTTGAGTCTAATAAGCTCGTGTTAAACAAGGAATCGTATAATTTGATAACTCAAATAGACGATGCTCTGGATCAAATGTCAGAGAGAATAGAGCAATCAAATATTGAGATAGTTAGAGATTATAATCCCAATACTAATTACATTGTATTTGGAGATTTTGAACGGATGGAACAGGTTTTTCTCAATTTAATTAGTAATGCTGTTAAATATTCAGATGCTCAGGATAAAAACCCCTTCATTAAAATCTCAATTCAAGATCACGGTAGTTTAATTTATGTTATTATCGCAGACAATGGAGTAGGTATTTCAAAAGAAGATAAGCAAAGAATTTTCGAAAGATTCTACAGGGCTGATAGAAGCAGAACTCAAGTAGGTAAAATTGGTGGGACAGGACTAGGTCTGGCAATTGCAAAACATATTATTGAAGCACACGGACAAACAATAAAAGTGACTTCAAAATTGGGAAGTGGGTCGGCATTTTCCATTTCAATTACAAAACCGAATAAACAAATAATTACTTAACCCAACTTAGTCTTAAATTGCGAGTATGGATCAAGAACTTTCTTCTAGAATTGAATCATTACGTTTAAAATATGCTACTTCAGGTCAAGAGCTTTTAGATTTTTTGGATGGTCTTATTGAAGCAGATTATATAACCTATTGGGATTACATTCGTTTAGATAGTCTCTTAAGCATTCAGCAGCCAAGAACTTCTCATCCTGATGAATCTGTTTTTATAATTTATCATCAGATCACAGAATTGTACTTTAAGCTTTGTCTTCACGAGCTCCGACCTCAATTGAAAAACAAACAGCCCGAGATAGAATCATTTATGGAATCTATTCGCCGATGTAATAGATATTTTGAAGCTTTGGAGCATAGCTTCGGCGTCATGGTTGAAGGGATGGATCGAAAGCAGTTTTTGAAGTTTAGGATGGCTTTAATACCAGCGTCAGGCTTTCAATCAGCACAGTATAGAATGATTGAACTAGCTATCGCGAGACTGAATTATCTCGTAAATATAGAAAAGCGAGATTCTCTAGCAGATGAAAAAGATATTTCAGTCCTTTTGGATGAAATTTATTGGAAAAGAGGCGCAACGATTGAAGACGGTGGGCAAAAGACATTGACTCTGATTCAATTTGAAAATAAATATGGTGATGAATTTCGAAGTCAGGCTCAAGAAAATCGGGGGAATACAATATCGGATCAAGCAAAAAGACTATTAGATGAAGGATTATTGAATCAAGAGCTTCGGGATAGCTTGAGAGAATTAGATCAGCATGTTAATGTTCTTTGGCCATTACAGCATTATAGATCTGCAGTTAAGTATTTAGCAAAACAATCATCAGATGTCAGAGCTACCGGAGGAACAAATTGGCAAAAATATTTACCACCAAGATTTCAAAAGCGAATATTTTTCCCATTCTTATGGTCAAAACAAGAAAGGGATGAATGGGGTAAGTCATTTTATGATTCATACGTGAAATAAAACCACATTTCTTATTGGGATTAATGAACTCCTGTCCTTAGCTTTGATTTTTTCTAAACCTTTTGATCAGATTGAAACAGAATAAACAAAAGAATTTTCGATTTATTTTATTGGGAATTTTCATATCGTTATTTATTTTTTCATGGGTACTAATCAAGTCGTGCGATGGGAAATTGAACTTGTCTTCCAAAATAGAGGCAGTTAAGAATCCCAAAAAGATTTTTGGCATTTCTCTAAATGAATATTCAGCAGAAAAAAATACTGTTCAGAAAGGAGAGGCATTTGGAACTGTATTAGATGATTTGGGAATTCCGTATCGGCGTGTGATGAAATTATTAGATGTATCGAAAGGTGAATTCAATCCTAGAATGTGGCGTCATGGTGATCATTATTGGGTTTTTAGAACGAAAGACTCTTCTGCTATTGCAGATTTTTTTATTTACGAAGAAACAAACACAGAATACGTAATTTTTCACCTTCAGGACAGCTTGTATGCTAAGAAAGTAATTCGACCCACACAAATTCTCAAGCGTTCGGTTACAGGAGTTATCGAAAGCTCCTTGTATGAGACGCTATCAAGTCAAAAAGTTTCTCCTGCTATCGCCGTTAGATTGAGTGAAGTATATGCTTGGACAATTGACTTTTTTCGACTTCAAAAGGGGGATCGGTTTGAGGTGATTTTTGAAGAGAGGTATGTAGACGACACGCTATTTGTAGGTACTGGAAAAATTTTAGGTGCGCGATTTGTTACTTTTGGAAAAGAGTTTTATTCTTTTTACTTCGAGGATAAAAAAAGTGGTATTCGCGATTTTTATAGTGAGAATGGAGAGGGACTAAAACGAATGTTTTTGAAGGCGCCATTGGAATTTGCGAGAATCACTTCTCGCTACACTAAGAAACGATTTCATCCGGTTCAAAAAAGATGGAAAGCACACTTAGGCACTGATTATGCTGCACCAAGAGGTACCCCAATATTAGCTACAGCAAGTGGAACTGTGATAAACTCATCTTATAACGGGTCCAATGGTAATTATGTTAAAATTCGTCATAATGGAACATACACAACTCAATATTTACATATGACAAAAAGAGCAAAAGGAATTCGTAAAGGGGTATATGTTGAGCAGGGACAAGTGATTGGATATGTAGGTTCTACTGGACTTGCAACAGGGCCCCATGTATGCTACCGATTCTGGAAAAACGGCAAACAGGTAGACCCTTTGAAAGAACCTTTAAAGCGAACAGAACCTTTACCAAAAAACCTTTGGAAAGATTTCGAAGTGGACATGAAACCAATAAAACGGCAATTAGATTCTTTGGCACAGGCTTCTTCTGGAATATAAGATTTCTAATTCACCACCAGATTAACAATTCGACCTGGCACGATTATAACTTTTCTTATTGACTTTCCCTGGGTATAATTGTTGGTTTTTTCATGATTAAGAATCTTTTTTTCTAAATCTTTTTTTTCTGTTTCTGCTGACACTTCAATAAAGAACCGGGTTTTGCCATTAAATTGTACAGGATATTTAATTAGGTCTTTAATCAGATATTCTTTGTTACAAATTGGGAAGGGTTCATGCGTTACGCTTTTTGTGCCGCCTAGTAAATGCCAGAGCTCTTCAGCTAAATGAGGAGCAAAAGGAGATAATATAACTGAGTATAAACGAAGTGAATTAATATGGATGCTTTTCAAAGTAGTTAGTTCGTTAACAGCAATCATCATTGCAGATATGGAAGTATTAAATGACAAAGAGTCCATATCTCTGGTTACTTTATCAATCAATTTATGTATGGTTTTCTTTTCATCTAATGTTTCATTGTCTGTTCGATTCTTTTCCAGAAGCCTGAAGGATTTACGTAAAAAATTAACTATTCCACTAATTCCATTTGTGTCCCATGGTTTTGATTGTTTTAATGGACCGAGAAACATTTCATAAAGCCTGAGGGCATCAGCTCCGTATTGATCGCAAATAGAATCAGGACTGATTACGTTATATTTTGACTTGGACATTTTTTCAACTTCGCGCTCAACATAAAGTATGCCATTTTGGAGCTCAAAATTCGCATTATTAAATTCAGGCAGCCAATTCTTAAAGCCATTTAAATCAAGTTCATTTTTCTCATTCACTAAATTTATATCTACAGGTATCCGTTGAGTTAAACGACCGTTTACTGAATCTGCTGAAATATATAAATGCGTATCATTCAATCGGTGTATGAATGAAGATATACCTTGAATCATTCCTTGATTAATCATTTTTTTAAATGGTTCTGCAAATGGAACGAATCCTCTATCATTCAAAAAATTACACCAAAATCTAGAATATAATAAGTGGCCTGTACTATGCTCAGATCCACCCACATATAAGTCTACTTGATTCCAGTAATTCATTTTTTCTTTATCTGCAAATGCATTTATATTTTGTGGATCCATAAAGCGAAGAAAATACCATGAACTCGCAGCCCATCCTGGCATCGTTGTAGTTTCAATAGGTAAACCTGCAGCAGATTTCCAGTTGGTAACTCGAGCTAGTGGTGGATCACCATCTTTAGTCGGTAAATAACTTTTAACATCGGGAAGTTTCAATGGTAGTTCCGATTCATTCATCGATTCTGGAACTCCATTTCTAAAGACTATTGGTATGGGCTCTCCCCAATATCTCTGTCTTCCAAAAACGGCATCTCTCAGGCGAAACTGAACATGGGGGGTCCCCCACTTATTTTTTTTCATATGTTCAATAGCGGATAATATAGCATCTTCGATATTGTAACCGTCTAGAAAGTCACTATTGATAATAGAGCCATTTTTATCTTCTATAGCGCCTTGTTTTATGTCTCCTCCTTCAACAACTTGAATTATCGGTAAATTGAAATGTTTAGCAAAATTCCAATCTCTACTATCATGGCCTGGAACGGCCATAATAGCGCCTGTCCCGTAACCCATTAATACATAATCTGAAGTCCAAATAGTTAATTTCTTCCCTGAAATCG
Source organism: uncultured Cryomorphaceae bacterium (assembly GCA_913009655.1). Taxonomy (GTDB): domain Bacteria; phylum Bacteroidota; class Bacteroidia; order Flavobacteriales; family Schleiferiaceae; genus TMED14. The sequence goes on from CAJVWI010000016.1 coordinate 21,530, forward strand.
GATGCTTAGCATATGCACCTGTAAATGCACCGGAGGTCATCTTTATATTTGTTTGCCGCTCTCTTTCAGTGCGTTTCATTGATTCTTGTTGATAGGCGGTCACCTCATTTTTCTGAGATTCAATAGTTATTTTGCTCAAAACGGGATGCTCGGGAGCAATAACAATAAAGCTTACTCCAAATATTGTGTCAGGTCGTGTTGTGAAAACCTGAATTGATTCACCTTGGAACTCAGGAATCTCAAATTTCACATGAGCTCCTTGACTTTTCCCAATCCAATTCTTTTGCGTCTCTTTTATTGACTCCGACCAATCTAAATTATTAAGACCTTCAAGGAGTCGATCTGCATAAGCAGTAATTCTAAGGCTCCATTGCAACATGGATTTTTGAATCACATTGTGTCCGCCTCTTAAAGATAGTCCATTGCTTACCTCGTCATTTGCCAAGACAGTGCCAAGATCTGGACACCAATTAACTATACTTTCAGAGAGAAACGCAAGACGAAATTGTTGTAAAAAGTCTTCTTTATCTGCAGCACCCATTTTTGCCCATTGTGAAGCGGAGCATTCTTCTTTTTTGTGCCTTGCTGCGTTTATACTTTTGCTTCCTTTTTCCTCTAATCGCTTTATGAGGTATTCAATTGGTTCTGCCTTTTTTGTTGATTTATTGAAGTAAGAATTGAAGAGTTGTAGAAATATCCACTGACTCCATTTGTAATACTCAGGTTCGCATGTTCTAACTTCTCTACTCCAGTCAAAGCTAAAACCCATACGGTCTAATTGCTTTCGATATTGCGAAATATTTAATTTTGTAGTAACCGAAGGGTGTTGTCCGGTTTGAATTGCATATTGCTCAGCAGGCAGACCAAATGCATCATAGCCCATGGGGTGAAGTACATTAAAGCCTTGGTGTCTTTTATATCTTGCAAAAATATCTGAAGCGATATAGCCAAGGGGGTGTCCAACATGCAGGCCCGCTCCCGATGGGTATGGAAACATATCAAGAACATAATACTTAGGTAATTCTGATGGATAAGAAGAACTATAAGTTTTATGTTCTCGCCAATAATCTTGCCATTTAGCTTCTATTTTAGATGGGATGTATTCCATATCCACAAAAGTAGCACGTTCAGATCTAGTTAGCATAGGTAATAACCTATTAAGTAGTTAGATTTGTGGAATGAGTAGATCGAATCGTGAAGAGCAATTCAATAGGCGTAGACTGCGCTATTCATATTTATCAGTGATAGTAAGTATCGGATTAGTTTTATTCGTACTTGGTGTTATGCTTACCTTATTGAATCAAGCACGGAATCTCACAGATGAACTGAAAGAGAATTTCACGTTTACACTTTTTCTCGAACCTGGCACTACAGAATCGAGTAGAGATGTTTTCCTAGAAAAATGGACTATGTCTCCAGAAATAAGGGAAATAGTTTTCATTAGTAAAGAAGATGCGGCAAGTCAATTTCAAGAAGAATTGGGAGAAGACTTTGTCGAATTTTTAGGGATTAACCCATTGAGTGATGCTCTAGATCTAAAGCTTTATTCCTCTTTTGTGTCTCCAAAAGTTTTAAGAGAATTAGAAATTCGATTGAGGAAAGAATCAATCGTTGAGGATATGGTTTATGATAGGGATCTAATTTCAGCTATTCACAACAATATAGGCAAGATTACTATCGCGATGATAATTGCAGCCATCGTATTGCTTTTGGTTTCAATAGCATTAATTAATAGTTCAATAAGGCTGGCAATTTATTCGAGACGTTTTACGATTAAAACAATGCAATTGGTTGGGGCGACCAAGGCATTTATTCATAAGCCTTTTCTTTTCCAAGGTATAAAACTTGGTTTTGTTGGAGGCTTTTTTGCTGCTCTACTACTTGCTTTATCATTTCAGCTAGTTAGACAATTTTACCCTGAATTAAAAACCTCACTAAATTGGATATTATGGGCCCAAGAGGCAGTTCTATTGGCCATGTTAGGCTTATTAATTACCGCAGGGTCCACTGCAATTTCCGTTAGAAAATATCTCGCTCTAAAAACAAATCAACTTTACGAATAAATTATCATGAAAGAAAACAAATTCTTATTTAATCGGGATAACTATATACTATTTGGTATTGGTTTAGTATTTATTATTTTGGGTTTTATTCTTATGTCGGGAGGAGGCTCAGGAGATTCTGAAGTCTTTAACGAGGAATTATTTAATTCTAGGCGAATTATTTTTGCTCCACTGTTTGTTGTGATTGGATTTATCATAGAGGTTTTTGCTATTCTACGTCGACCTAAGTCTTAAATAATGAATTTTATTGAAGCTATTTTTTTAGGAATAGTTCAGGGGTTAACAGAATTTTTGCCTGTAAGCTCTAGTGGTCATTTAGAGCTATCAAAGGCGTTACTCGGCTCGGAATTAGATGCATCTGCAAGCATGATGTTTACCGTGACAGTTCATGCGGCAACAGCGATAGCTACTATGGTTATTTTTCGAGAGGATATAAAAAATATAATTATAAATTTTTTTAAAGGCAATAATGAAGATCGTAAGTTTTCATTTGCGGTCATTATTTCAATGATACCAGCAGCAATAGTAGGTGTTTTTTTCAATGATGCAATTGAGTTGCTATTTTCAGGTAATCTTATTCTCGTGGGCTCTATGCTTTTGATTACGGGGGTTTTGCTGCTTATTACAGATAAAGTAGAAAGTAGAAAATTAGAGCTGACTTATTTTAAAGCTTTTCTAGTTGGATTATCTCAAGCAATTGCAATATTGCCCGGTATATCCAGGTCTGGAGCGACAATTTCAATATCCGTATTGCTGGGAATAGACAGAGAAAAAGCAGCTAGATTTAGTTTTTTAATGGTAGTGCCTCTGATTTTAGGCAAAATGATATTAGATGTTGATGATATATTAAGTATGCCGACATCTTCAGGAGGTAACCAATTATTGTTTCTAATTGTTGGTTTTTGTTCAGCTTTTTTTACCGGTTTATGGGCATGTAAACTAATGATCAAATTAGTTAAGCGCGCAAGACTTAAGGGTTTTGCTGCATATTGTATAGGAATTGGAAGCTTAACGTTAGTATGGATTCTCATAATATAATTCCTGAAGACAGTGAGTCTTTAACTCAAGGATGGGTGTTTTCAGTTGATAAGCCTATTGGTTGGACAAGTTTTGATGTTGTAGCCAAGTTAAGAAATACTATTAAAATTCATTACGGCATCAAGGTTAAAGTAGGTCATGCTGGAACATTAGACCCACTTGCTACTGGCGTATTGGTCATTTGTGCGGGCAAAGCAACAAAAACAATAAATCAATGGGTTGATGCACAAAAAAAATATCGAGCAGTATTCACTCTGGGCTCGACCACAAAGACATATGATTCGGAATCTGAAATAATTCCAACTGGAAAGGTTGTTCCAATATTTTCCGAAAAAATAAAAACGGATATTGAATCAAAATTTGTGGGGTTAATATCTCAAACCCCTCCCGCTTTCAGTGCCATCAGAATCAATGGAGAAAGAGCGTACAAGCAAGCTCGAAAGGGCAATACCATTGATATGCCAGAAAGGCAAATTACAGTATATGAATTGGATTGGTTAAATACAAATGAAAATTCATGGGAAGTCAATATTAGCTGCTCCAAGGGAACATATATAAGGTCCTTGGCCAATGATATTGGGCAGTTTTTAGGATGCGGAGCTTATCTGAGTTCACTAGTTAGAACAGCTGTGGGGGATCATGTTATTTCTGAATCAAGACCTCTTGCTGACTGGATTACATTGCTGGGAAAGGATTAGCGGGCTGATATCTTAAGACAAAAAAAATATTTAATTTTTTATGTTAAAAGACTTGACAAGGCTATGTTCAAAAGGGTATATTTGCGGCCTATGGCAAAAATGAAACTTTCACACTTCGCATACGATTTACCTGAGAGTCAAATCGCTCAGTATCCTTCAGATTACCGTGATGACTCCAGAATGATGGTTGTTCATCGAGAAACTGGAAATATTGAGCACAAGCATTTTAAGGATTTAGTAGATTACTTTAATCCTGGTGACCTCATGGTCATGAATAATACAAAAGTTTTTCCGGCTCGAATGTGGGGAAATAAAGAGAAAACAGGGGCTTTGATCGAAGTGTTCTTGCTTCGAGAATTAAATGCTGAAAGTAGACTTTGGGATGTCCTTGTTGATCCAGCGCGAAAAATCCGAATTGGAAATAAATTATATTTTGGAGATGATGACTCTCTAGTAGCTGAGGTGATTGATAATACAACCTCTAGAGGCAGGACATTAAGATTTTTGTTTGACGGATCTTATGAAGAGTTTCGTGAAAAATTAAAAGAAATGGGAGAGACCCCATTGCCAAATTATATTAAAAGACCACTTGAGCCTGAGGATTCAGATAGATATCAAAGTATTTTCGCTAAAGTTGAAGGCGCTGTCGCTGCCCCTGTAGCATCATTGCATTATTCAAAGCACTTACTTAAGCGAATGGAGATAAAAGGGGTTGAGACTGCTGAGGTTACCATGCATGTTGGGTTAGGGACTTTTCGGCTGGTAGAAGTTGAAGACCTTTCCAAGCATAAAATGGAATCTGAACAATTTTGGCTTTATCCTGAAACAGCTGAAGCGATAAATCGAACGAAAGCAAATAAAAATCGAGTTTGCGCTGTTGGAACATCTGTAGTTCGTTCAATGGAGAGTTCAATGATAACTGATAATAGAGTTAAACCAACAGAGGCTTGGACAAGCAAATTTTTGTTTCCTCCATATAAGTTTTCTATCGCAGACTCATTGATAACTAATTTTCATGGCCCTCAAAGCACTATGCTCATGCTAACAAGTGCGTTTTTAGGTCACGAAAAAACTATGGAGGTATACAAGACCGCCGTAAAAGAGAAGTATCGGTTTCTTTGTTACGGAGATGCCTTATTAATTATTTGAGGCAACAAATTTGTAACGGATAAAAATAAAATGGACTTCTTTTCTTAAAAAAGATAACCTATTTTAAATCCCAGTAACACCCCTAGAGTGGGATATTCCAGCTGATTTATTTGTGCTTCTGCTACTAAATCGCCAGTATTTGGATCGATAGTTTGAAATATTGACACTGTGTCCCATGTAATATAGCGTTGCGAGATACCAGCATAGAGATCAATTAAAATTCTGTCTGATGAACGGATATGATATCCTGCAATCAGACCTATATCTATGAATAGCTTAGTGGCTTTTTGAGAGAAATTTTCTTGAGGGAGAATTTTGGAGTAAGGCCTATTTTTATAATCTATTCCGACATATAATCCATTGTTGTATGAGTTGCCTTCTGGGAAAATTTTTATCGTTGCATTATGACTAAGACTTATAGTATTTCTCAGATAACCGTTGGGGTTCGAGTAAAAGTTATTGGCCCCAAAAACAAGTTGATCCATGTGATTATTGGTAGTCAGACCAAGGCCAGCCTCGAGGGTAATAAATGGATTGATTCTAATTTCATATCCCATTGGAAATTCACCGATGAAAAATGGCAAGAAATTATACTTAATACAATTAGTATATTTTTCTTTGGCATTGGATTTGTTCTTAAATTTTTTGTAATTCCTTGAGTTACTGTAGAATTCTCCTGTTTCTACATTTCGCTTTTTAACAATAACTTCTTGAGCCGTGATTTGCGAGACAAGGAAGAAACAGTAAAAGAAAAGAAAAGTATAAAATTGCCGTATCATATAATAGAATCGTTTCTTTGCAAAGATTACCAAAACCCTGCCAATGTCTCGTATTTTAATTAAAATATTAATTTTCTTTCTCCTTCCAGAGGTTCTTTTAGCTCAACTTCCATCGTATGATTTGGAATGGAGTACTAATTATAGGTATCGCGATGTTTTTACGAGTAAAGTCGTTGATTTAGACTCTAACTTTTTTTATACTCTAGGCTTTAAGTCTGGTCTTTTAATTACAAATAAGTGGTACTTAGCAAAATATAATAGAAAAAAATCAAAACAAATTTGGCAATTAGAGGTAGAACGAATTATATACCAAGGAATCCCAACAGACCTTCTTTCGGCGCATATAGTTAATGGTCACTTTTATTTGTTTTTAGAAGCGTACAACCCAAGAGATGATAAAAAACATCTTCTTCTTCAGGTTTTTGATAAAAATGGGGACTCTAAAGAATTAAAACTTGTAGAAAGTGTGGATTCCAAACGACGCAATCACGGGAATTTTAGGATACAATTTTCAGAGGATCGAACGAATTTCTTAATATTTTCAAGTCCCGCATTTGGCGTTAGACAGCCAGAGAGATTTGCAATATCGGTTTATGGTGTGGATTTACAATTGAAGTGGTCAAAAGACATTCAACTAGATGTTTTAGATAGATATATGAATATCAATAAGATTGATCTAAGCAATTCAGGTGAAGTATATCTTATTGCGAAAAAAACAATCCCAAAACGCTCTTTAAGTGATACATGGAATTGGGGAATGCCCAACTCTGAATATATCATTTATAAAGTTGTAGGTCAAACTGACGAACTAAAGAAAATTAATTTAGGTTTGAATAACGTCTTCGTTACAAATATGGGTCTAGAGCTAGATTTCTCAGATAATTTAGTAGCTATTGGTGGATTTTATTCGGAAAGAGGATATCGCAATTCATCTATAAAGGGTATGTTTTATGTGACATTAGATCAGACTACAAATAAAAATTACTCGAAAGAGATAGTTCCTTTTCGATCGGAATTCATTGACGGGTTTAGAATGCTAGGGCGATCAAGAGGTGGGAAAGAGATAAGAGAGGATTTTGTTTTCAGACATTTTCTTCACCGCTCAGACGGCGGGGCATACATTATCGCTGAAGATTATGAAATGGAAGTTCGCACACAGCAAACCAGAAATGGCACTATTACCAATTACTATTACTATTATAATGATATTATTGCTTTTGGAGTTTCTCCATTAGGCGAGATAGAGTGGTCTGGACATATTCCAAAACGCCAATATTCAAAGAATGATGGAGGCCATGCAAGTGGTTATTTGCCATTAGTTGATGGAAAGCAGTTACATATTTTATTTAATGATCATCCTTCAAATATGAAGAGGTTTGGCGACCGCAGACCAATCTCAGTGAGAAATTTTAGACGATCAAATTTTGTTGCTGTTTCTATAAATGAAGATTCTGAAATGCATTATAATGTGCTTTATAGTAATGCTAAAGAGGCTGTTATGACCTTGCCAAAACGGAGCTCAAGTAATGAGTCTTTACAAAAAGATGCAGTGCTGTTTTCAGCAAGAAATTCGAAAATACAATTTGGAAGCTTTTTACATCATAAATAATGAGTGAAAAAAAGAATTTACGTAGTCTCTCAAAGGAAGATCTTCAAGGTGTTTTTAGGGATTGGGGTGAGCCAAATTTTAGATCGGATCAAGTATATGACTGGATTTGGGCGAAAGGAGTCAAAAGTATTGAGGAGATGCGAAACATCCCTAAGCAGATAATCGCACGCTTGGATGAAATTTATTTTATCAGACCCATTGCATTTGATAATATTCAAAAGAGTTCAGATGGTACTATAAAGAATGCAGTCCTTTTACGAGATGGACTTATCGTTGAGTCTGTCTTAATTCCAACTGATAAAAGAATAACAGCATGTGTTTCAAGTCAAGTAGGATGTAGTTTAAATTGTGCATTTTGTGCAACAGCGAAGTTGAAAAGGATGCGAAACTTAGATCCTGATGAAATATATGATCAGGTTTTATCCATTCACAACCAAGGAATACAAAATTTTGGTCGTCCGCTTACAAATATTGTTTTTATGGGGATGGGCGAACCACTTATGAATTACCAGAATGTCTTGACGGCAATTAAAAAAATAACTGAACCAGAAGGCCTTAATTTCTCTCCCAGGAGAATCACATTAAGTACGGTGGGACTGCCAAAAATGATTAAACGATTGGCCGATGATAAAGTTAAATTTAATCTTGCGGTCAGTTTGCATTCGGCAAGAGATGACATAAGGTCTGCTGTAATGCCGATAAATGACTCTGCTCCGATAGCTGAATTAACAGAATCATTAGATTATTGGTATAAAATGACAAGAAGAAAGATAACTTTTGAATATGTAGTTTGGAAAGGGATAAATGACAAAGCTGAAGATATTAAAGCTCTTGTAGGTCTTTGTAAACGGATTCCGTCAAAGGTTAATTTAATTGAATATAATGCCATTGGGGACGATAGATTTCAGCAAGCAGATGAGAAGACAATTGACGCGTATCAATTTGCTTTGAATCAAAATGGAGTTTCCGTAAATGTCAGGAAATCAAGAGGAAAAGATATCGATGCTGCATGCGGGCAACTAGCGAACAAAAGTGATATTGCAATCTCAAAAGAAATATAAAATTGAATAGTTCCGTTACACATGCGTAATTTTGATTTTATATGTTGACAAAAGCAAAAATTCAAGAGGCATTAGGTGAGATTGAAAATGCTTCTGGAAAAGGATTATTAATTCAGTCTAATGGGCTCCGCAATATCCAGATCCTAGGAAATGAAGTAGTTGTAGATGTGATCTGTGATAGCCCGGTTTTACATCAGAAAAAAAAGTTTGAAGTTTCCATTCTACAGGCAATTCATGCTAAAGTAGACGTGAAATTACAGGTCAAAATAAATTTAATAATTGAATCGCCTGAAAAGCCAGTTAAAGATCAAATTAAGGGTAAACCAATTCCTGGAGTTCAACATGTCATTGCTGTAGCTTCAGGTAAGGGTGGTGTTGGTAAATCGACAGTTACCGCTAATATGGCAGTCACGTTATCAAAAATGGGATTTCAGGTTGGGATTTTAGATGCTGATATTTACGGTCCAAGCATGCCATTAATGATGGACCTTGTAAGTGATAGGCCAGGTGGGATTGAAGTAGATGGCGTAAGGAAAATGGAGCCAGTAGAGTCTTATGGGGTTAAAGTAATGTCAATAGGATTTTTTGCGGGCACAGATCAGGCTGTAGTGTGGAGAGGGCCAATGGCAACAAAAGCATTAAATCAGATGATATCTGAGACATTTTGGGGTGATCTTGACTTTTTACTCATAGATCTTCCTCCGGGAACGGGAGATATTCATTTAAGTATGGTTCAAGCGTTACCCATTACCGGAGCAGTAGTTGTAAGTACTCCACAACCCATAGCTTTAGCTGATGCAAGAAAAGGTGTTGGAATGTTTCAAATGGAGGCAATAAATGTCCCAGTTTTGGGGATAATAGAAAATATGTCATACTTCACTCCGGATGAGTTGCCGGAAAATAAATATTATTTGTTTGGTAAAGAGGGAGCTCAAGATTTAGCCAACGAAATAGATGTTCCCTTTTTAGGTGAATTGCCGATTATTCAGAGTATTCGCGAAGCGAGCGATGTGGGCCATCCTGCTGCTTTGCAACTTGAAGGTGAGGTTCCATTAGCTTTTGAAAAAATAACTCAGAATATTATGATTGCTCTTGCTAACAGAGTAGAGAATCTCCCCCCATCAGAAGCTGTAAGAATCACAACAATGGCTGGATGTCAGACATCAAAACGAGAAGTATGAGTGATATAAAAGAAAGAATAGAATCAGCATTACAGGAAATAAGACCATTTCTTCAAAATGATGGTGGTGATATAAAACTTCATAGTATTGTTAATGATATTGAGGTTAGGGTAGTTTTACTGGGTGCTTGTTTGGGCTGCTCAGTTAATAAAATGACCTTAGAAAATGGAGTAGAGGTGGCAATAAAGAAATTTGCCCCTGAAATCGAAAGGGTTATTCACGTAACTGATCAGTCATAATTAACTATTTTTTTACATTATTAAAATAAAAAATGGTTAGAACAGATATATTAATTATTGGAGCTGGTCCTGTTGGCTTATTTACTGTTTTTGAAGCAGGTCTGTTGAAGATGAAATGCCATCTTATTGATGTTTTACCTAAACCGGGAGGTCAATGTTCTGAGCTTTATCCGAAAAAACCTATCTATGATATTCCAGGATATCCAGAGATTCTTGCAGATGAATTAACAAATAAATTATTAGAGCAATCTAAGCAGTTTGAGCCCGGATTTACTCTTGGTGAGCGGGCAGAAAGTTTAAACCGCGAAGAAGATGGTTCTTTTACTGTTATTACAAATAAAGGAACTGTTCATAAGGCTCCTATTGTTGTTATCGCCGGGGGGCTAGGAAGCTTTGAGCCAAGGAAGCCCAATATACCCATCATTGAAAAGTTTGAAAATAAAGGAGTTCACTACTTCATTCAAGATCCAGAAATTTTTCGAGATAAAAAGGTAGCTATTGCTGGGGGAGGGGACTCAGCATTGGATTGGACTATTCTTTTGTCTGAAATAGCTTCGGAAGTTACTCTAATTCATAGAAGTAATGAGTTTCGAGGTGCGTTAAGCTCCGTCGAAAAAGTCCAACAACTAAAAGATGCAAAACGGGTTAATGTTAAAACCTCTGCACAGGTTGTTAATTTAATGGGGTCAGAGTATCTCGAGTCTATATTAATTGATCAATCGAATCATCCTCAAAAGGAGCTTGAGGTAGATCATTTCATACCATTATTTGGCCTCTTGCCCAAATTAGGCCCAATTTCAAATTGGGGACTTGAGATTGAAAAAAACGCAATCAAAGTCAATAATTCTTTAGATTATCAAACAAATATTCCAGGAGTTTTTGCGGTAGGTGATGTAAACATCTATCCAGGGAAGTTGAAGCTAATTTTATGCGGTTTTCATGAGGCAACAGTCATGTGCCAGTATGCTTTTAAAATTATAAATCCAGAAAAAAGATTTCTATTGAAATATACCACAGTAACGGGGGTTAATGGATTTGATGGCAGTTCTAAATCAACCCCAAAGTCAATAGTAAAAAAAATACAATAGTGGATAAGTCAACTGTCAAAATACATATTACTGACAGATCTGGATTGAGCCACCTCATAGATGCTCCGACTGATATGGGAATGAACCTAATGGAAGTTATTCGTTCCTATGAATTGGAAGATGAGGGCACTGTTGGGATATGCGGGGGCATGTCGATGTGTGCTTCATGTCAATGCTATATTAATTCTCCTCATGATTTAAAAATCCCATCTCAAGAGGAGAGATTGATGCTCTCAGAAGCATTTAATATTCAAGAGAATAGCAGACTGTCATGTCAGATTTTTATTTCTAACGATCTTGATGGTTTAAAACTCACAATTGCTCCTGGGGAATAGTTGGTTAAAAATTTTAGAGTTCTTTTTTAAAAAAGAAGGATGCCATTATCTTTGGTTCAATTCAGCTGATATTTCTCTATTTATTAAAAATAAGAAAGAGAAAACAGGTAATATTTTATCCAATCGGAATTAATATGGGACGAGCGTTCGAATATAGGAAAGCGAGAAAAATGAAACGGTGGTCATCAATGGCTAAAGTGTTCACCAGAATTTCAAAGGATATAATAATGGCCGTAAAGGCAAGCGGCCCCAGCCCGGAGGCTAATAGTCGTTTAAAGGCATTAATTCAAAATGCTAGGGATGCAAATATGCCAAAAGACAATGTCGAAAGAGCTATAAAGCGAGCTGTGTCTCGAGATCAAGCAGATTATAAAGAAGTTGTCTATGAAGGCTATGCTCCTCATGGTATCGCAGTAATTGTAGAAACGGCAACAGATAATAATACTCGAACTGTTGCCAATGTAAGATCTTATTTCAATAAGTGCAATGGAAGTTTAGGTACAAGTGGCAGTGTGGAATTTATGTTCGAAAGAAAATGTTATTTTAAAATAGTTCAGGAGAAAATAGACCTTGAGGAATTTGAATTTGAAATGATTGATTTTGGAGTTGAGGAAATATTTCAAGAATATGATCAAGAAAAGGAGATAAAATCATTAATGATTTATGCTCCATTTTCGGATTTCGGATCTATTGCAAAGGTATTAGAGGAAAGAGGCCATGAGATTCTAAATTCTGGTTTTGAGAGAATCCCGATGGATACAAAGAAAATGAATATCGATCAACACGCAGAAGTGGATAAATTGCTTGAAAAAATTGAAGAGGATGAGGATGTGCAAGCTGTTTATCATAATATGGTATAATGCTTAAAAATTTAATATTTATTACGATTTGTCTAACACTACCATCAACAGCCCAGACAGCTGTTAAGTCCTCTTTGAGCCACGAAGACTATGATTCTTGGGAAAGACTAAGTGATTATGGAATAAGTGATAATGGAAGATATGCCTATGCAACAATAAGCCCCCAGGTAGGTGACGGACGTTCTATTTTGTTTAACCTTCAAACAGGTGAGGAAATCGCGAGGTGGGAAAGGGCTTTTCGGTTAAAGTTTTTGCCTAACTCAGGATTTGTGATTTTTTCTGTTAAGCCCCCTTTTTTAGAAACTAGGTCCTTAAAATTGCGAAAGGTGAAGGATGAAAAAATGCTTCAAAACAAATGCGTTTTAGCTTCTTTAATTAATGATCAACTCATTGGTCTAGATACCCTAGGTTCTGCATCTAGATTTGAAATAGATTTTGGTAAAATGAAAACAGATATTGATATTTTTGCTATTGAACGCCCTTCATTTAAAAAGGAAAAAGCTAAATTAAGTTTATATACTGTTCGGGTTAATGAATCAAAACAAAATTATCTAATAGACTCAAATTATACCTGGGAAAATACTATTGATTGGGGTTTTTCTCAGAATAAGATTTCAAAAAGCGGATTATATGTTATCGTTGAAAATCCCGAGAGTAAAATGCAATCATTACTTTATAATCCATTAAAAAAGGATTCTTTAATTGATGTTGGAGCCGCTTTTGAATCTATTGCTCTTGGGAATATAAAATCTCCCGAAATATCTGATCACATATTTTATACAAAAAAAATAAGGGCCGCTGATGATTATACTTCACTCTGGCAAGCCGGATTCAACGGGAATAATAAGTTGTTTAGAAAGATGATAGCAGAAGTTAATTCTCCAGGACTTCCGCCAGGAAATTATCCTAGCTCAAAAGGTCAGATAAAAATTGATAATGAAGGTCTTTATTTTTATTACAACAGCTCTTTTAATCCGGTTGAGTGGGATGATAGCACCTCTTTAAAAGAGGAAAGGGCAGAATTAGATGTTTGGGCTTGGAATGAGGATCAGATCCAGACACAACAGGCAAGAAGGTTTAGACGTGAAAAACAACCTCAATATTTGGCCTTTTATTCGTTTGAGACTAATTATATCCGTTGTATTGGGACCCCTGAGTTTCCAAATGTAGTCTCTGATGAAAATCATAATTGGGCGGTAAGATATTCTCAAAAGCCTTATCAGAGGCAATATTCACATGATGTACAACTCCCTTATGATTTGGAATTCTTCTCATTAACCAATGGTGAGTCATTAAAAATTGGAGACTCATTGATTCTTGCCCGACCTCCAATAATGAGTCCTCATGGAGGTGCTATTGCATATTATCGAATGGATAAGCGGTTTTGGGAAATAGCCTTCATTGATAATTCTTTATCTGGGGAAACTACTGTAAAAAGGGTTGAAGTTCCAATATCTAAACCTGTATGGAATGAAGAGCACGATAGTCCCTCTTACCCATATCCATACGGTTCTCCAGGATGGTTATCATCTGGAGATTTTGTCGTTTATGACGCATATGATATTTGGCAATTTAATCATAAAACCAGAGAGTTAGTAGATCTCACAAATTCTTATGGCCGTAATACTGAATCTCGAATGCGAGTTTTAAATTTAGAGCCTGAAATTGATGAGTATCTAAATATTAAAAAAGGTATCGATAACAACGACAGCACCATTACCATTCAAACTTTTCATGAGCCCTCAAAATCCTCAGGAATAATGATGCTTGATTTAGAGAGTAAAAGGTATAAGACCTTGTCTTATGGCAACTTTAAGAACTCTCGCTTTCGCCGAGCGAAATATGCAAATTCCCTTTTGTTCTTGCAAGAAACTGTTCAGTCATCTCCAAATTTATTCAGTTATAATCTAATTGAAGATTCAACTTTTGTGAGGAGAAATGAGTCTGTAAGGCTGACCAATTTGAATCCTCAGCAGGATAGCTTTATTTGGCCAAAAGTTGAAATGATCAACTACCGGGCTTTTGGAAAAAAAATGCAAGGATTACTTTATACTCCTGAAAACATAAGTTCAGATCAAAGTTTGCCAATGATTGTTTATTTCTATGAGTCTTATTCGGATAGGCTCCACGATTATAAAACACCCGCGCCTAGCGCTTCAACAATAAATGTTACTTGGTTTGTCAGTAATGGCTATGCAGTCTTTATTCCAGATATTATTTACAAAGAAGGGCAGCCAGGAATGAGTGCTTTAAAGTGCGTTAATAATGGTGTTGATCGAGTGTTAAAAGTTCATAAAAAAATTGATCCTAAACGAATAGGAATCCAAGGTCAAAGTTGGGGCGGGTATCAAACCGCTTTCATCATTACTCGAACAGGTCGTTATGCATGCGCTATGGCTGGAGCACCAGTAAGCAATATGTTTTCTGCATATGGAGGAATTAGATATGGAACTGGCATGTCTCGACAATTTCAGTATGAAAAGACTCAAAGCCGAATTGGCGCAACTCCTTGGCGACGATTCGATTTGTATAAGAAAAATTCTCCTGTTTTCTTCGCGGACAAAGTAGAGACGCCACTTATGATAATGCATAATGATAATGATGGAGCAGTCCCGTTTACGCAAGGTATAGAATTATTTATGGCATTACGTAGATTGCAAAAACCCGTTTGGATGTTAGTTTACAATGGCGAACAGCATAATTTAAAAAAGCGTTCTAATCGATTAGATTTGTCAAACCGTATGGGGCAATTTTTTGATCATTATTTGAAAAGCGCAATAAAGCCAGATTGGATGTCAAAAGGAAGACCTTTAACTGAGAAACCGATTCAAAAAAAATAAGTAAATATGAATATTGAAGAAGCAATAAATCATCCTGATGCCACAATATTAGATGTTAGAAGAGAAGATGAATTTGAAGAAGGGCATGTTCCAAATTCAATAAATATCCCCCTTCATGATATTCCGGATAATATTGATCTTGTCAAGACAATGTCAACTCCATTAGTTTTATGCTGTAAATCGGGAGGAAGAAGTGGTCAGGCTCTATTGTTTCTCAAGTCTCAGGGGTTGTCGGAATTACAAAATGGAGGTGGTTATACAGATGTTTTGAAACTCAAAAAATAAATATGCTCAACATTAAATTTTTAAAATTTAAAATTTCAATACTCTATTTATTTAATCTATTGATTTGCGTATCTCTATTATGCTCGTGTAATTCATTTGATAGGGTCGACATAAATTCGGAAGTTAGAATTTCGGAGGAATTGACACCATCTCAGTTCAAAATACATATTCAGGATAATTATTTAATCGATATCAGAACACCAGAGGAAGTAGATCAAGGAAGCATAGAAGGAGCAATAACGATAAATTATTACGACGACGATTTTATTCAGCAATTTGATTCTTTGTTTGGTGATAATAAGTCTCAGGAGCTCTATCTGTATTGCCGTAGTGGGGGTCGTAGTTTCAAAGCTCTGAAAATGTTGAAGCAATATGGGTTTTCAAATGTTCACCATTTGAAAGGCGGCATAAAATCGTGGAATGCACCAAGTATAAGAAACGCTATGAAACAACTAAAAAAGGACTAGTTTATCTACTTACATGGGAGCGCGTACCACGAAAGATTGTGGATATTTTCTGCGCCATTTTTTTAATTTAAATTCTGCTGCGAGCTTGATGGAGAATAACCCTGCGGAAATTTTAAAATTGGGCTCATCAAAATGGAGCATCAGATTCGTAGAATCTAATAACTCATTATAAATTTTCATTGCTTCTTTTCTGGTTCCGCTGAAAACCTGAATGGTATATCGTTCGATGTTCATAGATTGATCACGTGTTCCTTCTAAAGAAAGTTTTTTCACATGAGAACTCCATGCTGAGTCCAATGCTGATCCTGAGATTATAGTGATGCTATCATTTATTTCCAGAACAAAAATTCTATCAATTTGCAAGGCACTTCCGTTTAATGGAAACCATATCATAAAGTTGAAACAAAAGATGAAAATCGATAAATATGTCATGTAAATGCAAAGGTGCAGAAAAAATGAATATTATTCATTATTTAGAAACATTTTAAATTAGGAATACTGCATCGAATAAGCGCTATGCCTCAAGGGGTTGTTTTGTACTTTTGTCTCACCCAAAAAGGGCTTATGAATAGCTGTAGAATGCACATGCGTATAGGTTTCTCGAACTCTCTCTTACTCCGATTATTGACTATTGTATTGACAATTAGCGCCTTATCAATTCCTGTGAGCGCAGAAGTCGATGTTAATCTTGGTAAAAAGTTATTTAAATCTAACTGTGCTTCATGCCATAAGTTGGATAAAAAAATGATTGGTCCTGCTCTTTCTGGCGTTACTGCAAGGAGATCTGAGGAATGGTTACTAAAGTGGATTCGAAATAATGCTGAATTTAGAGCATCTGGAGATGCTGATGCTAAAGCAATTTTCGAAGAGTACAATGGATCAGTAATGACGGCCTTTCCGGCTCTTTCTGATGATGATATAAAAAGCATTCTAGCATATACGGATGCGGTACCAGCAGTTGCGATTCCTAAAGAAGTTCCATTGCCCCAATCTGTTGCCGAACCTGTCAATGATTTATTCCTAATTTACGTATTGGGTGCATTCTTGATACTTTTTATTATTTTACTTCTTCGCATAAGAAATACTTTAAAACAAATTAATGGTGATAATTCTTCAACTGTTATTCAAGATTTCAATGCCTTAACTCAATGGCTGATCGGAAATAAGCGTTTCATGACTGGAGCTACAATTGTTGTAATTGTTGCATTTCTTTATCAAGTATTTTGGTTCTTAATGGGCATAGGTGTTGAAGCGAATTATCAACCAATTCAACCTATTGCTTTCAGTCATAAGATTCATGCTGGGGAAAACCAAGTTGACTGTAATTACTGTCATACTTCTGCACGTCAATCAAAACACTCTGGCATACCGTCAACAAATGTCTGTATGAATTGCCATATGTATATCGATGGCACTGAAATTTTAAATGATGCAGGTCTCCCAAAATATGCAGGAGAGCGTTCACCGGAAATATCGAAAATATATGCTGCAATTGGATGGGATGCAGATGAAAGATCTTACATTGAGGACTACGAGCAAAAGCCTGTAAGGTGGATTCGAATTCATAATTTGCCAGATCTAGTATACTTTAACCACGCTCAGCACGTAACTGCCGGTGGAGTGGAATGTCAAACATGCCATGGGCCAATACAGGAAATGGATGTTGTTTATCAATATTCACAATTGACCATGGGCTGGTGTATAAATTGTCACCGTGAAACCGAGGTTAATACTGCGAATGGATATTATTCTGAGGAAAATAGTAATGGTCAAAGTATCAATGAACGCCTTGCAGCAAAGTTTCATGATGAAATCATTACTGTTGAAAAAATTGGAGGTCTAGAATGTGGTAAATGCCACTATTAATTTATTATCATGGCTAAAGAGAAAGTATATTGGAAAGGGTTTGATCAACTTGCAAACACGGAGGTTTCAAAACGTCTGGCTGAAAATGAATTTTCTGAAGATATTCCTATTGATCAGTTCTTAGGAGATGATAACCTTATGGCTAATTCATCAACTAGCCGTAGAGATTTTTTAAAATATTTAGGGTTTTCGACTGCAGCAGCAACTTTAGCTGCATGCGAGCAGCCAATAATTGAGAGTATTCCTTATGTGGTTAAGCCAGATAGATTAACTCCAGGGATGCCCACTTATTATGCTACGACTTATGTTGACGGTCAGGATTTTGCATCGATTTTAGTCAAAACACGCGAAGGTCGGCCTATAAAAATCGAGCCGGGTGATAAAACTCGTTTTAATTGGGGAACTAATGGAAGAGCTCAAGCCAGTGTTCTTTCTCTGTACGACTCTTCTAGATTAAGACGACCAATTAAGGACAATATAGAATCTGATTGGGCCACCATAAGTAGTGATTTAAAAAATGCTGTTGAAGAATCAGTGAATGATGGTAAGCAATTCATGTTACTTACTGGATCAATATTCAGTCCTTCTTTTAAGTTGGTCATTGAGGATCTAAGACAGACATATGCAAATTTTGTTCATGTGGAAATTGACGCAGTTTCATCTTCTGAAGTCTTAGATGTTTGGGAGGGTTTAACTGGTGTAAGGGCAATGCCAAGCATAGACATTACCGCTGCTAATTTAGTTGTCTCTTTCAATGAAGACTTTCTTTCCTCTGGAATACCTCAACAAGTAGCTTCAGATTATGCATCTCGCAGAAAGCCTGGCAAAGGGATGCTGCGTCATATACAGATTGAATCAAATCTGAGTTTAACTGGATCAAATGCAGATAAGCGTATTAAAATCAAACCTTCCCAAATAGGATTGTCATTATCTTATCTTCTAAATCAGGTTTCAGATTCAAATCATTCTGTTGGTAAAATTGATAAAGTTTTGAAAAACCAGCTCGATAGTGTTGCCAAAGAATTGATGTCATCAAATGGAAAATCAGTTGTTTTGGTTGGGGGTAACTCGGGAGCTAATGCATATTTGTCAGCGGCTTTGAATGCTGCATTAAAAAATATTGGTACTACAATTAGACCTGATAAACCTGTTTATTTAAGATCAGGTAATGATCGTGCTTTTGAAAATGCAATTTCGGACATGAATGCGGGTAGCGTTGGTACTTTAATAATTGCTGGGCCAAATCCTGTTTATAATAGAGTTGGTTTTGACTCTGCTTTGAAAAATGTTAATTATTCTCTGAGTTTAAACGATCGTTTTGATGAGACTGCTGGTGCAACAACTTCGGCAGCACCTGTTCCGCATTATTTGGAGTCATGGGCTGATTATGTCCCCACCAATTTAGACTTTTCAGTTTCTCAACCAGTTATACGTCCTCTTTTTAATAGTAAGCCTACAATAGAAGTATTATCTGAATTATTGGGAAAAAATAAATCTGCTAAAGATTTAGTTAAGGAAAGTGTTTTGGCCCAAGGGTTGAATTGGTCTCAAACCTTACATGATGGCGGTGCTTCATTAAAAATTGATGCACGGATCCCATCCTTTACAGAAATCTCAGAACGTACACTTGCGGGTGCAGAAATCGCAGTGGAAACTGCCGGCTCAGTGGACAGCGGTGCTATGGAATTATCATTATACCAAAAAACTGTTGGGGCTGGTTATCAATCAAATAACCCTTGGTTACACGAACTTCCAGATCCTATTTCAAGGGTTTGTTGGGATAACTATTTAACGATTTCTGCAGCTGATGCCCTGGGTATGGGGTTTGTTAATGAGACACAAAGTAATGGAGCTCTAGATGGTAGTCTAGCGAATATTCAGTCAGGCGAGCTCAGTTTAAATAATGTACCTGTATTAATTCAACCAGGACAGGCTCCAGGTACAGTTGGTTTAGCTGTGGGGTATGGCAGGAGTCAAGTTGGAAAAGTTGCAGATGGACTTGGAGTAAATGCATACAGTCTAAATCTTTTAAAAGGTTTTGGAGTTGTTAAAATAACTCCTGCTGAGGGGATGCATGAATTTGCCTCTACTCAATTAGGTAATACCATGATGGGACGTAAAATTGTTAATGAGGTATCATTATCTGATTTCATTAATGATCCCAAAGGCTCATCTTGGAATGAAAAGCCAACATACCATACCCTTGATGGTACAGTAAGTGCTGATGAGGCAAACCTGTGGGAAAATCATGATCATGAAACCATGCACATGTGGAACATGAGTATTGATTTAAATAGTTGTCACGGTTGTGGAGCGTGCGTAATTGCCTGTCATATTGAAAATAATGTCCCAGTAGTGGGAAAAGAAGAGGTTCGCAATTTTAGAGATATGCACTGGTTGCGTATTGATAGATACTACTCATCTGATATGACGCCAGAACGTGCTGATATGGAAGATGTTGGTGTTGTAAAAAAATATGCTGAAATGGAAAAACCTGGAGTGAGTCCAGAGGTTGTTTTCCAACCAGTAATGTGTCAGCATTGTAACCATGCTCCTTGTGAGACTGTTTGCCCTGTTGGTGCCACAGTGCACTCCAGAGAAGGACTTAATCATATGGCATATAACCGTTGCATTGGTACTCGATATTGTGCCAATAACTGTCCATATAAGGTTAGAAGATTTAATTGGTTCAATTATCAAAAAAATGAGCAATTCTCATCTGTAAATCCATCTCAAGATGACCTTGGGAGAATGGTTCTTAATCCCGATGTTACTGTTCGTTCAAGAGGAGTGATGGAAAAGTGCACGATGTGCATTCAGCGCATTCAATATGGTAAGCTAGAGGCGAAAAAAGCCGGAAAGCCAGTTAAAGATTCAGCAATTACTACAGCATGTGCTCAAGCATGTGATACTGGGGCAATTACATTTGGTGATGTAAATCTGCCTAATAGCGCTGTTCAAATTGCAAAAAATGATAGTCGATCGTACCATCTCCTTGAAGAGGTTGGTACTCAGCCTTCAGTATTTTATCAAACTAAAGTTCGAAATCGAGTTTAACGGAGAAATAGGGAATTATGCATTATGAATCTAACGTCCGAGAGCCTCTAATATTAGGTGATAAATCTTACACGGATATCACCAATGACGTTGCTCGCCCTATAGAAACAAAAGCTCCAAGGTTATGGTGGATTGCTTTCTCAATAGCTTTAACTATGATGCTATGGGGCTTTGGCTGTATTGCATACACTATAGGAACAGGAATTGGAGTTTGGGGTTTAAATAAGACTGTTGGATGGGCGTGGGACATAACAAACTTTGTTTGGTGGGTAGGTATTGGCCATGCGGGTACGTTAATCTCAGCAGTTTTGCTTCTTTTCCGTCAAAAATGGCGGATGGCAATAAATCGTTCGGCAGAAGCAATGACAATATTTTCTGTTATTCAGGCAGGTTTATTTCCTCTAATTCATATGGGAAGGCTATGGCTTGCATACTGGGTATTCCCATTTCCAAATCAATATGGCTCTCTATGGGTTAATTTCAATTCTCCTTTGCTCTGGGATGTCTTTGCCATTTCAACATATTTGACGGTATCAACGGTTTTTTGGTATACAGGCCTTATCCCTGATTTTGCTATGATACGGGACAGAGCAATAAACCCTCTTCAGAAGCATATTTATCGAATTCTTTCTTTTGGTTGGGGAGGCAAGGCGAAAGCGTGGCAAAGATTTGAAGAGGTATCATTAGTTCTTGCTGGTTTGGCAACACCACTTGTTTTATCTGTACACACAATTGTTTCTATGGACTTTGCAACTTCAGTAATTCCCGGATGGCATACGACTATATTTCCGCCTTATTTTGTGGCTGGAGCAATTTTTTCCGGATTTGCAATGGTTCAAACTCTTCTTTTGATAGTCCGGAAAATTTTTAAAATGGAAGACTATATAACAATTCAACACATTGAGATGATGAATATTGTTATTATGGTAACTGGTTCAATTGTTGGAGTTGCATACATAACAGAGCTTTTTATTGCGTGGTATTCAGGAGTAGAGTATGAGCAATATGCATTTTTAAATAGGGCTACGGGTCCTTATTGGTGGGCTTATTGGTCCATGATGACTTGCAATGTTTTTTCTCCTCAGTTTATGTGGATAAAACGTTTACGAACGAACCTTATTTTTACTTTCCTCATTTCTATTGTTGTAAATATCGGTATGTGGTTTGAAAGGTTCGTTATCATTGTAACTTCTCTGCACCGCGACTATCTACCCTCTTCGTGGGCAATGTTTTCGCCCACCTTTGTAGACATAGGAATCTTTTTAGGCACTATAGGCTTTTTCTTTGTTTTGTTTTTGCTCTATGCTAGAACCTTCCCAGTTATCGCTCAGGCTGAATTGAAAACAATTTTAAAATCTTCTGGGGATTCTCAGAAACAAAATCATGATCCAAATGGCGCACACTGATAATAGCCCCTTAATTCGAGCGATTTATACAGATGATGATTTGGTATTATCGGCTGTAAAAACATTGCGTGAAAAAGGAATGAAAATCAAAGAAGTTTATTCACCATTTCCTATTCATGGACTAGACAAGGCATTGGGCTTAAAGGAGACCAGAATTGCAATGGCAGCTTTTATGTATGGTTTATTTGGTTTGACAGTAGCTATTACTTTAACGGCTTACATGATGAATTTTGATTGGCCTCAAAATATTGGTGGCAAGCCAAGTATGACTTGGGGAATGAATATGCCTGCTTTTGTGCCGATTTTATTTGAATTAACAGTGTTTTTTGCCGCTCATTTAATGGTTTGGACTTTCATGATAATTAATAGATTATACCCTGGCGCAAAAGAACAGAATCCCGACCCTCGCACAACCGATGATCATTTCATGATCGAAGTTCATTCAGTAAAAGGTGTAATGGATGTTTTAAAAGCATCTGGCGCAAAGGAAATTTCTGAAGCTTAAATATGATGAGAAAATTAGATACACTTAAAATTATTTTAGCTTCTAGTTTATTGCTTGGAGTTATGGCCTCATGTAATAGTGACAAAACAACTCCAGGTTACACTTACATGGATGATATGTATCGATCACCGGCTATTAAGACATATGAACCTTCGATAGATAATCCTAGACAGACATCATCACTAACTCCTGTAGAGGGAACTATTTCAAGAGGATATATTCCTTATGATATACCTAATACAAATGAGGGTTACGAAGATTCAAAATCAAATACTTCGGTACCAGTTAATTTTTCAACTTTAGATCCTCAGGAAGGAAAAGAATTATATGGTCAATTTTGTTCCCATTGCCATGGGGATAAAGGAGATGGTAATGGTATTCTTATGCAGCGGGAGAAAATTCTAGGTATACCTGGATATGGTCGTGACCGTCTACCTGATATTACGCCAGGTTCCATCTATCATGTTATTATGCATGGGAAAAATAATATGGGCTCGCATTCATCTCAATTGAACTATGATGAGCGATGGAAAATCATCAAGTACGTCTTGAAGCTTCGAGAGGATCAATCTGTAATGGTGGCTGAAGCTACTGCTGCTAAATAATTTAATGCTGAATACGATGTTTGTTTTTACTACAAAAGCCAAAATTTTAGCTGTATCCCTTACGCTAGTTGGTCTAATTATGCTAGTCATAGGATTTAACGCTCCTGTAACTCATAATTCGGGTGAATCTCATGGGGAAGTTGCTCATGCCGTTGGTTCCCATGCTGGTGATTCTCATGCTGTTGATTCTCATGCTGGTGATTCTCATGCTGGTGATTCTCATGCTGTTGATTCTCATGCTGGTGATTCTCATGCTGTTGATTCTCATGCTGTTGATTCTCATGCTGGTGATTCTCATGCTGGTGATTCTCATGCTGTTGATTCTCATGCTGGTGATTCTCATGCTGTTGATTCTCATGCTGTTGATTCTCATGCTGGTGATTCTCATGCTGGTGATTCTCAT
>CAJVWI010000017.1 GCA_913009655.1 uncultured Cryomorphaceae bacterium
CAAATATAAGTTTCTAATTCAATAAGATTATTCTTTCAGCAGCTTTAACACTTTGTCCATCGCTCAAACGAGTTATCTCTACCCGGGCGACATACCATCCAGCAGGCAATATGTTTCCTGAATTGCCCCTACCTGTCCATGGGTCAGAGTTTACCACAGAATCGTCAGCAACACCAATCCATTGATTCGAGTGTACTGTAGCTCCATTAGAATTCTGAATTGACCAAACAACAGAAATACTATCCCCCTTTGTGTTATGTTCAACATCAAGCTGAAAAGGCCCCATTCCAGGATTTGGATATATGCGAAAAGCACCCAGCTGAAGATTATCTTTTGACACCACTTCGAAAGAAACGCTGGATTGAGAGATATTATTGTATGAATCCCATGCGCGGACAAAAAAATCATGAGGCCCGTCTTCTAGGTCCATAAACGGCCATGTCGCAGTACCTTTTTTATAGGTTCCTGGATCAGATACATATCTCGAATTTAATGAAAATGATTTATTCCAGTCACCATCTAAACATCCCATCAAATCATGACCAATACCTGTACCAACTGTATTTATTCCGCTTTCGTCCATTAATTTGATTATTCCCAATGGACTTGGGCCAGTAATACCTCCAGAAACAAACGATGTGTCATCCATGAAAACACTAATTAATGGTCCGTCAATATCGAGTGGAGCTTCAGTGTCAATACCCCCTATCCATATTCTCTGGTCGCTTCCTGAAGCGTCAGAAGAGTCAAATTGCGCATAAAATGAAAATTTACCTTTCCCAAGGTCTAAAGAAATATCTAGAGGCAAAATCCATTGGGCATCAAATCTTCCATCCTTCACCTTTGCCTTTCCTCTGTAGGCTATATTGTTGCGCTGCTCGAAATTTATAAATGGACCCTGATTGTCATTTTTTAATGTACTCTCTGAGGAAGCCTTGTCATATAAAGTTATCTCAATCTCTCCATTGACCTGATCCAAAAATTCGTTAGTTAAGCCACTTTCAATATGACCGGAAATCTCATTATAACTAAGAGCTTTTAACGTATCGGAAGTTTGAACGAAAATAGAATCATTTCCAGAATTAAAATATCTTGAATTGACACTATCGATGACTACCTGATGTTCAGGTACATTCAACCGAATAGCAGGATCACCTAATAAAGAGAATCTCAGTTTATCAGAGGTAGTGGTTGAGTTTTTCGCACTCCGAAGAATTTGACCAAAAGTTCTGAAACGACCGTCCTCTTTTTCAAAAGCAACGCGAAAAATAGAATCATTTAATGTTGCTGCTCCGTCAACATAGACAACTCTTGTTGTTGATAAAAGAGCAATTGCTCCCCCATTCGGATTTAACAATAAATGCTCACCAGCTGATGTCCTTAAAGGATCATCTAATCTCGAAAATTCGCATGTCACTGTTATAAACAAAGGCAATCTATTTGCATTGCTGAAATTTTTCGTGTCATTCAATTGGAGTATGTTTTCCGAGCTCCATCCGACTTCTCCCCCATGACCGACATAAGCAGTGACTAGATTACCGTCATTAATGTTTTGAATTAGGTCAGATCTGAGGTCAGGGTAACTTTGGCTACCGCTACTTGATTGCTGCTCATAACTATCTGAATACATCTTTCGAACATCAAGAAATGGGTAGAGAGTATCAATTCTTTGAGCAATTGCATCTGGAATAGAAGTTAAAACCGCCTCCCAGCCGGCATCAACATCGTCGGAAACAAATAGTAGTTTTTTTCTCCAAACACCACGAGAGGTTTTTGGGTTTGAGTATGATAGTATTTTGTCGACAACATTCTGGGCCTCACTGGAGGTATTGACAGGAATTCTACCAATACATAAATCCAATTTTTTGGCTCTTAAGTTATTTCCTTCGTCATCATCCATAAACCCAAAAAAGTCATCAGTAGAAAAAGATGAATAAAGAGAAAAACTCTTTTCACTTTGATAAATTGGAATCTGATTTGTGTTCGGAGTGATGCGGTTTTTAAAGTCATAAGAAGCGTCTCCAAATAACAAGAGGAATTCAGGTCGATCTTCCTCAGCAGTTGCTTTTTTCCAGAGATGTCGTAAAAAATCTTTTATAGCCGTTATATCTTGAACACCGGAAGAAAATTCATTGTAAATTTTTTGTACATCGATCGCCATAGCTCTCAATTGGCCTTGAGAATTATGGAATTCTGCTAATCTTTGTGCTTCAGGCATTAAATGCTCCGGAGAGACAAGAATGTAGTCGACAGAACTTAGCCCATGTAAATTTTGATTTGGAACCGGACCAATAAGAATTGGCGTACCAGTGCTACCTGGTTGGAAAATCAGGATCTTTTGTGAAGTATCACCGCGCATTTTAATTCCCCATTTAGCATTTCCACCACTAAAAAAAGAGAGTGGTTGAATTTTTGTCGGCGATATTGGATTTGTAACATTCCAAATTTTCCCATTAGCAGCTAAACCTCCACTTACCCATGATAGGTTCGCTTGAACAACTCCTGTGTCTTGAGGTGGGAAATTCCAAACCATTGACATCTGTCTCCAACGAAAGGGTGAATCGGCACTAACGTTAATGTAATCTAACCATGCTGAAGCGCTCGAATTAATCGAACGATCAAAGCTTAAATTAACATCACCCCAATTCCCAGAAGAATATGATTGATTCGCTTGCAAAAAAGAGGAAGCAGCATAGTCGGCGCCTGAGGAAGATGATACAGCTCCAAATGTTAAAGAGCCAAAGGATCCCTGTCCCGATGATATATCCATCTTCGTTCCTGCAATCGTAGATCGGGCTATGGCACGCACTCTAAATTTAGCTGAACTTAAGGAATCAAGTGCGTCTAGGCCAAGATCAATATTTCGGCTAAGAGTAAAATCAAAAAGTTCTCCAAACCACTGTCTTCCGCTCCCAACAAGGTTTTGATTATCAATTTCATAATGCGCAAGGTGCGAATAGCGATTAATGTTTAAAGACGAACCGGTTAATTGAGGTGAGTTCTGGATTCGTTCACCGCCCTCAGTAGTTGTTACAAAATAAATCTGCTCATCACTGTAAATATTTTTAACGAATTCATATCCGTCTGAATCTGCATTGTATTGCCATTTTTTTGGACTTTCACCGTAAAAATATATCCTATCTGAGCCAGAGAATTTACCATCATTACCGTCCTCGATAAAAATATGTAAGGGTAACAAGTCATTTTCTCTAAGCACAGAATTAACCTCGGGCAGCGCACCTGATGTTCTACCATAAATTCCAATTTTTTCAGTATCGAACGGAGAACTACCGAGCCCAAGAGTTTCTAGATCTTGCGCAGTGAGGGAATAGATTCCTTGTTCACTAACAGCAACCTTTGCCCAACTACCATTACTCAATACGGAAGAATCATTTTGACCATACAATTGACTTGACAGACACAGCAATACTGGAATTTTAAATAAAAAGTGATGCAACTTATGCAATAGATTCATATTTTTGTGTTCTACTCACAGTGAGTTATACTTGAAACGTTTGAACGTCTAATTTGTTATTTGTATTTGCAAATTTGGCTCTTTTTCTGAAAAGAACGAGGAAAATCGTATACTTGTGGCTCTTTAAATTGGTGCATACTTATGGCTGTTCAACGCCTACTTACTATAGTTTTCTTTTTTCTGGGGCTTTCGTCCATCCAAGGACAAGATCCTCATTTTACGCAATTCTATGCTAATCCACTTTACCTAAACCCAGCATTTGCAGGTGTTAAGCAATGCCCGAAAGTTAATGTTAATTACAGGAACCAGTACCCTTCATTAGGGGTTTACCAGACTTATTCGGCTTCATATGACCAATATGTAGATGCTCTAAATGGGGGAATAGGAGTTCTTATCGTCCAGGACGAAGCAGCAAATGGAGCCCTAAGTTTGACTGAAGCATCACTTATTTATTCCTACCATCTATCTGTTTCGAGAGAATTTTCTATTCTTTTTGGAGCTCAAGGGACATTTCGTCAGAGATCTCTCGACTGGGGTAGTCTAACATTCCCAGACCAAATTGATCCATTCTATGGTTTTGTGAAGCCAACAAATGAAATCTCACCCGATAATACCACAAATAGTCATCTCGATTTAACTTTTGGAATAGTTGGGTTTACTGAAAACTTTTATGCCGGCTTTACCGCTAGTCATTTGACACAACCCAATGAGGCATTTTTATCAACGAATACTTTACCATTGAAAATATCTGCTCAAGCGGGAGGAACCATCCCAATTGGGAGAAAAAGGCTATACAATAGCCTAGATAATTTACTCATTCCAAATATTGTGTTTCAATCCCAAGGTGGAGCTTCGCAGTTAACAGGAGGCCTTTCATTTAACCGAGGATTAATGACTGGAGGATTAGGTTACAGACAAGCTTTGGGGGCTCTAAGTACAAATCCAGACGCCCTCGTATTCATCGTTGGACTTGCCCCAAATGATGTACCTTGGACTTTTGGATATTCTTATGATTACACTATTTCACCATTGAAAAATACACTGGGAGGCGCTCATGAAATGACCATGTCCTACCAATTCCCATGTCGAACACGCCGAACACGTTATAATGCTATAAAGTGTCCAAAATTTTAATTAAATCAACTATGAAAATTCGCGGTATCATTTGTTCTTTAGCAGCTGCAGCATTCTTATTAGCTAGTTGCGGAAAAACAGCCTCAAACACCACTGGCATGTCATACAATGACAAAAAGAACGGTGGGTTCCAAATTAATCTAAACTATAAAGGCCAAGAAACTGGACCTGGGCTCGTATTTATCGAAGGCGGAACTTATGTAATGGGGAAAGTTGAAGAAGATTTCATGCGAGATTGGAACAACAGTCCTGCTAGAGTAACTGTTGCCTCTTTCTATATGGATGAAAACGAAGTTACTAATGCCGACTACAGAGAATATTTATATTGGTTACGACGAGTTTATGACTATGGATACTATCCTCAGATATATACGTCTGCTCTTCCAGATACTCTTGTCTGGAGAGATAAGCTTGGATACAATGAAACATATGTTGAAAATTACCTAAGGTCTCCAGCTTTTAACTTTTATCCGGTTGTGGGAGTCTCATGGGAACAAGCCATGCGTTATTGTTCTTGGAGAACTGATCGCGTTAATGAGCAAATATTAATTAATAAGGGTATTCTCAATGTCATGGCAAATCAAGCCGACGATCAAAATTTCAATACTGAAGTATACTTATACCGTCAAGGAGAATATACTCAGCAAAATGGCAAAGGGTTAAAAGATATCTCGCCTCAACAGGTTTACGGTAAAGAAGGAAGGCCAGCAAGAATTGAAGATGGAATTCTTCTTCCTAAGTACCGCCTTCCTACAGAAGCAGAATGGGAATACGCTGCTTATGCTGAAATTGGAAACCGTATTTATAATAGAACTATTGACCGTAACAAATACACGTGGAATGGTTCTAGTGTGCGGGACGGCGATAAACAAGGGCGCGGAGATATGCTTGCCAACTATAAAAGAGGTGGCGGAGACAATATGGGGATCGGAGGTTATTTGAACGACCAAGCAAACATAACTATGCAAGTAGGCTTTTACCCACCCAATGACTTTGGGTTATATGACATGGCTGGAAATGTCGCTGAATGGGTTTTGGACGTTTATAGACCCCTATCTGGAACTGATATGGCTGAACACCGTCCTTTCAGAGGTAATGAGTTCACAACCTTTGATGATAATTATGAAGGAATTGGGGAACTAGCCGTTCTTGCTGAACCTCAATATGGCACTGATAGTTCGCTTATAAGATTGCCAGGCCAGCTTCCAATAAGAAACGTTACGGAAGAAGAAAATTTAAATCGAAGAAATTATCAAAAAAGTGATTATCGCAATTTCGTTGATGGGGATGTTGAGTCCTCCATTGTATACGATAAAGGAGGTGTTTCTGAAACCGATGCTCCCATGTATCAATATGGTGAATCTACACTTATTGGCAATAATACAAGAGTTTATAAAGGAGGTTCTTGGAAAGATCGTGCCTATTGGCTTTCCCCTGGAACAAGACGATATTTGGAACAAGACCTTTCCACAGATTTTATAGGTTTTAGGTGTGCAATGGATAGAGTTGGGTTCCAAAACAACGATTCAAAACGTGGGAAAAGCAATAAAAAACCAAAACAAGAGAAGTTTAGACGGTATCAGCCAAAATAAATAAAAATGAAAAGCCTCTACGAGCGCTTTGACAAATCAAAAGGAATCTGTACAGACTCTCGAAAACTGAGATCTGGACAGATTTTTTTTGCATTAAAAGGCGATAATTTCAATGGAAATCAGTTCGCAAATGAAGCCTTAAAAAATGGTGCTTCTGCTATAGTTTTGGATGAGATAATCGAGAATCTAGACTACAATAATAGTGATGTTTTTTTTGTCAAAAATGTTTTGGCTCATCTACAAAACTTCGCAACTTATCATCGAAATAAATGGGGCAAGACTATTATTGGTATCACTGGCAGTAATGGAAAAACTACAGTCAAAGAATTATTGTTTAATGTCTTAAGTCAAGGTTATTCAACCCACGCCACAGAGGGTAACTATAATAACCACATTGGCGTTCCTTTAACCCTTCTTAACATTAGAGATAGTCATGATATTGCAATTGTTGAAATGGGCGCAAATCATATTGGAGAGATTAAAGCTTTATGTGAAATTTCTCTTCCAGATTATGGATATATTACAAATTTTGGATTAGCACATCTAGAAGGTTTCGGGGGCATTGAAGGAGTGATAAAAGGGAAATCAGAACTCTATGAACATTTAGATAAAAATAATAGTATATCTTTTGTTAATCCAAATGATTCCATTGCATTGAAGAATTGTAATTCTCAAAATATTGAATTCACTGATGGAGTTAATTTTTTTTATAAGTCTGGATTGCTAGGCGTCTCATTTGGAAATGAGGAAATTTTAACAAATTTAACAGGTTCTTATCAAGAAAATAATGTTCTGGCAGCAATTACAATAGGTCGAAATTTCGAACTAGAAGACAGTAAGATCGCAAAAGGAATAGCTAATTATATTCCGCAAAATAATCGTGGTCAAATATTTAAGACTGGTAAAAACACGATTTTTCTTGATGCTTACAATGCAAATCCCACCAGTATGGAGGCATCGTTAAGAAATGCTGTTAACCTCTATAAAAAAATGCCACATGTGTATATTGCTGGGGGTCTTCTTGAATTAGGCGAATATTCGAAATCACAACATCAAAGAATGATCGAAATATTTCAAGAACTAGAGATTGAAAATGCATGGTTCATTGGGAAACAGTTTGAAGAGAGTCAGATGCCAGAAAAATATTATAACTATCGGGACACAGCTCAAGCACTTGAGGCTTTGAGGGGGAAACAAATTCATGGTAATTTTATTTGGATCAAAGGGTCCCGAAGTTTTGCTCTTGAAGCACTTCTTGACGAACTTTAAATACTCAAACGAAGTCCAGTTCTAATACCTAAGAAAATAGGAAGCTCCAAAACTCCCTCAGAAGAAGATCTTTCTAGGTCACTAAAACCATAATCAATAACACCCATTATTGTCCAACGTAAATATTCAGTAACGGAAACTGAAGGACCTACATTTAGCCCTGCTGACCAAATCACTTCTCTAAACTCGGGGATCATTTGTACCAGCCAATCTTTTTCATACGACTGCGCCTTACGATAAATAACTTGGGGCCAGACCTCTAGACTAATTCGATCATTTAAAATAGTGACGAGACCAGCCCTTAGAGGCACACTTAAATACGTAGCAGAGGTTTTTACCACACTCTCTGATTCTGTTGTGGAAAAGTTGATCCATGTATGACCAAAGCCTGCGCCAACTCGAAGAGAACCTAAATTAAAATCTAAAGAGATACCAGCATCTGAATTAAAACCTGTTTGAAAGGTGCTGTTGACATCTGGACGATTACCATTTAAATCGGCGCCAATTCGACGAAATAAGACCATTGGCTGAGCATACGTACTTAGTGAAATTCGTCTTGTTCGAACTTCACTATCTACATAAAACTGAGGCTCTGATTGAGCATCAATATTTTCAAAAAGACAAAGAGCAAAAACAAGAATTATAATACGCATCTTTCTATTTTTTTGTAAAATTCATCAATTAAGTCGTTCACACCATCGGGAAATTTCCCTCCTGATGACGCATAAGATGGTTGTCCGCCGCCGCCGCCTTTAATAAATAAAGATAACTCTTTCACCCAATTACCTGCGTTTACATGGGGAGTAGAATCACTACCAACTCCCAAATGCATTTGAACTCTATCTCCGATTACAGATAACAATAAAACAACTGCAGTCGGGTAATTATCCTTAATTTGAAAAACTAAATCTTTGACATACGAAGATTCAAGATCAATAATTTCTGCAACAACTTTTAAAGTCCCATAATCCTTTGATGATTTGATTAATTCCGATTTCAAGTTAGAAACCCGCATCTGATTAAATGATATCAATTTTTTTTCAATACCTAACACTTGAACTTTTAAGGATTTTATTTTTTCTTCAGGGTCTACCTGGTTTGACTCTTTTAAAGCCAAATCATATCGTTTACTTTTATCTAAAAGATAATCTATTGCGGCCGCTCCAGATAAAGCCTCAATTCTTCTTATCCCAGCAGCAACTCCCGATTCACTTTTTATTATAAAGGTTAAAATATTTGATGTGTCTTCCACATGCGTGCCTCCGCATAATTCTACGCTCTCTCCAAACTGAACCACCCTTACAAAATCGCCATATTTTTCGCCAAATAGAGCCATTGCCCCCATTTTTTTTGCCGAATTTATAGGAATTTCATTGTGAATTTGAGTTTTTATTTTATCAGTAATTAAAGATCTTACAAGAGATTCAATTGAATTTATCTGAGCATTTGAAACTTTCTGAAAATGGGAAAAATCAAATCGAAAACCTTCCGCATGAACCAAAGAACCCCTTTGTTCAACATGGGAGCCTAATATTTTTCTAAGAGCATAATGAACTAAGTGAGTAGCAGAATGATTTTCACTGACACGCTCACGATTCTTCATATTCACTTGTGCGAAAACATTCTTAGACCACACCTTAGGTTCATCGTATAAATGATGAATAATCATTCCAGTTTCTTTGGTCGTTTCTTTTACATTAATCTCCTGCCCTTCAAATTTTATTGTACCTATGTCGCCAACTTGACCGCCCCCTTCAGGATAAAAAGGAGTTGGAGCAATTAAAACTTGGATGCTTTTTCCCTTGGAACTTTCAATGTGCCGATAACGAATTAGTTTCGACTTTGATGAATTGGCCTCAAAACCAATGAACTCATCTCCTCTTCCTGAGGACATTTCAATCCAGTCTCCAACTTTTTTACTAGAAGCCGATCGAGATCGATCTTTTTGATTTTTCATTTCTAAATGAAATTGATCCTCATCAACATTATATCTTTTTTCAGAACAAATCAACTTAGTCAAGTCCAATGGAAAGCCATACGTATCATATAATTCAAAAGCCCGAATCCCAGAAATAATAGCATTTTTAGATTCCGAAATCGCATCATCCAAGCGTTTTAATCCTGACTCAAGGGTTCTAAGAAATGACAATTCTTCTTCCCTAATTACCGCTGTAACCATAGAAATTTGGATTTCTAATTCTGGGAAAGTTTTAGAAAGAGAAGATGACAAAACTGGGAGCAAGTCAATAAGAAAAGGCTTCCGAAAACCCAGATTTGAATATCCATATCTAACCGCGCGACGGAGTATTCTTCGAATCACATACCCTGCGCCAATATTCGAAGGCAGTTGGCCGTCAGCTATAGCCATTGAAACAGCTCTGATATGGTCTGAAATCACTCGAAAAGAAATATCAACAGTTTCGTCAGTGCCATATTCCTTATTCGAAAGGTCAGACAGTTTGTTTATGTATGGTGTAAAGATATCTGTGTCATAATTCGACTCTTTCATTCCAATAGCTCTAACCAATCTTTCAAGACCCATTCCTGTATCTACATGCTTATCTGGCAATGGACTTAAATTTCCATCTGAGACTCTTTGGAATTCGATAAAAACTAAATTCCACAGTTCAATAACTTGAGGATGATCTTCATTAACTAAAAGAGCACCATCTATTTTTTTTCGTTCAGCTTCATTTCTAAGATCAAAATGAATTTCAGAACATGGGCCACATGGGCCAACTTCTCCCATTTCCCAGAAATTATCCTTTTTGCTTCCACTCAAAATCCTTGACGACTGAACATGTTTAAGCCATGCTTTCTCCGAATCAATATCACGCTTTACGCCATCGCTTAGATCTCCTTCGAAGACAGTTATGTAAATACGGTTTTCATCAAGACCATAAACCTCAGTTAAAAGCTCCCAAGCCCAGTCAATAGCCTCTTCTTTAAAGTAATCGCCAAAACTCCAATTCCCCAACATTTCAAAAAGTGTATGATGGTATGTATCATGACCTACTTCTTCTAAATCGTTATGTTTACCGCTTACCCTAAGACACTTTTGTGTATTTGCGACACGGCCATTCTCACTCTTCTTAGATCCGATGAATATATCCTTAAAGGGATTCATCCCAGCATTAACGAACATTAATGATGGATCATCTTTTAAAACCAAAGATGAAGAAGGGATTATTTTGTGCTCTTTAGATGAAAAAAAATCTAAAAACGTGCTGCGTATTTCCGAAGAAGTCATTGTTGCCTACTTTTGAGGTAACAAAATTAGTAAGAATACTCCTGTTAATGAGGAAATCAAAATATATATATGATCCTTTAACACTCGCTTATAGAAAAGTTGAGAGAACATGGAAACATATTATTCGAGATACAAGCCTATTCCTGTTGGCTTCGGCATTACTAGGTGTTTTATTTTTCTTTGTTATTCAACTCATTTTAGACTCCCCAAAAGAAAAAGTTTTAAAGCGTGAATTAAATGAAGTTCTTTTAACTTACGAGCAACTTGATAAGCGTTTAGACGAATTATTAGTGATAATGGAGAATATGGAGCAACGTGACGATGAGATATATCGAGTTGTATTTGAGTCTGAACCTCCCCCTGGTGAACTACGATTAAGTGGAATTGCGGGAGGTGCATTGAGGTATGAAAATATTAGAAACCTTTCAAATGGTGCTTTGCTAGAAAAAACATCTCGAAGGATTGATGAATTATCTAAAAGGGTTGTTGTTCAATCTGAGAGTTTAGATGAGTTAGCTAGTTTAACTGGTAATAAAGAGGCATTATTAAATGCTCTACCAGCAATCAAACCAGTTAAAGATCAACCAGGAACGAGATTTTCTTCTGGTTTTGGTTATAGAATCCACCCTATTTATAAAGTCCGAAAAAAACATGCTGGAGTGGATTTTACTGCAAAAAAAGGAACCCCAATATATGCGAGTGCTGATGGACTTATTATTTCAAATGATGTATACGGAGGACGTGGTTTTGGAAAGCATTTAACAATTTCTCATGGGTTTGGTTACCATACACTTTATGCTCACATGGATAAGGCAATTAAGAGACGTGGTCAAAGAGTTGAGCGAGGGGATCTCATCGGATATGTTGGCAATACAGGGCGATCCACGGCCCCACATTTACACTATGAGGTTATAAAAAACGGAAGACGTGTTAACCCAATAAATTATTTCTTTAATGATCTAAGTCCTCTACAATATGACGACTTAGTTCGTTCCGCTGCTGCCTCTAACCAAAGTTTTGACTAAATATGACAACAAACGATTGGACAAAAAATTATTACAGCATTGGTGAAGTTGCAAAAATATTTAATCTAAATACCTCTGCATTGAGATTTTGGGAAAAAGAGTTTCCAGAATTGAATCCGAAAAAAAATTCACGAGGGGTAAGGAAATACACTCCGGAAAATATGGAAGTTGTTAGAAAAATTCATCACCTCATAAAAGATCGTGGCTTCACAATAAAAGGGGCTAGAAAAAAATACAAGACCAACTCTTCAGAAACAATCAATACGGAAGAATTGGTAAATCGATTGCTTGCTATAAAAAACAGTATGGAAACCTTGAAAAAACAATTAGATATAATAAAATGAAAAGTTCAACCATAACAACTATTTTTCCGATATTTACCTAAATACAAATATGTCATGAAAAACTGGGTCTTCTTACTTTTATTTGCCTTTGTTATTTGCTCTTGCGGAACCCCAAAAGCAAGTGTACTTCAAAAAAGCCCTAGTGTGTTTTTAGTGTCCGTAGACAAAAAAGCAACAAGCCCTATGGATGTAATAGATGTTCAATTATCTGACGGAGAGCAATGGGTTTCGGGCTCTTTTCAATATATAGATGAAAGTGGCTCTGGAGAGGCGATTCTCAGCGCAAAAGGTTATGATTCCTTCGGATTACTTGTTTCTGCTCCCAAATTACCATTTAACCCAATCAAAGCAATGGTCTCTTACAGAACAGAAAAGGATGGAATTATAAAATCCATCTTAGTAGAATTTGATTCAAATAATTAGGATAAATAATAGAATTCATTACTCATGGTGTATATCCAACGGCGTGAAACTTTTAGCGCATCGCACCGACTCTATAACTCTTCTTGGACTGAAGAAAAGAATTTTAACGTATTTGGCAAATGTTCGAACAAGAGAGGTCATGGCCACAATTTTCAACTAATTGTCACAGTCAAGGGAATTGTAAATCCTGAAACAGGATTTGTCATGAATCTGGCAGATCTAAAAAATATCATTGTTAATAACATCATCGACCATGTTGATCATATGAACTTAAATGAAGACGTGCCCTTTTTAAAGGAAATAATCCCCTCCACAGAAAACTTAGCGATAGTATTTTGGGAAGTGCTCTCACCACTAATAAATAACCAAGGGGCAAATTTGCATTGTATTCGCATTATTGAAACTGAAAATAACTCTGTAGAATATTTCGGAAAATGAAAGCATATGTTTTTCCTGGGCAAGGTTCCCAAAGCCCAGGGATGGGCAAAGATCTTTACGACGCGAATAAAGATCTTTTTGATCAAGCAAATTCCCTATTAGGATTTGGATTATCGGAAATAATGTTCGAAGGAACAATGGAAGATCTAACTAAGACAAAAGTTACTCAACCAGCAGTCTTTTTGCATTCTGTAGCCAAGGCATTATCTCTAGGCTCTGATTTTAACCCAGCAATGGTTGCAGGTCATTCGCTTGGCGAATTCTCTGCTTTAGTTGCTTCTGGATCACTGAGCTTTGAGGATGGAATCAAACTAGTTTATCAGCGCGCACTTGGAATGCAGAAGGCATGTGAAGCTCAATCCTCTACAATGGCTGCAATTATTGGCCTTGATGACGTTATCGTCGAAAATATTTGTAAAAAAATTGCCGGAATTGTTGTTCCTGCCAATTACAATACACCGGGCCAGTTAGTTATCTCAGGCACTACAGATTCAATAGAAAAAGCTTGCGAAGCCTGCAAGGAAGCTGGTGCTAAAAGAGCGATAATTTTGCCAGTAAATGGCGCATTCCACAGTCCATTGATGTCTTCAGCTGAAGAACAATTAGGAGATGCTTTAGATTCTGTAAACTTTAATGTTCCTAGATGTCCAATTTACCAAAATGTAGTTGCTATTGCAGTAAAAGAGCCAGATGAGATTCGAGCCAATTTAAAAGCCCAACTCACAGGGTCCGTTAAATGGAATCAAACCGTTAAAGCCATGATTAAAGATGGAGCAAAGATTTTTTATGAGGTAGGCCCTGGAAGAGCATTGCAAGGGATGGTGAAAAAAATAGCTCCTGAGCTCGAAGCTATCTCAGCATGACAACATCCTGGGAAAGTCCTTCCAATATTGCCCTGATAAAATACTGGGGCAAAAGGGACACTCAGCTTCCATCCAATCCTTCTATTAGCTTTACCCTAAGCAAATGCAAGACAACAACAGAAGTTCATTTTTCCGAAGGAACTGGAGTTAATATAACCCTTGACGGGACAGATAAGCCTGAATTTATTCCAAAAATAGAAGGCTTCCTAGAGCGAATAATGCATCGGCACCCATGGCTATCCTCATATAATTTGCAAATTAAAACAAGAAATAGCTTCCCTCACTCTAGCGGAATAGCAAGCAGTGCATCGGGAATGAGTGCTCTTTCACTATGTATTGTTGAATTTGCTCAGAAAATAGATTTCAAATTTGATGCTTTAAACTTTTATCAAGAGGCCTCTATATTGTCAAGACTAGGTTCCGGTTCAGCTAGTCGATCGATTTACGGAGGTCTTGTAGTCTGGGGAGGAACGCCTACATTAGAAAATGCCAACGATGAATATGCGATTGAATACCCGCACATCATTGACCCTATATTTAAAAACTACTGCGATGTGGTATTGCTAGTTGAAGTAGGAGAAAAATCCGTGAGCAGCACGGCAGGGCACGCTCTAATGGATAATCATCCATTTCGATCACAACGTTTTTCACAAGCGCATCAACATCTAAGTGAGATCCAAAAAATATTAAAAACAGGTGATATTGAGAATTTTATCCGCCTAACAGAACTTGAGGCACTAACCTTACACGGGCTGATGATGAGCTCAAGCCCAAGCTATATTCTTATGAAGCCAAACACATTGAAAATTATTGAAGAAATCCGAGAATTCAGACGTGAATCTAAATTACCTCTGAGCTTTACCCTGGATGCTGGAGCCAATGTCCATGTGCTATTTCCTGCCGCAATGAAAGAAAAAGGAATGGCTTTCATAAAGAATACATTAATTCAGTATTGTAAAGAAAATAGGTTTATTGCAGATCATGTTGGATCCGGGCCTAAACGTTTAACTAACTTTGAAAAATGAAATCGTCTTATTTTGCTAAAATTCTCTTATTTGGAGAATATGGAATAATCAGAGACACAATGGGTCTCTCAATTCCTTACCGCAATTTTTGGGGCAATTTGAGTTTGCCCTCTAAAGACTCCAACGAAAACCATTTGCGCTCTAATAATGAACTTAAAAAGTTTTTTTCTCACTTGAAAGAGTTAGAAGTTAACGGGTCATTAATTGCATCTCTGCGATTAGAAGAGCTTAGTAAAGACTTACAAGACGGATTATATTTTGAATCAACAATACCTCAAGGATATGGTGTTGGCTCATCAGGGGCTTTAGTCGCAGCTGTATATGACCGATATTCAAATAATCAATTAACTCTTGATAACGGTATATCTCCGGATTCAATCCAAAAAGTTAAGGAGTGCCTTGGTCAAATGGAAAGTTATTTTCATGGTAAAAGTTCAGGCATTGACCCTACAATATGTTACCTCCAACTACCACTGCTGATTCGCTCTCAAACTGAACTCGGTACCGTCGTGTTGCCGTCCACTGAAAGTGACGGAGATGGAGCAATTTTTTTACTTAACTCTGGAACACCAGGAGAAACGCAACCGATGGTTAATCTCTTTATGGAAAAACTTAAAGAGGAAGGTTTCCGAACGGTTATGAGTGACCAATTTAAAAAGTATAATGACGCATGTGTTCAAGCTTTCTTAAAAGGAGATTGGGACCCACTATTTACAAATTTAAAGTCATTAAGTCGACTGGCTTTAGAACATTTCACCCCTATGATTCCAGCTGATTTCCATTCCCTTTGGCAAAAAGGAATTGACAACAATACATATTACCTAAAATTATGTGGTTCTGGAGGTGGTGGGTATATTTTGGGTTTCACAAAAAATTTAGAAAAAGCTCAAAAAGAATTGTCCCCCCATTCTATGGAGGTGGTTCTCAGATTCTAAAAAAAATGGGGAAGAGTAACAAAATATTATTTCGATTAGTTGCCTTCCTTAGTCTTATTCGCTGGACCCATATTCTTTTTATTTTTGCTGCTCAGGCAATGGCTCAAGTGTTCCTTTTTTCGCCGGAACAGAGCACTTTTTATATTCTTTCACAGGCTGATTTTTGGGCGATCTCTTTTACAACAGCATTTTTAGTGGCCGGAGGATCGCTTTTAAATAGCTTTTACGATTTAGAAAAAGACATAACACAACGACCATTCAGGACAATACTAGAAAGACCTGTGGCGCGCAAGTACGGCGTTCGCCTTGCCGTATGGTTTTATGTTTTTGCCATGTCTACCACATGGCTAAATCTGGAGATGATAATTTCGATTTTATTTTCAATTTACGGTATGCTTCTTTGGTTATATTCTCACAAATCATGGAACACTAATGTTTTAGGTCCATTAATTGCCACCTTATTCGCATATACGCCTTTATTGATATTAGCTTTTGCAAGTTTTCCAGAAGCTAAAGAAGGGTTTCTTAGATCCTTACCAATGGCAATTGCAATGATTTTTCTAGAATGGAAAAGACAAACGGAACGAATTAAAATGTACAAGATTGCCCATGACAAAAGAAAATCATCTATCCAACGTCAATGGATTTATAAAGCAATACTTGTGACTGGTGTGATTTGCATCGCCATAATATAAAATCTCTATCTAACTAAAGTGAAAATTCCCATTTCCTCCTTGATATCACCAAAAGGAAGATCTAAAACGATCTTATAAGAATATACTCCTTCCGGAGATTGCTGTCCATTTATATTACCATCCCATGACTCCTGAATATCATCGGTGGAAAAAACCATCAAGCCCCAACGATTAAAAATTTGCCAAACCATGCCTTCAATTCCTATTGCCTCAACTTTTATTCTGTCATTAATTATATCTCCATTGGGGGTAAATGTATTTGGTATATATACATAGTAATCCATTTTTAATTCTATCTCCAAAGAAATAGAATCCTGACAACCAATAGAATCAGAGATCACCAATCCCACTTGATATTTACCTGGTTGGGCATATGAATGAAATGGATTAAGTTGATTAGAAATATTACCGTTTCCAAAATACCATTTGACATAATTCGTGTCACTTGACTGATTGTTAAACTGAACATTTAATGGATATCCAGGATTTGGATAATGAGAAAAAGCCGCAGCGGGAATAGGAGCAACAATTACCCAAACAGAATCTTTAATCTGAGCACCACAAGCATCTGACACCTCAAATGAATACCACTCTGATTTACTCGGAGAAATTATCCAGGCAGAATCATTTGGTCCATTATTCCATTGAAAAGAGTAAGGTGGAGTTCCCATTTTTGCCGCGCATAGTATTTCTACAGATTCACCAGGACATATAGGATCTGGACTGTCACTAATAGTTTGTATTGAATCATATACCTGAAAATAAATAGTAATACTATCAACTATTGCAATGGACATACATTCATCAATCGCTGAATAATAATAAGTGGTTGTAGCAAATGGAGTTACAGTGAGTTGACTTGGACCTGTTGTATCTGTCCCCCACCATCCATTGGTAACTCCTTGTCCGGCTGAATATGCTCCATCCAATACCACTTGCTCTCCGGGACATGTGATTGTGTCATTTCCCTGAATAATACTTGAACTAACATTCAGCGGGATTTTATCTGCAATTAAAAAAGTCTTGTATTGCGGAGGATAAACAGCACAATTTGTAGTTACGGGCTGCATAACAAAACGAACAGTATCAAAATTTTCAACTATTCCGTCATCAAATGCAGTTATCGGGATGGAATCTAAAACAACCCCAGGAAGAAGAGTTACTGAAGTTGGAAGCGGAGCGTAATCGACTCCTGAAATGGCATTCCCAGAATAGTTAAAGTTTATGGTCATCGTATCATTGACTGCACCATTGCGATTCAAGTACAAATAAGAAGGCTTACATCCCTCGACAACGATAGTATCATTAAAAGTATTTCCTTGATTAAAAGTGGAGTTTAATGAAATTGTAGGAAGCTCAAAGCTTCTTGCGCCGAGAAATACTGCAGAATTATATGCTCCATCAAGCACGTCTGCAATTAATAATTTAATGGTATACAAAGATCCACAAGATACCTCCGCAGCAGCAGTAAAAACATCTGTAAATCCGGGATAGTTTACTACTCCCGAAGGAGAATTCGCATTATACATAGACGAATGAGCAACATAGTTTGGATTTGCAGTAAGGCAATTAGATGCTGGATAACTAGCAGATGGGTATCCCTGATTAATTGTATTTATGGCTACTGGAACATTAGTACCTGGAATAGTAGCCAAGTTAACTGTATCCATATTAGGATTCCCATTTATACCAGAACCAATTAAGAAAAACCCGAAGACATCATTAAAAGGAGAACATGTGAAGCCAGTGTATTCTTTAGAGGCAAAAACATAGTCAAATTTTACAGAATCTCCAGGTGCAACAAAACTAAATTCAATCGCCCCTTTATCATATAAACTTCCACTTGTTCCAATAGCGCTAAGAACCGATGATAAATTAGCAGAAAGAGTTGATGTATTATTGGTAAATGATCCTGATTGCCCTGGCACAGCATCAACGGCATCCGTAGTTGAAATTACAATACCTGAATCCAACCCAAAAGCAGGATTGTTAATATTAAATTTTCCAAATTGAACCGAACTGGGTTGAGACTTTGGAACCCCTAGAGGCCCAATAGGAGAAAATACTGTGAGATTAGGGCCAACAAATACATTTTGCACCAGCCACATCGGATCATTGCGTGGGGTGGAAGAATTAACCGTAATATTTTGGGAGTAAATAGAACGAATCGATCCTAATATTACTAAGGAGACCAAGATGAATTTATGAATTTGAAAAAGTGATCTTTTCATCTTCTATGTTAAATAGATAACGAAGATAGAAAATCATTTTTTGCTTAGCTATATTCGCTGTATGAATAAATATATCCAGGATAACAAGAAACGATTTATCGATGAACTTTTTCAGTTACTTCGAATTCCTAGCGTAAGTGCTGATCCTTCTTTTAAGAATGATGTTTTAAAAGCTGCTCAACAAACTGCAGAATTCTTAAAAGACGCAGGAGCAAATTCAGTTGAGGTGTGCGAAACCCCTGGGTATCCTGTTGTGTATGGTGACTATTTTATTTCATCAGACCTTCCAACTGTATTGGTCTACGGGCATTACGATGTTCAGCCAGCTGATCCAATCGAATTATGGTCATCAGACCCTTTTGATCCGCAAATCCGTAATACTCCAATACACCCTAATGGAGCAATATTCGCAAGAGGAGCATGCGATGACAAAGGACAGTTTTTTATGCATTTAAAAGCATTTGAAACAATGGTAGCTACCAATAATGTTGCATGTAACATTAAGTTCATGATAGAGGGTGAAGAAGAAGTAGGTTCTCAAAATTTAGACTGGTTTGTCAAAAAAAATCATGAACGCTTAAAATGTGATGTCGTACTCATATCTGATACTGGAATGGTAGCTCCTGGAGTTCCCTCACTAACTACTGGATTAAGAGGTTTGAGTTATGTGGAAGTAGAAGTTACAGGTCCAAATAGAGATTTGCACTCAGGATTGTATGGAGGAGCTGTCGCTAACCCTATAAATGTCCTTTCAAATATGATAGCGCGTCTTCATGATGACAAGAAAAAAATAACTATTCCTGGTTTCTACAATAATGTCGCAACTCTAAGCGCACAAGAAAGAGCAGAGCTTGCACAAGCCCCATTTTCGTTAGAAGATTATAAAAAAGCTTTGGATCTAGCTGATATTGACGGTGAAGAGGATTATAGCACAGCTGAAAGGAATTCCATAAGACCTAGCCTAGATGTAAATGGCATTTGGGGCGGTTATACAGGTGACGGAGCAAAAACTGTTATTGCATCAAAAGCATATGCAAAAATTTCCATGAGACTCGTACCTCATCAAGACCCAGATGAGATAACAGAATTATTTACCAAATATTTCAAATCAATCGCACCGGATTCAGTAAAAATAAAAGTAACCCCGCATCATGGCGGCCAACCTTATGTATGTCCAACTGATCATCCTGGATACGATGCA
This sequence comes from uncultured Cryomorphaceae bacterium, assembly GCA_913009655.1. Taxonomy (GTDB): domain Bacteria; phylum Bacteroidota; class Bacteroidia; order Flavobacteriales; family Schleiferiaceae; genus TMED14. The sequence goes on from CAJVWI010000017.1 coordinate 19,901, forward strand.
GCTGTAAGGGCGCTCAGTGATTCATATGACAAAAAAGCCGTTCCCGTTCGAAGCGGCGGAAGTATTCCCATTGTAGCATTATTTGAGAGTGAGCTAAAGGTGAAAAGTATATTAATGGGTTTTGGACTTGATAGCGATGCCATTCACTCTCCTGATGAACATTTTGGTCTTGAAAATTATTTTAAAGGAATAGAAACTATCCCGCTATTTTATAAATATTTTGCGAAAAAATAGATAGTTGAGAATTGGTTTAAATAAACTTTATAATTTAATAAGCTAGAGCTCAAATTAGAGCTTAAAATACCCCAACTAATTATATCAAAGAGCGTATCCTTGTATAATGAATCAACTCACTGATGAATCAAGTGCATACCTTCAGCAGCACGCGAGTAATCCTATTCATTGGCATCCATGGTCCAAGGGGATATTAAATAAAGCTGCTTCCCAAAATAAGTGGCTTTTGATAAGCATCGGTTATTCCACATGCCATTGGTGTCATATAATGGAGAAAGAAATCTTTGAAGACAGACATATCGCTGATAAAATGAATGAATATTTTATCAATATTAAAGTAGATAGAGAAGAACACCCAGATGTTGACCATGCATATATGTCAGCGGCAATTGCGCTAACAGGAGGTGGCGGATGGCCCTTAAATATAGTTTGTCTCCCTAATGCAAAGCCGATATGGGCAAGTACATACCTTCCCCGAGAAAACTGGATTAATGCAATAAATAAATTACACCAAATCAATATTAAGTCACCAGATATTGCAGAAGATTATGCGGAAAAATTGATTCTTGCTCTTAATGATGCCAAAGAAAAAAAATACCCTTTAAAAAAAAATATAAGCTGGATTAATTTTAAAGAAAAGACAGCATCTCTTTGGGATTACAATTTCGGAGGAAAAAAAGGAAGTCCAAAATTCCCGATGCCAAATACTCTAATGCAGTATTTATTGACTAACCTTCCTGATTTTGAAGAACATTCTTTAAAAAGCCTAAAGAATATTTACCATTCAGGATCATATGATATTTTAAGAGGAGGTTTATTTCGATATAGTACAGACAGCAGATGGATGATCCCGCATTTTGAAAAAATGCTTTACGATAATGCTCTATGGATTCGCTTTACAGCAAAAGCATTTCACCACAGTAAGGACTCTCTTGCATACGAGTCTTTCAAAAAGACGAAGAATTGGCTTTTGAATGAAATGGAACTGCCTTCAGGATTATTCGCTGCAGCCATTGATGCTGACTTTAATGGTGAAGAAGGCTTAAGCTATGTTTGGACAAACAAACAATTAGATTCAGCCCTTGGGGACGCAGCAGATGACTTTAAAGCACAACTAAATGACAATAGTATAAGTTTTAATAATAAAGGGTGGATTTTACATAATCTAGCAGAGAAAAAAAACAAAACCATATGGGATAATTCCATAAAAAAACTAAAACCCTTAGCGCTTAAAAGAGACCTTCCATTTGTCGATAAAAAAAGCATCTGTTCATGGAATGCATTGACCTGTATTTCTCTTCTTGAAGGATTTTTAGCAACGGGAGAAGATTATTTTTCATCAATTAAATCATCGAAGGCCCATTGGCTAGAGTTTCAATTAGACACCAAGAACCCTGTTCACATATGCTATCCAGATTTAACAAAGAAAAATGATGCATATTTTGATGATCTCGCATTTAGCGCACTTCTCGCCTTGAGAATAAGTCAAGCCACACTTGACATTAGCTGGTTGACCAAATGCGAAATTCTTATTGACTTTATATTCGATCAATTCAAAGGTGAAGAGAAAAAATATTTTTCTTACCAACGTCTAAATAATTTGAACCATACATTTATCAATTTTGAAGATTGGGAAGATGGCACCATCCCCTCTTCCCTGGCCGCTATGGCAGAATGCCTTATTGTATGCGGTCATCTCCTACACTCTGAGAAAAAAAGAAACGAAGGTGAAAATATGATCCGAAATGCCTGTAATAAAGCCTTTGATAATCCTGACCGCTATTCCACTTGGATTAATCTGTTTCCGTTTTCAAATCCAGACTCAAAGCACTTAAAAATATCAGGTAATCATAGAATTCATCCTCTACCTTATTTTAGAAGTCCATTATGGGGCCCATGCGATAATAAGCGCTTTGCCGCTGAAGTATGTACTATGAACAGTTGTCAAATAGCCCATAAATCAATAGATGAACTTTCTAAGTATTGGGATGTATAAATTTATGATTTCATCGTATTTTGGGAAGTCCGAGCTTAGCCTTTCCTGGCCTAAATATCTTTAAATAATTAGGCACCCAATTTACGATACTAACAAAATCTTTACTGTTCCATGCAGATTGGACCAGAAAAAGAGCGTCACGAGCCTCCGCATATTTAATCTTAGCATCCTGTAGGTTTGGCCAATACTCTAATGCTTTTTCAACGCCATCGCCACTAGCCCAAATGTTAGAATATTCCAACCACTCTTGTGGAATAGGCTGCTCATCAAGTACAAATGGCTTGTCTTGGCTGACCCTGACAAGATCTTGATCAAAAAACGAAGAATAAACTTCCAAACGTTTAGCATCCATTGCTGACCAGAATGCATCAGCCCTAACTTCTTTTGATATTTTAGCTTTAGCCGCGTGAGCCAGAACGGCTAAAGAAGAATAAGCAATTAAGGGTATATTTAACGGAAGTGCCAGGCCTTTTGCCGCAGCTGACCCTATCCTTAAGCCAGTATATGATCCCGGACCTTCAGCAATTGCTATCGCATCTATTTCTCTTATCGAAGAGTATTTAGAGCCAAATACATCTTTTAAAGAATCATCAATAAGAACATGTAGTTTTTCAGCATGACAAAATCCTTTTTCATCAATTGCAGATCCTGACCAAATAATTTCAGATCCATAAGCAACCGCAACACTGCATAACCGCGACGAAGTGTCTATAATAAGGAATTTTGATTTCACAAAACAACTACTAAAACCTGACTGGATCTATGACAATAACCTCATCGCCCTCCGACAACTTTCTGCTTACCGCATCGAAAGGGCCACGAATAACCTTATCAACATCATCCAAACCTGAAATTATTTCAATATACTTTTCATCTTGAATTCCAGTTTTAACAGTATACATTTTAGCTTTATCTGATTCAACTGCAAAGATTACTTCTAACATTTTATTTTTAGTTAATGAATCTTCTCTTGTTGTCACTGCTTCAACAGGAACGCATCGAACCTGTAGTGATCGTTTTGTCCGAATATCAACAGTTGCTGTCATTCCGGATAGTAAAGGTTGTTGTCTTTGCGGAGTACTTAGATCTCCATAACTACTAGGCAATATCTCTAATTCTACTTCAAAATTTGTTACCTGATTCACTCCCATTTGCTGTCCTTTTGCTGCAATACTAATCTCTGTTACGACAGCCTTAAAGTCATGTCCTAAAAAAGCATCGACGCGAACAATAGCAGTATCATTCATATTTACACGGACAATATCGTTTTCATTAACATCTATTAAAACTTCCATTACATCCAGCTGAGAAACATTCATCATTTCTGTACCTGCCATTTGGGCTGTTCCAACAACACGCTCACCAACTTCAATATTTAAACCGGTAACAATCCCGTTCATAGGAGCTCGTATAACTGTTCTTTTTAGATTATTCTTAGCCTCTTTTAGAGAACTTAAAGCACTTTCAAGCTGATATTCCGCTGATTGTACACCTAACTCGGCAACTTTAAACATTCGCTCTGCAGCATCCCATTCCGCCTGAGAGAGGACCTTTTGCAAGTACAAGGTCTGATTCCTTTTATAAGTTTGTTGAGCCTCGAGAAACTGAGCTTCCGATTGTGCTTTTGCCGATCGAGACATGTTGACACTTGCATTTGCACGACTAACGATAGATTGATATATATCTGGGTTTATTCTTAAAAGAACCTCATCTTTTTTAACAGATTTTCCTTCATGTACATTTAATAAAATTATCTCTCCTGAGACCTCTGGAGAGATTTTCACGTCAAGTGCTGGTTGAATTTTCCCTGATGCATTAACAGTTTCTACAATGGTATGTCTTTCAACCAAAGCCAGTTCAACAGAGACAGTATTTCCTTTCTTACCCCACCAGTTTTTTTTCTTTCCTACGACTCCTATGGTGGCTAATAGAAGCACACTACAAATCACAATTATAACTCGTCTATTCATTTTTTATTTTTTTATTATCTGTAACATCTTTTAATGGCGACTGCATATAAAATTTCAAAATGAAGGCCTTAAACTGAGCATCATATTTCGCGCCCAACGCATCAGAGACTGCAGCGAGATATGTGTTTTGGACTGTTGAGTAATCATATACTGTTAAAGTCCCTTCTTGTCGTCTAATTGTTGCATCAGTAAAAGCCTTGCTCGCCGCATTCACTGTTTTTTGGGCTGCTAGATATTGTTTCCATGCAGATGTTGCATCCGAATGACTGCGTTCGACTGTTTGTTCATAATTATCCACTTCCTGTTGATATTGAAGTTCAGCATTCATTTTATTTATTTGAGCTCTTTTAATAGTATTAGAGATTTGAAAACCATTAAAAATTGGAAGAGACAAATTCAGCCCAACATATTGCCGTACATTTTCTGAAACTTGACTTTGGAATGATTTTGAATCAAAACTAACCGGCACATTCTGTTGAGTATAAACTGGGGTATTATTTCCAAAACCATCAAGCCAATATCCAAATTCTAAAACCCGTAATTCGCTTGTAATATTTTTTGCCTGATCTGAATATGATGTAGCTAGTTGACCATTCATTGTGAGACGAGGTAATCGACTAGCATTGGCAGCTTTAACGGCAAATTGGGCCGATTCAATTCTTAACTGGGCAGCTTTAACATTAGGTTGATCATCAATTGAGGAGGCAAAAATCGCTTCCGGTCTTACACGAATAATTGCGGGTTGTTCATTAATTCCATATAACGGAATATCCGTAACGATGAATTCATTTATTTTTATTCCAATACCTTGAGAAAGTATCAACTTAGCTAAACCCAAAGTGTTCTCTGCCGTCAATTTCCTTTGCTCATCACGAGCCAATTGAGCCTCCATTTGAAGAAGTTCATTAGGAGGAATGGCTCCAGCTGAATTCAATTTCCTAAGCCTAGATACTCCTATTTCCGTAACTCTAAGCTGCTCCAAAGCTACCTTTAGGGCCTCTTTCGCCATCAATACAGAAAGATATTGAGAAGCAGTATTAAGAGCTACCGTGTTGCGCGTATTGTCAAAATTATACTGAGTTATAAGAACATTTACCTTTGCTTGCCTCCATGTATTGAGGGTTTGAAATCCATCAAATAAAATTGCACTAAACCCAAGACCTCCATTTGCTGAAGAAAGGGGGACACGATCAATAATGTTAGTTACCGGGTCAACTGTCAATCCGGTGTTCCATGCATTGCCGGAACTGGCTGAAACTTGAGGAAGCATTGCTCCGAATGCAGCCATGTTATCAGACTTTGATAACATGATATTATTCTTAGCTTGCCGAATACTGTAGTTATACTCTAAAGCTCTATCAACACAGTCATTCAAATTTAAAACTATCATTTCCTGAGCATTCAAACTTTGAACACAAGAAATGATAGTAGATATGATTAGTGAAGTTTTAAAAAAAAAAGAAATACCTGATCTTAAAACCATTCTGTCAAAATTCATTTATGATAACCTTAAACTACAATTATCATGCTAAAGATAGTTCTATCTATTTCTTCTCATGCCGCCACCATGCAAAAGCAATTGCACCGAGAATCAGATAAGGAAATGCCATTAGATACAAAATACCCTCATTTAATCCATCAGCTAATGTTCCACCGTTACTGGCATTACTCTCTGCTGTAGCTTTGCACATAGCACATTGGGCTTCAACCCAAAAGGACTTAAAAATAAAAAATAAAAAAATAATTTTCTTCATTATATAGGATAGTAAGGCGCCATAAATATATATACTAATACTCCTGTTATGGCAACATACATCCAAATTGGGAATGTCCATTTTACCAATTTCTTATGAGCACTTATTTGATTGTTCCATCCCCTGTAAATTGACAACATGGCCAATGGGAGGACCGGTACGCTCAGAGTAATGTGTGTTATTAATATGAAAAAATATAAATAGCGAATCCACCCTTCACCTCCAAAATGCGCATCGGGATTAGAAATATGAGAAACTATATATGATATAAGAAAAACAGCTGAGAGAGAAAATGCAAGAATATTAGCAAGGCGATGAAGTGCAACATTCTTTGTTTTTATCATACCAAATGCAACTGCCAGCAGTATTGCAGTGCAGCCATTCAATACAGCATGAAAAAATGGGAGACTCCTGAAATTAGCATTTCCAAATTGAAGTTTCCAATCCTCTGGAAGCAGAAAAAGTGATGCAACCGCAATAGGAACGATTATACTCAAAATGACTATTACAGGAATAGCATAACGATCATTTGGGTTGTCCTTCATTTACGACCCATTTTAACCTTACGGTGTTCCTTTATAAGCACTCTTACATCGTCTACAAGCTGATCAATAAGGTATGCCTCTGAAAGATCATACGCCCCTAAAATATTTCCTTGATCTGTAATTCTACTTCTTAAATTTCCCTGCCAATCAATTAAAACAGCTGATTGAGAATGAGCATAACCACCAGGGGACTTAGAGTCACGAAGGGCTGTTAAATAATATGAATTAGCTAAGGCATAAAGCTCCTCTGATTCACCCGTTATAAAATCCCATTTGTTTGATTCTTCAACACCTAGATTCCTTTTGTAATCAAATAAAATTTCGGGAGTATCTGTTGTCGGATCGACTGTGCAGCTGATGAATATCAAATCTTTAAACCCATACAAACGATCATGAGCTTCTTTTAAATGAAAATTCATTGCCGGACAAATTGTAGGACAAGTAGTAAAGAAAAAGCTTAAGACAATAATTTTTCCTGAAGATGAATCTGGGGACCAACTATCCCTGCGATCATTAATGAAAGTTGTTGAGCCCGAATCAAAACTTGGAGGACCTAAATTCTCTAATGTTCTAAAATTAACCACACCACTTACTGCTATGGAAACTAAATACATGGTCACTGGAATAATAAGAAGCGCAACTAAGACAATACGCTTACTGTTTTTTGAAGTCATCAAAATTCAAAAATCGCTTGACCCTCAAAAATCAAAATGAAAGTCAAATAGGGAATTAAGATCAGCACAGGTAAGTAAATCGCATATTTTAGTGAATTCACTTCATATTTTAAGTGCATAAAGTACTGTACAATGTATGCTGCTTTAACGAGTGTCAGTCCTATGAATATTAGGTTTAAAATAGAAGTTCCTGCCAAAGAGGTTAGAAGTATTTCTGGCTTAATTATCCCCAAAACAACTTCAACTGTAGTTATTGCCAACAAAAGCCAAAATATCTTCCAAATCCATGCTGTTCCTTGAGGTGATTCGTGATCTGACATAATCAATAATTTATTTAAACGAGATAGAAAAAAGTAAAAACGAATACCCAAACGAGATCTACAAAGTGCCAATAAAGGCCAACTTTCTCAACCATACCATATGTTTTTCTACGATCATAGGTCCCAAGCATAACATTATAGAAAACCATAACATTTAGAACAACACCAGAAAAAACGTGAAATCCATGAAAACCTGTTATAAAGAAAAAGAAATTCGCAAACTGTTGCTTGCCATATTCATTATGATGCATGTTTGCACCTTGAATAACATGAGCACCATCAAGAGCTTTAATTGTTGCCTCTCTTGTAAATGAAATGTGCTCTTTACCAGGACTCTGGAGGACTAAATTATTATTTGCTCTAATAGATTTGAGGACCTCTTCGTCAGAAAACATAAGTTCATGGTTTGCAGAATGTCCTTTCTCCATTCCTTGAACAACTTGAGATAAGGAAAGCACATCGCCATCACCATTAGCTACTTTCATGACTTCGCGAGATGAAAGTTCAATACCCCCTTTGTCACCTATTATAAAATGATACCATTCCCATGCTTGACTGCTGACAAAAATCACACCACCTATTATCGTAGCAACCATCCACCATGCAGTTACATTCTTTTTTAGTTGGTGTCCAGCATTTACCGCCAATACCATAGTCACTGAAGACATTATTAAAACAAATGTCATAAATGCCACATAAAGAAGAGGCTGGTCGCCCTCAAGGCCAGGGAAATGGGTGAAAACATCTTCAGCAACTGGCCACTGAATATCAAATCTAAATCTCACAAATGCATATGCAGTGAGAAATCCAGAAAAGGTAAGAGCATCAGAGATTAGAAAAAACCACATCATCATTTTTCCATACTCTGAATTCATGGGCTCGTTACCTCCACTCCAAGTGCCAGATGTTTTATTTTTTGTCATAATTCAATACTAAAATGATTTGATCAAATAAAGTCCTGCGAAATTAACGAAGAAAGGTCAAAAAGAGAAGCAAATAAACCCATAAAAACCCAAGAAAATGCCAAAATTGAGAAGACAAGCTAAATGGGAGTATATTTTCTTTTGTATAGTGCCCTCTAATACTGCGTATGAATGCCACTAAAAGAACAATAACACCAGCTAAAGCATGCATCCAATGAAACCAAGTAATGACATAAAGCCAACTTCCAGCAGGACGACTTTCTTTACCGGTAAAGAAAACACCTTGATTTTCAATTAAATTATTCCATCCTAAGACTTGAGTTAACAAAAATAGAACACCAAATAGAAAGGCTAAACCAATCATTGAAGTTGAATATTTATAGTACCCATTTCTTATTTTTCTGCCAGCCAGAATCAAAAATAGGCTTGAGAGAATTATGAATATTGTACTCAGAAGAAACTCCTTTGGTAATGCGATAGTTTGCCATGCACCCTTTGAAACCAATGAGGATTTTGAAACTACATAACCAGAAGTTAATCCGGCAAATGCCATTCCTATACTTGCCATTCCAATCCATAAAAGTGGCTTTGAGGTTTTTTCGCGAATTTCCTTTCGATTCTTATTCATAGTTAGTTTAAATAATGATCAACAACATAAGTGATTTGAAGTAATGGGAGATATGCTATCGTTCCAAGCATTAGGGAACGAGCTGCAGAATTTGAAGGAGACTTGTGATGCAATATCGCCAATCTTAAAACAAATATTCCGAGAATGAGAACTATTATAGCAGCAACATTTGATAATATTAGTGAACCTGTCAAACCAAAAGCAGGAAGTATTGAAACAAAAATCATCCAAAGTGTATATATAATACTCATATATGTTACCGTACTATTTTTTTTTCTGCTCGGCAATAAAAAGTACCCTGCCTTTGCGTAATCATCATACCCAACCCAAGCAATTGCCCAAAAATGAGGAAACTGCCATAAGAATTGTATTGCAAAAAGCGTACCTGATTCAATCCCAAAATCTCCAGTTACCGCAACCCATCCTAAGAGAAAAGGAATAGCACCAGGAAAAGCACCAACTAAAACTGCTAATGGTGATTTTGCTTTCATTGGTGTATAAATCAAAACATACAATAACATAGAGACCAGACCAAATACAGCTGTAATGATGTTTAAAAAACCTAAAGCTATTGTGCCTAAAACTCCCAAAACTATCGCCCATAAATAAGCCTCGGATTTCTTCATTCTACCCGCTGGTAATGGTCTTAACATTGTGCGATCCATTAAAGAATCGGTATCAATCTCCCAGATTTGATTAAATGCGTTACTCGATCCAACAATTGCAAAGCCACCAAGAATAAGTAATATAAATTCACTCCACAAAAAATTAGTCGCTCCTAATAAGTATCCAGCTGCTGCGGAAAAAACTACCGTAAAAGCAAGTCTAAATTTTAAAAGGAGACCAATATCACGCATTCTTACAAAGATATTCTACGCCACAAACTATAAAAAAAGGATTTAAAAGATTTTCCTTATTGTAAACTAAAGGTTGACTCCAAGACAATTCATTATTTAATTCTTCCATTCGGAACATATGACATTTAGCCCCAAGAGCTATGGCATGGCCAGCTGCCGTATCCCATTCCATAGTTAATGCAGCTCGAGGGTATGCATAAGCACTGCCCTCAGCAACTAAACAAATCTTAAGTGAGCTACCCATAGAAATACGGTCCATTTTCCCATATTTCTTTTCCCACTTATCTAAAAGAGATTCAGTTGACGGACTTCCATGTGAACGACTTGCAACAACCGTTAATTTATCGGGCAATTTTCCGGGGAGCGATTGTCCTTTTTCTTTTATTTCAGAATAATTTAACCTCCCGGCACTTTTTAAAGATCCAACTTTGGGACCTCCTATATATGTCCAATCCAAAACTGGACTATGAACTACTCCCCATATCGGAGCATTTCCTTTAACGAGAGCAACATTAATAGTAAACTCACCATTACCCTTGATAAACTCTTTCGTTCCATCTAAAGGGTCAACGACCCAAAAATAATCCCAATTTTTTCGGACCGAATAACTTGGATGTTCTCCTTCTTCTGATAAAATAGGCCAACCCGACTTTAATAATGTCTCTTCAATAATATTATGCGCTCTTATATCTGCAATCGTAACCGGACTATCATCCTCTTTTTTTTCTGATTCAATTTCTGTCTGGCTATAAACTTCCATGATTGCTTCAGCTGCAAGATAAACCGCATTAAGAATGTCATCCGGACTTATGTTTGAGTTTATAAAAGGTTTCATAGTCTATTTACAAAATATAATTTAGGGTAGCCTTGAATAAAAAAGCCCCAGACTTCTGGGGCTTTTTTTAATATCTGCACCTTACTATTGAAGTTTTGCGTTGATTGGAAGACTGTATCTCATTCGAACAGGCCTACCGCCAACCTTTGCAGGTAACATTTTTGGAAGTTGTCTAACAACTCTTAAAGATTCGTCATCCAATAATTTATCCACTGAACGTTCAATAGTTATATCTGAAACTTTGCCATCTTTTTCGATAATGAACGACACCCAAATCTTACCTTGTATACCCATTTGTTTTGCCATCTCAGGGAATTCAAATTTTCTCCCAACAAATTGACGGATTTTTATATTAAAACAGTTAAATCTTTCATCTTCAGTTGCATAGTCTTCACATCCGGGATAGATTGGTTTACTCTCAACGTTAACAAAATTAAAAATATCATCATCAAATACCTCATCAATAAGCTCAATCTCATCACTATTATCAATTTCAGTTGACTCCATCTCTAGCTCATCAATATCTAATTTATCATCAACAATTGTAATGACTTCAGGTGGTGCCGGTGGTGGTGGTGGTGGCGGTGGTGTATTTCTTTGAGTAATCACTACTTCCTCATCGTCAATGAAAGCATCTAAATTACCCAAACTACCTGGACCATCAGCGTATGTCTTCCACTCAAAAGCACCCCAAACAATTGCTAGAGCCAAGACCAAACCTATCTGCAAAAAAAGACCTGTCTTATTTTCTAAATCTGCTTTAAATGTCTTCCGATTCTTCATTTCGGTAAATTTTTATGATGTAAAGATACGTTTCCCTAAAAGTCGAGCAAGGATGATACCAAAAATTAAACCAAGAGTATTAGATATTATGTCATAGTATGAAAAAGATCGACCATTTAACATCATTGGTTGAACTAATTCGATTCCACAACCAATTAATAAACATAATAAAGCTGGCTTCCAAGGTCCAAAAGTAGATCTTGACCCCATTGAAAATAAAAGTGATGCAACTAAATATGCGACAAAATGTAAAACAAAATCTTTTATACTAAATAAAAAATCTGGTAAACTTGAAGGAGGTATTAGGCTGAAATAAATAATTATCAAAGACCATAAAGTCCCCATAGAGAGCCAGACTTTCCTTTTAACCCTCATAAAAATCAACCACCAAGAAGGTCAGCATATTGATCAGCATTCATTAATTCATTGATAACGTCTGAATCAGATAATTTAATTTTAACCATCCAACCTTTACCATAAGGGTCCTCATTTACTAGTTCTGGATTTCCGTCTAAAAGCTCATTTACCTCCAAAATTTCGCATTCCATTGGGACATATAAGTCACTAACAGTCTTAACAGCTTCAACAGAGCCGAACACTTCCTCTTTATTTAATTTTTCTCCTTCTGTTGATATATCAATAAAGACAATATCACCAAGTTCACTTTGCGCAAAATCAGTTATACCCACTAATGCTACCTCACCATCTAAGCGAAGCCATTCGTGATCTTTCGTGTATTTAAGGTCAGCTGGAATATTCATTTCAAAAATTTAAGTTGCAAATATATAACAGTATTAGTTACCTAAATTCAGTCTTAAAGCTATTCCACTTTGCCATTGATTTGTAGGGAATGCCATCGAGGTTTTAAACGTACTAATAGTTTGATCATAATAAAACTGCGCTGCCAGCCTTCTGCTTAAACGGTAATCTGCAGTTAGTTTTATTGTGGTTCTTCTCTGGCCGGCAGTAGGTTGATTAAACCCTTCAAGAATTCGACGAATTACTGTCTGATTATCACTTACTCTTATATCTAATTTTAATTCCAGGTTTGATTTGATGTTATTTCTTTGACCTGCCTCATCAACTATGGTGAACTGAACATCACGAATTATATAACCCACGCCAACCGTTAAATCTGTAGATTTACTTTCTGTGATTTGATTGTTAGCCATACTCAGGGCAACTTGGCGCTGTTTTCCAATCTCAAATTTAAATGAAGTGTTCTTTCTAGTCCTGATATCAACTCCAATTAATGGTGATAACGACTCAGAAATTGAGACTTGGCCTATTTGCATTTCAGAAAGGATATCTAAGTTTGAATTTCGAGGGAATTGATTACTTGGATTATTTTGAATATCCTGAGCCCTAAGCATATTCGTCTGAATATTCTGGACTGTTAAATTATTTGAGTATTTATGACTTAAAGCGAACGCAGTAAAAATCTTTCGAAAAGGCTTTAACCTCATGAGACCAGTATAATTGATTGACCAATTTGGCATAGGGATAACAGATCTAAAATCAATTCGATTCATCGTTTTCGAATCTTGATATCCGTAAGCAGCAAAAAAACTATTTAATAAGACATCACTTTGCAGGACAGAGTATCCATCGAAACCGTATCTCGAAGAATCTGTTTCCTCAATAAAAGATTGTGTATAACCAGGGACATTTTTTACCGCGCTATCAGAAAGCTGTTGAGAAAACTCTAGTCTGCTTTTCATGAAATCCTTAAATGCAACACTGCCATACCCGGGGGCACTGCTTGTATCAAAAGCACTACGCCATGATAGCCAGGATGTCGAAAATGTCTCCATATTTTGCGGACTAAAATGATGAAAACCTTTATCGTAAAGAGAATCTATACCAAGGCCTTCACTATATCGATAAGTACTACTCTCCTGTAATCCGTAATTTTGCGTTGCGGTAATAGTTATCCTAAAATCTTTAATTGGTTCAAGTTGAGCACGAGCATTAAATGTTTGTGTAGATGTCTTTAAATACCTGTTTGGTTGGTTTGGGTTTTTTATCAGCCAATTATTACTTGAATTACTCGCTCGAGTGGTAATGTCTACCGGGAGTCCTAAAAGCATGTCTAACCCTGGGGCCATTGCCGCATCGGGGGAAAATCCACTAAATACTGGCAAAGGACTGAAGCCCGGAAGGTAAAGGCCTGTATTCAGTGTCGCACTCAGATTAACAGACTTTACCATAGTTACAATATCTACAACTGCAACTAGTATTTTTTTTCCAATACCGCTTTTTTCATCTTCTTTCTTTTTGGCACTCTTAGAGTTCTTTCCTATTAATCGCTGCTCCATTGCTGTTCTTGCTCCTCTTGATTTCGAATTGTTTCCTTGCTTCAATTTTTTATACCAAGTGAAATTTTTATAAAAAGTAGCAAAATTCAGATTTGCTGTCCCGTTCCACTTACCTGAATTTTCTATTATATTTCCGTAATCTAAGCTATCTATAGACTGTCGAGAAGCAAGTAATGAATTAGCTTTCCAATCATAATCTGCAGTATATCTCAATTGAATCTGAGCAAATTCCATTAATGGCAATTTATTTATCGGTATGTTCCACGATGTATTAATTGTATGATGATACTCAGTGGGTCTTCCACCGGCTCTGACATTATCTAATAAAAACGATTTTACCGAATCAACTGAATTTGATCCTGGTAATTCATCCACCCTAACTCGCATGCGAGAGGTATAGTCCAATTTTATGCCCTTACTTAAATCCCAGATGACATTATAATTTCTATCCATTGTGAAATTTTTGCTGAACATTTCTGGTAATTGGAATGTGGGATTATCTACATTACGCATTTTCATGGTTTGAATAGATCTAATTAAATCTCCGCGAACACTTATTTTAGAAGGAGTTAAATTGAAGTTAAAATCCTTAATTAATGTCAAATTCTTATTCTTTAAACCCTTAAACGGCTGAATATTGAAAGGATTCGTTTGGAAGTTATAAATGAGAGCTGCTTTGTGGTCTTCCCTATCGTCTCTTAACGTATTTGCATCACTTCTCAGCACCTCATTAAATGAATATGAAGCAGTCCAATTGCTGATGTCAAATGGAGTCGGTTTACGCGCACCTTTTTTTACATTCTCTTTATTTTTTCCCTTATTATTTGATCTATTGGCATTTGGTGAAGCACTTCTTGAAACAGTTGGGCTGGATGTATTCTTGCCAGAAGAACGCTCAAATCTAACATTAGTCAAATTAAATCCCCTGCGAACTGTCCTGTCTGCAACCATTGTCTTTAAATTAGATCTCTCTTCAGCACTGTTTAAATTTTCCAGAGCCTTACTCATTTCAATATCAGGGTTTAAAGGATTAAACATAGGTGTTTTCCAATCCTGAGCATTATTGATAAATAAAGGCAATCTAAGACGCGTTTTAAAGGGTAAAAATCGACTTAATTCTAAATTTGTTTGAAAATCATAAGTGGCAGCAGAGAATTTATTTCTTTCCTGTGGACTCATGTCTAAAGATCCAAATCCGACTGTACTGTAAGTACCGCTCAAAGCTATTTGTCCAAGATCAGCAAGCTGAGTAGTAGTCCGAGCAATTGCAGACACACCTCCACGATTATCAAAGTCGGTCATTCTCAATTCATTTACCCAGACCTCAGCACATTTATCCATACCGTCATCAGAACTGCCTGTATTTCTTTTTTTTGGATTGCGAACTCCCATCATTATCGTTCTGACATTTCCTAAGTTCGGGACTCCCAAGACTCGTATCACTCCTTCCCCATCATCTTTAAGCTCCTCGTATATAGTAGAATTTGAAATTTGAGCTTGATCTCTTTTTAGTTTTAGATTAGTGAATTCCTCAAAGGCGATATCAATTTCATTTGATGAGGGCCACACTATTCCAGGATCGCTACTACCCCATGGGGTTACCTTTAAAGGAATTTCATACTCATAATAGTTTTGGCTATAATCATTGCCAAGGCGAATAAATAACCTCAAATCATCATCATTAAGCTGTTCAAACTGATTGCCTGCCTCTGCGTGCGCAAAAAGTCTTAAACGTTTATTCATGCGCATATCAACAGAAGTGTTCTTAAAGGCGGCTCGCGCGTCCCCATCTCTTAAGCCACAAACCCTCAAGCTTAATGCCTGCTCATTTTGCTGAACCAATGAGGTATTACCCAAAAGTACCTGTCTCTCAATCCCTGGAGGAAGCACGTACGGAATTGGTTTTCTACCTCCATTCTCTTCAAGGTTAACTGCATTCATAACGAATGTTGTTTCATCCATTGCGTCCACAGGTATTAATTCTCTGGACTCTTCCAGAGAGAATCTATACCGCCGCCATTCACCTCTTACAAGATCTAAACGAGCAAGCCTCAAAACTGTTGCTTCTTCCCAGCCTTTCATTATCATCCGAATAAAACGAATTGAACGAAAGTCTGATGCTCCTCCGATTCTTTTAGAGGGTTCAAAAACTGGTATTTTAAATTGAATCCATCGAACAGGCTTCCTTGTGTTGTCAGGAAGTAAGTCTGTTTGAGTTTCGTATATATCCGCAATATGGTTCTTTCCAATAACTAAATCTTCCGGCCGCATTGATATATGATATTGAAAGTACTGCTCTGACTTATTCAGAGTCGCATCCCTATTAACATCTTCTTTATCAGGTAAATTTGTATAAGTAGCAGGAAGGCCATTAATTAAAGTAGTCTGGGAATTCCCATCAGGATTATTAAAATAACGATATCGCTTTAAGATATCGGCATCTGCTGAATCTTGACTTGGCCCTCTGTAGTATGAGAAATTATCCCCAGAGGGGTCTTGAAGAGCCTCTTGGTATGCTAGACTATTTGCTCCAAAAGCGTTATTCAAGGAAGATAAATATGTCTGACCACCATTACCCTTTAATCGACTTTCTCTAATATCTCCCAAACCATCTAATCCCACGTCCTGGTGAACCCTAGAACTTGGGTCATTATCGAAAGCCTGAACTACGGGCTGATATTTTGATGTGTAACCCCAAACAGAGGAATCTACATCAACGGGTAGACCTGATGAAGACAACCCATTCTCAAAACTTTGACGACCATCTTTAAGAATATCTTCAGATAGATTACCTAAATGAAAATACAGGTCACCACCGAGAGCAGCAGGATTATCTAGGAATGGATCCATCATCCAAAATTGGATAAATTCAATATTTTGTTCTTCGAAATTATTTATTGATAGTTGCCGCATGATTCCCGCCCATCTTGATTTCGGATCAGATAAAGATCCATCAGGATTCAAACCCTTGCTGTAGTTGGAGTAACCAGATACATCATAATTATATGGTCCCCGCTCATTGGGGTCAAACTGCAAATCAAACATGGCTATATTCCTTGCCATTCCCGGCTGCAAAGGGACATTAGGAAAAACTTCTGCAAGAGGAACGAGACGTTGTTGATGATCCGATGTAATAGCAGGGTTGTTTCGAATATTATTAGGGGTCTGACTATTATTCGCAAAAAAAGAAGGATCAATAATGTACCAACTCATCCTGGCCCGATTCGCATTATAAGCCCAGTCATTACTTAACGAAGCCTCAGGAAACAATTGATTTTGACCCTCAGGTGTTGAAGCCAAATGCCAAGTTGTAGTTCCTCTTAGATCAATAGTAGTCTGACTAGTCTCAAAGTCATCTAAATAAGTAGTAGCGTCACCATTTATTTTAATCCCTTTTGGGGATCCTGGAAGCAATTGAGCAACTTCTGCCTGTATCTGAATCCTGGAAGGTGCATTGGTGGAAATAAAGGGCAACTTATCCATAAAACGAGTTAATCCTGGTAGATTCTTTTGATATTGAGTTTGAAATCCCCAAATACTATTTGCTATGGGCTCATCGCCAGAATTTACTTTTTGCGTCAGAGGCCTTTCTGCCAATCTCAAAAATGTTCCTCCTATTTTCCAATCTTTTGAAACTTCATGCTCTACGGCAAGACCAGAAAAGGTCTTGGCTTGAAAATTAAACATTGTGTTATTCTCAAATGATACTTTAATCGGCATACCTGATTGGAGTATACTCTCATTAAGAATTCTAACCTGCCCTAAAGAGTAATCAACCGTAAAGTCTTGATTTTCGACAAGCTTGGCCCCGCCAGCCGTTACAGAAATGGATCCCCTGGGAATATTGAATGAATTAAGCTGTATGACAGAACCTCCAGCACTTTTATATCTTCCTCGAATCAGAAATTTATTTAATTGCGTTTGCTCCTGGGCTCTAAAAAGGGTTGAATCATAAAGCTGCTGAAAAACATACCTGTCTTTTTCATCTTGATTTGATAATTTATTTGATAGGCTTGATCCAAATGGCTCTAGAACTGGAAGAATGACTCGGCCTTTTTGACTCAAAACTGTTACCCCCTCAACATAGTCAAAAAGCCCATCTGGAAAGGGATCATTATTATTGTTGACATAATCCATTTCTAAAACCTGGATGAGAAGCTTATCTTTTACTGAGCTTTTCGGTAAAAACGGAATGGGTAAACCGGTTGCATCATTCATATACATTACCTCTAACCTAAAATCTTCCTTTGATACTTGAAACGCATTAAGACTATAAACATTTTTCATCATCAAGTCCCAAAGTGGTGACTTTACATTTAAAAGAGTGTGTTTTACTAATTTCAGAATTAGACTTTTAGGAGCCATTATCCCATCATTTGAAAATTCCCCTACTTGATACGTTCTACCATTAGCAGTATATTGATATGCCACCGCAAGTACTTCATCTTGATTCAAAGAAGTATTTAGGGTCATATAACCTAATTGAGGATGAAAAGTATATTCATTGGCCTGCAGTTTTCTTGCATTTGTCAACTCCGAATACTCAACATTAGCATCGTAGCCAGAAGTAATCAATGAAGTCCCTGCCGTAGCACCGTCGCGTACATTTGGGAATCTCAAAAGAAGTTCTTTTGGATCGAGTCTGTTTATCCTATTGCTGGGTAAAGGATCTATTGTTGGGCCAGGGAAAATAATATCACCATTCCGGTTTGAATTCGTGGATCGCCAAGCCTTGGATTCACCTTCACCCAAATCAGTAAACGCAATAATATTACGAACCTCATTAGGTGTTGTTCTTCTATTAGTGACCCAGACCTCCACTCTCGTTATTTGAATTGGGCTCTGAATAACGGGGAGAGTACTTAGCCATTGCTCATAATGATCCCTGAAATAATGACTAAGAAAAAAATGTCGATTCGCTTCATATGAATCTCCTCTAATTAAAAATTCTTGAGTTGTTGCCCCCCCTTGAATGTTTAAACTTTGACTTTGGCTTCGCTGCTCAGCGACAACTCCCGTAACAGTGGTTTTACCAAATTGAAATTTACCCTTTAGCCCAAATAAACTTTGAGCACCAGTAATAAGACTGCTACCCGTTGGCATACTGACATTCCCCATCTCCAAAGACTTAATAATGTCATCTTCTAAGCCTTTAAAATTTAACTTCATTTTATTTTCAAATCCAAAAGTCGCTTCAGTATCATAATTAATTTGAAGATCTAGCCTTTCCCCTAACTTTCCTGTTGCATTGACCTGCATTTTTTGATCAAAATCAAATGCCAGATTCTTTCTATTTCTCTCCGGAACAATAGGGTTTTTTATATGTTGAAATCTTAAACCAAATCTAAGCTCTGCTGTACCTTGAGGTCTTATCTCTAATTCATCTGAACCAAAAATATCTTCTATCAAGTTATTTGATAAATTCATATCTGGAACAATGCTACTCCCTTCTCTTTTATCTGCCGAACTACCCTGTGACCATCTGCTTTTCCAACCATCAGTCTCTTGTTGTGAAAATATCATTTTACTGTAATCCTCTTTTGATAAATAAATAGGGGATCCCATAGGAACGTTACCAATATATCTTTGACCTATATAAAATCCTGTAATAGGGTCAAATGTGTAAATTGTATTGATATTATCGGGAGTGTTAATTCCTGGCATAGACCAATTTGTCTGACTAGAGTCTATGCCTTGGGCATTTAAACCCATAGAAAGACTCAGAGTAATCAAAAAACTCCAGAAAAGACCGCAATACGATCGCATTACAACTGGGATAAGGCGATTCTTAAAACGTCTTCTAGATCGTGGTCACCATCCTTAGAAAGGATTGATGAAACTATTCTTTCTACTATTGAGCGTGAAAAACCTAATACAATTAACGCTTGAATTGCCTCGGCCCTGACAGATGATGCTGGTTCATCTCCTGAACCTTTTATCGTTGCAACACCACCTACTTTATCTCTTAAATCAATTACAATTCTTTGAGCTGTTTTAGCTCCAATTCCTTTTATTCTTTGAAGGGTTCCGCTATCTCCATTCGAGATAGCTTGTATTGCCTCATTGGGTCTGAGTGCCGATAAAATCATTCTTGCAGTGTTTGCACCAACACCAGAGACACTTAGTAACAGTAGAAAAACATCTCTTTCAACTCCTGTATGAAAACCAAAAAGTAATTGAGCATCTTCCCGATAAACTGCATGGGTCAATAATTTTACCTCTTTCGCTTCACCAATCTGACCAAATGTTGTTAACGAGATATTTAGATAATATCCAACACCGCCGCATTCAAGCACAATGTGTGCTGGCGATTTTTCTATTATACGTCCTACGAAATGATGAAACATTAGATTCCTTTAACGACAGAATTTATATTTTGGTATTTCAGTGAACTATTAATTTTCCAAAATTCCACATTCCCAATGAGCTATTTCTTTGCAAGGAATATATTCCAGGTTTTAATCCATAGTCGTATGGGTTTAAAATAATGTGATCTGAAGAAGGCGCAATGGAAACTCTTGAAACAATGAGCCCCCTTAAGTCAACAATTAACAATTCACTAGAAATATTCAAAGTTGAGAACACAACATTCAGAGATTCATTTCCTACTGGGTTTGGAAATACACTAAACTTTTCTTGATAATCATCCGGCAAATCAAAAGTCTTCGAGAAACAATAGACCATATATATACGAAGAGTATCTGAGGCATCTGTCGCATTAATTACTGTATACCAAACAGTGTCCTGACCAACAGCATTTGTATCGCGTACATAAGCATATCCTGAAAAGTCATAGGCGACGGCACCTGCAGCAATAGTTACGGTACCTTGACTCTGTCCGGCAAAAGTAGGATAGCATAAATCCCAGCAGAAATAATTGGAGTCGACTAAGCCAGATGAACCCACCTTACTTCGAACCAGGTAATAATCTTTTGATGAAGAGGAAATATTTTTCATTGTAATATCTCCTTTTGCCTGCTCTCCTACAATGCTATTAACATATGCGATTGAATCCTTTGATTCTAAAATCAAAGATTGGCCAGACAAGTAAATAGAAAAAAAGGAAAAAGAAAAAAATATTATTGATTTTTTTAACATAACGGTTGTTCTAATATTATTTCAAAGGTAAAGACCAAAAGCAAGATGAAGTCTTGAATTACAAATAAATTAAGCATTATTCTAGATATTAAGAGCATCGATGACTATATTTATCGCATTCAACCTCCAAACTAATTATTACGATGAAAAAATTTATACTCGTTTTTGCAATGTTATTATCAGCTAATGCCCTTCATTCTCAGGCTACAAGACTGGTTTTATTCGAACACTTCACACAAGCCTCATGTGGTCCATGTGCCTCTCAAAACCCGCCATTTGCAGCCCTTTTGGCAAATACCACAAAAGCGGTTAAAATCGCATATCAAACATCATGGCCGGGTGTAGATCCTATGAATGCTGCTAATCCGAATGAAGTAGCTACAAGAGTTTCCTATTATGGTGTTACCGGAGTACCAAGTGTTAGAAATGTATCCGTAGTCCCTGCAGGCTCTTCACCCGCAAACATCACGCAGACTCAGATTGACGCTAGATATAATGTTACGCCTGACATGTCTGTCATACTCACTCATCAGCTCACAAGTGGATATGATTCTGTTCAAGTTGCTGTTTCCGTTTCAAATTCATCTACATCAACTATTACCTCAGGGTCTGCTGGATCCTTGAAATTACATCTTGCTTTAGTGGAAGAAACAATTAACTATTCATCTGCGCCGGGATCGAATGGGGAAACAGTTTTTCACAATGTTATGCGAAAAATGGTGCCCGATGCCAATGGCACCACTTTATCAGATACATGGACTGCTGGGCAAAATCAAACATATCAATTTACAATAGCGCTACCAACTTATATCGCGAATCTAGGTGAAATAGCCTTTGTTGCATTTGTTCAAGATGACTCAAACAAAGAAATTAAAAATGCTGCATTTAGCCCAAAACAAGCCGTCACCGGTCTAGCCGATGTTAGCATCGCTAGTATGAGTGCAACTACCAATGGTTATTGTGACCCCAATGTCACACCATCAATAACTATCCAAAATTCTGGGTCTATGACCATTACCTCCGCAACTGTTTCATACACGGTGAATGGAGGAAACCAAGTTTCACAAAACTGGACAGGTAGTATTGCAGCTGGACAAAGTGCGACTATAGCTTTTGCTCAAACAACTTTATCAACAGGAGCCAATGAAATTATTGGATTGGTTTCATCACCAAATGGGACTGCAGATTATGCCCCAATTAATAATATATCA
>CAJVWI010000018.1 GCA_913009655.1 uncultured Cryomorphaceae bacterium
CCTTCAGCAGCATCAACATCTTCGTCTAGTACAGCTTTACGCGACATTTTAATTGTTACGACAACTGCAGCATCTGCATTCAAAACTTCATATGGTTTCCCTTCCTTAATATCAATTACACGAATTGCTTCACCAATTTTAAGTTCTGTAATATCATGCTCAATCAAAGAAGGAAGATCATCAATATTTCCTTTAATCTTCAAGGTTCGAAGGATGGATTTTAAAGTTCCACCATTACGAATTCCTCGAGCATTACCTGTACAAGAAACTGGAACATTTAATGTAACAGGCTTTCCTGAAATCACTTCAATAAAGTCCATATGGGTTAAAACATCAGTTAGAACATCAAACTGCATATCTTGGATTACCGCAACATATGATTTTGAGTCTAATTCGATTTTAGCAACACGCGCCTCAGAAGTATAAACTAATTCTCTAAAGGCTAAAACGGGGGCACTAAAATGAATAATTTCTTTCCCGCCATAGATTACGCATGGAGCCTCTCCTGAGGCGCGTAAGGATTTTGCAGCTTTAGTACCAAGTTCAGTTCGAACTTTTCCTTTAATTGAGATAGATTGCATTGAGATATAGGATTTCAGAGGTTACATTACGAAGTGTCCACTTATGGACTCATTTGAATTTACTTTTTGCATTACAGACGCAAAAAGACCCGCAACATCAAGCACACGAATTTTTGAACTCTGCTTAAGTTGTGGGATTGTATTTGTTATTACGAGTTCTTCAAGTTTTGAATTTTCAATTTTTTCTACAGCTTGCCCTGATAAGACGCCATGGGTACAGTAGGCTCTTACAGTTTTGGCTCCTTGATCAATCAGCATTTCTGCTGCTTTGACAAGAGTTCCGCCAGTATCAACCATGTCATCTACAAGGATGACATGCCGATTAGAAACGTCACCAATAACCGTCATTTTATCAATTTGATTAGCTTGTTTTCTTTGTTTGTAACAGATTACCACTTCTGCGCCGAGTTGATTGCCATAACGGGTTGCTCTTTTGGAGCCGCCCATATCTGGCGATGCAATAGTCAAATCTAATAACTTCAACTTTTCAATGTCTGGGATAAATAAAGAGCTGGAATATAGATGATCTACTGGGATTTCAAAAAAGCCCTGAATTTGATCAGCATGAAGGTCCATTGTCATTACTCTTGTCGCGCCTGCTGCTTCCAGTAGATTTGTAACAAGCTTTGAAGTTATCGGGACTCGTGGCTGATCTTTCCTATCTTGCCGGGCATATCCAAAATATGGAATCACAGCTGTTATGTGTCGAGCAGATGCTCTCTTGGCCGCATCTATCATTTGAAGAAGTTCAAATAAATTATCTGAACTCGGCATCGTACTTTGGATCAAAAAAACTCGACTTCCTCGCACGGATTTAATGAATGAAGGCAAAAACTCTCCATCAGAAAATTGCAAAATATTAACCTCACCTAATGGGATTCCATAGGAGGATGCGATCTGCGCTGCTAAGGCTTTAGTAGCTCTTCCTGCGAAAATTTTTGCTACGGGTTGCATGATTCGGAATTATTTGGGGTGCAAATGTAAACATTTTTATAGTATGTTTGCCTTCTAATAGCCCAGGTGGCGGAACTGGTAGACGCGCACGACTCAAACTCGTGTACCCTTGGTGTGCGGGTTCGATTCCCGCCCTGGGCACTTTTTAAGGGGCCAAATTAAGTGTTCAAGCTAAATTTACTGACGTTTTTATGGATAAACAGGTAAAATATGACATAGCATATCTAAGGATGGCTTTAGAGTGGTCGAACCTATCCTATTGCAACCGACGTAAAGTGGGAGCTCTAATTGTTAAGGATAGAATGATAATTTCAGATGGCTATAATGGCACTCCTTCAGGATTTGAGAATATTTGTGAGGATGATGATGGGTTTACCAAATGGTATGTGCTGCATGCAGAGGCAAATGCTATTTTAAAAGTAGCGAATTCTACTCAAAGTTGTACTGGAGCAACGCTTTATCTTACGATGTCACCTTGTTCAAATTGTAGCAAATTAATTCATCAAGCTGGAATCGCTAGAGTTGTTTATGCCTTAGAGTATAAAGATCTTTCTGGAATAGAATTTCTAAATAAAGCTGGAGTGGATACAGAACTAAGAATTATCGATAAAATTTAGAATAGTACAAAAAAGCCGTATCATTAATTGATACGGCTTTTTTTAAGTTCTTTAAAGAGTCTTTTTATTCAGCTACCTCTTCAGTAGCTTCTTCAGTTGCCTCCATGGTAGCTTCTTCAGTTGCCTCTTCAGTTGCCTCTTCAGTAGCTTCTTCAGTTGTCTCCATGGTAGCTTCTTCAGCTACCTCTTCAGTTACCTCTTCAGTTACCTCTTCAGTTACCTCTTCAGTTACCTCCATAGTTGCTTCTTCAGCATTGTTGCATGCAACAAAGGCAACCATTGCCAATGCGCTTAAAAATAAACTTACTTTTTTCATAATTCTTTGATTTATATTGTTTAAGGCTCTGCTCAAAGGTATGAAAATATGAACTTTAGACAAGTGACTTATCAATTCAGATTTTTTTTAGAAGAGCCTCTATGGAAGTAATGCTTTTAATAATGTTTGATAGGTCCTTTATTTCTACTCGGTTTTGGTCCATGCTATCACGGTCTCTAAGAGTTACAGTATTATCAATTAATGTTTGATGGTCAATAGTTATGCAAATAGGAGTGCCAATAGCATCTTGTCGCCGATATCTTTTTCCAATGGCATCTTTTTCATCAAAGATTAGTTGAAAATCAAATTTTAATTGATTATAAATTTTCTTAGCACACTCGGGAAGTCCATCCTTTTTTAATAACGGTAATATCGCTGCTTGATTTGGAGCCAGTGCATGAGGAAGGCTCAGAACAGTTCTTGAAGATTGATCTTTAAGAGTTTCTTCTTTTAGGCATTCCGATAAAACACTCAAGAACATTCGGTCTAAACCTATAGAAGTTTCTATCACATTAGGAGTAAAATTCTCATTTGAAACAGGGTCGAAGACTTGAAGTTTTTTCCCTGAGTGTTTAGAATGTTGTTTCAAATCAAAGTCAGTTCGACTATGAATGCCCTCTAATTCTTTGAAGCCAAATGGAAAGTTATATTCTATATCAGCAGCAGCATTAGCATAATGTGCCAGCTTTTCATGGTCATGATAACGATAGTTTTTTGGATTAAAGCCTAAAGATTCATGCCAATTCATCCTAATTTTTTTCCAATGATCAAACCATGTCATTTCTGAGCCCGGCATAACGAAGAACTGCATTTCCATTTGTTCAAACTCTCTCATTCTGAAAATAAACTGTCTCGCTACTATTTCATTTCTAAATGCTTTCCCTATTTGAGCAATTCCAAATGGAATTTTCATTCGACTAGTTTTGAATACATTGAGAAAATTGACAAAAATGCCTTGCGCTGTTTCCGGTCGGAGAAACAAATCATTAGCCCCTTCTGCAACAGAACCTATTTTAGTACCAAACATCAAATTAAACTGACGAACTTCAGTCCAATTGGAAGATCCACTAACAGGACATTTAATTTTTTCATCAATGATAACTTGTCGCGCTTCAGAAAGATCATTGTTTGAAAGGGCTTTCGAGAACCTACTTAAAATCGCTTTTGCTTTTGTTTCATAGTCTAATACTCGCGTATTTGTTTTGCGGTACAATTCCGGATCGAAGGAATCTCCATAGCGTAGAGCTGCTTTTTTTATTTCTTTTTCTGCTTTTTGAAATAACTTTTCAGCATAATCTTCAATTAAAACATCTGCTCGATATCTTTTTTTCGAATCCTTATTATCAATTAATGGATCATTAAAGGCATCAATATGACCTGAGGCTTTCCAAACATCTGGATGCATGAAAATAGCAGAATCGATACCTACAACGTTATCGTTCAATTGAACCATAGACCTCCACCAATAATTTTTAATATTATTTTTTAACAGTGCTCCATTTGGTCCATAATCATATACTGAGCTTAGGCCGTCATATATCTCGCTGCTTTGGAATACAAATCCATATTCTTTTGCATGAGAAATAACTTTTTTAAACAATTCTTCAGGGCCTTGAGACATTTGATTTATGTATTGTTAATTAGTTCGAAAATATTGAAATATAAATTATTCTTATGCTATTAGAGAACCAATATTAGCAGTAAAAAGTCGAACAGAAATAGCCAAGAGGATTATCCCGAAGATCTTTCGAATAATTGAAATTCCTCCTTTACCCAATATTCGCTCGATATGATGGGTGTTCTTCAAAACTAAATATACTAAAAGGGCATTGATGATTATAGCAATTAAAATATTAATAGATGCATACTCACTCCGAATAGAGATTAATGTGGTAAGAGTTCCTGCTCCTGCAATCAAAGGAAAAGCAATTGGTACAATACTTGCCGATTCTGGTTCGACTTCTTTATATATCCGCACACCAAGAATCATTTCTAATGCCAGAAAAAATAAAATCAGTGCACCGGCGACAGCAAATGAAGCTACGTTGACTCCAAATAGAGCTAAAAGTTCTTCTCCAATGAACAAGAAAATTATCATAATTAAAGATGCCGCAATAGTCGCTTTCTCAGACTGTATATGCCCAACTTTATCTCTAACAGCTATTATTATGGGGATACTACCAATTATATCAATAACCGCAAATAATACCATTGTTACCGAAACGATTTCAGAAATATTCATTTTAAAAAATATTCAACATTGATTTAGAGGGCCAAAGGTAGACCTTTACTTTATGTTTCAAATTGGAAAAACTGTTGTTTCAAACGTTGTCTTTGATCATGCTTTTTGTTGTGATTTATCTAAGTGCAAAGGGGCATGTTGCGTTGAAGGAGATTCTGGCGCTCCATTAATGCCAAGTGAGGTGAAAACTTTAAGAGATATTCAACCAAAGATCCGCCCATACTTAAGTCCAGAAGGTATTTCAGCTATTGAGTCTCAAGGCCATTTTGTTATTGATGATGATGAAGAATACACTACCCCTCTTGTCGCTAAAAAGGAGTGCGCTTATGTAGTATTTGACTCAGGAGTCGCAAAGTGCGGAATAGAAAAGGCATATGAAGCGGGAGCTATAGATTGGCCAAAGCCGATATCATGCCATTTATATCCTATTAGAGTGACTAAATATTCGGATTTTGATGCGCTTAATGTTCATCATTGGAAGGTTTGTGAACCGGCATGTAATTTAGGTCAAGAGTTAAAATTGCCGGTTTTTAGATTTTTAAAAAATGGCCTCGAACGCGCTTATGGAAAGGAGTGGGTGGATGAAGCAGAATTGCTTTACCAGAAAATTTCAGAGTAATTATACTAAAAGGGAATCAAGGTTATTAACAATTGATGTGGATTATTTTCGAGGAACTCGAATAAAATAATTTGGTTAATTCAAACACCCAGGTTTTTCGGTGCTTTTTAATTATATCCAGAATCAAGAATGTTGAAAACTCCAACTTAATGTTCACATCTATCGCTTGCGAAAGCCATGATGCTTTCCAAGATTTGTAAAGCTCACCTGCAGTATGTTTTGTCGGCTTTGACCGTTTATGCTGCTAAAATGCACCCAGAGCACACTTAAAAACCTCGCCATTAGGCGATTAGATCAATAAAAATGAGCAAATCAACTACCCAAAACGAACCAATTTTAAAAGAAAACCCAAACAGATTCGTGCTTTTCCCCATTGAACACAATGATATTTGGGATATTTATAAAAAAGCCGAAGCAAGTTTTTGGACGGCTGAAGAAATCGATTTGCATCAAGATGTTTCCGATTGGGAAAATAAGTTATCTGACAATGAAAGATATTTTGTAAAACACATATTGGCTTTTTTCGCAGCATCAGATGGAATTGTTAATGAAAATCTTGCTGAAAATTTTGTCAATGAAGTTCAATATACAGAGGCAAAGTTTTTTTATGGTTTTCAAATCATGATGGAAAACATTCATAGTGAAACATATTCTTTATTGATTGATACCTATGTCAAAGATTCAAGTGAAAAAGCTAAATTATTTAATGCAATTGAAACTTTTGATGCAATTAAAAAGAAGGCTGATTGGGCTTTGAAATGGATCGATTCCCCTTCGTTTGCCGAAAGACTAATTGCATTTGCCGCTGTTGAAGGTATATTTTTTAGTGGAGCATTTTGTTCTATTTTTTGGATGAAAAAAAGAGGATTACTCCCGGGATTAACATTTTCTAATGAATTAATTAGCAGAGACGAGGGAATGCATTGTGATTTTGCTGTTCATCTTCATAATGAACACCTTGTAAATAAAGTTCCAAAAGAAAGAATAATACAAATTATTACAGAGGCTTTAGATATCGAGAGGGAATTTATTACTGAATCTCTTCCAGTAGATTTAATTGGTATGAATAGCCGTCTTATGGAGCAGTATTTAGAGTTCGTTACCGACCGCTTACTAACGGAATTAAATTGTCCAAAGAGTTATAATTCGGAGAATCCATTTGACTTTATGGATATGATTTCGTTGGAAGGAAAAACAAATTTCTTTGAAAAAAGAGTTTCAGATTATCGTAAGGCCGGAGTCGGAATGGAGGCAGAGACTAAGGAAGATTCTTTTTCATTTGATTCGGACTTCTAAAAAATAAATTTTATGATGAATGTATTAAAGCGCGATGGCCGCAAAGAAGCTATAAAATTTGATAAGATTACAGCAAGGATTCAGAAACTTTGTTATGGTTTGAGTTCACACGTTGATGCTGTGGCTGTTGCAATGAGGGTCATCGAAGGATTATACGATGGGGTGAGCACAAGTGAACTGGATAGTTTATCCGCTGAAACATCGGCATCAATGACGGTTAGGCATCCAGACTATGCGAAGCTTGCAGCGAGGATTTCCGTTTCAAATTTGCACAAGAATACTAATAAGTCATTCACTGATACAATGCGTGAATTGCATCAGTTTGTGAGCCCGAAAACAGGGCAAAAGGCGCCTTTAATTGCTGATGACGTTATGGAAATTATAGAATCTAATGCCGAACTATTGGATTCTACACCTATTTATGATCGGGATTTTAGTTATGACTATTTTGGCTTCAAAACATTAGAGAGATCATATTTGCTTCGTACTAATGGGAAAATTGCTGAAAGGCCACAGCAAATGCTTTTGCGCGTGGCAATTGGAATCCATAAAGAAAAAATAGGAGATGCTATTGAGACATACAATGGAATGTCTAAAGGGCTGTATACTCATGCAACGCCAACACTTTTTAATTCCGGTACTCCGAAGCCTCAAATGTCTAGCTGTTTCTTACTTCAGATGCAGGATGATAGCATAGACGGTATTTATGATACATTAAAGCAGACCGCAAAGATTTCTCAAAGCGCTGGAGGAATAGGGCTTAGCATTCATAATATAAGATCTACAGGATCATACATCCGCGGAACAAATGGAACGTCAAATGGTTTGATTCCTCTTTTACGTGTATTTAACGATACTGCTAGATATGTAGATCAGGGTGGAGGAAAGCGAAAAGGTTCATTTGCTATTTATCTGGAACCATGGCACGCCGATGTTTTTGACTTTCTGGATCTTAGAAAAAATACTGGAAAAGAAGAAAATAGAGCGCGTGACCTATTTTATGCTCTATGGATTCCCGACCTTTTCATGCAGCGAGTAGAAGAGGATGCAGATTGGACATTAATGGACCCTAATGAGTGTCCAGGATTATTTGATACATATGGAGCTGAATTTAATGATCTTTACGCTAAATATGAATCTGATAACAAAGGGCGTAAAACCATTGCTGCCCGCGAGCTTTGGACTAAAATATTAGAAGCTCAAATTGAGACAGGGACCCCTTATATATTGTATAAAGACGCCTGTAACTCAAAATCAAATCAAAAAAATCTAGGTGTTATTCGTTCTTCAAATCTCTGCACAGAGATCATAGAATACACTGCTCCAGATGAAGTTGCTGTTTGTAATTTAGCATCAATAGCATTACCCAAATATGTTAATGATGGTGCTTTTGATCATCAAATGCTTTACGATGTCACTTACAAGATTACAAAAAACTTAAACGAAGTAATTGATCAGAATTATTATCCAGTTCCCGAAGCACGGAATTCTAATATGCGTCATCGTCCTATTGGGATTGGCGTGCAAGGATTAGCAGATGCTTTTATTCATTTACGATTACCTTTTACTAGTCCTGAAGCCAAACAGCTCAATAAAGATATTTTTGAGACAATTTATTTCTCAGCGGTCACCGCTTCTTATGACCTAGCTAAGGTCGATGGAGCTTATGAAAGCTACGAAGGTTCACCAATTTCAAAAGGGGAGTTTCAATATAATATGTGGGGCCTTAAAGATGAGGATTTAAGTGGCAGATGGGATTGGTCTGGGTTGCGAAAAAAAATTAAAAAGCATGGAGTTAGAAATTCCCTTCTTTTAGCACCTATGCCAACGGCATCCACTTCTCAAATTCTTGGAAATAACGAATGTTTTGAGCCTTACACTAGTAATCTTTATACTCGCCGAGTTCTTTCGGGAGAGTTTATTGTAGTTAATAAACACCTTCTTTTAGACCTTGTGAATTTAGGCATTTGGAATGAAGATGTCAAAAATGCTATCATGGCCAATAATGGATCAATTCAAAGCATAGATGGAATTCCAGAAAATATAAAGCTACTGTATAAGACAGTTTGGGAACTCTCTATGCGTGACATTATCGATATGTCTGCCGATAGAGGAGTATTCATAGATCAATCGCAATCTTTGAATCTTTTCGTTGAATCCCCCAATATGGGTAAGTTGACATCGATGCATTTTCATGCATGGAAAAAGGGTCTAAAAACAGGAATGTATTATTTAAGAACGAAAGCTGCATCTGCAGCGATTAAGTTTACTGTTAAGAAAAAAGAAGAAAAAGTTCCGAAGGAAGAGGTATTTTCTGAAATGCCAGTTAAAAAGATAGAAAAAACATCAAAAGAGCCTGTTGAAGAGTTTACTGAAGAAGAGATTTTAGCATGCTCAATTGATAATCCGGATGATTGTGAAGCTTGTGGATCTTAGAATGGAGCCTTAATCACACTTTAGCTCATTTCTTTTAGGCAACTTAATGTACTAGTCTATTGTTATTTAAGTAAAATATTCTTACTTTTAAAGATACCTAAATACAAATGCTTGAAGTATGGCACAACGTGACCCAAGAGAGCCTAATAGTTCGCAAGACCGCATGTCTATGCGTCAACGTAGAGCTCAAAAACGATTAGAAGACGCAGAACATGACTCACATTCCATGTCAACAACAATTTTTGTTGTAATAATGATTCTTGGAATAATTGGGGCTGCGATCTATTTAACCTCATAGGGAGGCTGTCTCGCATGTTTTCGTAGTGTACCTTCACTGCAGTGAAAAGGTTTACGACAATTATTGGCGGAGGACTAGGTTGGGCCTTGGGCGGTCCAATTGGAGCCTTACTGGGTGCTGCCCTCGGTAATATATTTTCAGAAGAAATCGCCGAAATAAAAAAGTCATCAAAAAGATCCAAAAATTCTGAAACAGACTTTCATACCAGCTTGTTGGTTTTAGCATCGGTTGTAATTAAAGCTGATGGTAAAATTGATAGAAGAGAGCTTGATTTCGTTCGTAGGCAATTTGTAAAATGGTTTGGCATTAATAAAACCAATAATAGTTTTAAAGTATTTAAGGGTTTAGTTAAAACCGAACCTCATCTTGTTCAGATATGTGAACAGGTTAGAAGCAATATGCCATTGCAGGGAAGGATACAAATCATTAGTTTTTTATTTGACTTGTCTTTTGCTGATGGAGCAATATCAATTAATGAGCATAAACAAATTTCCAGGATTTCAAGTTATTTAGGAATAAGTTCGCAAGAGTTTTATCAGATTGAGTCGATTAAAGGAAAAAAAGTAAAAGATCCATATGATATTTTGGGTATTAAATCCACTAGCTCAGATCAAGAATTAAAAAAAATGTATCGGATATTAGTAAAAAGATATCATCCGGATTCTCTTCATGATATGGGTGATGAAGTTGTACTTGAGGCTCAAAACACATTCAGAAAAATCCAAGAAGCATATGAGCAAATATGTAAACAACGAGAAATAAAATGAAGTTTCAATTGGCCATAAAACCTGAACTGGAAAAGTTTGATAAGATTTTCCCTAAGGCGTTCAGTAGTAATGTTGCTTTGTTAGATCTAATATTGAGATACGCAATTAAGCAGAAGGGTAAGCGCATTAGACCAGCATTGGTTTTTCTCATAGCTAAGGCTATTGCTGGAGAGGTGAATGAGCGAACTTATCGCGGTGCGACGTTAGTAGAACTAATGCATACAGCAACTTTAGTCCACGACGATGTTGTTGATGAGTCATTAGTTCGTCGAAGTAAGTTTTCGATAAACGCTCTTTGGAAAAATAAAATTGCTGTTCTGATCGGTGATTACATGCTATCCCGGGTACTATTATTAGCCGTAGATCATAGGGATTATGACTTACTAGGTCATATTAGCCAATCAGTTCGAGAAATGTCGGAGGGGGAGCTATTACAAATAGAAAAGGCAAGAAAATTAGATATTGATGAAAAAATTTATAAAGAAATTATTTCAAAAAAAACTGCTTCATTAATATCTACCTGCTGTATAATTGGTGCCAGCTCAGTAGGGGCAGGTAAAGATCAATTAGAATCTGCAAAAAAGTTGGGATTTAACTTGGGAATGGCATTTCAGATTAAAGATGACCTTTTAGATTATCAAAACTATGGAGAAAGTGGAAAGCCTTCAGGAATAGATGTAAAAGAGCAAAAGATGACGTTGCCATTAATTTTTGCCTTAAGTACGGCATCAATTGGAGACAAAAGAAAAATGATGCGGATAGTAAAAAATAAGAAAGATGACCCTGAAAGTA
This sequence comes from uncultured Cryomorphaceae bacterium, assembly GCA_913009655.1. GTDB lineage: Bacteria > Bacteroidota > Bacteroidia > Flavobacteriales > Schleiferiaceae > TMED14. Next base: position 10,919 of record CAJVWI010000018.1, read on the forward strand.
TTTCATGGTTAATGGACAAAGTTTTAGAATTAGGTGGAATGGATTACTCTCAAAAAGCAATGGATAAATATGAAGATCAGGCTATATTTTATGTGAAAAAATTCCCAGAATCAGAAAGCAAAAAAGCGTTACTTCAACTGGTTAAATTTGTAGTAAGAAGGAATCTCTAGCTATTCTATAATTTCAAAATTAGTACCTTTCGTTTATGGGTAGAATAACTGTATCATGTATTGAGAAAATTCACGATGCCACTCGGGTTGAAGAGGTGGTGGGAGAATTTGTGCAGCTAAAAAAAAGCGGATCTACTTTTAGAGGATTGAGCCCTTTCTCAAATGAAAAAACACCTTCATTTTATGTGGTCCCCTCAAAGCAGATTTTTAAAGATTTCTCTTCTGGCAAAGGTGGCTCAGCTGTTACTTTTTTAATGGAACATGAGCAAATGACCTATCCAGATGCTCTTAGATGGATCGCAAAGAAATATCATATTGAAATTGAAGAAGAAGCAAATTCTGAGGAGGAAGATGAAAATAGAAATATTCGTGAGAGTTTATTAGCAGTAAACTCATTTGCTTTGAAAATATTTAGTCAATGGCTCTGGGAAGACGACCTTGGAAGGTCAATTGGTTTAGCCTATTACCGGGAAAGAGGTTTTACCGATGAGACTATCAAGAAATTTGAACTTGGATTTCATCTTGAGGGTAGATCAAATTTTTTTGATATCGCAATAGATGCTGGATATCAACCAGAAGTAATTGAGCAAACAGGTCTAACAATCCGTCGTGAAGACGGTGCATATATTGATAGATTTTGGGGTAGGGTTATGTTTCCTATTCACAGCATGAGTGGAAGAGTAATTGGCTTTGGTGGAAGAACATTAAAGACTAAATCTAAAACCGCAAAATATTTAAACAGTCCTGAATCCCAGGTATATTATAAGAGCAAAGTTTTATACGGTCTTTTCCAAGCAAAAAAGATGATTGTCCGAAATGATCAATGCTATTTGGTTGAAGGTTATACAGATGTTATTTCTCTTTCTCAACAAGGTATTGAGAATGTAGTGTCTACCTCCGGAACAGCTTTAACTATTGACCAGATACGCTTATTAAAGCGACTAACGAAAAATGTCACTCTTCTTTATGATGGCGACGCAGCAGGAGTAAGGGCCTCTTTTAGAGGCATAGACCTTTTACTTGAGGAGGGTATGTTAGTGAGAGTAGTTCCTCTTCCAGAAGGTCAAGACCCTGATACTCTTGCAAAATCAATGGAATCTCAAGGATTACTTGATTATTTAAAAACTGAGGAACAAGATTTCATCCAGTTTAAATTGGAGTCATTAATTCAGGTTGTTGCAGACGACCCTATTCAGCGGGCAGAAATGGTCAGAGATATCATTCAGAGCATTTCCAAGATCCCTGATGCAATTCTGAGGGAAGTTTACGTAAAGGATTCTGCAAAAAGACTAGAAATTGAAGAAAAAAGTCTTTTTTTAGAGTTAAATCGCATAATAGACTCAGGGAGTAGAAAAAGCCAAAAGCAACGTCAGGACACATTTCGAAACGATTCGATGGTATTAGAAAAAAAGGTGGTTCCAGATGCACGACCTCCTTCTGCAGAAAACACTTTAATGCAGATATTATTGCTTAATGGAATTGACGAAGTTAAAATTGAAATTCCAGATGATGAGCCATTTATCGGCAGAGCTGGGGAATTTATTTTAAATGAATTGAATTTTGATCAGCTCGAGTTTATATTTCCCACATATAAAATCATTTATGATGATTTAAAGATAGCATTTGATAAGGATGGAAATTTACTTGACGCTAATTATTTTATACGTTCTAATGACATGCAAGTTGCTGCCATTGTCGCTGAATTGTTAGTAGACAAATATGTTCTTGCTGATTGGGGAAAAAAAAATATCCATATACCGAAAAGGGAAGATAAACTTTCAAATCATGTACTCGAATCTGTCTTTAGGTTTAAGGAAATAAAATTGAGAGAAATGATATCAGAGAAGCAGTCAATATTGGACAAAACAACAAATGAAAAAGAAAGATTAATTCAGTTGAAAGGCTTTAATGATTTAATTGCGATAAGGAATAGCCTTTTTAAAAAGCTGAACCGAATTTTGTAAATCTAAAGATTGGATTATATTTTTCTATTGGTTTAAATTGACTTAATGCTAATTTATACTTAAATCTTTGTCACTCATTTTGTGGTAAGATATACAGGATATAGAAGAATTTATAAGCATTACACCATCAACTTGATAGGTTTTTCCGTTCTCTATTGGTAATCTAGCCGCAAATGATTTCTGTATGGACTTCTTAAAAGGGATAAGTTATAGTAGCTTATTTAAGCAGATTATCTAATGTTTCTTGAGCTACTGAGTGATATCCCTTTCTTGCTTTGAAATAAATTTGTTTGGCAAAATCCTCTCTACCAGAATTAATCAATGCTCGATATATTGGAGTAAGAAACTTTCTTCGCCCCACTTTAATAAGGAATTCTTCAACTTTTTTATCAAAATATTGATTCTGATAATTTCGTGGGATTGCAATTACGAACCAAGCTGATAGTATTTCAGAATTTTTAGCATTTGTGAAGTTAAATTGATTATCTAATTTGATGAGCCCTGTTTGGGTAATTTCATTTTCACCTAAAATATTTAAGAAATGCAGCCATTCATGCGTGCTCCATTTAGAGCTATTAAAAGTATATTCTGGGTTAATCAGAATATTTTCAATGGCACTTTCAACAGCTAAAAATCTTTTTGGATTTGCTTTGGGGCAATTATCAGGTAATCCAGTGCCGAATATCCAGTTTTCTAGATCAGCAATTTCCCATTGCTTTTCGCTTAATAAATTTTTCTTTAAATACTCAACAAACTTTAATGTTGTGATTGATTTGAATTTATATGCTTTAAAGTAGTCTTTTAAAAACATATCAAATGCTTCACGCCCGACTATATTCTCAATGACTAATAATAAATGAAAGCCTTTATCATAAGCAATTGTTGTTACTCCGTCGTCTGGATTCCTCCCAACCAAATCGATGGCTAATTTTGTGTCATTAGGCTTGAAGTTCATGAATTCTTGGATTTCGGAATTCAAATCTGTATAAGAGAGTTTGCGTAGCATATCAGAATATCCTTTTCCATATACGGACTCCATAATCCTATTTTCAAAATATACAGTAAACCCCTCATTCAGCCAGAAGTCATTCCATGTAGCATTAGTAACTAAATTTCCGCTCCAAGAATGCGCCAATTCATGGGCAATTAAAGAAACTAAAGATCGATCACCTGCTATCACGGTTGGAGTTAAAAACGTTAGCCTAGGATTTTCCATTCCACCAAAAGGAAAAGACGCGGGAAGTACAAGTAAGTCATATCTCTCCCATTGATAGGGACCATAAAGTTTCTCTGCTGCTAAGATCATTTTTTCCGTCTCGGCAAATTCCCATGCTGCTGATTCCAATATTGAAGGTTCAGAGTATACAGCAGTTCTGGGTCCGGTGGCTCGAAAAGCAATATCTCCTATCGCCAGCGCCATGAGATAGCTCGGTATGGGTTCCTTCATTTCAAATTTATAACTACCGTCATCTGATAATTCAGTAGGGTTGGAAGCGCTCATTAATGCCATCATTCCCTTTGGAGCTCGAATTCTAGCCTTGTATGTGAATCGTATTCCTGGACTGTCTTGCAATGGTATCCATGTTCTAGCCAATATTGCTTGACTTTGAGTAAATAAAAAGGGTTTGGTTTTTCCATTAGTTTGCTCTGGAGTTAACCATTGTAAAGCTTTTGCATTTGGACTTGTTTCATATGAAATGATTATCGTATAATTTCCAGTTATCTTTTTTTGAGGAAAAATCAAGAGTTCTGTTCCTAAGATTGGATCTCTTTCTCCTAAAATAAAATCAAGAGGTGCAATATTTTGAGAATCTAATCCCTCGATTTTTTTTATAATTAAATCATATGTATCAAGGCGAAGGGTATCAGCATTTAAACATTTAAAACTTATAGTAGCACTTCCCGAAAGAATATTTTTATTAAAATTGGCCTCCAGATCAAGATCTAAATGATTTACTACTGCCTTTTCGGGGTCGGCAAATGAGTGTGGATCTTTTGTAAACATATTTGTATTTGAAGATTCAATTGGATTGTTCTGACAGCTTGTATTAAAAACGATAAAGGTGCTGACCAATAATAAGTATTTCTTCATAATATAATTTATTTTCCTCCCGTCACCCCTCCAGCGATAATGTACTTCATTATTTCAGTTGAACTTGCATCTAACGGTTCAACATAATTTTTAGGGACAACGAATAATTGCCCCGAAATAGCTAATGAATGAGGGACATAAACGGTAATGAGAGCATCATTTAAATTTCCAAGATCTTTAAGGCCTTTATCAGTGATGAAGCCAACCCTTCGAACTTCTTCTTTTAATGAAAGTCTTAAAAGAACGGGTTGCTGGAAACCTTTCTTTTTGCCGGTTAGGGATTTCATAACATCACTTACTGATGAATATATAATCTTCACAAGTGGCATATTTTTCAACATTTTATCTAAGAACTTTACAAATCGAAATTTTAATGTAAATCCGCCAATAAAACCGATAAAAGTAATTCCTACAATTAATGTTAAAAGCCCTAAGCCCGGAATATTCGAAGGGATTAAATCATCTAAATAACTTAATACGGCCCACAGAAAATAAAAAGTGATTGCCAAGGGACTTGTGTAGAGTAACCCTTGTATAAAATAGTATAGTAAACGTTTCATATTATTTTAGTGTATATACTTTTATTGAAAACTACAAACGAAGTTATAACTCAATTGCCTCAGTAAATCACCTAATTCAATTCAGAGAGTTCAGATGTCGGCTCCCAAAAATGTTTTTGGAAATTTTGAATTTTATTATTTACCACTATTATTCCTTCCTGGGTTAAAAGGTATTCCATCTCGTTAATGCTCTTAAAATGATGTTTCCCTGTAAGGACACCAACTCTATTAACAACTCGATGCGCTGGAATATCTGTAATGTTATGACTCCTATTCATTGCAAATCCAATTATTCGGGCTGAACCTTTTGAGCCTAATGCCTGGGCAATTGCACCATAAGATGTAACTCGACCAAATGGAATTTTTTTAACTATTTGATAAATATCAGAATAAAAATTTGTTGGTAATGACATATTTTTTAGTCAGGAAATGAGAATTTTAAATAGTTGATTGGTTTACCGCTATTAATCCAAATTTTCTCGTAAAATGTTTTTACAGCAAATGCATTATGTTCGGGTTTGTCCGATAATTGATTATAGATGTCATGGTAAGATTCATGAATTTCTAATTCATGAACTTTGATTATCCCATGCAAGTAACCGTGAAGAAATTCGCTATCTGATTTCAAATGAATCACGCCTCCAGGCTTAAGTAGAGTATGATAAACAGATAAAAAGTCTGGACTTACCATTCGATGTTTAGCTCTTTGAAATTTTATTTGTGGATCTGGAAATGTTATCCAAATCTCATCGATTTCTCCTGGACTAAAACAGTGTTTTATCCATTCAATCCGAGTTCTCAAAAATCCAACGTTATCCATTTCTTCCGAAATAACTTTTTTGGCGCCATACCAAATGCGCGCTCCTTTAATATCAACGCCAATAAAATTTTGATTTCTATTTCGGGATCCTAGCTCAGTGGAATATTCTCCTCTGCCACAACCTAGTTCAACGATAATTGGGTTTTTATTTTTAAAAAAATCTGAATTCCATTTACCACGTAATGAAATCCCTTTCAGGACATCATCTTTAGTTGGTTGAACAACTCGACTCAATTTATCGAGTTCTTTAAATCGTGCAAGCTTATTTTTTCCTCCCATTCATAGAGTATTTTGAATATCAATGATTCGAGCTTGTAATTGTCGCTCACCTCTAAAGTAATTCCATTCTAATACTACAGCTGCATTAACTAGCTTATTTTTTGGACGAAATGATCCCCAACCAAACCCGATGGCTGGAATCTGTTTCTGTGATTCAGGGTTCGTTAAAAGAGTCCTTAAATGCTTGTTGGAAGACATATATGAAGTCTTTTCCATCGTGACTTCAAAAAGTCCCCAAACGGGAGACTCATTACCCATCCCAAATGGAGCTAGTTTGTCTAGCAAAAGACAAAGATCTTTGCTTAAATCCTCTGGTTTGGCACTTGTATCAATTAATATTTCCGGAGCTCTTTTCTCTTGTTGCCAGTGTTTATTTACGGAAATATTGAATTCTTTTCTAAAAGAGTCAAGGTTATTTGCAGTCAAAGTAAGACCTGCCGCTGCATGATGTCCTCCAAATTGAAGTATATATTTTGATGAGCTTTCTATCGCCTCATAAATATTTAACCCCGGCACTGATCTTGCGCTCCCAGAAATGATACCATCATTCTCAGTAAGTACAATAGTAGGTTTATGAAAAAGCTCAACCATGCGTTGAGCAACGATTCCCAAAACTCCTTTATGCCAATTGGAGCTATATAAAACTAATGCAATATCATTTTTATAAGTGAGTGCTAATTCTTTGGCAGCTGAACTTATTATTTCTTCTGTTGATCGTCGTTCTAGATTATAATTTTCAATTTCTTTTCCTAACCTTTCTAGAAGTTCTGGGCTGTAAGTCGTTAGAAGGTCTACAGCGGAATGGCCATGATGCATTCGGCCTGCGGCATTAATTTTAGGGCCAATAGCAAAGACGACATCTTGAAGGGAAACTAAACCTTCTTTTTTTTTCCCTAAAAGAGCAGAAATGGAGGGCCTTGGATTATTATTCATCATTTGTAGGCCCTCTCTTACAATGAACCTATTAACTCCCGTCAGAGGAACCATATCCGCACCTATGCTTATGGCAACCAGGTCCATTAATGAATCCAATTCAGTAAGTTCAATAAGCTCTATTTGATATGCAGCACGACAAAGCATATAACCAACTCCACAGCCCGAAAGTTCTTTAAACGGAAAGGGGCAATCATTTCGTTTGGGATTAATTACTGCAATTGCGTCAGGAAGAAATTCCCCTGGTGTATGGTGATCGGTAATTATAACATCAAGATTTTTTCCTTTTGCATAATCTACTAAATCATTAGCTTTTATTCCGCAATCCAAAGTGATTAACAAGGAAGCTCCAGTTTCTAGAGCCGAATCAATTCCTTTCTTTGAAAGCCCGTATCCTTCTTTATATCGATCTGGGATATAAGTAACTACGTTCCAACCGCCTTTGGTAAGTGCCATACTCACTGTAGAGACTGCTGTAGTTCCATCAACATCATAATCTCCAAAGACAAAAATAGTTTCTTTATTTTTTCTAGCTAGTTGTAATCGCTTTGCCGCAATGGACATATCTGCCATTTGCATTGGGTCAATTGATTGAATAGAAACACCTGGTATCCAGTTATTTATATCTTCTATCGTATTTAAATTTCGTTGAACTAAGACCTCTGCCAAAGAGCTATATTTTTCGCCAATTAGAGATACCATTTTCTTGACTCGCACTGGATCTGCTTGAGGTTTTAGACGCCATTTTTTTTTAAGATTATTTGTCATTCTTCGCCACGTAAACCCTGATAAATTCCAGTTTGATGCTCAACGGAATACTTATGAATTATTTGGAATAAGTCATTTATGAAATCTTCATTTAAGCCCAAATCTCTTGCCTGATCTCCCCTTTGCTTGAGCAAATCAAACCACCGTTCCATTTGAAATATTCCAGCTTTATTATCTGCTTTGATATGCCCAAGTTCATCAACTATATTCATTCTTTTCTCTAATAATTCAACAACTTGTGAATCAAGATTATCAAGTATTTTTCTTTGTTTTGAAATAATATTTTGCAACTCTAAAGGAGTGACATATTTAGATTTTGTAACTAATCCTTGCAATAATGAATCAAGTTGTTCGGGTGTTAATTGCTGATCTGCGTCACTCAGGGCTTGCTTGGGGTTAGGGTGAACTTCAATCATTAGTCCGTCCATCTGTATGTCCATAGCTACTTGGGCAATCTGTTCAACTAATGCACTATTTCCGGCTATATGGCTTGGATCACAAATTATTGGAATATTAGGAGCTAATCTCCTAAGGTCAAAGCTAAGTTCCCATTTTGGGTCGTTTCGGTATGGCGCTGAATTACTGGCATAAAAGCCTCTATGAACAGCGGCAAGATTTTTTATTCCACTTTTATCAAACCTTTCAAATGCTCCAATCCATAATCCCAAGTCTGAATGTATAGGATTCTTTACCAGCAAAGGTATGTCAGTCCCTTTCAGAGCTTCAGCTATTTCTTGAACGTAAAAAGGATTTACCGTAGTTCGAGCACCAATCCATAAGGCGTCTGCTGAGGCTGCTAAAGCATGTTCAACATGGCTGGTATTTGCAACTTCAATTACGAAAGGGAGACCGATTTCGTCACGCATGTTTTGAAGCCATTCCAATGCACGATGGCCAATTCCTTCAAACTGTCCCGGTCTGGTTCTTGGTTTCCAAATCCCTGATCTAAAAATATCAACTTTCCCATTGGCTTTTAGTTTTTTTGCAGTATCAAAAACCTGTTGTTCGGATTCTGCAGAGCAAGGCCCGGCAATTATGAGGGGTTTTGAATTTGAGATATCCCAAGATCCCCATTTATGAATATTTTCAATGTCTGAATACATATAGCTGCAAAGTTATCCACGTTGGGATCATTAATTTAGGTCTTTTCATTTTTCCCGGAAAGAATAATAACAATTTCTCCTCGTGCTTCATTTTTGGAAAAATAAATGAACATTTCACCAATCGTTCCACGGTGATATGTTTCATGTAGTTTACTTATCTCCCGAGCAATGCAGATATGTCGACCATCTCCCAATAGGCTTTGCATCTCTTTAAGGCACCTTAATAAGCGATGTGGAGATTCATAGAAAACAATAGTTCGTTTTTCATTTAGCCATTCATTTATTCGTGATTTACGCCCTTTTTTTAACGGTAAAAATCCTTCAAAAATAAATCTATCGCTTGGGAATCCGCTTGCTACTAGCCCTGGAATTAAAGCAGTAGGACCTGGTAAGGCCTCAACTGTGATGTCAGATTTTATGCACTCTCGAACGAGTAGAAACCCTGGATCACTAATTCCAGGAGTTCCTGCATCACAAACAAGAACCGTATTACTATCATTTATTTGAATTTCTTTAACCACTCGATCTACTTTTGAGTGTTCGTTATGCATGTGAAATGCAGCTAATTGAGCTTTAATGCCCAATAAATTAAAAAGCTTCCCGGTTGTTCTTGTATCTTCAGCCAAAACAATTCTTGCTTTAATTATACAGTCTTTTGCGCGATCCGTGATATCGCTCAGATTTCCTATTGGAGTTGGTACAAGTATCAGTTTTCCCATTCTATTCAAATCGGGCATAGATAAATTCTAAAAACCTATCCACAGTTTCTTCTTTCCCTTCCCAATTATAATCGGGTCGAATAGTATCTCTTATAAATAGTTCGCATTCTTCTTTCGATTCCATAGTTGCAAGAGAAGAAATAACCATCTCAAAATCATGGTTAGAGCCGCCAAATAGAACATTAACATAAGCCATGCGATCATTTAAGCCGACTCTCAATTCAGCGTATTTATTGTTTAAAGATTTATTAGTTGATTCATGTTTGTAACTATTATCCTGGTTTTGAATGATATTTAATGAAAAATCCGTGGAAACTTCTTTAAGATCAATTCGATTTTCGTGTGTTTTAGCTTGTTTTTTAATTGCTGCATCAATTTTTTCTTTAGCATCAAATTTTATTTTTTCAATTGTTGCAGTTAAAACTCTCAAGTGAGCTAATTTAACAAGTTCATATAAGGCCATAATTTCTTTTTCCTCAGGAATTTCTTGATGAAGAGCTTTGCGCAGTGATTCTATAGATTCATTTAAAGACATAAGCCAAGAATTTTAAGCCGTTGAATTAGATTTGTGCGGCACTGAAAATTACAAAATGTTCCAAGAGTATACAGAAATACCCATTCAAAAATCTGGTTGGATTGAAGTTGTCACCGGCTCGATGTTTTCTGGTAAGACAGAAGAATTAATTAGAAGAATAAAACGGGCACAAATCGCAAAGCTGAAAGTGCAAATTTTTAAGCCAACTATTGATAATCGATATTCTGAAGATGAGATAGTTACCCACTCTAAGTCAGCAATTAAATGTCATACTGTAAATGATTCTGAAGAGCTTTATCGTCTCGCATTAGACTTTCAAGTCATCGGCGTAGATGAGGCCCAGTTTTTTGACATAGGTATAATCGAAACTTGCAATAAATTAGCAAACAATGGCACAAGAGTAATTGTAGCAGGTCTGGATATGGATTTCTCAGGAAAGCCATTTGGCCCAATGCCTCAATTAATGGCAATTGCTGAATTTGTAACTAAAGTTCATGCGATATGTGTGCAAACTGGAGAATTAGCACATTTTTCACACCGATTAGATTCTGATGATGATACAATCTATGTTGGCGGTCAAGCTGCATACGAACCTGTTTCTAGATCTATTTTTAAGCAAATACAGAAAACCCCGTCTAATGACTCTTCTTTCTGAAAGTAATAGCGAAACAATATTTTATTTGGATTTAGCAGCGGTCTTAGACAACCTTTCTACTTACAGGAGCATATTGCCAAAAGAACATAAAATCATGGCGATGATAAAGGCTAATGCTTATGGTTTGGGGGCTATAATCGTAGCTAATTTGCTTGAAAAGAATAACATAAACTATTTTGGAGTTGCATATGCAAGTGAGGGGGAGGAATTGCGTTTGGCAGGAATTAAATCTCCAATAATGGTAATGAACCCTGGCGAAATGAGCTTTGATAAAATGTTAGCTCAGAATTTAGAACCTCAAATTTATAGTTGGGGATCTTTAGAAAAGTATATCAGTGTATTAGCGGATCACAGCAAATTCATCCCTAAGGGAAGAATTCACATTAAAATTGACACTGGGATGAGCCGTTTGGGATTTAAAATCTCAGATGCCGATTTATTGATTAAGAAATTGAATCAATCACCAAGTATGACTGTAATATCGTTAATGAGTCATTTGGCATCTGCAGAATCGCCAAAAGAGGATTCTTTCACAAAAAAACAAGGAGAGATATTCAATTCTTTTTGTGATAAAATTGAAAAGGGTCTTGGCTATAATTGCACTCGTCATATTTCTAATACTTCAGCAACAGAGAGACACCCAAGCCTAAAAGGTGATATGGTCAGGCTTGGGATAGGGTTATTTGGATACAATCCAGTCATTGACTCGAAGCTAAATCTTTCACCCGTTGCGTATTTGCGCTCGAAAGTATCTCATGTTCATAAGATTAGTCGGGGGGATAGTGTTTCTTATGGTAGAGAATATATTGCCGATAAGGAAAGAGAAATAGCTACGATTCCAATTGGTTATGCGGATGGATTTCCAAAGGTTTTGAGTAATGGGGTTGGAAAAGTGTCATTTAACGGAAAACTGTTTCCTGTTGTTGGTCGAGTATGTATGGATATGACAATGATCGATATATCAAATTCTAATATAATAGTAGGGGACGAAGTTGAAATATTTGGTAAGGATATTTTATTGAAGGATTTTGCGCAGGATTGCGGCACTTCACCTTATGAGGCTTTAACTCGAATTTCTACAAGGATAAAAAGAATCGAATCCAATTCTAAATCATGAAGTGGATCGATAAATATCGAGGCTTTGCGATTTCCATATGGATTATACTCTTACCTTTTTGGGATTTTGGGGCTGGGATTTTTTTAGGTATTTCTTTTTTAATAAGTTGTTTATCATTTCCCGGGTTCAGATCAGCATGGAGATATTCTTCACTCCCATGGCTTTTATACGGCCTGGCAGTTTTTGGAAGTATTTGGACACTATCAATAGATATAAAATATCTATATCGGCTGCTACCTTTTGCACTGATTCCCATTGCAGTAAATGGTCATTGGAAGTTTATACGAACGGCTCTGCCAATTGGAGGAATAATTCTGTGTATTTATTTAATAACTGGTGCAGTTATATCTTTTGTGAAAACTGGAGATTTATCTCTAATTTTTTACCGAGAGTTTACAGGGTCATTGCATCAGCATGTATACCTAATTTCTTATCTGGTACTAGGAATTATTTCGGTTTTTGATCTACGTTTGAAATTAATATATAGAATTTTCTTTCTTATAATATGCATGATTACAATTGGTATAATGGGATCAAAAATAGGAATATTTGCGATGTTATTTTCGAGTATCCCACTACTAATAGGAAGAATTAAAGAGATTAATCCTAGATATTATTTCATTTTAGTACTAATCTTTGGAACATTTTTACTTTCTCAAAAATTCGCTGAGGGCAGAGATATGGGACATGTTTTCAAACCAATTTCTCCATTTTGGGCAACTGGATCTTTTGACACTAGAATAGTTCAGGGCCAAACGGCAATTCAAGTCTGGTCCAATAATAAATTGAGAGGGGTTGGGCCATTGAAGATTCAAGAGGAATTAATATCCGAATATGCTAGAATTGATTATCGTTTTGGTCTTAAACGTGGACTAAATGTTCATAATCAGTTTTTGCAATATTTATCTACCTACGGCCTTTTAGGCCTATTATGGATAACTCTTGCTGTAATTATTGTGTATCGACAAAATTTCTTGAAGTCAAGTATGTGGATTCGCAAGAAAGGAATTGCCTGGATTCTTTTTTTTGGATGCTTATTCTTAACAGAAAGCTATCTGGAAAGATCATTAGGAATTACAACGTGGGTTTTAGGCTGGCTTTGGGTAATTCAAGACTCAGAGAATTCTCTTTCCTGATCAATCCTATTTAGAGCATTCTTAATAATAGTCCTCAAAGAATCCAGTGATAGGATTTTTTCACTGGTGTATAAAAAAGCTATTTGCAAGCAGATTTTTCGTTTGCCAAAATCTTGGCGTTCTAATCTGTATGCTTCGCGAAGTAACCGTTTTACCCGATTTCTATCTACAGCTTTTTTAAATCTCTTTTTTGGAGCGCCTACAAGTATTTGGACACCTCTTTCTAACTCTAATCCCGGGGCATGGTACAATATTTGGATAGGAGGGATATGAAAGCGCTTGGCTTTTTCAAAAAGATTTTGAATTTGCTTTCTTGATCTTAACCGTTCTTCTTTAGGAAAACGCGTATCAATCATTTAGTCTTATTAGATGCTTCAATATATGAGTCAAGAGCTTGAGTCATAGATGTAAATTTTGCAGTCGGAACAGCAATATCAAGACGCAAATCATTTTCTTCAATAGCAGCTTTTGTGGTGCTGCCAAAACCAGCAATACATGTTTTTTCTTGCTTGAAGTCGGGAAAGTTTTTCAAAAGAGAGCGAATCCCTTCAGGGCTGAAAAATACTAGAATATCATATTTGACATCGCTTAGATGACTTAAATCGCTAATTACCGTCTGGTACATGGTTGCACGGGTCCATGTTATATTATATTTTTCCAATAGATCAGGAATATCTGGATTTAAGATATCCGATGTGGGCAGCATGAAATGCTCGCCCCGCTGCTTCTTTAATATTGGCATTAAGTCTGCTAAGGAGCCTTTTCCTGGATAAATTTTTCTTTTCCGGTATGGGACAAATTTTTGAAGATAGAATGCAACTGCTTCCGAAGGACAAAAATATTTCCATTCAGGATTTATAGGAACCCTCATTTCCTCACACATTCGAAAGAAGTGATCAATTGCCACTCTACTTGTGAATATAAATGATTTGAAATCTGTAAGGGCGATTTTATCTTTCCTAAACTCTTTGCCAGGAACTCCTACAACTTCTATAAATGGCTGAAAGTCTATTTTGACTTTATGCTTTTCAGCAATAACTCCATAAGGGCTATTCGCAACTTGAGGTTCAGGTTGTGAAACTAAAATGTTTTTAACTTTCATGCGTTAGTTAAAATAATGTCCAAAAAATGGGGCTCATTTCTAACGCACAAAGGTATGAAAAGCCTAAGTACCAAGGAGTAGTGCTTTTCTTGATATAATTTACTCCTGAAATAATTATTCCAAAGAGGTATAACATCATATAAATCAATGAAATAGTATTAAAAACCCTCCCCGAAAAAATTTGATCATTTTGTCCCCAAACTAATAACCAAATTAAAATAGGTAGCATGATTAATACCGCAGAAATATATTTAAAGCGTATTCTCCAACATTCATGATGGAGATCTTGCAAATCCCAAATTTTCCCGCTGAGAAATTGAAAAGTATACTGAATTAAGGCGGTTATAATTGGAATAGAAATATATATCCAAGAAGAATGAATATTTATTTTTGAAATTGATTCCGGAGTTTTAAACTCGCTAAAAAAAGTCAAATAACTCCCAATGGAGAAGGTGATAAAGGCGAGATTAATTAACCATAAATACTTTGGCTCCTTATGTAATTTTGTTATTGGCAGAAAATAATTTCTCCATAGTTTATTTTCAAAAGTGTTTTTTTTAAAATAAAAAGCTAAGAAAAAAGTTGATAAAATGGCAAGCCAAAAAATAAAATCATTGTCCTCAATTTTACTGTTGCCAATAAAATTTTGGGGTAATATATTCTGAAGGAACATGCAGTTTAATCTCACCAGTGAAAGCGTAGTCCAAGCTTAATCCAACGCCCAGCTAAGGGAACGTTTCCTCTATCATAAATTTCTTCATCAAATAAATTTAATCCATCCAGATATAAAAATAACCCATCATTATCATATGATAGTCGAAGGTCTAGGGTTGTAAATGCTGGGTATTTTACTTCTTCTCCGGAAGAAGAAATGAAGCTTCCGGCTCGCTCTTGTCTTGTTCCAACAAGTCCAAGTTGAAAACCATTTAATTTAGCACTATTCAATTCTGCCTGAAATCTATTTGCCAAATAATCTAAAGCATAAATTGACTGGCCATCTATGGAATCTGTTAGATGAGATGCTATTTGACCGTTTAAAGAGTAAAATAATTTTTTGTTAAAATCACCTAAAACTCTAAATTCAGTCCCATAAATGGTAACTTGAGTCAAATTATCCGCTTGTAATAGTTCATCACTTCCAACAGTTCGGTATATCCAGTCAATCAGATTCTCACCATATCTATGGTAAGCGGTAATGAAAATTTTGGAAGGCAGAATACTTTTACTCTCATTAAATGATCGGGAAAAAGATAACTCACTATTCCAAGCATATTCGGGTTTTAAGTTTATGGAGCCTTGTGCACCTCCGAGAGTATAATATAAGTCTGTAAACGTAGGCAGCCTGAAGCTTCTATTTATACTTCCTTTAATTGAACCATAATCATTAAAAGAAATAGTATAATCGAGATTAGGAAGCCAATCGATGCCATAGTTATCATTAGCATTAATGCGAACGCCGGTATTCAAATTAGCCAGATGAAATTGAGTATAAATCCCTCCATTATTTCGTAAATCTCCTTTTAAATAAGATGCTCTTTGATCTGCCATTATTGGATTTGGTAAGTCCGTTCCTAAAATATTACTAATGATTTTATCTTGCCTAAAGTCGAGACCATATGTTAATGATCCTGCGACTTTTCCTAATTGAATGGATAAATCTTTTGATTTATAATCCAGGCCATATGTATGACTTTTATGATTATTATGCTCGCTATACCAACTTGGAGCCATTAAAGAATCATTGGTATTAAAGAACCGACCGTCCCCCATATATTCATAGAATCCAGTCTCTTCGCGGAAAAGTTCAAAATGATCACTGTGCTGTCTAATATATCCTTGAACTGTCCCCCAATTAGATTCTATTTTGGCATTTGCAGATAACGATTGTATTGCCTCAAATTGGTCTGGGAAATTAAATGAATAGAAATTAAAGGCTCCAAATTTTTTTGCAAGATATCCGCCATTGATGCTCAATTTACCTAGACCTTTAATTTGTCGTTCAGTCGATAAAAAAGCTTGATATTGGGCAAAGTCTCTATTTACGTATGCTCCATCAGCAGCTTTATAATCAAGATCTATCCGAGTGGAGAACCCTAATATTTTCCCTAAAGAAAGCCCTGCTGCAGCATTTTGATAACCATATTGTCCTATTCCTGCAGAGGCATACCCTCCAGGGTCACTTCCATTTTTAGTGACAATATCTATTACTCCAGCAAACGCAAAGGGACCATAGCGATAAGACCCTCCACTAGGCATGACGTGAATTGATTTAATAGCTCCGGAGGGCACTGGGAGATTCATATTGTGATGCCCAGTCTGAGGGTCGGAATAAGGAACCCCATTTACTAATACTAGTACTTGATCAAAAGTTGAACCCCTTAAAGAAATATCCGATTGAACGTCATTTAAACTTCGGCTTCTTATTTCAAGACCAGGAAATGTTTCTAATATTTCACCAACATTTTGATATGGTGAATTTAAAATATCAATTTCAGTTTTCGAATAAACTAGATGACCTTTCTCTGATGACAGTGTGGAGCCCAACACATCAATTGAATCTAAAAGGATTTCAAATTTTTCCGACTGACCAATAACTGAAACAAAAGGCAAGGAAAAGAAAAAAAAGGGTATTAATTTTCGCATAATAATCTTGTATAAAAAAACCCGGCCTAAAGAGCCGGGTAAAAGTTATTAATTTTTTGAGTTCAAAGGGCTAAAACAGTAACTTTATTATTGGATACCTCTACTACGCCTCCATCAATTTTAATATCTTGAATTCCATCATTAGAGTTGATTCTTATGGTTCCCTTGGTTAAGGATGCCATCAAAGGGGCATGGTCTTTCAATACCTGAAATAGTCCATCTTTCCCTGGGAATTGTATTGCTGTTGAAGAGCCCTCATAAAGAGTTTTCTCAGGCGTTAATATGTGTAATGAAAGGCTCATATTTTATGCTTCTGCCAGCATTTTATCACCAGCTTCAATTACCTCTTGAATACTTCCTTTAAGATTAAAAGCAGCTTCAGGATACTGGTCTAATTCACCATTCAAAATCATATTGAAACCTTTAATTGTTTCGGCAATATCAACGAAAACACCTGGGATTCCAGTAAACTGCTCTGCAACATGGAAAGGCTGAGATAAGAAACGCTGGATTCTTCTGGCTCTATGAACTGCCATTTTATCTTCTTCCGACAATTCCTCCATTCCAAGAATTGCAATTATATCTTGTAATTCTTTATATCTCTGCAATATCATTTTAACGTCTTGAGCACAATTATAATGCTCTTCTCCCACAATCTCCGGTGTTAAAATTCTAGATGTTGAATCTAAAGGATCTACAGCAGGGTAAATCCCCAATTCTGCAATCTTTCTTGATAATACTGTAGTTGCATCTAAGTGTGCAAAAGTAGTAGCAGGGGCAGGGTCAGTTAAGTCATCGGCGGGAACGTAGACTGCTTGAACAGAGGTTATAGAACCATTTTTTGTGGAAGTGATTCGCTCTTGCATAAGCCCCATTTCAGTCGCTAAAGTTGGCTGGTATCCTACTGCAGATGGCATCCGACCCAATAGTGCTGAAACTTCAGAACCGGCTTGGGTAAATCTAAAAATATTGTCCACAAAAAATAAAATATCTTTTCCTTGTCCAGTGCCTTCTCCATCCCTGTAATATTCTGCCATAGTCAATCCTGAAAGGGCAACTCTTGCGCGAGCACCAGGGGGTTCATTCATTTGCCCAAAAACAAAAGTTGCCTTTGAATCTTTTAGGTCGTCTTTGCTAACCTTGCTCAAATCCCAACCACCATTTTCCATGGATTCTTTAAATTCGTCGCCATAATTGATAATACCCGCTTCGATCATTTCTCGAAGTAAATCATTTCCTTCTCGAGTACGTTCACCAACCCCTGCAAAAACAGATAAGCCACCGTGTCCTTTCGCTATATTATTTATTAACTCCTGAATTAAAACGGTTTTACCCACACCAGCGCCTCCGAATAATCCAATTTTTCCTCCCTTAGCATAAGGCTCTATTAGGTCAATTACTTTTATCCCTGTTAAAAGAACCTCTGTTGCTGTAGATAAATCTTCAAATTTTGGAGCTTCACGATGAATGGGGAGATCATTTCCGTCACTAATTCCGCCAATGCCATCAATGTCTTCTCCAACAACATTAAAGACTCTACCTCTAATCTGCTCGCCAGAGGGCATTGCTATCGGTTGACCAGTAGCAGTAACCTCTTGACCTCTTTTAAAGCCATCTGTTGAATCCATTGAGATTGCACGGACAGTGTCTTCGCCAACGTGCTGCTGGGTCTCCATAATAACCTTTTGACCATTAGGTCTAAAAACGACTAGGGCGTCATAAATTTTGGGAAGAACTGAGCCTTCAAAGTAGACATCTACTACAGGGCCAATAACTTGTGCAATTTTTCCTTTTAAATTGGACATATTTTTTAGTATAAAATCTTTCTAAATTATGGGGGCAAAGCTACAAATCAAAAGTTGAATTTTTCTATTCTTTTTCGAACAAATTATATCAAGAATTGTCAGAGATAATCTATATATCAATTGATGCCTTTTTCAAAACTCAACTAACATTACTCTTTAGATAATTTTATTATTAATGCAGGAAAAATTATTTACTCAAACATCCTGTTAGATATCTTTGCGAAAACATACTTACATCCTTGAAGAGATATAATTCTATCCAAGAATTCCCAAGACAGCCAATTGCGGTCGCCACAACCGGTACTTTTGATGGCGTCCATGCTGGCCATCAAAAGATTTTAAAGAGACTGGTTGCAATTGCAAAAGAATTCAGTGGCCAGTCAGTACTGATCTCTTTTGACCCTCATCCTCGAAGGTTAATTCATCCTGAATTCCCGATGGAACTTCTAACTACTGTAGAGGAACGAGCTGAGTTAATATCTGAATTAAAATTAGATTATTTAATTGTTCAGGGTTTTGATGATAAATTTTCTAAGATTGAATCAATAGATTTTGTTCGCAATCTTTTGGTTGAAAAAATAGGTGTAAAGTATTTAGTAATTGGCCACGATCATCGTTTTGGGCGAAATAGAGAGGGCTCATTTAAACATTTACAAGAATATGCTCCAGTTTATGGTTTTGAAATTGAAGAGATACCGGCTTTTGATTTAGAGGCTATACATGTATCCTCAACAGAAATAAGAAAAGCTATTCTTTCGGGTGATGTGAAAATGGCTTCTCGTGCTTTGACTCGCCCCCATTTTATCACCGGAAAGGTTATTCAAGGAAAAAAATTAGGTCGTCAATTAGGATTTCCAACTGCAAATGTCGGTGAAGTTCACCCTGATAAAGTTTTTCCGGCTGAAGGTGTTTATTCAGTTCTTGTAGACATATTAGATGATCCAAAACTTATTCAAATTATGGGGGTCGCTAATTACGGGAAAAGACCTTCTATCGGAAATGAGAACCCTTTACTTGAAGTTCATTTAATTGAAAGTGGCCAGGACATTTATGATAGACCAATCCGTGTGCATTTTATAGATCGAATTAGAGATGAAAAAAAATATAATTCAAAAGACGAATTAAGGGCTCAAATAAAAAAAGACGTTGAAGTCGCAAGGTCGCAACTTTTAGAGCTAGAATAAAGTATCCATACCCTTTTTTATTTGCCGTCTAGCTTGATACTGTAGGTTAGGAAGAAATTCCTTCCAGCCATGGGGAAAACAAAATTTTCGTCGGTTCGTGCTCCGCCAAATAGATACCCATATGTGTAGCCGTTAGGAGCGTAAGTTGCATCAAGCAAATTCATTACATCCAATCTGAAACTACCTAATTTAGAAGATATAAGCCATTGAAAATCGATCGTTTGGTAAGGATTTAAGCTGCGGTTCTCATTTTCAGTATTATCCAGATATTGTCGACCAACGGATTTTGCGCGAAGCTGTAAATGGCCTTTTAAATCTTTATCGACTTTATAAGCCCATTGAATCATTCCATTTGAAATAAAGTCAGGAGACATTGCTATTTTACTATTATTGAAGGTTGTTTTTACTTCAGATCCGTCCATATAATCTATCAGAACTTCTTCGAATTCAGCAATTCTATTGTTGCTCAGAGTAGTATTAAATCCAACTATTAATTGATCCGTTAATTTGCGCTCTCCCGCTAGCTCTAGACCTCTCCTGTAGCTTCTATTGACATTCATCCTTAAAGTTGCACCTACGTCATTTATTGCACCCGTTGGAACAAGCTGATTTAGGTACTCCATTAAATAAATATTCGCTTCAAAAAATCCATTTTTGCCTCGGGTTTGATAACCTACTTCAATATCAAGCACGCTTTCAGGCAACGCAGTATCTGAAATCCCATAATCTATAATGTCATTTCGAACAGGTTCGCGATTGGCAATTGCTGCCGACCAATATAGTCGACTATTTCCATTTATTTGGTAATCTAAACCTGCTTTTGGATTGAAAAAGAGATAACCATTTTCAAAATCAAGACCTGTTTGATCATCTCCAACTCCATTGATAATATAATTTACAGACCGGAGCTGAAGATCTCCATAGGCCAACCAATTTTTTCCGAAAGGGATTTCCGCTTTAATATAACCAGTGTAATCAAATTTATCTCCAATGCTTTCATAGTATCGATAATCATTACCACTTTGGTAGATATAATTACTCACTCTATCTGTGGGCAAGTTAGCAGGTAAAACTCCAGGGAGTGGGTTTACCTGCATCCAGGGAAGCGTGCCATAATGATCTCCCAAATACCGTTGTGAAAATCCACCCAAAACAAATTTGGCATCATTTATTTCTTTGACCAAAGAAGCGTGTGTCCCAATTAAAGAATTCGATAACCAACGTTGACGAACTAGGTCTGTACTTTGAATAGTACTATCGTTAATTACGGGATTTAACAGGCCATAATCTGGATATGATTGATTCGTTTTAAATTGCTCGAAGTATCCTTTCCCGGCAACAAGGAAAGAATTAAAATTAAATCTCCAATTTTTTGGCAATCGGATTTTACCAATTAAATGCGTGTGAGTCTGTTTATAGCGATCGATTTCATTGGGGTAACGATAGTAATTGTAAGTATTATTTCTTGAATCAATAAGATTCTGAGCATCTATTGAATCTAAACCATTTCTGGAAATATAATTTTGTATTTGAGTAAAACTTCCAGGTCCCTCAGCATTGAATTTATCTTCAGGAATGCCATACCATGCCTGCTGCGTAAGTTCATTTCCACTAAAATGAACTAAACGAAAAATACTATTTTCTTTTTTATATTGTCCGCTTACTAGGTAGGAGTTTAGATTAACCGATGAGCGGTCTATAAACCCTTGGCTTTGTAAATGGGAGAGTCGACCCATAAATGTTAAAGGTTTAGTTTTTCCATTAGTTAGCCCTAATGCCCCAGAGTTAATTATGTATGTTGCCCTTGCTCCTCCAAAAGAACCTCCTCCAAAAATGACTTTAGTGCTAGCTTTTTCTTCTGGGACTCCAACTTCCATTGAAATAGAACCTCCAAAAGCACCTGCGCCAACTGTAGAGGTTCCAACACCACGTTGAATTTGCAAAGATGAGATGGATGATGTTAGATCTGGAGTATTTACCCAAAAGACGCCATGTGATTCCGGATCATTTATGGGCACACCGTTAATCGTGACATTTATTCTAGTTTGATCCATTCCTCGCATTCTAAGATAGGTGTAACCCATGCCTGTTCCAGCATCAGAAGATTGTGTTATTGATGGTGTCCATTGAATCAAATATGGAATATCAAGTCCATTATTTAAATTTTCTAATGTATTCCCCCGTATTTCCATTGGTGAAGAGTTACTTGACAAATCAAGTACTGTCATCGGAGTTCTCTCGGATGCCCTCATTTCTAATAAGTTAACATCCGATAAAATGATTTTTTTCAATACTGTATCAATTTCTTGCCCCTGGGAAATTGTCGCAATGGAAATGAAGAAAATGAAGAAAATGTTTTTTTTCATGCTACATCTGATTTAAAAAATGATACACAGATGGCGCTTTTGCGACAGGACTATTTTAAGTCCTCACTCCCTTAGCAGCATTATCTGCTCAGGTTCTTAGGGTATTAATCTCAGCCTTAAAAGGCACCCCTGTGTTTATTGAGAACAAAGTTAGATCATAACATTTGATTTTCAATAGCAATTATTGCATTTTTCATGCGCGCTTCACCTTTGCCTTGAATATATTCAAATGGAATATTCCTTGATCTTAAGGCTTGATCGTATAACTGGAAAATACGATTACGGTCAATGGGGTTTTCTCTTTGGGGGTCATGTACCCAAGGCAAATCTGGTCTACACAATAAATAAAGATGGGGTAAATTGTTTTTTAAAGAGATTTCAAAATCATCAACTTCTGCACTGAATTTATCAGTTGCCCATATAATTAATGTTAAAGCATCCGTATCAAAAAACACCAATGGGTCAGTGGTTTTTTTTTGAATTACCATTTGGGTATTATTGATACTTATTAGGTCAGTTAAATCATATTTATCTTTTTTTAGCTCTAAATATTCACGTGCATATTCTGCTACGTGAGTTGCATTAAAGTGATCACTCAATAGTTTGGAAAGAGTTGTTTTACCGCAGGATTCTGGTCCAGTTAAAACAATTTTTAAAGTTTCCGGCTTTTCTACTGCCCAAACTAAAGCCTCTGTTGTTTTGTCTTCTTTTTTAATCAATCTCCAACCAATACTATATTTTCGACCATCAGTTATTGAAGCAATTCCTTTTCCATTTTCCGATTCGGCCACAAAATCCAGTATGATATCTTTTGATAGTGATAAACCTTTTTGTTTTGCCGCTTTATAAATTGATTCTTTTGCTCCCCAAGCAATTCTTCTTGCTAATTTGGGATTTTTAGATAGCTCAATTTTATCGATTTCTTTAATGGAAAGAAATTTTGCTGAAATATTCTCAAGTTGTATTCTTTCACTTTCCACATCAATACCTATTGGAAGGGTTGGGTGCCAGGCTGCAGCTGCAAAAATTTGACTATGGCTTAGGCTAATTTCACCAGAATTAGATTTAAGTAGAGGGCGCTTACCCTCGTATGCGATATCTTTCGAAAGTTTATGATCAATTAGGCTTAAAGCCAGTCTTGCAGAAAGAAATTGATTTTTTTTCTTTTCACTTTTGAACTTCATTGATCTCTCAAGGTCTACTGGGGATAGGGATTTAACTTGATCAATTCTCTTTTCGTTTATCGGGATAAAAACGACATTCAAGCCAAAAAGTCCAAGTTTATTAACTTCGGCGGACATCATATGCTTAATTTTGTTTTCGATAATCATAATTCAAAGCAAAATTGATGGAAAACTCACTAGAAAACAACTTCATTAAGAATAAAGTAAAAGATATTTCTTTGGCCCCTTGGGGACGAAGTGAGATACACCTTGCGGAGGCGGAGATGCCAGGCCTCATGGCTTTAAGAGAAGAATATGGACAAAGCAAGCCTCTCAAGGGCGCTCGAATTGCGGGATGTCTTCACATGACTATACAAACTGCCGTACTTATAGAAACATTAGTTGAATTAGGTGCTGAAGTAACCTGGTCCTCATGTAATATTTTTTCAACGCAAGATCATGCGGCAGCTGCTATAGCTGAATCTGGCGTGCAAGTCTATGCCTGGAAAGGGTTAAATGAAGAGGAGTTTGACTGGTGTATAGAACAAACATTATTTTTTGGAGAGGATAGGAAGCCATTGAATATGATATTGGACGATGGTGGTGATCTAACAAATATGGTTTTAGATCGATATCCTCATTTAATAGAGGGTATTGGAGGGCTCTCTGAAGAAACGACCACAGGCGTTCATCGACTATTTGAGCGTATGATCAAGGGAACATTGCCAATGCCTGCAATCAATGTGAATGACTCTGTCACTAAGTCAAAGTTTGATAATAAATATGGTTGTCGCGAGTCTGCGGTAGACGCGATACGACGAGCCACAGATTTAATGATCGCTGGAAAAGTTGTTGTTTGTGCAGGTTATGGAGATGTCGGAAAAGGTACCGCAGCATCTTTTCAGGCTTCAGGCGCCCGCGTCATTGTTTCTGAGGTTGACCCGATATGTGCACTCCAAGCCGTTATGGATGGATTTGAGGTTCGCAAAATCGATAATGTTATTAGCATGGCGAATATTGTCATCACTACCACTGGAAATAAAAACATCATTGTTGACCGGCACTTCTTGGCTTTAAGAGATAAGGCGATTGTCTGTAATATTGGCCATTTTGATAATGAAATTGATATGGCTTGGTTGAACTCTAATTATGGGGACTCGAAATTAGAAATAAAGCCTCAGGTTGATATGTATACAATTGGAGATAAAGAGATTATCGTTTTAGCGGAGGGTCGATTAGTCAATCTGGGATGCGCTACAGGGCATCCGAGTTTTGTAATGTCGAACTCGTTTACTAACCAGGTATTAGCTCAAATGGAATTATTTATGAATCCTGGAAAATATTCTAATGAAGTATTTACTTTGCCAAAACATTTGGATGAAAAAGTTGCTGAATTACACCTTTCATCTGTAGGAGCAGAACTAGACACCCTCTCTGAAGAGCAAGCAGATTATATTGGGGTAAAAGTTAAAGGACCTTTTAAGCCTGAAACTTATAGATATTAATAAAATTTATAGACCAAAAAAGGGGAGCTTTAATTACTCCCCTTTTTTATTCTTTTTAGTTTTTACTTGAAGTTAAAAACAGACTGTATTTCAGATACGGCATCTAGTTTTTCCCAGGTAAACAATTCCACTTCTTTTGTTATCACATCCATACCATTCTCGCTAGGCCGTTTGAATGTTTTTGTGACAACCTCATTTTTTCTCCCCATGTGCCCGTAGGCGGCAGTTTCAGAATAAATAGGCTCCCTCAGTCCGAACTTAGATTCAATGGAAAATGGCCGTAAATCAAAGAGTGGTTTTAGTTTAGAGGAAATATCTCCATCACTTAGTATATCTCCATTATTTCCAATAACCGAAGCAGTCCCGTATGTATTGAGATAGAACCCGACAGGTTCAGCTACACCAATAGCGTAGGCTAATTGAACCAATACTTGCTTAGCAACTCCAGCAGCAACAATATTTTTTGCTACATATCTTGCCGCATAAGCGGCTGACCTATCGACTTTAGAAGGATCTTTCCCTGAAAAGGCACCACCTCCATGGGCTCCTTTCCCCCCGTAGGTATCCACAATGATCTTCCTTCCAGTTAGCCCAGTGTCTCCATGTGGACCTCCAATAACAAATTTTCCAGTTGGATTAATTAAATAATTAATATTTTGAGTGAAAAGCTCTTGAATTTTTTGAGGCAATCTTTTTTTGACTAGAGGTATTAAATATTCCTGAATATCATTTGCAATTTTTTTCTGCATGTCCAATTCTGAATCAAATTCATCATGTTGGGTTGATAAAACAATTGTATCAATTCCTTCAGGCTCGTGATGGTCATTATACCTTATTGTAACTTGACTTTTTGAGTCAGGTCGTAAGTAATTCATGAATTTTCCTTCATGCCTAATTTGTGCCAATTCTTGAAGTAAGATATGGCTAACCTCTAAAGCTAAAGGCATATAGTTAGATGTCTCATCTGTTGCATACCCAAACATTATCCCTTGATCACCGGCACCTTGATCTTGCTCGCTTGTTTTATCTACCCCTTGATTTATATCTGGGGATTGCTCATGTATAGCGCTCAGAACTCCACATGAATTCGCCTCAAACATATATTCACTCTTGGTATAACCGATTTTACGAATCACATCTCTTGCAATCTCTTGCGCATCTAAATATGTTTTTGATTTCACTTCTCCTGCCAATATAACTTGACCAGTTGTTACCAATGTTTCGCATGCCACCTTGGATTTAGGGTCAAAAGCAATGAAATGATCAACAAGTGCATCAGAGATTTGGTCTGCAATTTTATCCGGGTGCCCCTCGGAAACAGACTCAGAAGTGAATAAATAACTCATAACATTGTTTTAAAAGAGATGAATAACTTTAAAAGTAGGTAAGAACCGTTGATGGGCGATAATTTTTCTAAAGCAAATGTACTACAGACCCTCCATCGCTTGCCTTAAATCTTGAATTAAGTCCTCAGGGTCTTCGATCCCAATGCTTAATCGTATCATGGAATCTGTCAATTTAAGAGATTTTTTTTCCTCATCAGGCATGTCAGCATGAGTCATATGGAAAGGATGCTGAGCAAGGCTTTCATTACTTCCTAAACTTACAGCTAATTTGATTAGACTTAATTTGTTCAAAACATGAAATGCAGATTCTTCGCCACCTTTTACGTCGAATGATATCATTGCTCCTGCAGATGTACTCTGACGTCTATGAATTGATACCTGCTTATCTCCTTGAGAATCCAATCCAGGAAAGTAAACGCGAGTAACAAGATTATGATTTTGTAAAAATTTTACAACGGTTAGAGCATTATCGGCCTGTCTATTCATACGTATAGATAGTGTCTCTAAACTTCTGGTTAAAAGCCAGCATGTATTTGGTGAAGCCATATTCCCTAAGAATGTCCTCAATGATTTAATTGCTAAAAGTGATTCTTTATTCCCAGTAATTGCTCCAGCAATCAAATCGGAGTGTCCAGAAAGAAATTTTGTTGCTGAATAGCATGACATATCTGCGCCCCAATCCATCGGCTTTTGCCATATAGGACCTAGGTATGTATTGTCTATTGCCATTTTAACTTCTGTCTTATGTGCTTTAATTAGGGCGATTTTCATTTCGCCCAAAAGCTTCATATCTATGACTGCATTGGTAGGATTCGCAGGAGTTTCTGCATATATAAGTTTAATCTCCGCCCCTCTTGGATCTGCACAAAGTTCTTCCGTTAATGATTTTAAATCAGTTTCTGCTGTGAAATGTTCAACATGAACACCTATACTTTGCAGATAACTGTGAACAAAGTGATGTGTACCTCCATAAACTGGGTTAGAGATAAGTAAGCGATCCCCTGGTTTTAAAAATGTTAAAAAAACTGTAGAGATTGCTGACATGCCACTTTCAAATACGGCAGCGTCTTGAGCATCTTCCCACAAAGAAAGACGTTCTTCTAATATTTGCAAATTGGGGTTATTCAACCGACTATATATCAATCCTGGCTTTTCGTCTTTAGTGGCTTCAGTTTTTCCATACGCTAGGGCAAAAAAACGTTTTCCTGATTCAGCCGTAGGGAAAACAAATGTTGATGTTTGATAAATTGGACATTTAACAGCATTTTCACTCCATTCAGGCACATATCCATGTGTCATCATCAGCGATTCTGGCTTCATTTTTTTCATAGTTAAGATATTTCAAGGATTGTGCTGTGAATCTATTGCTAAAAGAACGAAAATCACTATTTCTTTTCTCAATTATCATGGGAATTTTTTCGAAAAATTATTTTTTATAATCCTCATGCCCTTATCTTGCATACATGACGTCTACAAATTTTAGAGCTCCTCGTTTTGCACCGAAAAAAGGTCAACCTTTTTATCAAGAATTAACCCACAGAGTAAATGCATATTTTCAAACTGAAGGATTATCAAAAAAAGGTAATGCTAGATTGTATATAAAGACTGCAATCCTTGTAATCGGCATGGTCTCTTCATATTTATCGATAATAATTTTTCAGCCATCGCTTTCTAGCGCTCTAGGACTTTGGGTTTTAATGGGAATTCTGATTAGTGGTATTGGTTTTAACACCATGCATGATGGGGCTCATGGAAGTTTTTCAAATCATAATTGGCTCAATGAAATGGCTGCTCATACTGTAAACTTTTTGGGCGCAAGCGTTTTAATGTGGAAGACAAAGCATAATACTGTTCATCATACATTTACGAATATTGAAGGTGTTGATGATGATATTGAGGCTGGGTCGTTATTGCGAATGGCTCCTGGACAAAAACGACTAAAGATTCATAAGTTTCAGCATTTATACTTTAGCGCCTTGTATGCCTTGCTTTATATCTATTGGGTTTTATACACGGACTATAAAAAATATTTTTCTAAAAAGATTGGCCAAGTTCCTTTAAAACCTCTGACTCGCTTTCAGCATATCTCCTTTTGGGCTTGGAAAGCCTTGCATCTAGGTTTGTTTGTTGGATTACCTATGTATTCTCTTGGGTTTGTTCATTGGTTGATAGGCTTTTTTATCATGTCAGCAGTTGCTGGTTTCGTACTTTCTATAGTATTCCAACTAGCTCATGTGGTTGACAAAACAGATTTTGTGAGCACATCAGAAGATCAAACTCTTGAGACTGATGACGAATGGGCTGTTCACCAAATGAAGACGACAGCTAATTTTGCAATGGGTAATAAGTTTTTGACTTGGTTTCTTGGAGGCTTAAATTATCAGGTAGAGCATCATTTATTCCCACGGATTTCTCATGTTCACTATCCAGATATTTCTAAAATTGTAAAAGACACTTGTGAAGAATTTAACATTACTTACAATGAGTTCAAGACTTTTGCTAGTGCATATCGATCCCATGTAAGTCACTTAAAGCAAATGGGGATCGCTTAAATTTTAATTATTTAGTTGGAAATATGCAGACTAGCTCCATCATAACCCACCCTGTAAGGAAGTAATCCCCAGCGTACAGGATCATCTATAGCTTGGCCGTCAAACAATAAGAATTCTTGCTCATCGCAAGGACATTGGGCATATAAATTATCTTTTAAAACAAGCCTTCCACAATTCTCTTGCGTATGATTTGGGCAGCACAGATCATAAACGCCAAAGTCATTAGCATCACCAAAATTTGTTCGCCGATATATGGCGATACCTCTGTATCCCCATTCAGGGACAAAAATTGAACCTCCAACAAATTGTAAAGGGTATGCGCTAGGGGTGTTAAGGTACAGATTTTCATTTACTTGTGTGATTGGAACAGGGTGATTGTTACTCACGCCAGTACAGGAGATATTCACAGTTGCTAGCACAATAAGAAACAAGTATTTTTTCATGATTGTTTTTTCAATATTAATGAAATAATAGTTAAAAGCTGAATGATAGTAATTATTAGTTATTTTCGTATCATCAATTTACCTAAATCATAACTAAACGGTCAACACATGCGAATTCGATTTGGAGCTTTTCTCATAGCTATAGCATTTGTCTTTAATGCCTCAGCCCAATCAAGACCAGGATCTCTTAGGGGTGTTGTAAAAGATAAGAAATCAGGAGCTGAGCAGTACCAGGCAGTAATTAAAGTTCTTTCTGGTGGATATGAAATAGCCAAGGGCCTTACGGATTTTGACGGGCGATACAATATAAACCCTATTACTCCAGGCACATACTCTATAACATGTGAGGCTTTTGGATATAATAAAATGACTTTTAATGGTGTAGAAATTGTTGGCGGTCGTCCTATTGTAATTGACTTTTCTTTGGAATCTTCTGACGTAGTCTTGGGTGAGGTAGATGTTGTAGCTGATTATGAAGCACCTCTTATTGAAAAGGGAAAAACTTCATTTACTATGGGTGCAGCAGCTATAAGAAATTTAGCATCGCGGGGTGTTAGTGGGGTTTTATCTCTCACATCAGGTGTTGTGCAAGATGAAGGTTCTGGTGCTAGTTATTTTAGGGGAGGTCGAAGTGATGCAAACGTTGTCTTTATTGATGGTGTAAAAGTTAGGGGAGATATAAATCTTCCAAGAGAGGCAATAGCCCAAACAGAGGTTATAACAGGTGGCATCCCTGCGAATTATGGTGATGTTACTGGTGGCGTTATTTCAACAACAACAAGAGGACCGTCACCAAGATTTTTTGGAACCACAGAATATGTCACATCGTCTTTATTTGATCCTTATGATTATAATCTTGGGGGATTAACAATTGGTGGCCCGTTATTATTTAATAAAGAAAAAAATGTTCCTTTAGTAGGTTATTTGTTGTCTGCAGAATTTCAGCACAATGGAGACAGCCGACCATATGGAGTCCCTGTTTACGCCTTAAAAGACTCTGTTCTT
>CAJVWI010000019.1 GCA_913009655.1 uncultured Cryomorphaceae bacterium
AATTTGCAGGCCTAGAAGGAACAGAGCTATTTCAACAGATAGAAAATGGGACATCGAGATACAAAAGATTCATTTGTACTAAAATCGAAAAATGAATTTTAAACTAAAGATTCTTTGCTTTTAAGATTTACCTGAAAACTCATATCGGTTATTATTCTAAAAACTAGTTGAATAAAAAAAACACCAAACCGAAGTGGAATGGTGCTTTGTGACCTCGGCAGGATTCAAACCTGCAACCTCCTGATCCGTAGTCAGGTGCTCTATTCAGTTGAGCTACGGGGCCTCCTTAAATTAGGATGCAAATATATACAACCTATATTTCTTAAGGTCTTTAAATTTTAGTCGTTTCTCTTGCGCTTATGAGAACTCCAATTAGTGACTTTCCCATCAAGGACATAATACCATTCGTTATATGTGTCTTTTTCAACAACTTCACCTTCATAAGTTCCATCAACATTAAATCCAGCATTGACCCAATCGCCACCAAGAGTATCCGTTTCACTGTTAACAGCGAAAGCATAGAACATATTCCATGTATATGAAGTGTCTTTAGACGCCTGCTGAGTAACTATTTTCAGAAATGACTCGGCACCCTCCACAGAATTACCATCGTCAAAATTAAACTTAGCCGATTCTGATAAAAACTGACTCATGGCCGCAGTATCATATTTCTGCCACGCTTCATCTAATCCGACAATTAAATCAACACTGGCTTGAGAACCAATACCAACTTTACCACCATCACCTGCATAACCGACTCTTTCCTTTACGACAACGATATTTTCTGCTGATTCTGGAGCAGTGCATGCCACAAAAGCTAAAACAGAAATAAAGAAAAATACTTTTTTCATTTTTTTAAATTTTAAATTTTCAAATAAACCTTATTTTCAGTACTGATTTTAGAATGGCGAATATAAACTGAATATGTGAAGTATGATAATAAGACAAATCGAAAAATCAATTTTCCTTATTATCCTCTTGTTCATCTAAACCATCAAGAAAACGCAACATATTTCCCTGACTGGTTGTAGTAAAAGTGTAATAAGGATCTCCATTCTTAGGAGGCAAACTTCTTTTCTTAACATCAAGACTTAAGATTTTATTTAAAAACTCTTTATCTGTTGAATAATAGCGAAGAACATTTCGTTTGAAGTATAAAAAATGTTCAGTGTCTGAGTTTAAATAAAGCGAAAACTGATCCCCTCCTCTACGTTTTCTGAGTTCTAAAACTCCATCTAAAAATTTATGGACAGGCTCTCCCGCTACAGAGCCAATACCTAATCCGTTTTTAGAACGAAATGCCCGTGAATTCTTATCATAACTAAAATCAATTTCATCAAAAACAAATGTCTGTCTCAACTCTTTTGGCATTCGATATTCTGTCGAGGCTGAATAATACTCATTCTTATCCTTTTGACTCATTAAATGATTTAAAGCTTCATTCATATAATCATTTGCCCAATCTGTTGTTATCGTTCCTAGAACAGAATTCATTTCTTTTGGGAGCGCTTTAAGAATGTCCTCGGAGAATAAAAAGTCTAAAGTTAGAGATGTAGTTGCGCTCAATCGATTTGTGAACAGCTTGTATTTTATCTGGCCAAAGGATTGAACATTTACCCTTCCTAGTTTAGAAGCCAAAAATATCTCACCCGACCCTTTGGCCTCGCAGTCTTGGGGCTTCAATTCAAAGTAATTATCCGGTGCTTCTGGATTTAAAAGCCGACGTCTAGATGTAACAACATATGCATTGCTCTCTGCATCGTAAAATAAGATGCCACGAGAACTAAATAATTTTACTGACGAAGATGGGTTATTTCGCATTATCAGAGCAGTATAAGGACTTGCAGAATCAGATCTTAGATACACACCACTATATACTTTACGTGAGGGTCTAGCAGTATCAGGGTCAGGTAAATCAATGATAATTTCTAACGGATCGATTTTCGTGGTTGTCATAACCCAATCTGTCTTTAAAAACGGGCATTCTGCAGTAATATGTATACTGCCCTTAACCGTTAACATTGGATCAATAGATTCCATATTAACAATTCCGTGATACTTAAAACGTGGACTTAAATAAAATTCTGCTTCGGGCAACAATTCGCCTTGAGCTACGACGTGATTTGCGCTATCAACATCTATTCTCCCCATAGGAATAGGCCAAATAACATCTTGTTCGTCGCGGTATTGATAGATCCCATTCCCGTATAAATCATTTCTACCTCTAATTTTTAATTCTGCATCTACAATATTGTGATACTTCCCTAATCTGCTTGCTAAAATTGAAGCATTATCTAATGGTTGCATTAGTGCATTGGATTCAATAGTTACTGTTCCACTGTCTGGATAAATTCTTGAATCCGCAACATCTATTGAAGGAACGCCAAAACACTCAAGTAAACTTGGCGTCAAATAGAACTTCGCATTCTGAGCAAGGAAACTCAGCCCACCCTGATTATCATGTGTTGATGTCAAGCGAGATTCAATATTAGAGCTTTTACTAATAGAAACATACTTCTCTAAAATATCCCATTCGGCACGATCCATATTTGCACGGTATTTATTCCTGGGAAACATTAATGTGTTATCTCCGTCTTGAAGCTCAAAAACTCCTTTATTAGTTACAAAATCGACTTCGGATATGGAATTATTCATTTGAAAACTCCATTCACTGATTTCGGATTCTCTTACGCGAAAGTCAGCTCTTCCGCTCTGTATCCATTTAGAAAATAAGCGAATCACTTTTCCTTCTAGCTCCGCATTGTCAAATGCAAGTAAACCATTAGCATCCAAGAATCCCGGAGTATAGGTTAAACTACCATACACATCCATTGACCTATCAGAATAGGTATTGAAAGGTTGATCTAAACTTGTTGACCACCAGGTATTTAACTTCGGTTCCCATTTCATATGAACAAAATCACCTGAAACGCCAGGATGTCCAGCACCCCGGGGTAGACCTTCCATTGGATTGAGCTTAAAATCTCCGTTGCCTATAAGAGTATCTGGAAACAGTTCAAATCTTGAACTACTACCGACTGCTTCCTTAAATGAAACACTTCCATTCAAGCGAAGTCCAGCAATTGATAATTTTACGGCACCCTTAACCAAACCTTTCCCTCCAAATGTAGACCAACCCAAATCACCTGTTTCTTGAGTAAACCCAAAAGAATAATCATCTTGAACACGAATATCTTGGCGTCTTGTTTGAAAAATGTCTGAACTTTTAAATTCACCTTTAAAGACCAAACCTTCAGTAGTTGTATTATCGAGAGAGTCTATCTGAAACGGGTCAATATTAACATAAAACTTGTCACGCTCGTAAACGCCGTCATATGGTACATCATAGAATATTTTAGCCGATTTTTCAGATTTAAAAATAGGGTACTCAGGATAACGTTGATAACTAGATTTATTCGAGGGGTAGTCAATTAATAATTCTCCAGATATGTTCTCAATGGTATTCCTTACCCTCACCAAAGGTCTACTGCCATCCTCCATCTGTTGAAAACTTGGAACGGAAAAGTTCATAGAATCAATTACGGGCATATTAAATCGAAAGAGAGAATAGTCAAATTTATTTTTCCGGCTATAAAAAGTAAACCTCCCTGCCTCTATTCTCCCATCAAAGTCAAAGTTTAAATTTTTGTGAATCAAAACTCCATTGGACTCAGGGTAAAGAGCAACTCTCTGAGAATCTGAAAGGGCTATTGTACTCACTCCGAATACTTCCATATCAAAATCTAGTAAACTAATCCTAGCATTCATTCCCTTCTCTACATTACTTAGGAATCTTATTACATCATAGTCACGTCGATTGGAATTATTTAAAATATACTCTGTTGTTTTCGGCAATACTTCTACTTCCTTTTTATCTAAACTGTACCTCACAAAACCATCAATAGCCAACTCCATCATAAACCGCTCACAAGACTCAAGAGGCATCTCGAGGCCTACAGCCATTCGATATACATCCAAGGGCTTATAATCATAGCTCTTGCCTACTTCATCTATCTTAACAAGAGGGCTTTGTAAGTCGAGCCCCTGCAATGCCGCATACCTAGAACTTCTAAAATATTGATCCGACTCAATTATCATTGGGGAGCCATTGCCCATATTAAGTCCACCCAGCGAAAACATAGGCTCAGAGGTTCTCCATCGTATCTGATCCAAATCCATTATTAAATTGTGATAACTATCTGTGAAGGGCATTAGAGACATTCCTTTACTCGGTCTATCTATTCTTAACATTTGATCAATCGGATCATAAGAAACTTGACTTTTAAGGTGATGCAAAGAATCTCCCTCAAGTTTAAATGAAACCTCTGACTCACTAGAAATAAGTTCATCTGATCTAATTACAAATCTTTCAGATCTGATATTCAAAACTTCCAGAGTATCATACCAAAATTTAAAGTGTGCCTTTAAGTCTTTTGTTCCAGAGGCAAAAAAGCGTTGCCCGATAATAGAAAACCCTCCTTTGTAATCAACGCCTTCAAAAAAATTCGGTATTTCTAATTCGTTACTAAATGCTTCAAAGCGGGGAAAAATAGCATTGTTTGCTTGATTTCTAGCTGTCATTCGATCTTCAAAAAACCCTAAGAGAGGTTCCCTTAAATAATAAGAACTAAATATCTTTACCGTGTCATCAGCAAAACCAGGCTCACTCAAATTAACACTCCAATCACCAAGATCCGCGTAAAGCTCTCCGGGGCCAAAGCCTGCGCGAAGCCACTCTACCTTACCCATTTCTGCATAAAGCTTTGTTTTAAATGGATTATAAATACCTGACACATCATTTATCTCGATCGAATCGTTTTTGAATCTTCCTACAAGGCGTCCATCTTCTATCTGGTAAAGGGTGCTATCAGCTACTTCTGTAGAGTCCAAATCCGCAACAGAAACAATTCCATCCTGAAGCCACCATGATAATTGCCCATCGTCAAATAAACAAACTGAAATGGATACTTCACTTCTATTAAGTGCTGAAAAAATATGTAAGAATTTTTCCATATCATTTCGGGAAGCTCGATTGAATTCTCTTTTTATTTCTCGCCAAAACCTGTCAGATATATTTTTTGGATAATTTGATGATGAACTAGACCATTCCTTAAATAATTCCACTAATTCAACCCATGCAACTGGTTTTACAACCCGTCGAATAAGCATTTCATTCGCTACGTTTTTAAAAATCTCTTTTTCATTTAATTCCTCATCTTCATAAGAATTATTGAATAATTCCCAGAACTCCTGGGATGAGCTCTCCCAAGTTTTTTTTCCAAGACTATTAGATAAATGCTTATCAAATATTCTCTTAAATTGATCATCTTCTACAAGAAAATTCCTAAATGACTGACCTTCGATATTACTATTAAAGAGGCCAAGACAGAAAATTAATAGACTCCATTTTTGAAGTCTTAGCAATTTAATTAGTTCGATATTTTTAAGTCCTTGAATGATAAGTCAAAGTAAGGTGAATCCAACCCTCCTTCGATGACTGACTCAACAAAAAATATCCACAATCTTTTGCACGATCTAAAACCCTCGGAACATCTTCTAAATAAAATCCACTAAGTTGTAAAATCGTGCCATTTGAAGAGTTCTTTGCAAATGACTCCATATCGGAAAGCAGAGTATTCCTATTTATGTTTGCCAAAATATAGTCGTAGCTACTTTGAGCAGGGCCATTGGAAGATATAAGCTCTGCTCCTCCTGTATATATATCAACATAATCAGACACATTATTAGTATCTGTGATCTCTATTGCATTTATAGCTGTGTAAGGATCGATTTCAATACCGACAGCTCTATTGGCTCCCATCTTTACTGCCAAAACAGTCAATATACCTGTACCGCAGCCCATATCAAGAATTTTCTTATCCATTAAATCAAACTTGAGAAGCTCCTGGATCATAAGGTAGGTAGTGGGATGGTGGCCGGTTCCAAAAGCCATTTTGGGATTGATCTCGATCAAATATTGATATTTATCAATGTCAAGATTAGAATGAAATTGAGCTTTTATTAAAACTTGATTTTCAACATTTACCGGAGAAAAGTTTGACTCCCAGTTAATGTTCCAATTTTCATGAGGTATTTCCTCCGTATCAATCTTTAAAGGACTTTTTAAAAGACCAAGAGGGAAGTCATCAGTTTTTATTACTTGATATTGATCTTTTGGAACATAAGCGACAACAGCTAAACCCATCACTTCAATGGACTCTACAGGTTTATCTTGCAGGTCAGCAATTACAAAATCAATGGCGTCTGCATTTGAAACTCTAATTGAAACCCGGATATAATTCATTTGGAGATTCTCAATTTCTCAATCAAAACAAGAAAATCATCAGCGTTTAGTGAGGCCCCTCCGATAAGACCACCATTCACATCCGGTTGGGCAAAAATATCATCTGCATTAGATGGTTTACATGAACCTCCATATATAATTGGTAGGTTTCCATTTCCAAATATCTCTTTCAATTTAGCCCTTAAAAAAGCATGCATCTCTTGGGCTTGATCGGGGGAAGCCACCTCCCCAGTCCCGATAGCCCAAATAGGTTCATATGCGACAACAACATCTGCAAGACCTTCTGGTGAAAGATCATCTAAAGCGATCTTCAATTGAGCCCAAGTGTCATCAAGAAAAGTTCCAGACCTTCTCTGTTCTAATTTTTCACCAACGCAAACAATTGGAATCAAATGATGCTTCAGGGCAGCTTTAACTTTTAATGCTACTAAATCATCTGTTTCTCCAAAATGCTCTCTTCGTTCTGAATGGCCAAGTATTACTGCATCCACTTCTGAATTCAAAAGCATCTCTGGAGAGATTTCTCCAGTAAATGCCCCTGAATCTTTATGGTGACAATTTTGTGCTGCTACGGCAATCTCTGGATTTTCCCAAAGCTTTTCAACCGCTGGAATTAAATGTAACGAAGGTGGAGCAACCACAACGCGAACATCTCCAACAGTTTTACTAGTTAGGGAGTTAGAAATTTTTTCGAGAAGAGCCATACCTTCTTCAGGAGTTGTATTCATCTTCCAGTTTCCTGCCAATATTTTCATAAAATTCTGTTTATCTATTTATAACTACAAAAAAAGAGTTTGTAATAATTCTGCATAATTAAGAAAACAAAATTTAACATATGCAATTTATTAGCTTTTAGAAAGCCTTGGGTCAATCCAGCGATATGACATTTCAACAAACCATTGAATCACAACAAAAACAGCAGATAATGACAACACACAACCCATTACAACAGGGAAGTCTCTAGATTCAAGAGCATCAACCATCATTTTCCCTGTCCCGTTCCAACCAAAAACTGATTCTACAAAAACTGCCCCTGAAAAAAGTCCAGCTAACCATCCTGAAACTGTAGTAACTAATGGATTTAAAGCATTTCGAAGAACATGTCTTTTCAAAACTTTACTTTTTGTTAAACCTTTTGAATAGGCTGTTCTAATATAATCTTTGGACAAAACTTCAAGAGCTGAGGATCGCATCATTTGAGCGATAACTCCCAAGGGTCTTATTCCTAAAGTAAATGAGGGCAATATTATATGGTGCCAATTATATATCTCATACTCACCGAAATCATCCAATTCAATAAGGTTCCCAGTCATTGGAAGTCCTGTCCAGGGACCAAGAACGTAACCAAAAATCCATCCTATTAAAACAGCACTGAAAAAACTAGGAAGTGCCATTCCTGTGGTTGATAGTATTACTACAAGTCGATCGACCCAAGTCCCTGATTTTATAGCCGCCAAAAGACCGATTGGGATCCCGAAAAAAAGGGCAATACACATTGAGGTTAAGGCAAGTAACCCTGTGTTTGGCAATGACTTAGCCAACATGGAAACGACAGAAACACCTTTATTTTGATAAGATGTCTGAAGATCAGGCAAGCGAAACCCAAAAGACATATCATCACGATAACCAATAGGTAATAATCCCTGAATATAATTCCAATATTGAATTGCCAGAGGCTTATCCAGACCGTACTCCACACGAAGAGATTCAAGAGCTATAGGATCTTCCACCTGTCCAAGCATCATTCTGGCAGGATCGCCAGCAGCAGCGTGGAATAGAAAAAAAACTAATGTTACAACTCCTAAAAGAACAATTGCAGATTGAAGAATGGTTTTCCAACGAACTTTCATTCTTGAAAATATGATTCACCATCTTTAAAGTTGAACACCGCATCATTAAAGTGAATATGGCGAAGAATAAGGCCATTTTTCAAAATTGCAACACCAGGGTTAGATCTATTAATCGTCTTTAATGCTGTGCCATCCATAACGGCCCATGGGAAAGAGCAGGATGTTTCATTTACCAATTTAGCGATACTTTCATCAGAAGATGAAGTCATTCCAACTACTTTATAATTAGAATCTTGAGAATACTTACTTAACTCTTTTGTTAAGCGATTTAGTTCGCTCGAGTTGGCCTTATTAAAATCATAAGCGACTAACCAAATGACATCACCTGATATATACTCTTGAGTTTTATCTACACCATTAATATTAATAGTAAAATCATGAATAGGTGGCTCATAACCATCACTAATTTTTTTAGAAAATGTTCCATCAGGATCTATAGTTAAGTTTTTTTCCCAAAGCTTTTCTTTGATATAATCAGTTCCTGAAATTTCAAAAGGTTCAGCATCTCCTCCTATCATAGTGTAATACGTCTCATAAACAGGAGGTGTCAAACCCAATTCTTCCGCTGACTTTAAAGATTGT
Organism: uncultured Cryomorphaceae bacterium; assembly: GCA_913009655.1. GTDB lineage: Bacteria > Bacteroidota > Bacteroidia > Flavobacteriales > Schleiferiaceae > TMED14. The sequence goes on from CAJVWI010000019.1 coordinate 8,737, forward strand.
GAAACATCTGTTCCTGGTTTGTAAGCGCGAAAATCCCAGACTGGAAGGTGATTTAGGACGTAGTAAGAAAAACTCACACTCGCAAAAAGACTTACAGCTATGACCAAACGGTTGAAACGAATACTTAATAAAGGCTGAATACTATTTCTTCCAAAAATCAATATTGCAATTAGAATACTCAAGACTACATCCTTTCCGAAGCTTTCCCATGGTTCAAGTGGAATAGCATCTCCAAAGCAACCACAGTCAGTTACTTTTTCATAGTAAGCACTGTAAAAAGTTAAAAATGTAAAAAATGCCATCATTCCAGCTAAACTCGTTAGAGTGATTTTTTTCCAAACCCCAAGAAGAAGAGTCACTCCAAGCAGCACTTCATAGATCACTATAAATACCGCTAGATATAATGCTAAAGGCTGCAAAAAAGGAAGATTCAATACATCTTCACCAAAATATTCATCCAACTTAAAGCTAAAGCCTACAGGGTCGTTCATTTTAATAACGCCACTAAAAATGAATAATACCCCCACAAAGTATCTAGAGAAATTGATCAAGAATGTTTTCATAATTATTATTTATTTTGACAAGTGTATTAGAGCGAACACGGCATAATTAACCATATCCATGTAGTTGGCGTCAATTCCTTCACTGACCAAGGTTTTTCCATTATTGTCTTCAATTTGCTTAACCCTTAAAACTTTTTGAAGTATTAAATCTGTGAGAGATGGAATTCTCATATCACGCCAAGCCTCCCCATAGTCATGATTCTTTTTCTCCATTAGGTTGTAAATATGATCAGCATGCTTATTGTATAATTTTAGGGCTTCTTCAGGATTTAAGTCAGGTTCGTTTACAACACCTTTCTCTATCTGTATCAGTGCCATTATCGAATAGTTAATTATACCAATAAATTCACCTTCCATTGGATCTTCGATTTTTTGACTTCCAGATATTTGGATTGATCTTAAACGATTTGCTTTTATAAAAATCTGATCTGTAAGAGAAGTTAAACGCAGTATGCGCCATGCCGTCCCATAATCCTGGCCTTTTTTTTGAAATAAATCTCGGCAAATTTTCATTATCGCCGAATACTCTTTCTGGGTCTTTTTCATAACTACCTTTATACTCGTGAAAGATACTGCATTTCGTCCATTTTATTTAAATATTTCGGGTCAAATATGGCATGCCGAACAACCGGTAATTGTTGGAGTTATAAATGCTACTCCAGACTCCTTTTATGCAAAAAGTAGGTCTATCCAGACAAATGAGATAATTACCGCGGCAGAAAATTTGGTTTTAGATGGAGCCGACTGGATAGATATTGGTGGCTGTAGCACTCGACCTGGAGCAGACACACCAAGTATTGAAGAGGAATGGATAAGAATAGAATCAAGTTTAAAGGAACTAGTCAAAAGGTTTCCAAATATCCCAATTTCTATTGATACTTTTCGTTCTGAAATTGCGCAAAAAGCAATTGATACAGGAGTGTCTATTGTTAATGATATTTCTGGAGGCTCGATTGATCCTGAAATATGGAATGTAGTGGCTCAAAATAAGGTTCCCTATGTGTTGACACACTACCCTCAAAGATCAACGCCAAAAAGCATGCAAAATCAACCTCTAGGGCCAAAGGAGGTATTTAGCAGAGTATTCCAAGAACTTAGCGCATCAATAGACAATCTTCATAGCTTGGGATTAAATGATTTATTAATTGATCCCGGTTTTGGTTTTGGAAAGACTATTGAATCGAATTACAAACTTATGTCTGACTTATCGGGCCTAAAAGAATTAAATCACCCTATTTACATTGGTATATCTAGAAAAAGCATGCTCTGGAAACTGCTGGACAGCAACCCGAATGAAATGCTATCCGCGTCAAGTGCAATTCACTTGTATGCTTTAGAGAAGGGTGCACAAATATTGCGGGTTCATGACCCGAAAGAAGCGAATCAAGTAAGAAAAATATGGAAAAGCCTTCGTCAATAGATTAAATAGAACAATTGACCAATAGGTAAAATCAAAATTTAATCGCTTTTGATTTTGGATAATAAAAACTTAGTATCTCATCTGCAGAGTATCCAAAGTTTGCCATTCTTAGCCCTCCTTCTTGAGACATTCCGATACCATGACCATATCCCCTTCCACTCAAAGTAATGAAATCTCCTTCATTGTTTTCGACACTAAACCAAGTTGATCTTAGAGAGAAGAATTCTCTAAAAGATCTTAAGCGCTTTTTTTTTCCTTGGAATTCCATAAACTGAACTCGAGAAGGTTGCTTAAACGATAGCGCAAATTTGTTCAAGTCAGGATCTTGCATACTTACACCAAATGAATCTGAAATGAATTTCAACCATTTATCTTTATTTACAGTCTTCTTCCAATAAGTTTGAGGACATTTAAGGCTGAAGGTATCCAAGACACTAATTAGAGATGGCCTAGAGTTAAAGTACCAACCACAGGGCATGGTCTGACCACCAGAATTCGCATGAAATAAAGCATCAATGGGATTACCATTAATATCTGCTAATATGACATTAGATGTCGAACTAACAGCCTCTAAAAGTCTATTTAGTCTATTTGAATTTTGAGGCCACCCATGAAATGCTTGAGACCTTACATCATCGGTAACACCATACGGAAAGCCATCTTTTGAAAACTTATTGTGATTTTTATAAATCCAAGTTCTAGCCAAAACTGCTTGAGCCTTCCACAATTCAGGATGATCTAACCTACCCAGTTCCGCGTCAACAACGCCAATTAAATATGAATCTATAGGCAGCACTGCAATTGATAACAAATATGCATTATGATATTTAAATACTAGAGATCCTGAAATTCGCCGTGCAGTTCCATTTAAGTTTTTAATTTCGATGATACTTTTGGAAACAATAACCAAAGAGTCTGCACGCTCCCAATTCTCATTGATCTTATAACCAACTCTTTTACCCAAACCCTTTACACTTAAATCAGAATTAAGTATGGTATCTGATTTGTGATTTTTAAAAACAATTACTTTAAACTTCGCTCCTCTGATATTAAAACCTTTGGAGAATTGACCAGAAAACATCTGAACCCTTAAAGCATCTGGAACTTCTTGTGATCGCAACTCTGTGCCCAATAAAAAAAAACATAGAAAAGAAAATACTCCTTTATAGATTATTCGCAACATAATTGGCTACAGATGACATTGGGTTTTGATTTAAGTCTAATTTATGTCTCAATTTTTCATAAGACATTGTTTGTTTACTATTGTCATTTAAAAGTTTTTCTAAGGCCGGAAAAAGAACCAGAGAATTACAATCATTTTGAATGAATTCATTTACAATTTTATCGTTAAGAATCAAATTAACTAGGGATATGTGATCAACTCTTATAAAAAACTTAGCAATCAAATATGTCAACCATGATGTCTTGTAGGCAACAACCTGAGGTATACCCCTTAGGGCCGTTTCTAATGTCGCCGTACCAGATGAAACAAGGGCTATCTCGGCACCCTCCAAAGCGCTGACACCAATAACAATTTGATCCGAATTAAAACTTTTTCCAGAATATTTTATCAATATTTTTTTATACTCTTGTTCGCCAATGTGAGCCGGACGGACCCACTTAAAGGTTTTTTTCAATTTCACTGCAGTCCTAAAAAAAATAGGAATATGTTTTGATAATTCTTGTCTTCGACTTCCCGGTAATAAAGCCAACCAACCACCTTTTGTTGCATTAGTTTTTTTTACTCTTTGAACTGCAGGATGACCAAAATAAGGAGCATCAATGCCTTCTTTTCTCAGCAGCTCCGCCTCGAAAGGAAGCAATGGAATTACTGTATCGATATATTTTTTCAAACCAGTAATCCTTCCTGGGCGCCATGCCCAAAACTGCGGACTCACAATTTGAATTAGCTTGGTTCCATTCTTTCTAAGACCGCTAAGAGTAGCCCACTTTGCGAGACGAATGTTGAAAGTCTGATAATCGATACAGATAATTAAGTCTGGTTTCCATTTTGATAAAAATATCTTTAATTTTTTTTCTTGTTTTAAGATTCTAGGAATATGCCTAGCAACTTCAAAAAAACCCATCAAAGAAAGCTCATTCAAGTCGACTTGAGGCTTCTGGCCTTCAAGGGAATCTGACATCTCCTTTCCACCCCAAAAAACAAATTCAGCTTTTGGCCACTTATTTTTCGAGTATTTTATGAATTCAGAACCTAAAACATCTCCTGAGGCTTCACCAGCTAATACAAATATTTTCTTCTGTTTTATCATAACCACTCCCAGCGAAAGTATAAATAGAAGGCAAAGTATATTAATGAAACGAGTAATATCATTTTAACCATAAGCATGCGTTTCAAAAAAACACCCAAAACCAAAAAAAGGAAATTTATCAAGGTTGAGAACAAAAGGACTCGAAATAATAAAAAAGACCATAAGTCAGGATCTATTTTTTCAGTTGATGGCAACTTAGGAAACCTCGCCAATAGATAGGTCCAAATAAACAGAGGTGTACCAGCAGCAATAACAAACCCTAGAATCAAGTCTAATAGCCCTCTTTTGCTAATTATCATAGCTCCAGAAGTTTGTTCACATCAATAATTGACTTATGAGAAGTTAAATCATACTGAATAGGAACAACAGTTACATGATTCTCATTTAAGGCCCATATATCAGTATCATCTGAACCATCAAGATCTTCAAACTCACCTGTCATCCAATAGTACGATTTCCCATTGGGATCCAAACGCTTATCAAATTTCTCCATCCATTTACCAATTGTCTGACGACAAACTTTTATTCCCTTGTATTTCTGATCAGATATTTTGGGGATATTCACATTTAGACAAACTCCATTGGGTGTTCCCTTCTTCAAAACCATTGACGCAATTTTATAAATGTAGTTTTGAGCTTCAGAAAAATCAGCATCCCAGCTGTAGTCGAGTAATGAAAATCCAATGGATGGAACTCCTTGCAATGCCCCTTCAATGGCAGCTGCCATAGTCCCACTGTAAAGAACATTTACCGAAGCATTGCTGCCATGATTGACTCCGGAGACAATCATATCAGGCTTTTTGTCGAGGATCTCATGAACACCGATTTTTATGCAGTCCGCAGGAGTGCCACTGCAAGAGTATTCTTTTTGAGGTCCTGAATCTATAGAAATTGGAATACAACGGAGAGAATCACTTATCGTTATCGCATGACTCATTCCACTTTGAGGAGAATCTGGAGCTACAACCACCACATCGCCTAATCTATTCATTTGACTAATTAAGATTCTAATACCAGGTGACGTAATGCCATCATCATTTGTTACTAAAATAAGCGGATTTACCATTTTTGTCATACCCCAAAACTACATTTTGACAGGTTATATATTACGGCATTGAATTTGTACTTTTCCACATAAATAAATAATATCATGTTTATACTAATAATTATTGTCTTTATGGCACTTGGGTACTACGTCCAAAACCGCCTAAAATCTCGTTTTAAAAAATATAGTAAGGAGCTCTTACACAATGGAATGTCTGGTGCGCAAGTGGCTGAAGCAATGTTAGATTATTATGGAATCAGCTCGGTAAATGTGGTATCCGTTCCCGGTAAACTAACTGATCATTACAACCCGGCAAATCGAACCATTAATTTATCTCCCGAGGTCTATGAAGGCAGGAATGTAGCTTCAGCTGCAATTGCTGCCCATGAATGTGGTCATGCTGTTCAACATTCCACAGCTTATTTCTGGCTGGGCATGAGAACAAAAATGGTTCCTGTTGTGAATGCATCCAGTCAAATATTGAGAATGGTATTCTTCGCTTCCATATTTGGAATGTATTCTCTTAGTTTAGGGGGTAATACTATAATCCTAGTCCTTATTGCAGTCCAAGCTGTAATTGCAAGCTTTGCAGTTATTACATTACCTGTTGAGTTTGATGCTTCCAGACGTGCGCTGGTTTGGCTGAAAGGAGCAGGAATAACAAATCCTCATAATCATGGAATGGCTGAAGATGCTCTAAAATGGGCAGCTCGAACCTACTTGGTTGCCGCTATTGCTGCAGTAACTCAATTACTCTATTATGTAATGTTATACATGAGGAGAAATTAAGTGATTATTTTAAAACTAAATCACTGAATCTGGGTTGTTTAAATATGAATTGGATTATTGGCATAGTAGTTTTAGCAGTTACATCATTTGTAGGATTTACATATTATTCTTCTCAAAAATTGGAAAAACCCGGCTATAAAGTCTTAGTCAATGAGGGTGACTACCAAGTTAGATTATATAGGAGTAGTCTCTGGGCTGATGTAGAGGTTTCCACAACAAATCATGGAACAATGTCAAGGGAAGGATTTCGTCCTTTGGCCAATTATATTTTTGGAGGGAACGTAGAGAATAAAAGTTTGAGCATGACAGCTCCTGTAGCAATGATTAATGACTCTATCAATCCAAGCATGAGATTTTACATGCCATCGAACCGAAATACCAAAAACCTACCAAAACCCAATGAAAAGTCTATCCGATTTATCGAGCTTCCTGAGAGAAAACTTGCGACTTTTAAATTTGGCGGTAGCCTCAATGAAAACAGTAAAAAAGAAGCCATGAAAAAATTAAAAATATGGTGCCAAGAAAATAATTTAGAAATAAACGGACCGTTGGAAGTTTTCGGATATAATGCCCCTTATGAAGTCATTAAGACCAACGAAGTAGCATTCCCCATCAAAGATTAGTTAAAGCTTCAAACAAAAATCTTTCCAGGGTTCATTATTCCTTTTGGATCTATAGAGTCCTTAATACTTTTTTGTAAGCTTATCGCTGCCGCATTAAAAGCAATGTCCATGTAAATTTTCTGAACAAGGCCAATTCCATGCTCACCGCTTATCGTTCCACCCATTGATTTTACTTGTACAAATATTTCTCTTATTCCTGATTTTAGATGCTCCCCATCCCATTCTTCATCAGTCATAACACCTTTTAAAATGTTCACGTGTAAGTTGCCATCCCCTGCATGGCCGTAGCATACTGACTCAAAACCATAATTAGCTCCAATTGCTTTAACAGCCCTTAGCAATTCAGGTAACTTAGCCCGAGGAACAACGGTATCTTCTTCTTTGTATATACTATGGGATTTTACAGCTTCACCAACACTTCTTCTCAACTTCCAGATCGCATTTCGTTCTTTTTGAGTTTCAGCAAAAAGAACTTCCACTGCACCATTGGCATCAACTACTGAAGATATTTCCTCTGCTTCCCTCATTACAGCCTCATTATCATGTCCATCAACTTCAATTAAAAGATGAGCTTCTATTTTATCATCAGTAGGCAAATTAACATTCTTGTTGTACCTAAGAGCCCAATCAATTGCTGCCCGTTCCATAAATTCAAGCCCAGATGGCGTTACTCCAGATCGAAATATCTTTTCTACCGCGGCGCATGCAAGATCTGAAGAATAAAAAGGAACTAAAAGTGTGTAAGAAAATTTTGGATATGGAATTAAGCGAACTACAATTTTTGTAACTACTCCCAAAGTACCTTCAGATCCAACAAAAAGTTGAGTTAAATTATAGCCTGTTGAATTCTTAAGAGTATTCGCCCCAGTCCATATTATCTCTCCGTCGGGCAAAACCACTTCTAGATTTAACACATAGGCAGATGTTACACCATATTTCACAGCTTTTGGACCACCAGCATTGTAGGCTACATTCCCACCCAATGTAGAAGATCCCCAGCTAGATGGATCAGGAGGGTAAAAAAGACCTTTATCCTTGCAAGCTTCATGAAAAACTTGATTAATCACACCAGGCTCAACTGTCGCTTGAGAATTTGATTCATCTATTTCGATAATCTTAGACAAACCCTCCATACTTAAAGAGATGCCACCAAAAATAGGGATAGAGCCACCTGAGAGCCCAGTCCGAGCAGCTGCAGGGGTTACAGGAATGCCAAATTTATTTGCTATTCTTAAAACAATGGAAACATCTTCTGTAGTTACTGGACGGACTACAACTTCAGGTAGGTTACTTATATCTTCTGTTTGGTCATGAGAAAACTCCCGTAAACGTTCTTTATCAAAAGAAACTTTCCCTTCACCAAGCTGCTCTTTTAGAGCCTGAAGCCAATTTGGTTTATCTTCGAACATATTTGAAATTGTATGTAATCAAAAATAAGCTTTCAATGCAAAAAAAACTCACTATTCTTTTATTCCTTGCGACTTTTATTTTAACAGCGCAAGAGGAATCAATAAAACGGCCTGTTGAATTTGATGATGTATTTGCATCAAGAGTATTTGCAGCAAAAGGGGTTAATGGATTGCGTTCAATGGAAGATGGAGTTCATTACTCCAGGCATACTGAAAAAGGAATAGAAAAATTTGAGTTTAAATCTGGAAAATCTAAAGGTTTATTAATTAGAAATGGAGACGCTATAGATACAGAGGGAAATGACTTACCGTTGAAATCTTATACATGGGTTAAAGGTGAAAAAAAAGCAATAATAGAATCAGAAATACAATCTATTTATCGTCATTCTTACAGCGCCAAAACCTATGTCTACGATCTCGAAAGTAAACTCACGACGAACGTCGCATCCCAGCCAATTCAAAACCCATTAATCAATCCTAAGGGAACTAGTATTGCATACGTTTATCGAAATAATATTTACATCAAGTCTTTACTTGATTCGTCCAAACAAAAAATTACAAATGATGGAGTCTTAAACGAAATAATCAATGGCGCTCCGGATTGGGTTTATGAGGAAGAATTTGGATTTCATATTGGATTAAGCTGGTCTGATAACGGTAGATACCTCGCATATTATCGTTTTGATGAGAAAGAGGTTCGAGAATTTAGTATGGATATATATGGAAATGAGCTTTATCCTTATCCATCCGTTTTTAAGTACCCAAAAGCTGGAGAGGATAACAGTAAAGTTGAAATTTGGATCTTTGACACCAAGGAGCAGAAGCAAAATAAAGTTTCAAATGGAATTAATTATGAATATATCCCCAGGATAAACTGGTCCCCGCAGGGAGAGTTAATAATCTCTACTTTAAATCGACATCAGGACAGTTTGACTTTGATAAGATATAATCCGATAGGTCAAGAAAAGCATAAACTACTTCTAGAAACAGATGACTCATATGTAGATGCTGATCATGGCATTACTTTCTTAAAAAACGGATCATTTATTTGGATGTCCGAAAGATCTGGATACAATCATATATATCTTGTTGGCCCAAGAGGAAAAAAGATCAAGGCCATAACTCGTGGTGATTTTGATATAACAAAGCTTTTTGGCGTGGATGAAAATAATGGCTTGGTTTATTATCAAGCTGCAGGAATAGACCCATCACAAAGAGAAGTCTATAAAACATCATTAAGGATTAGGAAGCCCATTCGAATCAGTCCTAAAACAGGATGGAACGGAGGCACCTTTAGCAGTACTTACAGTAATTACATCCTAAATCATTCTGATGCCAACACCCCGAAAAAAATAAGTTTGTGCGATAATTCCGGTGAAGTGATAAGAATATTAGAAGATAATTATGAATTACAGGAAAGGCTCAGCAAATTTAATTTAAGTCCTAAAGAGTTTTTTAAACTCAAAACAGAAAATGGACAAGAACTCCCTGCTTGGCAGATTAAACCACTGAATTTTGATAAAAACAAGAAATACCCCGTTTTGATGTTTGTTTATGGGGGGCCAGGAAGTCAAACTGTTGAAAATAAGTATGGAGGTAGAGACTATTGGTATCAAATGTTAGCTAGCGAAGGATATTGGATTGTTTCCGTAGACAATAGGGGAACCGGAGCTAAAGGACGAGATTTTAAAAAATGTACATATTTAGAGCTTGGAAAGCTAGAGGTTGAGGATCAAATATCTGCAGCAAAAACATTAGCAAAAAATATTAACATTGACTCAAGCAGAATTGGGATTTGGGGTTGGTCCTATGGTGGATTCATGGCGGCTAACTGTATTCTCAGAGGTTCCGATGTTTTTAAAACAGCCATTTCAGTTGCTCCCGTTTCAAGCTGGCGTTTTTATGACAATATTTATACCGAGCGCTATATGAGAACCCCGCAAGAAAACGGGTTAAACTATGATGTGAATTCTCCAATTAATCATGCAAATAAATTGAAAGGAAATTATTTATTGATACATGGAACAGGAGATGACAATGTTCATGTGCAAAACTCTATGAGGTTATCTGAAGCACTTATTCAAGCAAACAAGCAATTTGACTTTATGCTATACCCTGATAAAAATCATGGGATTTATGGAGGAATGACAAGTTTACATCTTTATTCAAAAATCTCTAATTTCATCCGCGAAAACTTATAATCTCATTATCTTTCCCATTCTAAAATCAAATATCAATCATGTCCACATCTAAAATTACCCATCCCAGAGGCCTTTATTCTCTTTTCTTCACAGAAATGTGGGAGCGATTCAGCTATTATGGTATGCGTGCTCTTTTGGTTTTATATCTGACTACTGAATATGCCCAAGGAGGATTTGGACTTGAAAGAGCAAGTGCTTTAGAGATTTATGGAATATTTACCGGTTTGGTATATCTCACTCCAATTGTAGGAGGAATGCTTGCAGATAAAGTATTAGGTCAGCGCAAAGCTATCTATACCGGCGGAGTTCTAATGGCATTGGGACAATTTTCTTTAGCTGCCTCGCATATTTTCATGAACGATGAAACCCAGAGAACTTTTCTTTTCTATTTAGGACTAGGTCTTCTAATGATGGGCAATGGCTTTTTCAAACCAAATATATCTACCATTGTTGGCACCTTGTATAGCGACAATGACCCGAGAAAAGATTCGGCGTTTACAATTTTTTATATGGGAATAAATCTAGGCGCCTTTTTAGCTCCAATCATTTGCGGAACCCTTGGCGAGCAGGTGGGCTGGAGCTATGGTTTTGGTGCTGCCGGTGTTGGAATGCTACTTGCTTGCATCTGGTTTTATTTTGAAGAAAATAAACTAGAAGGCCAAGGAATGCCTCCAGGTAGAATTGGCGAAATAAGACTAAGAGGCAAAGATTTCATAAATGTGATTTTTTATATAATTGGCTCTATTGCTTTTGTTTATGGATTCCTCATCCTCCAAGATTCTATTTCAGAAGACCTCATGAGTACTCTAATCAAGATTGTTGCAGCTCTGGGTGTTTTAGCTCTTGGATATATTATTTATAAAGGCACTAGCGGCAATGAAGAATGGAGCAGAGTTAGTGCTATTTTTATTTTTTCCATTGCAAATATTTTCTTCTGGAGTGGCTTTGAGCAAGCGGGTGGAACCTTTAATCTATTTGCAGCAGACGAAACGAATCGAATGATTGGAGAAACAGAAGTTGCAGCATCATTATTTCAATCCATTAACGCTCTTGCAATATTTATATTCGCACCGCTACTCGCTTCGTTTTGGGTAACTCTAGCAACACGAAATAGAAACCCGTCTACACCTGCTAAGTTTGGATGGGGATTGACATTCTTGGCTCTCGGCTTTGTCGTTATGTCTTTAGCTAGTTTTGCAGCAGAAGGAGAAGCACTGGTAAGCCCAATGTGGTTAGTTGGTGTCTATGTAATACATACTTTCGGTGAACTTTGTCTTTCACCCATAGGATTATCTATGATTACAAAATTAGCACCGCCAAAAATTGTATCTGTGATGATGGGATTATGGTTTGCTTCAATGGCATTAGCTAATTATATGGCAGGCATTATGGAATCACTCCTTGAAGGGATTTTTCCTGGCATGAATTTGTTTGTTTTTTTAACAATAACTGCAGGAACAGGGGCTTTAATGATGTTCGCCTTGACTCCAGTATTAAAAAAGTTAATGAAGGGTATTCACTAAATATTCACAATATTGAAACTAAAAAACGCCGTCTAACTGACTGGATTTTTAGTTTTATCGATCTGTTAATTATTGATAAACAAAATCATATCCTTTAAGTGATAGGGTTCTATATTTTTTCTCATCAAACATGTAAAGTCTGGAAGGTCGCTTGGCTCTAATCGAGGAACGAACCATATTTCCCGTATCAATAAGAAGTTGACTTTTAAGTAACTTTCTTCTGAAATTTCTCTTATCAAAAGACTTTGTTAACGCACATTCATACAAACGTTGAATATTGTACATAGTAAATTCTTTTGGCAATAAGCTAAATCCAATAGGCCTTCTTTTGACCCTACGTTTGAGTCTCTCTTTAGCGTATGTTACTATTTCATTATGATCAAAGGCCAGTGGAGGAATATCATTTACGTTTACCCAAGTATATTTCTCTCGTACCAAATTATCTTCAAGGTTCGGATCTAGACGAACTGTACAGTAGTAAGCAATATTGATTACTCTTCCCACAGGATTTCGATATAGGTCTGCAAAACCGTTCAATTTCTCCAGTAGCCAATCGTTTCTTCCAGTTATTCGAGTTAAAAGTTCTTTTGCAACAGATGATGTTTCGTCATCAGTATTTACAACTGAAGAAGGAATAATCCATGCACCTTCAAATGGAGTACCAACTTTTTTTGATAAAAGAATTTTTAAATTCTCCCCATCAAAGCCAAATACTATAACAGAAGTTGCAATTGCTACCTTAAATTGGTCTGGTGAAAAGTCCACGCGCATTATTAATGATTATTTTTGATTAATTCAAAGATACCCCTAGAAAAAACAACACACTTACCTCAAAAAGGTATATTTTTTTTAACATGCCCCCAATAATTGATAGAAATTATAAAAATATTTAAAAAATAAACTCTTTAATTATGAATTTATCATTAATAAATATTTATTTATCACTATGACACAAAACCATGCCAACTTTTCCTATTGGGAAAAGAATCGATCTCTTTTTCAAGGTGATATAATAATCATTGGTGGCGGTCTTGTTGGTCAGTCCATAGCAATAGCCCTCAAAAAAAATAGAATTCAATCTCAGCAGAAACCTTTAAAAATTTGCATAATAGATAAGTTGCCTGCAGGAAAATCTGGCGCGAGTACAAGAAATGCGGGCTTTGCTTGTTTTGGAAGCCCAACTGAAGTCCTTGATGACATGAATCAAGAACCTGAAAAGGAAATAGTGGCAAGAATGCAAAATAGAATTTCTGGCCTTTCACTCTGGAGAAATTGGGTATCCCCTAATATTATGGAATGGGAAAACAATGATGGATATGAAGTATTCGAACACAAGGAAATAAAATCATATGAGAATGTTTTGAATCAATTGGATAATTTGAACCACATGGGTAAACTAGCCTCAGGAAATGAATGCATCTATTCGGTAAGCTCGCGGGTTTCTCATCATTTTCCCTATTCCATTAAAATTAATGGTGAAGCAAGCCTCAACCCAGGAAAAGCCCACAATGCATTAATTGAAATTAATAGATCCTTCGGGACATTACTTTTCAATGGAATTGAAATACCTAAAAGACAAAATTGGATAAAAAAAAGCGACTCTTGGACAATACCTACAAGTCAAGGAGTTTTTGAAGCTTCCAAGGTTATTGTCGCAACAAACGCTTGGACCTCAGAGCTAATCCCAGGAGTAGATATAACCCCTGGAAGGGGACAAATAATTTTAGTCAAACCATCAGAAAAAATAATATACAAGGGAGTATACCATGCAAAAAAAGGCTATATGTATTTCCGAAATTTGAATGGCAACCTTCTTCTTGGTGGGGGAAGAAACCTTTTTCTCCAAGAAGAAACCTCATTAAAAATGTGCACGACATCCAATGTTCAAGCATATCTAGAGTCATATATCAAAGAAGTACTAATTCCTAATCAAGAATTTACTGTTTTAAATAGATGGTCAGGAATTATGGCTTTTTCAAAATCAGGTGACAAGTCCCCGCTTCTTTACTGGGAAGAACCTAACTTATTAATAGCCGCCAGAATGGGAGGAATGGGAGTTGCACTAGCACCAAAAATTGGAGAAAATGCCGCAGAAATGATCCTTAACTAAATCTAACAACAACCCAAAATAGATTAAAAAGACAAGGGCGATAATCGTAATTATCGCCCTTTTTGTTTATCCCGGTAAGCCGGTTTATGCAAAAATCCCGTAGGACCGTCCACCGTAAATGAATTCTCTGATTTCTCAGATACTATTGGTGTCTTTTTCATCACCTGCCATTAAACGTTTTCTTGTTAAACAACTCTGTCCGCATCGGTTCAAAGCATGGACTTTATTTCAAGACCCAGTTCAACAAGACTCTATCTTTTTGAATTACTCCAAAAACTGGCTATCCAGTAGAATATTTATTCGTCGAAACCAATAATTATTCCTTCAAGAGTTCAAAGTGGCGTCCTAAAGACCATACTTTGAGTTTCAAGATTTGAATCCGTACTTTTTTTCAAAAGTATTTATCATCTCTTGCTACCGAATTTTACTTTGGGTAGATCTTTCTTGTGAAAGCTTCCCTAACGTCCACCCGAAGGTTTCTTTTCAGCAGTTCTCCAATGTCGCTAAAAGCTCCTTCTTTCGAAAAGTAAACTGTGTTTTCTATCTTTCGACTTCGACGACACAACTTACTCATTGTGAGACACATTTCGATGACCCTTTCGTATCACTGAGCCAGATTAAACCGTTGTTTTTATCTGTTTGTGTTTACTGAAAGTAGAAAAAAAAAATTAATATAAAACTTACTGTTAACAAGTTTGTTAAAAAAAATATTGATATCTTTAATATATTGATATTAAGCGTTTTATAAATATTTTTATTTTAATGTTTAAACATTTAGTCATGGATTGAACTTCATAAATGTCATAACTATTTTCTGAAATTATCTTAATGTCCAATTATAACTTTCACAAACTATTTTTTCACATATTAAATAGAATGATTTAACAGCTAAAAGAAGTTTGTCATGAGATAGGTCTCATCCATACAAAAGGATGGAACTTATATTCTAACTTGGAAAATAACCTGAACTTGATTTTCTAGCAAACCATCTGTATCCCTGTAAATACCATAATCTAAATGCAATTTGGCATTGTGACCTCTATGGTAATAATTAAAACCTAGATTCGTTAGCGACGTTGCAACAAAAAGACCACCAGAATAATCAAATTCGGGATAAACAATAGAATGATTTCCAGCGAGACTAAAATCTTTTCGTATCATAATCTCAGCAAGAAAATTCCCACCTGTACCCAAACTCAGGTAACCACTTATCTCCTCAGGTAATAAAATATCAGATGGGACTACTGAATGCTTAAGACCGATTAATGAAGTTGCGGTGGCTTGGCCCATTTCAAATAGAAGAGAGACGCCCCTATACTTCAATAAAGCATCTAAATACCATTTGCGATAATCTGGCAAATCAAGAGAAACATTTCTATACATAGTAAAATCACCGTGGGACTCTCCTACTGGTCCTGAAGCACCAAAATTATAAGACCCAGAAACACCTATAAGTATTTTTAATTTTTTCTCAAAAACCAAATCCGCTGAGAAATTTGTATTGCCTTCAGAAAAATCACCAAATGGCGAAAGATCGAGACGAAAAGCGTACTTGTACCCCCCAATATCAACATCCCTTGAATCGTCACCAAATGAATTTCTCCCATCCCCTGTGGTAATCGCTATCTTGGGATAAACCTTTGCTTTTCCAAAATTAAATTCACCCTCAAGCCGTACTCCTATCTCCCGTCCAGTTTGACAAAACTGACTACTAAACAAACTTCTACTGGTAAATGATAGTTGATCCTCATAGAATAACATTTCACGATTATTTCCAATATTTGGCATTTGACCAATTGTCAATTTTATTCTTTCAACAGGCGCATATGATATCCATGCGTCCATTAAAAGATCATTCCTAGAATAATCCGACTGAATAAAGAATGCAAGCTTTTCCTTTATGGCAAAACCTTGAATCCGTAAAAAAGTCAATTCTGGAGAAAAACGGGTATTAACCCTTTCTGAATTTTCTAAAAATGAAATTTTTGGCTGTATTGCACCCCCTAATTGGAATCCGTAATTATAATCTCTAGATGCGATTTTCAAGCCCCCACCGAGACCATAATCTCCAAGACCTTGAGCATAAGAAGTATGCACACCTAAAATTATAAATATTGAAAATAAAAATGATCTTATCATGAAAAATATATTTGATTTAATGAACATGGTAACGATAATATTTTAGTTTTTTATTTAAACCCGTATGAATTACATCAAAAGCGACATAGCTACTCGAGGCCTCAGGCTCAAACAATTCAAATAAATGAGCACCTCGTAATTGAGAAGTTGGAACATATAATAATTCGACAGGCTCGATACTTTCTAAACGACTCAACTTTGATGATACTCTTTGACGGCGAATTCTAAATTCAGGTATTCCATCTTGTAAGTATTTAGTGATATCGTATGAATAGATTCGACTTTTATCTAAAGATTCTGAGCTAATTAGCTGATACGTTATTCCTAATACATCCAACTTCGGCTTAATCAAAGGAATTAGATCTTCTCTAAGCAAGTATGCTAGAGGAAAAGGTCTTGTCTTTATATTTCTTTGCTCAGATAAATCTCTGACTTCAAAATCAAAGCCCCGAATTGATTTCTCTTCCAAATCAATGAAGTTCATAATTCTATTTTCCGTCAAGTATGACGATGAATAAACAACCCTTCGATTGGTATCAGTCAGATTTGCTAAAACCCTTCTCATATTATTTTTTGATCGCACTGCCGATTTTAAAAAACTCATTCCAACCTCTCTAACACACGATACTCTTCTTTTAAACGACGTTCTTCCCAAACCAACACCTCTTATCTCAATAAGCGAGCTAACACAGTTACTCAAAGCATAAGATGTTGATGATGATCGAGCACTTGTTGAGCCCTCGCGGATACGTATCGTTCCTAAATGTTTTTCTGTTGAAAAATAATTGTGATGAGTATAGCCTTGTTTGTCAAGATCAGTGTGGCAGGGAGTGATAAAAGAATCTTCTATTAACTCTCTTAATCCTTCAGGTACATTGGGATTTGAAGTATGCAAAAACATTACGTCATACATAGATGTGACACCAAAATTCCCAAAATTCACAAAGTCCCTTCTAAAGGGTCGGTATTCATGGAAATCTAAAGCCAATTCTGGATCAAATAAATTAAAGGCACTCTTCAAATATTTTGTTTCAGGAGCACTTATAATTGTATGATCCCGATTCAAATCCATCCCGTTTTTCGCATACCTGTTCTCTTTTTTATAGCCATCTGGGTTAGCAACAGGAATTATCATCATTTCAAATTCATCTAAGAAATTAGCTTCATTAAGCAATTCATGTATTAGAAATAAAAGACCTTCAACACTACCCATTTCATTACCATGCAAACCACCTTGAAGCCATACACGTATAGGATTCTCAACAGGGTTTTTACCAATCAACCTAACAGCAGGAATATCAATATCACCTTGGCTTTTACCAATGAATGAAATACTCAACTGATTTGGATTTTCTAAAGATTTCTTTTTTAAAAAATCTAATAATTCTGTAATTGATGTGTATCCCTTTTTTTTTGAAAACCCAGGTGTAGGGATTTCTATATCCGGGTCTGGGAAAAAAGTTTGAGTTATTATTTTAGGTTGAATCCCTAGCTCCAATACTGAAGAAGAACTGCACAAAACAATCAATATAAAAAGTATTGAAATTTTTAAAAATTTCATATCAAAACACTCGTTATGAACTGAATAAACCATTCAGGACGAGTTAAAGGCTCTCCAATAGGTGAGGTTGCGCCGTCTACTGAAAAACGTGTGATGGAACTCTGCATTTTGAAACCATACCAACGCACAAAATATTTCGAAAGTCCTATGGTAACAGCCTCAGGTCGACTATAAAATGTTCCATTGTGCAAAAAAGAGTACTCAGATGCTTGCAAATAACAATAGCGGGCATCAAAGGAAATGCCATTTTTTAGGACATAGCCTCCCTGTATATTGTATCCATGCCCTATCATCATTCTATTTTTAACATAGGAATCAACATTTTGAATACCATCTATCAAAAAACTGTTGGACATAGAACCATCATTTCGAACTCTATAACTTATATCAGCAGGTACTGAAGCATCAGCATATACATATTCTCCAAGAATAGAAACACCTCGAAATTTAAAGAGGAAATCAGCCCCAAGTTGCCAATAGTTTGGTAAGCTCGTTTTAAAGTCTTGATCCAAATACAAAATACTCCCTTGAGCCCTTCCTCGTCGGCTACTAATTCCTTCATTAAAGCTACCTCTTGCCCCAAATACAAGTTTAGGAGTTCTTTCTCTAACCAAATCAACTTGCCGATATTGACCATAACGAGTAAAGAGACCATTTGGTAGGTAGTCCAACCGAAGACCGTACTTCAATCCCCCGAAATCATTTCCCATTGGGACGTCTCCATCACCAGAAGTAATCGATGTCAAAGCTCTCAAATAGCTTCTTGAATTTAATCTTATTGTACTTTCTGAAAACAGACCGAATTCAAATATGGTATTGAACGCAGATGTTAATTTGCTCCGATCAACCAGCTGCATAGTTCCGGAATTCATTGTCATTTCTCGACTATTAACCGGATTCACTTTCTGACCAATAATTATCTTGTGACGCCTATTTATACGGTATGTTAAATAAGCATGCAACAATTTAGTCGATTGAGAATTATCAACTTCTGGAACGCCGCCCAGGTCAACTTGTATCCTATATTGTATTCTAGCAGGTTCATATTCACCGTTGATTCGAAGTCTTAACCTTCGCAACCTGGCCCTAGTACTATTGGGATCAGCTATGGAGTCTTCATTATACTCAATATCAATACTAGGCTGGATAAGACCACTTATTTTCATCTTATATCCACTAGAGCCAGAGAATGTCCATCCCTCCCCTAATGTATAGTCATTCGCTACAATATAATCATCCTCAGTTATTTGAGCATTCATGACCAACGATAAAAAGGTAATTGCGAATACCCAAATATTTTTAGATGCTATTTTTTTCATTGTCTTTATTCTAATGAAATCATTTCTCCCATTGCAATTACATTTTGTAATTCCCAAGAATCATTAAAAACACAAAAATCTGCATCCGCTCCGACCCGCACTCGACCCTTATGTTGTAAACCCAAATTATCTGAGACATTAGATGTAACTATGGACAATGAATCTGAAATAGAAATCCCTTCTGACTTAACTAAACTTTGAAACTCGGATAAATTAGCAGATATAGGAGCTGGCTTAGTGCCAATAACATTTTGTTTATCATCTTTTAAATCCAAACCTGCATTACCATCTGTTGAGAAGGTCATGCGATCAATAGAAAGATTCTCTTCCAATGCTAAAAGGACCGCTTTATAAGGGTCAATGAATTTGGAAGCCCCTGTAGTTATATCTATTCTTCCTCCCAACTTACCAAATTCAATTGCTGATTCAAATAGTTCCGAAGTCCGAGCTACATGTGTTGGAGAAATTGACTCAATCGGGACTTGGTGGTCATTAACCATTTGAAAAAGAGGATCTAACTTACCAGGAGAATTACCGAGATGTACATGTAAAATGCCTTTTTTACCAGCAAGCATGGAACCAATGTACACTTCGCGCCATCTCTTAAGAAGCTCTTGAACTGTCGGAAACGATGACCTTATATCTGAAATAGCTATTTTACAACCCAACACTTTGTCAATAAAAACCAAATCCTCCTGAATAGAATCCATTACATGAACTGGGTCCAGGCCATAATATCCTGTATGCATATAGCCCGTCATACCTTGGTCATCGAGCCCTTTGACTTTCGCATACAATGATTTTGGACTTCTTGTAACTCCATCTGTCCCTAGAAGACCGACAACAGTCGTTGTGCCTACGGAAAGTAGATCTTGAGCCGTTAACTCGTTTGTCATAGAGCCAAACCCGCGCTTACCCCCAGCGCCAAGAACATGAACATGTTGGTCAATGAATCCTGGAGTAACAATCTGATTATTGAGATCTATAACTTTATAATTCAATCCGATAATAGATAAATTTTCCTCTATTGCGATGATAGTTGAACCCGAAACCAATATATCAGTATTTCCAATTTCTTTTGGAGAATACAACCGAGCATTTTTAAATAAAATCATAGCAATATTATTTGAATTAAAAGCATTAACAGCAAAGCGACTGTTATTGGAATTGCATTTCTTTTTACAATTTCAGAAACTGGAACATCTGCTATGGAAGACGTTGCTAAAATAACCCCACTGATTGGAGAGACTGTTCTACCCAAAGAAGCAGCTAAATTCATTGGAAGAATAAGATTAATACTATTTACACCAAACTTAGCGGCTATAGAGGGAATTAGAGGACCGAAGGAGAAAAATGCTGCATTCCCACTACCCATAAGAATTGAGGATAAGAAAACTAACAATGTAAATACAACTAAAACCAGGGAAGACCCCAATCCTAAATACTGTGCTCCATCAATCATGCCTTGAATAAAACCAAGGGAGATAAGTCCCTTTGCAAACACACCCGCGGTAATAACCAATGTGACAACCGAAACAAAAATATCTGACATCCCTTTCCAAAAAATATTGGAACTATCCATGGCGCTCTTTATGGATTTCATTTTTAATGAAAAAGCAATCAACGCGATTATCCAAGAGATAATCATCGCCATAGTAGTATTCAAAACAATAGAAAAATCAGTATACTCATTGATCAAATAAACAGAAACTAATAATATTATAGGCAGTATCGGTATCAGTGAAAATAATGATGGAACATCATTTTGTTTAACTGTATCTGAAGGGTTTATGGGAGGGGCTCTAAACGCTTTACCCTGCTTGCCGTCAAAATATCTATTAACCAGATAATAAGAAATCGCCATTACTAACATCAATGGCCAAACAGTTGGGATTTGATATTGAATAAAATAATCAACTATCGGTATATTGGCAATTGAGGATGCACTCGCCGTTATTGCTGAAGCTGGACCCATTCCAAAAGCTGTACTTCCAGTGATAACTGATACCGCTGATGCTCTACTCACTCCTAAACCAACTAAAACGGGAAAAACGGAAACCATAAAAAGACATGCACATCCAGCAGCAGAGGGAATACACACAAAAATTAATTGCATCAATGGGAGAATTGCAACACATGTAAGGGGTGGTGAAAGCCTCAACTTTTTTACACCACTAAGCGTCTGTCTAACCAATTCATTTGAGGCCCCAATATGATCAGAGTAAGCTACAAATCCTCCAATGCTCATTATCATTAACCCTACTCCACTTAACGATTTAGAAAATTGGGATGAAACGATAGTCATGACACGGACAAAAGAAAAGTTACTCCCTTCATTGAATCCAATCAAATAATCATAACCTAGAAGACTTGCTAAAATCAACATTAACATTCCTGAAAACAATAATACTGCCTGCGCTGGCCACCCCTTTAAAAGGGCCCAGCAAACTCCAAACAGGATTAGAAAGACAAGAAAAATACCCACTTGAATTAAAATGAAGAACCATCACTTTTTGTCCCTGGGGAAAAAAGTAAAGTACTTGCAGATGTATGCTGAACAAGCTCACCTATCAAATCTGGAGAACGTGTGTAAGACTCATTAGGGTTGTCAGAAAAAGGAGTAATATCCAGCTGAATCATTACGCTATCCGATATATTCGTGATTGTTAATACATCGCCAGAATTATTAAGATTCATCATTCCCGTTGTTGTTGCAGAAGTTTGAGCGCCACCAAATGAACCTGTAGGTGTTCCTCCGCCAAACAATACATAGACTCCCCCAGCAGGAAGAATTGTTCCATTAGGAAATTCGTGCCTAGGTGAATTTGAAGAAAGAGCCGTAGCATCATAAACCTTGTATCCTGATAAATCAATAGAGGCAGATCCGATATTTACCAATTCGATGAATTCATCTTCATTTTGAACATATACCCCATCACCATTTGCATCTCCATCCAATCCACTGTTAAAAGGATCATATAAAATTTCATTTAATATTAAGGAGGCTAGGCTCTGGCCGTCATCGTCATCAAGAATAACTGAAACTGTACTTTGCCCAATATTTATTGCGTTTTCCAGTTTAAAGAAAATGATAATATCTTCAGTACCCTCTATTTCTTCATCATTGATTCCAAATAAGGAGACACGTGCTAAAGTGTCTCCTGCTGGAATAATTATTTCTGTACTGCTCACGCTATAATCAACACCCTGAATTGCCGTTCCTTGAAATTCTAAAGAAGCCGTAACATTTGAAGTGGTTACATCATCTAGGCTTAATTCAAGAAGTACAGTACCCCCATCATTTTCTGATAAAGTTAACTGGCTCGCATTTAATTGAGCCATGGGGGTATAAGGAACATCATTCGTCTCACAACTATTAAAAAGTGAAACGAAAATTAGTGCTCCCAACGTTTTCTTGACCATGATAAAAAGTAGAAAAAATCAATTAATGATTAACCACAACTTTTTCCTCCGAAACAATTCCGTTAGAAAATAATCGTACAATGTACATTCCATTGGGAATATTCGATGTATTCAAAGAACATTGTCCGCTAACAATAGTAGAGTTCAAAATTCGTTGACCAGTCGTTGATAAAAGCTCAACACTAGCTCCTTCATTTGCAAAGTCTATTTTTAACAAATCATTGACTGGATTGGGACTTATAGAAAACCCAAAGTCATACTTGCTGTCTTCACCAACCCCTACTGTGGAGCAATCGGTATCACAATAATTAAAGCAAAAAGCAAGAGTGTCTGCAGCGGATCCCACCGTGTGAAAACGATTAATGAATCCACCTGCAAGTAAAGTGCAAGAAGAATCTAGAGCGGTAAATTGCTCCTGACCTGCCCAGTCATCCGCTATGAACTTGTAAAATATAGGCGTATTCTCATCGATCATTGCTGTATACTCCCAAACGTTATCACCATTAAGATCTGTCATTGGCCATGCAGTTGCAGACCAGGCATTAAAAGATCCAGTTAAATATGGCTGAGTAAATGAAGAAGGAGCTTTTGGACTATTCATATCTACCATAAAGTGAACACTTTGCGGAACTGCTGGAGCCGGGCAAACTGTATCTGGCGAACATGTTCCATAGCAAAAACCTAAGGTTGTGTCTTGCGAGAAAACAGGTAAGGTTCTATCACTAAAAGCTGCTGGGTCGGCACAGGGAAGACCAGCAATATTCTCTTGAGTTGCCCAATTTGTACTATTCGCAGGGCTATTTAAAAATCTAAATTTCCCAATACCGTCACCGGCAAGAGTATCTGTTCCTTCCCAAATACCGTCCCCGTCAGGATCAGACAAAGCAAGACCGGTAGCGCTTCCATATAAACCGCCACCTACATAGATACCGTTGGGTCCGACAGTGATATTCGCGGTATTGACTCTAAAAGTTACTACATGAGTCGCTGCTGGAGATGGGCAAACTGTATTGGGCGAACAAGTTCCAAAGCAAAACTCTAATGTTGTGTCTTGTGAAAAGGTAGGTAGAATTCTAAAATTAAACATTGCAGGGTTAGCGCAAGGGAGACCTGTAAGGTTCTCCATGGTTGCCCAGTTACTATTGCTTGCAGGGCTGTTTAAGAAAGTAAAATTTCCTCCAGCAGTTCCATCAAGCGTATCTGTTCCTTCCCATATACCATCTCCATCAGGATCAGACAAAGCAACAGCCTGAGCGACACCGGGCTTACCTAGGTACATCCCATTGGTACCAACAGTAATATTTGCGGTGTTGACTCTAAATGTCACTACATGAATTGTGGAATTACTAGAGCATTCAGGATATGGGCAACTAGATGTAGAAACCAGAGTATCGTTGTCTGTACAATTTGGGCCTCCATAAATCCATCCATTTGGCCAAGTCATTCCAAGGGTATCCTTGTACGCCCAGGAATCAGTATACTCCCAAAAAGTCCCAGAGCCATCAATAGTAATATCGCCAAAAGTTTCAATCACAACACTGTCCTTGAAAAGCTCTATGGCATCGTCACCATTTTGAGATATCGAATTAGAAGCCTGTAACCGAACTTCAAAAGAATTTATACAAGAGCCGAAATAATTAGACATCGCGGAAGAGTCTCGATATAAAAGAACATCATCTCCCTGCTGCAAAACAATTGACGGAAAGACATATTCAACACCGTCTGTTCCACCGCCATTATTTGCAACCCCAACACCATAAATGCTCAAGTCAGAAATAGATGAATCAGCCCTAAAGTGAATGGCTTTTCCGGTTGAACCTGCAGAAGGTAAATCGAAATCTATGATTCCCTGAAGACTTAATTGCGCAAAGGAAGAAGATGATATCCCTAATGAAACAAGTATAGCTGTAAAAATTCGTGAATATTTTTTCATTTTCATGGTTTTAAGAAAGTACTTTTGTTGGTGACTTAAAAAAATTAAATTAAAACTAATATAAAACAATTTTTAAATTGTTAAGATCAAATATAGAGATGATTATCAATTCATTAAAAGGAAAAATAAAAATACTAGTGTTTCTAATAATTGGATCTTTAATATTTCCTTCATGTCTTCCTGACCCTAACCCTAACCCCATTGAAGGAAACCCTCTAGGCCTTTATGGTAGCGGATCTTTTTTATTTAATGGGTATGTAAATTTTCAAGACAAACCTGTTAATTGTTACTATTTCATTCCTGAATCCGCGACAGACCAAACCCCAATCATGTTTTTAATTCATGGAAATGGACGAAACGGCCAATCATTATTGTCATCACTAAAAGCGGCTGCGGAGTCATCAAATATTATTTTAATCGCACCAGAATTGAGCACCCAACACTATAACTTCAATGCATTCGGTCTGTGCAACATATTTAAAGATGGAGAAAATGCTACCGGATTGAATGAATATGGAGATTGGAGCTTCAATCTTTTAGATCCTATTTTTTACGATTTTAATTCTTTAATAGAATCCAATCAGTCCGAATACGATCTTTTTGGCTTTTCAGCAGGAGCTCAATTCGCTCATAGAATGATTCTTCTAGATTCGAGTAGCCATGTGAGAAATTTTGTGTCTGCTTCGGCAGGATGGTATACTCTGCCAGACACGACTATAAACTTCCCCTATGGTTTAAAAAAGATTAATTCAAGTCAATCCAAGCGCCAAGAGCAGTTATTGCGTTCGTTTTCAAAAAAACACTTTATTATTATCGGCTCTGAAGACAATGATCCCAATTCCAATGACTTAAGACACACTTTGGAAGCTGACTACCAGGGGTTGAATCGATATGATAGAGCCCACTATTTTTTAGCCAAAGGAATATCTATTTCAGATCAATCTCAAATTCCATTTTTATGGGACCTCCGCGTAGTTCAAGACGTCGGACATTCTGGTCGAGAAATGGGATCCTTTGCTATTAACATGTTGTATCCACAATAGTTAAAAAAAAGGCCTCCAATTATTGGAAGCCTTGTAATTATTTAGTCGGGATGACAAGACTTGAACTTGCGACCACACGACCCCCAGCCGTGTACTCTACCACCTGAGCTACATCCCGAATTTATTGGTCGCAAATATAACATAATGCCGTTAGTAAATAGATCCAATTGATAGCATTATATAACGGTTAAGTTCATATTTTTGCCACCTATGGAACAACATGAATGTATCATCATTGGCTCAGGTCCTGCAGGATATACTGCGGCTATTTATGGAGCCAGAGCAGATCTTAAGCCGATTATGTATGTAGGCCTCCAACCTGGCGGACAACTCACAACAACAACTGAAGTAGATAACTTTCCAGGCTACCCCGATGGTGTCGATGGAAATGCCATGATGGAAGATTTGAAAAAACAAGCGGAACGCTTTGGAACTGACGTAAGGTGGGGAATGGTAACCTCTGTTGATTTTTCGAAAGAAAAAGGAGGGTGGCATACACTAACAGTGGATGAAACCACTCAAATACAGGCGAAAACTATTATTATTTCAACTGGTGCATCTGCGCAATATCTAGGACTCCCATCTGAAGAGAAGTTTATGGGGTTTGGAGTAAGTGCATGTGCTGTTTGCGATGGCTTCTTTTATAAAGGACTCGACGTTGTAATAGTTGGTGGCGGAGATACTGCAGCGGAAGAAGCTACATATCTTGCCAAGCTATGTCCAAAAGTCACATTACTGGTGCGAAGAGGAGAAATGCGTGCATCAAAAGCAATGCAAAATAGAGTCCTTGAAACTCCAAATATTGAAATCAGATGGAATACCGATACCGTTGAGCTTTTGGGGGATAAATCTGTAGAGGCTGTAAAAGTTAAAAACAACCTAACCGGAAAAGAGGATACAATTTCCGCCAAAGGATTTTTTGTGGCGATTGGCCATAAACCAAATACCGATATTTTCAAAGGACAGTTATCAATGGATGAGACTGGATATCTAAAGACCACTGCTGGAATAACCGCTACGGAAAGACCAGGTGTATTTGCCTCAGGAGATGTTCAAGATAAGGTTTACAGGCAAGCCGTTACAGCTGCTGGAACCGGATGTATGGCCGCACTTGAAGCTGAACGATACTTGAGCGCTCTATAGATTCTAAAGCCTAGGGCGCCTAGGACCTCCAGATGGTCTAGAAGATTCTCGAGAATCACTGTTAAAGCGTCCTCCGCCGGAACGACTTCCACCTCCAGATCGACCTCCAGCAGGGCGTCCTCCGCCCCAACTTTGATTTCCTCCAGGGCGTCCGCCACGACCACGCATTCGGCTTCCACCTTCATCACGTTTTCGTTCTTCTCTTCCCACGTGGTGCTCCACTAAATCTAATTTGATTTTAGTTCCATCCCATTCACCTCCTTCAATTAAACCTCTAACACTTTCAATTTTTGATGTAGGTACGGTAAAATATCCATGAGCAGGACCTACGTTAACACCTTGAACTTCAAAGTCACCAAGTTTAGCAGTTTCACGCACAAAGTCTTTCAACAAAGGCCATGTTAGGCCTTGCTTAGTTCCTAGGTTAATCCAAACTCGTTGTTCATCCTTTTTCTCTCGGAAACCTCTTCCACTATCCATAGAATCGCGATCTCTTCGGTTGTTAGATTCTCTTCTTTCACCACGATTTCCTCTTTCATTCTTATTTAGATCTAAATCTACATGCTCAGCATAATGACGAAAAAGAACATCAAATTCCGTGGCTAAAAACCGAGTCACAAGCTCACGTGTTTCCATTCCTTCAAACATTGGTAACAATGCATCTACATTTTTTTCTACCAATTCTACTCCTTCAGATTGAGAAGAAACTTTTTCAGCAAAATGAAGGAGCTGCCCGATAACTACATCGTTTCTTGATGGGAACTTTTCTCTTGGAATATCTCTTTTTATTGCTTTTTCTAGCTGAGGAATTTTTCTAGCTTCAGCATTGGTTACTAATGCCCAACTTAGTCCTGTTTTACCTGCCCTGCCTGTTCTTCCTGATCGGTGGGTATAGCCCTCAAGATCATTTGGTAAGCGATGATGGATAACATGAGTTATATCTTTCACATCAATTCCACGTGCCGCCACGTCAGTACAAACTAACATACGAACTTGTTTAGATCGAAAAGCATGCATCACTAGATCTCTTTGCTGCTGGGAAAGGTCTCCATGTATTGCCGCCGCAGTATATCCATCGCCGATTAAATTCTCAGCAACTTCTTGTGTCTCTCTTTTTGTCGTACAGAAAATCATAGCATACATTCCTGGGGAGCTATCTATCAGGCGACGTATTCCCTGGTATCGATTTTCACGAGTTGTTAAGAAAGCCTTATGCTCAACTTGAGATGACCCTTCATTTCGCGTTCCAATTTGAACACGAATAGACTCTTTCATGAAATCACGAGTGATTTTTTCGACTTGTTTAGGCATTGTAGCACTAAATAACCAAGTATTCATCGTATCTGGAGACTTCTCCAAAACTTCTCTTACGTCATCGAGGAAGCCCATGTTGAGCATCTCATCCGCTTCGTCTAAAACCAAAGTCTTTAATGAATCAAATTTCACATCTCCCCTTCTCGCCAGATCCATCAGTCTTCCTGGAGTAGCTACCAAAACATCAACACCTCTTCGCATTGTTCTTTGTTGGTCTCTAACCGAAGAACCTCCATATACAGCAAGGAGTCTTAAATTTTTAGACCTTGCTCCATACTTTTCCATCTCACCAGTGATTTGCATGCACAATTCTCTAGTTGGAGAGAGAATTAAAGCTGTAGGACACTTGGGTTCTGCAGCAGGAAGATCGCTAAGAATATGCAAAAGAGGAAGTCCAAATGCTGCCGTTTTTCCCGTACCTGTCTGAGCTAGCGCAATTAAGTCGCGTTCACCATTTGCTTCAATTAACTGAGGAATTGTTTCAGATTGAATTGGTGTAGCTTCAGTGAAGCCGATGTCTTGAATAGCGTCAAGTAATTCTTGTTTGAGGCCTAGAGATGAAAAAAGTGTCATATAATTTTATAAGGGGGCAAAGGTAGTTCTAAAAAACGTACAGCCGTGTAAGCCGAATTCTGTACACACTAAAGTGCGTCCTTGTCATTGATCTAGGCCTATTGTCGCCAATAAACTCTATCTGCCTACCCTCCGACATTGAGCGAGCAGCTCTTAAAAATCGGTATACATGGCATTTCAACCCGCGAGGTTTACCTAGCTGATTCAGTTTCCCAAATCACTGGTGGGCTCTTACCCCACCTTTTCACCCTTACCTCATTACTCGATCGATGTAAAGTGGCGGTCTACCTCTCTGTGGCACTAGCTGTCAGGTGTTTAAAACTCCTGCCTTCCCGTTAGGAAGCGCGGTGCTCTTTGTTGTTCGGACTTTCCTCTTTAAAAAATAAAGCGACAAGGCCGGCTGTACGAACACCAAAGGTATTACTTATTTTGAATTATAGATCCTTACCTCAATCGCTCCCTGACCATATAATCGATATGAAGCATCAGAATAACTTACATAATCCAGGGTATTTAGCCATTCTTCAAGATTCTGCTTTAAAATTCCTGAGCCGTTGCCGTGGATAAAAGTGATGCTAGACATTCTTTTTCTTCGTGCATTTTGCAATGCACTTTGTGCCGTCTCCAATTGATACAATAAAATACCATGACCCTTTAGTTCATTTTTTCGATTAGGTAAGGCGGAACTATGAAGGTCTATTACTTGATTTGAAGAATCGGGGGATTGTTTATGGGGCGGTATTTCCTTTTTATTATCTTTTGAAAAAACCTGGGAAGCATTAATTGCTTCTGCAAAACTATCCTGCCGGACAACAACCTCAGAAATACTATAGGTCTGAGCAAACTCCCCCACCAAAATTTGAAGAGAATCACCATCGATAGATATTATTTTCCCTTCTCCTTTTTCATCCAAGAAAGAAACCTTATCCCCAGTTTTCATATTGTTCTTTATAAAAAAGGCCCTCAGATAAACTGAGGGCCTTTTTAATTTAAAATTCTAATTAACTTACTGCAGAACAATACGGAGATTGGTTTGCCCATTGTCTCCAGATAATCTCAGAGTGTAAACTCCTTTCGGTAAGTTGCGCAGATCAAGAGGAAGTTCAAATCGACCTTCCTGCTTAGATACCGATTCATTCACCAAGACTTTACCTACACCATTGATGATCTCTAAAGATCCTTCAAAAGAAGTAGCCCCGTTGATTTGAATAGCTAACTGACCATTTGACGGATTCGGGAATGCTCGAACTGCTTGATCCAAGCCATTCTCATCCATGCTCACAGTACAAGTAACCTGGAAGCTAGTAGAGTCAGAAGTACCGCAAATAGTATCTAAGACAACCAAACCTACAGTGTAGATACCTGGAGCGCCATATACATGTTGAGTCATCATTCCACTACCCATCGTTCCAAGTGAATCACCGAAATACCAGGTGTAAGAATTACCGTAAGAACCAGTAGCATCAAAATCAAATGTTCCAGTCAATGGATCTGTTTCAACTCCTGTTCCTAAAGCAAGCGCGGTATCGGAGTTCACAGCAAATTCAACTTCAGCTCTAAGATTAGAACATCCAGCTGCGCCATAGTGAACTGTACCATTCCAGCAACGAGGGGAGAATGTTGGGCTAGGATAAGCTCCACCTAATCCTTCTGTCACTATCATATCATTGTTGCTAAACCATGTAGAAACACCTGCCGTTCCAGTACCATTCGTGTACTGAACAGATCCAGTTCCTACATAGAATCCATAAGTAGATCCAGCAGGTATTGTGACAGCTACTGGGCAATAACCCGTAGCAGCACTAGCTGTAAGATTCGCAGTTGCAGTTCCAGCTTGAGTCCATGAAGCCGCTGACTGAGTGAGGTAATCTCCAGGAGTACTGTAAACCGTAACGGTAACATTCGATACAGAAGAATTACCACTACCAGGCCCCTGAGAGAATCCTGTGATACTAAGTGGTGCGCCAGAAGTGTTTATGATATTGAACATATTACCGGCTGAACCATTACCGCCAGGAAGAGGACCAGGCAAAGTATCTGCAGTATTCAAATAACCTACGAAGTAAGAAGATTGACCTGATGTCGAAACAGTAAGAGAATCTCCCATTGCAAGAACAGAGCTACTCGTATCAGAGGCGTACCAACCATATGTTGTTCCAGGAACATTCACGGCTGTCAAAATTATAGAATCTTGACTCGCACAAACTGTATCTACAAGACCAGTTACAACAGGCTCGTTTGGTAAGAAAGAACTTCCCATCAACATTATTGTGTCGTTATTCGCACGTCCATCATTTGGAAGCTGAGTATATGACTTAAAGTCATAAGTTCCACCTGCATAGGTATTCAATGACCCCATTAGTAAGGTATCATATGCCATAGGCAATACAGATCCTGCATAGGTTGCACTTAAAGTAGTTACTGCACCAGAGGCATCAGTAATCAATAACTCAACAGGTAATGATGTAATCGTATCCAGACCAAAGTTTTGGAATACTGTGTACAACATTGTAGTTGAATCACCACAACCACCAGAGCCTCCGATAAGCTTATCATTCAATGCATCTGTTTGGATTGGAGTGTATTCATCCGCTCCGATATCCGGAGTAGTTAGTGAACGAGTATCCCCATCAATATCAACAGGAGCCCGATCAACATGAATCGTACCATTCCAATTACGAGGTGAGAACGATGGTGAAGGATAAGGTCCACCTTTTCCTTCTGTAACAATCATATCATTGTTACTGAACCACGTCGAAACACCAGGAGTACCAGTACCGTTAGTATACTGAACAGATCCCGTTGCAACACCTACATAGAAGCCATAAGTCGCTCCAGCAGGTATTGTGACAGCTACAGGACAATAACCCGTAGCAGCACTAGCTGTAAGATTCGCAGTTGCAGTTCCAGCTTGAG
>CAJVWI010000020.1 GCA_913009655.1 uncultured Cryomorphaceae bacterium
TAGTACCGCTACCACGAGAACTGGTAATGGTAGGAGTAGTTGGAGTTCGAAGGGTATAAGTAACAGCAGGAGTATATACATAAGTACCTACAAGTGTAGGATCTTCAACACCACGTTTATAATAAATAACTGCACCGCTTTGAGCAGCAGAAAATGTTAACTGTTCAGCCGTTACTGAAGGAGTTAAATCCGTATAACTGGAATTGTCTGTACTTGATTGCCACTTATAACTATATCCACTACCCGATCCGCCAGAAGCAGCACCACCTGAGGTAATATCAGGAGGGGTATCTCCAGCACATATATCCGTATTCGTTGATGTTATCGTTCCAGCATTAAGAGTAGCAACATTTATCGTCTTAACTGCATCCGCTGTACATCCATTAGCATCCGTAACGGTAACCGTAAACGTTGTTTGTGACGCAAGAGCTCCTGTCGAAACACTCTTAGTATTTCCACCAATAACCGAAGATCCATCAGTCCACGAATAACCAGTATAAGTATTATTAACGTCCAAAGTAGTTTGCCCTCCTGAAGAAACTGTAGCATGCGTCGCGGTAATAGAAGGACTAGCTGGATTAAGTACATCTACTGTAAATATTAAATTAGTCGTGAAAGCAGAAAAACCTAAGTTCGTTACTTGACGACGAACATAAGTAGTCTGAGAAATTGGGTCATTATAAGTATAGTCTGCACTGTTTGCTCCGATATTAGTCCAATTTCCCGAACCTGATATATTTGTTGCCTTCTGCCACTGATAAGTGTATGCACTGCCCGATCCACCAGTTGCTACAGCTCCTAATCCAGTTGTACCATCAATCGCCCCTGGAGATCCTCCTGAACATACCGTCAAGTCAGCAATAGTTATCGATCCAGCATTAAGAGCAAGTACATCAACATCTACCCCAGCTGGGGTTGTTGATGTATTAACACATTGATACTGATCCGTAACCGAAACAGTATATGACGTTGTTCCAACTGATGCTGGAGTTACAGAAACAGGGTTCGTAGTATAACCCGATCCACCATCATCTGGAGACCATACAAACGTATTGGTTCCCCCTCCTAAATTAGCTGCAGTTAAATCTGCACTCGCTCCCAAAGGAATAGTACCGCTACCACGAGAACTGGTAATGGTAGGAGTAGTTGGAGTTCGAAGGGTCTTTAAAACAGGGCTTGCATAAACAACACCACTCGAGTTTGTTTGGTCATAAACACCTCTTCGGTAGTAAAGGGTTTGCGATATTCCACCAGCAGGAAAAGTATAGGAGCTTGATGTGCCTACAAGAGTGGTTGGAGAGGCGAAATTCACAGTAGTGGAAGACTGCCAGCTATATGTATAATTAGAAGAACCACCAGTGGCTAAAGTAGCAGATGTGATAGCGGTAGGGGTAGCCCCAGCACATACATCCTCATTTCCAGAAAGACTTCCAGCATTTAATGCTGATACATTTAAAGTAATTGTTGCTGTATTAACACATGACGGGGATTGGGCATCTGTTCCTGTAACAGTATAAGCAGTCGATGAACTGATCGTAGCAGTAACTGATGTACCTGTGGACTGATTTAATGTACCTGTTGGAGTCCATGCATAAGTGGCTGCTCCACCGGCTGTCAATGTTGCAGCACCACCAGAGGCAACACTCGTAGGCGATGCCGATACTACAACGGTGGGGAGAAGAAGACGTGTTGCAAGAAGTGTATTTGAGTATGCAATTACCCCCATATCTGTTACTTCTCGGCGAAAATAAATATTTTGAGTTACCGCGTCTGAAGGAATAAAAGTCGCAGCATTAGCATTGGAAATATTAGTCCAAGTACTGTTATTTAAGCTTGACTGCCACTGATATGCGGGGGTAGAGCCTGATCCCCCAGATGCGGCAACATCACTAGCAATAGTCCCAGGGACTGTTCCTTGGCAAATCGAGGCACCAGAAGTAGACCCACCGATACTAATAGTTCCACCGATTAGAGCATTTGCCGTAATAGTAGTGTTAGCTGAAGTTTGACAGCTATATTGATCTGTTACAGTAGAAGTATAGGTGGTTGTAGTAGTGGGGTTGATAGTTGTCGGGTTTGCTGAACTTGAATTACTCCAAGAATATGAATAGGTATATCCTGAAGGGACATTGCTCAATACAGAAGATAACGATACCGTTGCTCCAGGAGGAACAGTAGATCCCGGAGTAGCTGAGATTGTAATGGTTGGACTATCATGAACGGAAACCGCGAAAGCATTGGATAAATCTACTCCAGCCCCATCACTTGTTTCAACCTTGTAATAAACATCTGCAGTAATATTTCCACCGGGAGAATAACTTAAACCTGTACCTGAACCGCTAACATTGTTGTAGGTGCCCCCTACTGTAGCGCTACTCTTCCATTGGTAAGTATAATTACCGGAACCGCCAGTAGTAGGAGTTATCGTAAGGATTCCGTGTGTTGTCCCCGAACATATTGTTTGATTTCCTGTAATAGAAATAGTTCCCGCGGTCTGACCAGCCATGCCGTAAGAAACAGCAAGAGCAAAAGTTATCAGTAAAATGCGGAAATTCAATTTCATAAATTTTCAGCTACGATTTTTTCTTTAAACATTAGTATTTAAAAAGCAAATATTTGTGTATCTATATTAATAATGAATAATCACGTCAACTCTTCTGTTGATCGCCATGTTTTCATAATTAGGAACCCCTAGAGAGTCACGATTCGGAACCAAAGGATAACTATCAGCATGACCAACCGCTCTCACAACTTTTTCCGAAATTCCACCATCAGTGAATACCCGAACTACACTTGCCGATCTAGAGGAAGACAATTCCCAATTGGAGGGAAACATTGAACTCCTCATTGGAACATCATCAGTATGGCCCTCAACATCAATGACTAAAGCATATCTATCACTATGGGATTTTAATTCATCTGTAATTTCTTCAGCAATGATTAAACCATCGCGACCTAAGGTTGCACCACCACTATTAAACAAAGCATGGGATCCCAACGAAATAACAATTCCCCGATTGTCAAAATCAATTGTCAAATCTGGATCATCGTCTTCTGGATCGTCATATTTAGCCTCAAGTATCTCATACAAGTCGGCTAAAGGGGTAGGGTTTTCAATATCCATGATATCACTCTCTATACCCCCTTTGAGCTGCTCCCACTTGGATTGGGAAGGCTCACTTGCGCTATACATGATTACAAAAAAACACATAAGCAGGGTTATCATATCCGCATATGTTGTAATCCAACCCGCCCCTGCTGGGGCTGGAGCTTCTTCTTCAGTTTTTCTGTTCTTTCCCATCTTTTATTTTTTTTCGTCACCACTACCCTGACCAATAAATGAATAAAGTTGGTCTTTAATCATCAGAGCGGAACGGTTATCTTTTACCATACAAATCCCCTCAAGGATCAGATGCTCTCTCGCAATATTAAGTACTGAATTAAATCTTATTTTTTTTGCCAACGGAGCAAAAAGTAAGTTCGCGAATGCCGTACCGTAAAGGGTCGTCAGAAGAGCCAAGGATAAACCTGGACCAACAGCATCGGGATCATCTAAATTTTGTAGCATCACAATAAGACCCAAAACTGTTCCGAACATACCAAAAGCAGGAGCTGTCATTGCCATCATATCGAGAACATCAGCTCTTTTTATCTCCTCATCTTTTCTTTTATCAATATATACCTCACCAATCTCGCGAATTTCGCCGGTTGAATAGTTTGTACTTACCAGTTCAAATAAATACTTTGTTATTTTATCTCCGCTACCCTTAGTCATTCTCTCGATAAAACCATTCTTGTCGGCAACAAATCCCTCTTTGTACTCAAGAATATTCTCAATTTCCTTTTCAAGGATTTCAGTTTTTCCGTTAATATGGCTAAACATCATACGAATCGCAGAGATTCCTTTGAATACTGTACCCGCCGGGTACATAACAAATAGTCCACAAAGCATACCTCCGATAACAACAAAAAGTGATGTGAAATCTAAAAATGGTATTTTTAAGAACCCCGGTAAATTCTCACCGAACGCAACTGCACCCACTGTATCCGCTGATCCCAACATTAAAATACAAAATGAGATAAAGAATCCTATGAAAGATGATAATGTGAATTTCATAATTTTTGTTTTAGTCTATTGAATTAATTGAGTCGGTTATTGATGTTGCTAATCCCCAATATTTTTGGGCATTGGCAGTATCTTGTTTTAAATAATAAAGAGTTCCTCTGATATTATAAAACTCGGGGAGCTTAGTCAGCTTAACCATCTCATTATTATGAAACTCTGCAATTTCATAATTCCCAGAGCCAATATTCTCTTGAATGATTTTATAGTATGTTAAAATTTTTGTGACATCAGAATAAGAATAGTCTTTATCTGTCTTTATCATTTCTCGAACAGCTCCCTCAAAATTTAAATCTAATTCTGAATCTGCAAGATCAAAATTCATATTTACCTCAGCTCCATTGTTATTGTATCGGACTTCTAATGGGTTTGTATACTCTCTCTTAATCGTTGGACGTGTCGCCCGGCTTAGCTCAACATACCCGCTAGTAAGTTCAGACATGCCTCCTCCACAGCTCCAGAGGAAAGCACAAATGATCGATAAAATCGTAAATCGTCTAAACATTTTTCTATAGGTTGACATTAATTCCAAGTCCTAAATTCAGCGTATTCAATAATATTTTTGTGTCTCTTCCCAAATAAGTTCCTTGAGGATTGTACTCTAGTTTAAGGAAAATACCAAAATTATCTGTAGGATAAGCATAGATATTTGTAGAAGAATTTACAAAAACCCCTTGATTTAATCTAATATTAACATCAGCTGCAAGTTTTACACTTATCCAATTCTTAGAATTATAGCCCATTCCCTTTGGTAAAAACCCTAAATAAATGTCCAAACCGGTTCTAGGGCTAATAATCGTTTGTGCATTTTGAATCCCTGGGACCACCCCATAAACATATCGAACTCCACCGTGAAAACCAATCATAAAAGTATTTTTCATACTACTTGACTGCTGCCAAGAATATTCAAGATCGCCTGAAATAAAATTAACTCCTGGAATAGACAAGGAATCTGCGCCTCCAGATGTGCTTAATTTAACCTCAGTATTACTTAAAAACACCATACCTATATCCGTACGAGTAAAAGGAGAAGGGGAACCCAAGCCTCTTTCATTTGAAATATATGTTTTGCTCCATTGACTGGCTATTGTTTTAGCATCGTAGAATGTAACCCCAACTATATACCCAAAAAAATCATCATAATCAATTCTAAGCGATACATATTGGTCTATTCTATATTTCTGCACAACTGCTTGTACAGAATCAAAATTATATCGATACTCGATACTCGGATCCCGATTGACCAACCTAAATGTGGTGTCGGTAGAATATATGGAAGAGACCAATCTCTTTTCAAATTCAGGGATCTCCACATAGTCAAATAGAGATTTACTCAAACTTTCTTCAAAGAAGCTTCTTATCATAGAGATCTCCCAGGAGCTAATTGTGGCACTCTTGATTTCAACTGATCTTATTCCTACTCTTCCCTGACGAATACTCATGAAAGGAAGATCTTGGCCAAATCGATTAAAAATTCCCTTGATATTCTTGACTTTCGCTTCTTTTTCTGCGATTGTCTTTAAGTTCTTTTTATCCTCTTTTTTATTCTTTGACTGCCCCACTCCTGAAAAACTCATTCCCAGAGTGAAAATGAATAAGAATAGTATTTTCCCGAAACTTTTCATCAAGATTTCATAATTTTTCTAACCTCCTGCAAGATTCCCCTTCTAGCGGCTATTTGGTCTTTTTGAGCAATAGAATTTGTAGCTCCTAATTCTGATTTGATAAGTTCTCTTTCTCTCGGAGGCCTAGCTTTTAAAACATGGTCAATTAACTCTTGCTCTAATCCATGCATAGAATTTATCAAGTTTTGAGTATCAACATCATTCAAAGCAGTTCTAAGAACATCTTCTTCTATATTTATAAGGCCATTTATTCCAATGAACATTTTTTCTAGGCGCTCTCCCTTTTGAAGATCATTGGCTCTCATAGTATCAATAATCGAAGTTTGTCTCTTGACATCTAATTCATCTAAAGTCTCTAATAGCGCTTGAAGGCCATCGACATTTATATCTTCAAGACCTGCAACCTCACGAGCTTTTTTAGCATATCGAATTCCAATGTCTTTAATCACGCTAAGAGGCAATGACTTTATATCTGAGAGGGCAATTAAAATATTTGTTCGAAGATCGTCATCAATGCTGTCTAGGACATTTAGCTTTCGATCCTTGTTCAGTTGGGCAAAAACAACACTTGCAATTTCTGGCTTATCTGCCCCAAGAAGAGAAGAGATTTGAGAATCAGTTAACTGCTCCAAAAATCCGAATACCTTGCCTCCCTTAACTTCACTTCGGTCACTATCTTTTTTTCGTGATAATACTTTAATCGCACTATTAAATGTCACTAGAAACTTATCAATAGATGATGGATCAATTTTTTCTTCATTAGGAGAGTCTAATGTTGCTAACACCATCAAGAACTGATTGTAACTCATGAATGGCTTGCACATGCCTACAAGATCAGAGTAAGGACGAGCAAGCGCAGAAAAGACCGTCATTGCTTCCTCATTGTTTTGTTCGATCATCTGGGTTAAAAAAGACGCCACTGCCTCGGGGTGTTCAAGCAAATGAACTTTAAACTCTTCTTTCTTTAACCCTCCCGTGCTCTCTTCAAATGTCCCTTCAGCAATTTGCTTTAATCCTATCGAACTCAATTCTAAATCATCCTGCTTTTGCTGAGCTTTAGCACTCTGTTCACTTCTGGATCGAAGGAGCATAAAAATTAAAAATATTATTATTACTAAAGCCAAAATACTCACACCTATTAATAACCAAGGTGGAGCATCACTATTGGCCCCGCTAGAACCCAGCCCGCCAGATCTAGGTGCCTGGGCAATAATAGTGTCAGGCTGTTCGTCCAATCGAGCCAAAAGCTCTTCCAGCATGTCATTGTTCTGTGATTGAACAACTTGTTCTTGACTTGATTTCAATAAATTCGAATCAGCTACAGGAGCTTTTGCAACAGCTACTGGCTGGGAGGGAAGGTTTTTCTTTTTACTAATGATCTCTTTGACATTGTCAGGAAATTCCCAAAAATTGATGTCAACAACATCATCTTCGTCAAGAGAGACAACAGATGAAACAAGATTCTGAAAGAAATTATAGTCACCCGTTGATTTAGAGGTATCAACGTCCAAGGTTATTTCTAATTTTTGTGAAATAATTTGAGGCATGTCCTTTCGGATAACGCTCAAGACTCCAGGCAAACTATTCCTGGCTGCATCATAATTTTCTGAATATGCCGTTACTTTTTTTACGGAGACATTAAAATTATTTGGTTGCAAATAGCGCCCAATGGCTTTCTCAATTCTTTTCTTTTCTTCAGGCTGAACATCTGTACGGTACTTAATCTGAATATCTTCAAACTTTTCAAATTTACCTTTAGAGACCTTCTTTGATGTTTCCTCTGGGGCAATGTCCGC
This sequence comes from uncultured Cryomorphaceae bacterium, assembly GCA_913009655.1. Taxonomy (GTDB): domain Bacteria; phylum Bacteroidota; class Bacteroidia; order Flavobacteriales; family Schleiferiaceae; genus TMED14. The sequence goes on from CAJVWI010000020.1 coordinate 7,545, forward strand.
TGGCTCAACTATGGAATCCGTTACGTTTACAACCTCAGAAGAATCCTCGGCACTTACCTGATCAGCGGCGGCGGTATCAGCAGGGTCATTAAATAAACTTAAAAACCCAGGCTTTGATTTCTCAACCTTAACTAGATTCGAGTCAACTTCACCACCATTATTCTGAGCACTTAATTGTACCAGTAAAAATGTAAATAATAAAAACCAAAATCTTTTGAACAAAATCCTAAATATTTATGTCAATAAAAACTTTAACAAGCGCGAAGATAAGAATTTTGCATGGCACTTTTATATAGTTGTAATGCGAAGCAACTATTATTTCTATTATTTTTTACTTATTTAGCCTGCTTCTAACTGCTTAATTTATGAAATATTATTAAGTCATCTTGATAATCTCGTCTAAAAGAGACTATTAATAAGCGCCAACAAAAGTTTTCATCAATCCGCGCAAGTCTACTAGTGAAATACCTCGAGCTTTTACTCTATTATTAGCATCTAAAATATATATTCCCGGAGTAACGGGAATATAATATTTACCTATGAAATCTTTATCATCAGTTTCACATCCAAACAGGACCTTTGAGTTTATAGGGTTCAAGGTATCCATGAACTCTTTAACCTGCACCGGTGCTGCATTCACAGCCATGGCAAGAAAAACAACTCCTCTATCAATTATTGAATCATGAAGGGCTTGCGCCTTCGGGTAAACCTCTTTACAATGGTGACAATCCGGATCATAAAAAAATAGGATTTTGAATACCCCTTCTATGTTGTGCATATTTTGAATTGAGCCGTCGGAAATATTTTTAAATCTAAAGTCTCTTGCTACAGAACCCATACGATTGGGGCCCAAACTTTCTGCCTTCCCCAAAACAGCATATCCATTTGTATCAGCTGGCGTAAGCAATGGCTTTAAGTGATTCACTGCCAGATCTATAAAAACATTCTCAGACCCGAGCACCTTTGAGGTTTCATAGTTATATAACATCCAATTCAAAACATATCGGTACATATTCTCGTCTTTTATCTCTTTCAAAAAGTTGTTGCAACTAAAATAAGCTGAATCATAATCCGGCGAGACACACTTGCCGTAAACAAAATCTAATGCTTGATTCAAAAACGGACTATTGAAAAACAACAATTCGTAGCTTAATGACTTAACTAAAGTGCTGTCTATTAAAGATTTGTGTGTTTTAAATTCATTTTGAGATACAGTGATTTGTGGATAAAACATCTTCATGACCTCTTTTGTGAGAATTGATAAATTCTGGACAAACCCCGGACTGTCTTGAACTGCTTTTAGATTATTAAAAAACTCATCATTAAGTCTATCTGCAAACTCTGCCGATTGACTCTGGAAATCATAACTAATTTTAAAGCCCTTGTCCAAAACCATAAAATCAAAAAGGATATTCCCATTCTGGATACAAGAATAAAACCCAGTATTTAAATTCAGTTTGTTTGAAACAGAGTCTTCAAAAAATATTTTTTCACCAAATCTCTTTCCAATAAGAGCTCCATCCGCATTTCCATTTTGGAATTTTAGAGTCATTTGATATGGTTGTGCAATCATCAAAAATGAAGCAGCAAAAAAAACAATGGAAGCAAAATATTTAAACATTTTTTTCAACAAAATTTAAAGTTAAATCAAACAAATCATTTTTATCAAGAGAGCCCTTTGAATTTCTTATCAAGATTAATCCATCTCTAAGGAATAAACCATACCATTTAGCGCTCTTCTTTTCTGAATAAAATATGGTTGCACCTCTATATTTTATGCTTTTTACTTTACTCCTTGGAAATATCTCTTTTAAAGTTTTTTGGGCCTTAACCTCGGTCATTTCAATCCAAGTGAACTTTGACAGTGAATGGACTGATATACAGTTAAAGCCTTGCAAATTATTGTAATAGGTATAAATTGTTGGCCAGTGATGTTTAGATACCGAAATCGATTTAATATAATCCTTCATCCCTATTTGCTCTGCGCTAGAGAACCCTTTTAGGTGAGGCATTATTAAGGATCTATCACCAATTTGTATTTGGTTTTCATGAACCGTCTCTAAAACTTCAGTTTGCTCAATATTGCTGAACGCAATAATCAAAGCAGCCAACAAAACAAAAAAAGAAACAAAGAATAATGTTATTCCTTTGTAAGAAAAACGAAAATTAGACAGTTTTTTCATCTAATGATTTTGATTTTTTTTGAAGTAACAATTATTTTTCCTTTCGATATCATTATAAAACTAAAAAACCCCGCTGTGCAAAGCGAGGTGATTGGGGAAATTTTAAACAATCTATTTTTTTTTCTCTAGGTCTTCTATACGATCTTCTAATTTCCCTATCCAAGTGCGTTGCAAATTCAAAAACAAGAAAAGCACAAGAACTGTTAACGAGCTGATTAAAGAAAATACCAAAATAGTAGTGTTCATGATAAAAAATTTGTGCGGGTGAAGGGAATCGAACCCCCACGCCTCACGGCGCTAGATCCTAAGTCTAGTGCGTCTACCAATTTCGCCACACCCGCAATTTTTAGGATCCTCAAAGATAAGAACAACATTAGAAACTTAACTGGTAAAAAAAAGAATAATAAACCTACAATCGTCACAAGAGCAATTTTTAACTTTAAAATAGAGAAATAGACTCATCCGCAACAATTAAAAAATCCTATTCATTAACAATAATTGTCAATAAGTTCCTCTTCAAAATGCAAAAATCCGGATGTCGTTTTCTCAGGTAATTTATAACTTTGTCTTTTAGCATAAATTACTAATGATTACGCTCAATCCAGAGGACTTAACTACGAAAGACTTGCAAAGAACTTTGCAGTTTGCTATTGGGCCAAGACCAATCGCATTAGTGTCTTCGATAAATCGAAAAGGAGAGGTTAACCTTAGCCCTTTTAGTTTTTATAATATTTTTAGTACGAATCCTCCGATTTTGATATTTTCTCCTGCAAGAAGAGGCAGAGATGGTAGCACCAAGCATACATTGGATAATGTTATGAGCATTCCAGAAGTAGTAATTCACTCTGTAAGTCAGTCGATGGTCCACCAAACAAGCTTGTCTTCAACAGAATATGATGCAGGAACTAATGAATTTTTAAAAGCCGGATTTGAATCAATTCCCAGCCTGACTGTTCAACCTCCAAGAATTAAAAATTCACCCATCGCTATGGAGTGCAAAGTAAATGAGGTCAAAGCCCTTGGCGATGGACCCGGAGCTGGCAATTTGGTAATTTGCGAAATAAAAAAAATTCATATTAACGAAGAAGTATTGGATGATGACGGGAAACTTGATCAAGATAAACTAAGTCTTGTAGGCCGACTCGGAGGTGATTGGTATGTGCATGCGTCTGGAGATGCTCTTTTTGAAGTAGAAAAACCACTTGTAAACAAGGGAATTGGAGTAGATGTGATTCCGAGAGCAATTCGTAACTCAACTATATTATCAGGAAATAATCTTGGCCAACTGGGTAACATTGAACTACTCCCGGAAGAAAAAGAGGTGATTTCTTTTTCACAACACCACAGAATAGAATCCATATTTAACGAGACTTCTGACGCCATGGAAAGGAGAGAATTAATTCATGTTTATGCTAAAGAATTACTGGAGTTAGGTAAAGTTAAAAAAGCATGGATGGCTCTTCTTGTAGATGGCTTAAATACGATAAAAGAAAAAAATAACTGAATAATTAAACTTTATAAATCATCATGGAAATAACTGGAATAATTAAAAAAATCATGCCCCCACAGCAAGTCAACCCAACTTTTAAAAAGCGTGAGCTTGTTGTTACTACAGATGAACAATATCCTCAGCACATTCTAGTTGAGTTTACCCAAGATCGCTCCGACCTGTTAAATCAATATGAAGAAGGACAAAATGTAACAATTTCTATTAATATTAGAGGCAGAGAATGGACTCCAAAAGACGGAGGAGATACGCGATATTTTAATACTATTCAAGGTTGGAGAATTCAAGCTGCAGAAGCTTCTTCAGCAAATAACGAAACTTCAGCACAAACATTTGGCGGAGGCGCTCCAGTGGCGGCAACTCCTCCAGCTCCTAATAACAATACAATTGATGATGATGATTTGCCTTTCTAAAAAGCAAATCCTTTTAATGTTTTTACTCAACTAGTTTTTACATCTAGAATGTCTCGTAACGCTGTTCCTATTGACATAAACGCAAGAACCAAGCTCGCTAGCGCTAAGCCTGGTATCAAGGCTAAATGAGCCTCACCCGTTAACAAATAAGAGTAGTGATCCCTTATCATACTTCCCCATGATGGGGTTGGTGGCTGTGCTCCGATACCTAAAAAGCTCAAACCTGACTCTAGAAGTATAGCAGATGCAAATTGACTGGCTGCAAGAACGATAATTGCAGAATAAACTTGAGGTAAAATGTGTTTAACAATTATTCTAATCGAAGAAAACCCCAAAACTTGGGCAGCTTGAACATATTCTTCTTCTTTTAGAGACATCACCTGACCTCGAACTAGTCTTGCCACCTCTACCCAAGCAGTAAGTCCAACAGCAACAAAGACTTGCCAAAACCCTTTACCTAAAACAAAGGAGATTGCTATCACCATTAAAAAAGTAGGTATACTCCAAAAAACTTGGATAATTGTTTGAATAATATTGTCTAAATAGCCCCCAAAATAACCTGCTACTGCGCCCAAAGGAATTCCAATAAATAAAGCAATAAAAACTGAAATCACACCTACACTTAAAGAAACTCTTGACCCAAGAAATAATCGACTCATTACATCCCGTCCAAAGCGATCCGTCCCAAGTATAAATGTCATACTCCGGGTTTTAGACGGAATCCATTGTGGATGTCCTTCATCACCAAAAATAACCCAATCATGAGATCGCGGCAATAATCGGTCTCCCTTTTCCAATTGGAGGCTCACGCCCATGGGCTGAGCGCTGTATTCCAATTGCATTCTATTCGATGAAGGAGTTTTATCCAAAGCGAGAGGGTACGCAAATAGAGCAACAAAAATCCAAAAAAACATAATAATTAAGCCAAATCTGCCTAAACCATGAGATAATAATTTGCGGATAAATTCTATATTCAAAATATCGGAGTTTTAGCTCTCTTCAATATCATTAACCACTCTCCAACCTTCTGCTAAGTAGATATCTTGAGACAGCGATTTGAACCACTTTTCGTACTCAATAACCTTCGAGCTATCTAACTCAGATTTATAAGCGGAATTAACCCAATTAACATCCAATTCTGTATCCGATTTTAGAATATCACTGTATGTTTCAATTTCTAGATCTAACGCTTTTTCTCTTTCAAAATAATCCTGATAATCAAGAGTAGTATTTGTCTTTTTTTGCTGACTCTCTATCCATGAAGCATAAGACTTAATCTGATTAAACTCGGTGTTTGATGATATTCGATTGTGACTGTTGGCAATAACCTCATCAAAATTTGTTGGAGATAGGATATCATAATTTGCTGGAGAAACATTGTCAACAGATAGAGGAAATTCCATCTCACGTTCTCCAAAAGGAATATTTTCATAAGGGTGGGGCAATACAATGTCACTATGGACTCCTTCAAGTTGAGTTGTCCCTCCTGAAACCCGATAGTATTTTTGGATCGTTAATTTTAAAGCTCCTAGAGGACGTAAGCCAGAATTAAATGGGCCAGCAGCCCTATCAAGGTCCAATATATTCTGAACCGTTCCCTTTCCAAATGTTCTAGATGTTCCTACCACAATAGCTCTACCATAATCTTGAAGGGCAGCTGCTACAATTTCACTTGCAGATGCTGTTCCTTCGTTAACAAGAATAATAAGCGGTCCATCCCAGGTTGTCCCGTCCTCTTGATCATTATAGGATTTAACCTTCTGACCAGATGTTTTAACTTGAACCATAGGGCCTCGATCAATAAAAAGACCAGCAATATTAATCGCAGCATTTAACGACCCTCCACCGTTGCCACGAAGGTCAAAAATTAAATTTTTTATTCCTGCATTCTTCAATTTTATAATCTCATTTTTTACATCTTCAGCACAGTCTCTATTGCTGTCTTTATAAAAATCTACATAAAATTTAGGAAGCCTAATATATCCTGTACCCTTATCCTCACCAATCACAGCAGATCGCGCAAAAGTTGCTTCAATCTCAACGATATCTCGAATAATTGAAATGACCTTTTCGGAGCCATCTTTTTTTCTAACCGTAAGTCTTACTTCAGTACCTTTTTTACCACGAACCTTACTGACAACTTTAGTAGTGCCCATACCAACAATATCTTCAGGCTCTGCATCCCCTTGAGCTACTTTTAGAAGCTTGTCCCCTACCTCTAGGTCCCCTTGCCGCCAGCATGCGCTTCCTGTAACTATGCTAACTACTTCTGTAAACTCTCCCTCTTGGCGCAATGAAGCCCCTATCCCTTCAAGCTGACCAGACAATTCAATTTCAAATTGTTCTTTCTGACGAGGAGCAAAATATTGAGTATGAGGATCAAATACTCCTGTGTATGAATTAATAAAAAGACCGAATAAATCTGACCTTTCTGTTTCAGCCATATTAGCAAACCACTCATTGTGAATCTCTAACTCCTTTTCACGTGCTTTTCGTTCTTCATCTTGGAATCCTAGACTATTTAAATTAAAGTCAATTTTATTTGCGCTATCCGATGATTCCGCTCTATCATACAATCTACTTAAAACTCTAAATTTTAAATATTTCATCCAAAAATTTTCCATCTGAGTTTCATCTTCTGGATATTCTCGTTTGTCACTATCCGTTTCAAAAAAGTCTTTGGATGAAAAGTCCATAGGGGTCGACAAGATTCTTCGGTAACGTTCTTTTGCCTCGTCAAACCGATCAAGAGCTATTTCTATAGATTTGTCAAAGAATTCCGTGGATCCTAATCTTAATTCATCATCTAATTTCAGTTTAAAATCGCTTAAATCTTTTATGTCACTTTTATGAAGAAATCTCTTTTGAGAGTCCAATGATTTTATATAAAAATCAAAAACCTGAGAAGACAAATCATCATCAAAATCTTTGGGCTCATAATGAATGGAGGACAAAGCATCATAGAGTAAACGCATCACCATTTTTTCCTTATCATCCTCTACTGTTCTCCAGCTAAAACCTACAGCCGAGATAACGATTAAAATTAGAGCTGGTAAAGAATATTTTAAGTTGTTTTTCATAAAGATCAAACGTATCAAAGAGAACATAGCCTCGAAATTACATAAATCATACCTCGATTTAATACATTGATTAATCTTTTACAAAAACTTTTTTCTCCAAGATTGATAATAATATGAAACGTGGTATGGATATTGTTTCTTTGCGCTGTTGTAAAGTCAAACACACCTATGGATTCTTTGAAAAGTATATGGATAGCACTAACGTTTTTTGTAGGAATTTCATTGTCTGGGCAAACGATTCAAATAAGTGGCAATATTGAAGAAGCCTCATCAGGGGAAGCCATACCAAATATCTCAATCATCTGGAAAAACTCAGAAGGCACAATTAGCTCAAGTTCAAATTCATATGGGTTTTACAGTATCTCCATTCCACAAGGGTCAGGCAAATTAACTTTTAGTGCCTTTGGCTATAAGCCCATCACGAAATCATTAAAAAATATAAAAGGAAATTTAAAAATCAATATTTCGCTCCAAGAGGTCTCAACAGAATTACTCGAAGTAAATGTTGTTTCTGAAAAGCTTAATAGTAATATTACAACGACAGAAATGTCAGTAAGTAAATTAAGTGCCAAAGAAATTAAAAAAGTCCCTCAACTTTTAGGAGAAACTGATGTAATTAGAACATTAACTCTTCTTCCGGGAATTTCTACTGTCGGTGAAGGAGCTAGCGGATTTAATGTTCGGGGAGGAAATGCAGATCAAAACTTGATTATTCTTGATGAAGCGCCTGTTTATAATTCCTCTCACCTTTTTGGGTTTTTCAGCATTTTCAATGCAGATGCAGTTAAAGATGTTAAGTTATACAAAGGTGGAATGCCCGCCAATTATGGTGGAAGACTTTCCAGTGTGCTAGACATTAGACAAAAGGAAGGCAATAGTAAAAAATTTGCTGCTAATGGTGGTATCGGCCTACTATCCTCACGATTGACACTAGAGGGCCCTATTATAAAAGATAAAGTAAATTTTATGTTAGCTGGTCGTCGATCATATTTTGACTTATTTTTCCCACTTTTCGATGTCCCTGAACTCGATCAGTCAATAGCCTATTTTTACGACTTTAATGCAAAACTAAATGCCAAAATATCCAAAAAAGATAAAATTTATCTGAGCGCCTATTTCGGTAGGGATCAATTCAGCGCAGCTGAATTATTTAAATTCGGTTGGGGCAACTGGACAAGTACATTGAGATGGAATCGTGTGATCTCACCAAAATGGTTCTTCAATGCATCTGCTGTTTATTCGGACTATAAATACCAACTTGGTGCAGATGGCACTACTCCATTCGAATGGGATTCCAGAATAAGAAATTTAGTTCAAAATGCCGGATGGACCTTCTACTATAATAACGCCCATACTTTTGAATTTGGAATTCAAAATACCTTTTATGAATTTGAACCGGCAAAAATTTCAGGACCAATAGATATCGAACTTCAAAACGAATATGCAACCGAGCCATCCTTATATGCTTCCGATAATTGGCGTGTCACGGACAATTTGACAATTACCTACGGTCTCCGGTATTCCAGCTTTTATAACATTGGAGCAAGAGACATTCAAACATATAAAGAAGGTGGCATTTATAATGAAAGCACAATTGATGATACTCTTAGCTACGCTCCAGGTGAAATCATAAGATCATTCAATGATCTAAGTGGGCTAGAGCCACGTCTAGCTCTAAACTATCAAGTTTCTCAAAATTCATCATTGAAATTAAGTTACAATCGGAATCGACAGTATATTCACCTAATATCAAACAATACAACAGCCACTCCAGTAAATGTATGGAGACCTGCGGGAACCTATATTGATCCAGCAACAGTAAGTCAAATCGCTCTTGGGGGAGCTCACAACTTTAAAGAAACTGGCGTTAGATTTTCAATAGAAGGCTTCTATAAATCATACCAAAATCTAATCGATTACAAAGATGGCGCAAACTTAATTTTTGAGGAATATATAGAAACTGAATTACTTTCAGGAATAGGTAGAGCATATGGTGCCGAAGTTTTACTTGAAAAAAAGACAGGTGCTTTAACAGGATGGATTGGATACACTCTAGCAAGAACAGAGCGGCAAGTAACAGGCTCAAGCAGAGACCTAAGAGTTAACAATGGCGAATGGTATCCTGCAAATTATGATAAGCTACATGACCTTAGTGTTGTTGCAACATGGACAATATCTAAGGGATGGGATGTTGGAGGAAATTTTGTTTATCAATCTGGAAGACCTCTAACTTACCCAGACTCAAGAGGAGAGTTCGAAGGAATTTATTATCCCGTTTACACCAATAGAAATGGCGGAAGGACTCCATCAACTAACAGGTTAGATCTCTCATTCACATATACGCCAGGAACAAAAAAATTGAATAAAAAGTGGCAAAGTTCTGTTTCATTTGGAGCTTACAATGTCTACGGACGAAAAAATCCATATAGTATATTTTTTAGAGGAGAAGTTCCTGAATTTACCAATATAAAAGCTTATCAATTATCAGTTATCGGAACTGCGGTTCCCTATATAAATTATAATTTTTCATTCTGATGAATGCATATAAAATATTATCAATTTTTGTCTTTTTGGGACTTTTTTCATCATGTCAAGATGAAATAGATATTACGCTACCTGAAGGTCAAAAGCGTCTTATTTTAAATGGTAGCGTATTAGATAATGACTTGCCAAGTGCTGACCTTAGCTGGAGCATAAACTATTTGGCAGAAGAAGAAAACCCACCTGTCTTGAATGCTTCAATTTTTGTTTTTGAAGATGATATTCTCTGGGATAGCTTATCACATGTAGAGCAGGGACATTACGAGGGCAGTAAAATGGGGGAAATTGGTAGAAATTATTCTATAGAGGTAAGTATTCCCGAATCCACAGACAACAACCCTTCAGGGGTTTGGAAATCTCAAAATGAAAAACTCAATAGAAACAATCCTATGGACTCTATCTATTCTGTTTACTTGCCCCCGGCAATTTTTCAACGTGAAGGATACTATGTTTATGTACATTGGACTGAGCCTTTGGGTATTGGGGATTGCTACCGTTTCAAGCAATGGAAAAACGATACATTAGAGAATGCACCCTTTAATCTACAGGTAACTGAGGATCAGTTTTTTGATGGAAGATCTTTCAATGATATTGATCTTGAAGCCTTAAATGTAGCTGGACCTGAAAGGTCACGGGATTCGACACTGGAAAATCAAATCGGCATGAAATATTCATATGAAATAAGTAGTATATCATTGAGTCATCATGATTATATAAACCTGATTCAAGAGCAAACCCTGCAAGTAGGTGGGCTCTTTGACCCCCCAGCCGCTCCTATTGTCGGTAACATTTACCGTGGCGATGATACTGAGGATTATGCCCTGGGTTATTTCTATGCCTCTGCTCCCCGGAAATCAGATATAATCATAACTCCCTAGACGATTAATCTCCTTTTGATTCCATTGCGCTAACTTCGTAAAATGGAATTATTAATGATTAACCCGGGTCACTGGGCACGCACTTTCTTCGAGAGCATTGGATTATCTGATAATTTAGTTTCAGGACTTACCATTTCTGTTGATTTCATAATTCTCATTATTGCAAGCTTAATTGCAGATTTTATTGCGCGAAAGATCCTGATGGGTCTGATTAAACGATGGGTGATCAAATCAAAAGTCAATTGGGACAATTACTTTCTAGAAGCGAAAGTTTTTCAAGCATTGGTTCATCTTTTACCTACTATAGCTATATATGGTTTTATCCCTCTTGTATTCGAAGATATTCCAAGTGCAATAACTCCTATTCAGACAAGCTTAATTACATTTTTGATTTTACAGATCTCCATTCTAATAAATAGAACATCAAAAGCAGCGAGCCACATTCTTGAAAATACTGAAAGTTTTAAAGACAAACCGATAAGAACTCTGCTTTCCGTAGTTCAATTTATTACTTGGTTTGTTGCTATACTTGGTGTCGTCTCTGTTTGGACTGGGACTCCTTTATTCAGTCTTCTTGGTGCAATGGCTGGAGCAACGGCCATAGTCATTCTTATATTCCAAGATGCGATCAATGGTCTTTTAGCAAATTTCCAGATTACTCTTTTTGATCTCCTGAGAAAAGGCGATTGGGTTACATTTGAAAAATTTGGAGTAGACGGAGACGTTCTCAGCGTTGATCTCACCACCGTAAAAATAAAAAACTTTGACAATACCATATCTTCGATACCGGCAAAAGCTTTTGTTACAGATAGCTTTGTTAATTGGCGAGGTATAGAGATTGCCCAAGTTCGGAGAATTAAACGAAGTATAACAATTGAAATAGATACGATTAAATTTTGCGACAGGCAACTAATAGATAGCCTAAGAGAAATTGAGGGCATAAAAGAATACATAATAGCCAAAGAAAAAGAGATTCAAGACCATAACAATCTCGTTGGTGCCAACAAGTCAAATCCAATAAATGGAAGAAACTTAACAAACCTTGGCATTTTTCGAGTTTACGCAACAAATTATTTGAAAACTCATACCTCAATATCTTCTAATCATAGTCTTATGGTTAGGCAACTTCAACCCCAAACCAGCGGCCTTCCATTAGAAATTTATTGCTTTGCAAAAGAGATAAACTGGGTCCCTTATGAGGGAATAGTATCTGATATCTTTGATCATCTTATTGCCTCTGCGCCAGCATTTGGACTGAGAATTTATCAAGCACCTACATCCATTAGTGGATATCCATTTAATCCCGAAAATTGAAATCCCATTTGATCTTAGGGATCGATCCTGGAACAGTAATTATGGGCTACGGTCTTGTTCTTGTCGAAGACCAGAAATTGACTTGCCTTGATCTAGATGCAATTAGATTTGATTCAAAAAGAAGTCCCTTTGAACGCCTTGGGGATATACATAAATCCATATCTATTTTATTTAAAAAACATAATCCCGATTCTCTGGCAATGGAAGCTCCATTTTATGGCAAAAATGTGCAATCCATGTTAAAATTAGGGAGAGCCCAAGGTGTCATTATGTCAGCGGGACTTGAAAAAGGGATTCCAGTTGAAGAATATTCTCCACGGAAAGTTAAAATGGCAATAACTGGTAATGGTGCGGCAACCAAAGAAAGAGTTGCTATAATGCTCGAGAATATTTACAAATTAAATAAAATAACTAAGCCTCTGGATGCGACAGATGGTCTAGCAGTAGCCACATGCCATGCTTTACAGCTTTTAAGCCCAATTATAAGTGAATCACCAAACAAATTAAAATCAAGACCAAAAAGCAAAGGCAAAGGCTCTTGGAATTCATTTCTTCAAAATAATCCAGATCGCATTAAATAGAATGAATATTCTTGTTATCTGCTCTAATATTTAAACTACTATTGCATTCTGGATTCAGCCACCAGAAAACAATCAATAAATTGATCTTCATTGGATTCAAAAAATCTTCTTTCCGTTCATAAAATAAGTAAATCGTTTGGGATTAAAACTCTTTACAAAGACATCACTTTCGGTATTCATGAAGGTGAAAAGATAGCTATTATCGCTAAAAACGGTGCTGGAAAGACTACTCTCATGCGCACTCTAATAGATCCAAGCAATGCTGATACCGGAGATATTGTTTTTAGAAATGGCCTAAAGATTAGGTACTTGCCTCAACAACCTTCATTTGATGATGAACTCACAGTTCGCCAAGTTCTTTACCAAAGTGAGCATGAGGGATTCGATGCACTGAAAGCTTATGAAGAAGTAATGTCTAAAGACAGCGATCCCGAAACCATGCAAGTAGCCCTAGATCGAGTTGAGATAACCGGTGGCTGGACTATAGAAAGCCGCATTCAAGAAATTCATAGCCGAATGAATCTTCCAGATATGGAGCGCAAAGTGAACCAATTCTCCGGTGGAGAAATAAAGAGGTTAGCTTTAGCCCAGCTATTCGTTGAAGAACCGGATCTCATATTAATGGATGAACCCACCAACCACCTTGATTTAGATATTATCGAGTGGCTTGAAGACTATTTGATCAATTACAAAGGAGCTCTATTGATGATTACTCATGATCGATATTTTTTAGAGCGAGTTTGCGGGACTATGTTCGAGTTAGAGAACCTCCAATTCTATAAATACGAAGGAAACTACAGCTATTATCTTGAACAAAAAGAGTTACGAGAAGCCAATGAAGCTGTCAGTTTGCATAAAGCAAAGCGATTATTCAAAAAAGAGCTTGACTGGATTCGTAAATCTCCTAGTGCTAGGACAGGCAAGTCTAAGGATAGAATTGACAGATTTAAAGACATAAAAAAAGTTGCTAATCAAATTGTAGACAATAAAGAAGTCAGTCTATCATTGAATTCACAACGATTGGGCGGTAAAATATTAGAATTACACAAAATAGCTAAGAGTTATCCGGACAAATTATTAATTGAGAATTTCAGTTATATTTTTAAAAAAGGCGAACGAGCAGGAATTGTAGGACCTAATGGTTGCGGTAAATCCACACTGCTAAAACTCATTATGGAGATAGACACTCCTGATACGGGTAAAATCATTACTGGAGAAACTGTCATTTTTGGACATTACACTCAAGACGGTATGATTGATAAAAATGACCTCAAAGTAATAGAGGTCGTTCAAGAGATTGGAGAGTATATCACGCTAAAAAAAGGGCACAAACTCACAGCATCTCAGCTCTGTGAGCGCTTCCTTTTTGATGGAAATCAACAGTACAGCTATGTTAGCACCCTTAGCGGAGGAGAACGCAGGAGACTGTTTCTGTTAACGATCCTTATGAAGAACCCAAACTTTCTCATCCTTGATGAACCGACTAACGATTTGGATATTCTTACTCTGCAAGCTCTCGAGGATTTTTTAGAAGATTTCCAAGGGTGTCTTTTAATTGTCAGTCATGATAGGTATTTCTTAGATAAATTATGTCAACACCTATTTATTTTTGAGGGAGAAGGGCAAATTAAAGACTTCAATGGCAGTTACTATGAATGGCGTGAAGAAAAAAAGAGACTTGCTTCAATAAATACAAAACTATCAAAGCCACAAAAACTAACAAAACAGAATAATCTTCAAGTACCACCTAAGCTTAGTTACTCTGAAAAACTTGAGTGGGATAGCCTTTCCGGTGAAATTGCCGAATTAGAAAAGAAAAGGGAAGAATTAAACAAAGTATTTGAATCTGACAACCAGGATTCAGATACAATTATTCAAGCCTCAAAGGATATAAAAGGGATAGTTGCAGAGCTTGACGAGAAGGAAATGAGGTGGCTTGAACTCAGTGAGATAGTCGATAAAAGTTAATACTTCCGCCCATTTTAAAATAAAAAAACTTAAAATCATAACTAATTTGAACCGTTCCTGTTGCAATTATCTCTTAATTGATTGATTAAACTATAAACACACATGAATGGCCTGAAAACATGTTTTATTATAATCGCAATTGTCTTTTCAACGAAAATATCAGGGCAAGTATCAATAAATGGTCAATATAGAAGTGGTGCAGGGTTTTATGCTTCATCTGAAGCAGGTTTAAAATTGCATTTAAAAAAATCATATATCGCCGTCAGAGGTCTTAAATCCACCGACTTTGGAAATGCCTCTCGATCAGACAGCAGTAGTTATGGAATATCAATTGGGGCTGGTAGCTCTTTCCTAATAATCTCAAAAATTTGCGCAGGAGCAGAAATAAACCTAAGAATCAATGACTTAAATGGAAATAATGGCGATCCATTTTTATCTCCACAGCTATACTTAGGATACGATTTTAGATGGTTTGAAATACAATTGAATTTAGGGTTGCCATATTTTTTTGGCCTTGGATTCAATATTCCTTTAAAAACATAAAGAAAAGTATTCTTTAAACTCTCAATAACTTAGGATTTGAATCTCCGGTATTCATTTGCTATGCTATCCGCAATGTCTTGCATTTCATCCTCGCTAAGTTGCAATTTTGGTAACGCGAAATTCAAATCCCCCTCAGTTCTTAAGGGAACTAAGTGTACGTGTGCATGAGTAACCTCAAAGCCTAGAACTGCTACCCCAACCCGATTGCATGCTATTTTACCCTCAATAGCTTTTGCAACGACTTGCGTAAATGACCAAAGGGTCTCAAATTCTTTAACTGGGAGATCAAACAAACGGTCCACTTCCCTTTTAGGAACAACAAGAGTATGTCCTTTAGAAAGGGGTCGAATATCTAAAAATGCAATTGCATCATTAGATTCAGCAACTTTATAACACGGTATTTCACCTTTTATAATTCTTGTAAAAACGGAATCCATATTGAGACTAAATATTCTTAACGTGAAATTTCTAATATTTCCAATTTCATCATCCCATTTGGGATTTGAATCTCTGCAATATCGCCAAGGACCTTACCTAAAAGGCCTTTACCAATAGGAGAATTTACACTTATTTTCCCCGAAGGGAGGTCTGCCTCTGCCTCTGCAACTAAAGTGTATGAAAACTCCATATTATTTGACACATTACGCAGACGAACTCGAGATAATATTAACACTTTGCTATTGTCAAATTGAGATTCATCTACTATCCGTGCATTTGCCATTACATCTTCCAGTTTGGATATCTTCAATTCCAATAAACCCTGCGCCTCTTTAGCGGCGTCGTACTCAGCATTCTCACTTAAGTCACCTTTGTCGCGTGCTTCTCCAATTTGCTGAGATATTCGAGGACGCTGGACCGACTTGAGTTCCTCCAGCTCCTCTTTTAAATTTTTAAAGCCCTCAGGGGTATAATAGGAAACCGACATTCTAATAGATTTTAAGCAGAATTGAGATCATTGATGACCCCATATCAAGATTTGAAAGGTATGAATTTAAATAAAAGAAAGAAAGAAAGGTTCTGAAAGAGAATTACAATATTAAAATTGCTCCTATTGTATGAACACCCATAAAAGCGGAGTTTGTTAGACGGTAAGCGTAATTAATTTGCAACTTACCACCATTTCCTGTTGGTGTGTTTACCGAAAAACCTGCAGATGGACCACTTAGGGCCTCCGTAGCCATTCCATCGTACCGATTATCAAAAAAAGCATAACCAAAACGGACTTGAAAAATATCATTATGATCAAATTCTATCCCTCCAGTGATTTGATCTTTTTTGAAAGAGTTAGAAATAAAATTTCCAGCGATATTCAGTCGATTCTTGGAGTCGAAATCTACTCTTTTTGAAGCGCCAATTGCAAGCTGGGTAGGCATTTCAAAGTTCTGTGAACGGCTATCAAACGTCGAAGTATGAGAACCTGAAGGCACAGGTAAAACTATTGCCATACCATCCCCTGCGTATCCAAATGAAGGGCCAATGTTACGCAGTGTGATACCAAATTTAAAATCACGATTCTCACCTGTTACGTATTGAACACCCGCGTCAAAACATACTCCAGAAGCATTAAGGTTTGATATACTAGAGCTATAAAGTTTGATATTAATCCCACCGAAAATACTTTGAGTAAACTTTTTGGAATACCCTATGCCAATAATTGAAGCAGTCGGACGATAAGTTCCTGCTCCACCGTCTGGCAAGTCAGTAGTTGTGACATCTATATCCCCATAATTCATACTTGTTATATGAATCCCTAAAACTCCATCATTACCCGTTGGGGTGGCGAATGCCGCTGCATTCAACTGAATACCAGAACCCACTAACCATTGACTATTTGCAAATCCAGCCTGAAGGCCCTCTGTAAAAGCTAAACCCGCAATATTTCCATACAAAGACTCTAGTCCCATTACGTTTGCTGTATTTCCTTCTGCCCATGAAGCTGTTCGAGCCCAAGGATTTATCAAAAGTTCAGAAGCTCCTGCCGATCCTGACCTTACAGGATTCCCTCCAAAAGTGGATGACGATACCACTAGAAAAGCAAGTATTGCGTATATATTTTTTTTCATGATTTCTATATTTCTTTTTAAAATCCAGTTGGGTCAAATGGACGCAGTGTTCCAAACCATTTAATAACCTTCTCACCTATTCCGGGAGCATTAATATGAATAATATAAACGCCACTGGCAATTGGCACATTGTAGTTGTTTGTCAAATTCCAAGATATCCAAGTAGCGGAATTGTCCTTCTTCAAAGTTCTAACCAGGGCTCCTTCAACGGTATAAATATTTATGGTACAGTTTTCTGGAAGATTAGTAATCTTGACAATGTTGTCCAATTGAGAGCTCTCATACAAGGACAAACCAAAGTATGGATTTGGCACAACACGGATAATATCTAGTGCACCCTGAGCAGTGGAAGTTTGGCCCTTTTTGGTAGCTACACTATCTGTGTTAAATATGTATTTAGGGAAAGAATTGTTAGTTCCATCCGTTTCATACTTCGCATAAGGCTGTGTCATACGAATTCTAACTTTTGCATCACTCGGCATATCCGTATATAGATCTATTCCATCAAATCTGGAATCAATTAATGGTATATTAACCCACATCAAGCTTTTTGTGATCTTGTTACGATTCAAAATAGAATTCATCCCCGTTATCTCAGTATATATTGGACTTGCAGTTTCATCCGGTCCAGCATAATCCAAAGGTATCTTAGACAGTCCTTGTTGAAAATAAGGAGCAAATACATATAGATAATGCTGTCCGCCAAACTTATATCCGCCAGTTACAGCATCTCTTGGAAAAACACTGAGTCTACTCGTTGGGTTCCATTTCATATCATTTCCATTGTCCCCTACCATCCATGAATTTTCACCAAAAGCCATATTTAATCGCGTTCCCGTTTCGAGATCAATTGCGTATCCCGGGAACCATGACCAACCCGTACTAGTAGAGCTTTCAACAAGCTGACCATTCACAAGATCTAAGCTAGCACCTGAGCGCAACCTCCATTTGCGAGTAGCTCCCTCAGTCAAGTCTTGATCCTCTCCAAGCTCTATAACAGGTACACGTGTCCATTTGGTATGGTCAGAAGTATAAACAACATCAACAGAGTGTAGCCCTCCGGTAGCCATCCGAGATGAAAAAGCGGACATTGCAGAGTCAGCAGGACCCATGCCATAAATACTATTCCCTTCATCAAAGCCTCTTCCCAAATAACTAACATATTTAAACGGTCCCCATGTGCCATTCACAATATTGCTAAATAATGACTTAGGATCATCTGGGTAGTCTGAATAATAAGAACCAGGCTTTACTGTGACATCATTTTGCCCTGCTAACAACCAATTTCTTGGGCTGTAGCTATCATCATCTTTCACACCGGTAAGCCATGCCTGAGTCGGATCGCTAAAACTAATATCCGATTCGATAATTCCAGCATTCCTTTCATTATCTGGATCATTTCCTGGATTTTCCTGATCCCTAATTTCAACCGATAATCCCAGCTCAGGGATTATTTGTTCATTTAAGAAAGAGATTGAGGTCATAGAATTTGCAATGACATTACCTGCAATATCCTGAATCTCCCACATGGCTGAACTTCCCACATTATCAAACAAAAGAGTATAATTCCCTTCTGGTACATTCAAAGGATCTACAACTTTCACATTAATCGGCCCGGATCCACTCTCATATACTGGATAATCCAGGCTGAAATTATTAATGATGAATGATTTTGAGTCTGAATCCAATTCGAGAGCATTTCCTCCATTCCCCATGCCCTCAATTCGAGTTATAATAGGGCTAAATCCATACTCTGAGTTTTGGATAGTACCTTCCGATTCACTGGTTATTATATGAGGAATACCCTCGTATTTCCTTACATTATTTCTTCCTGACAAGAAAGGCTTTCTCTGACCACTTGGATACAATACCTGGTCAAATGGCTCATATTCGTTGTATGCGTATGCCACTACAGTAAAGTAATATGGCTTATGATTAATAAGCCTCTTGTCTGTGCCTGTGGCAAAAGCATCTTCACCAACCAAGAAACTCATTTTAATGCCTTCGTTATTATTTTCAAGGGTCATGTCTTGAGGCATAAGAAGTTCTAGGCTAGGATCTAATTCCCAATTTATCAGACGTTCTACACCGTTTTGAATATCGCACTGACCTATTAGTCTTGCTTGACTTGGGTCGTATCGATCACCTACCGAAGCATTCTGATTTGCTAACTGAAAAACCTGAAATCCTTCAAACCTGTATTTATTATCTGCAAATGGAATCAGAGGATCAATCTCTTCATAATCAAGATTGTCATTGTTCTGTCCGTCGCGATAACTAAGCATCAAAACCAGCTCCCGGTCTAACTCCTGAACTTCCAGGTCAGGAGCGTCGGGTCCATTCAGGATTTGGAAACAATTATCAAATAAACTTTGTGCTTTATCGTCAGCAATTAAAATTTTCTCAACTGATGCAAATAAATCAGACTTGTTGTAATCTCTCTCCCAAACAACTCCTGTCGTAATGAAATTCAATGCCCCTGGAGCAAGAGAGAAAGGCCCTGCATTGTGAAGGCCTCGTTTGTCCTCAGAATTATTTGGTGATTCATACCAATCTTGAGACGAAGATGGTGCATTGTTTCCCGTTGTGTCAAAGGTGTTTCCAGGATATGCAAATAAAGTCGCAAGGCCTGAGCCATCTGCAGTAAACCCATCCCCGTTTGAAGGATTCCCTGGTCCGCTAGGGCTCTCAACTACAAGAGGATTACCGTTTTTCCATCTGGATTGCATAAAATTATAAAACTCTGCAGAGGTATTAGGATTTCCAGAGAATGCAGAACCTGTATTGTTGTAATACATGAATCCTGACATGATAATTCTTTCGTTAACTCCGGTAACGGGATTTTCTGCAACACAATTACCATTATCATCTCTTACTCCATCAATACAGCCATCTCGGTCATTATCAAGGCCATCGAAATAATCAGCAAAAGGACCTTGGAAAAAATCAAACCCGACAGCAGGAGGATTTAATCCATATCCCAAAGGGCCTTCGTCATTCAAGTCTGCATTGTAACAATATCCCAATCCTCTTGGGATATCACAGCCTATAATGTCATCTAAATAATTTCCGAGATCTGGATCAAACCATGTGGAGAAATATGTATTGGTCAATCTAAATGTTGATTTATTAATAATTCGGTAATTATTAAATGTCATATTGTTAATCTCATCATTCGTAGAAAAAGCAAATGCTTGAGCTCGAATTTCAAACCCTAAGGCACCTGCATTTGTCTCTGTATGGATATTTCCCCGGTCATTAAATACCCACCATATTGTCTGATCTCCGTATAGAACGTCCGTCTCTTTTCTTCGACAGTCAAAAGCTCTATCCAAGTCATAAGCAGGGTAATCTTCGAGCGGATCATAGAATTGGTCTCCGTCAAGGTCAATAAAAGGAGCAAGAGAATAAGGTAATTCACCTTCAGCACCTTGGGCTGGCCAATTTAAAATAATATCCGGAATATTACCTTCATATCCTGGGAATTTATCTCCAGGATCACAGTCTGGATCATTTTTACATAACAACCATGAACGGTGAGTTTCAACCTCTTCACGGGTAATTATCCAATGTTGATCGTATTTATCACAGATCTCTTTATTTACCGAAGCCAATCCATCCGTTGACAAAGGACCTGGCCAATAATCACTTCCGCGAGAGCGGTATGTCATAGCCGCAAGTTTCAATTGATTTCCCTCATCAAGTCCCCCAAGCCAGAGAGCTCCTGCAAACATTGAATGCTTTCCCCCTCCCTTAGGAACTTCATAACGAGCAGTATTTAAATCCCACCACATATCCCCGCCAGCTAAAATAGTGGCCCGAACATTGTTTATACTCAAGTCAGATTGAGCTTTAGCCGGTTGACAGAGTTCCTCAACCGTCTTGTTGGAGCGCCCAATTGAGCTACCAGAGACATTAATGTCGGGCTTTGCCGATATTGCTCCTGAGCTAAATACGATTACTAAACAGAGTATTAATTTCTTCATTTGAAATTGGAATAATATAATTTACAGGCCAAGGCGAATACCTAGACGAATTTGGCGAGGGATTGAATAATTAAATGGATTGACCATGGATACATTGTAGAGGTCAGCAAAAGACTGTGCATTTGTAGTAAACAAAATAGCTTGTTGTCCCCGAGATGAAGCTAAGTAGCCATCATCCTCCGGCGAGCCTGTATAGGGGTATATATTCAATACATTCAGCGTATTAAAAACATTCAATACTTGGACATATAACTCGATATTCTTCTTTCCCTTATTGTAGTACCAAACCTTATTTGCTGTCATATCCATTTTAAATTGCCACGGTAACCTTGAACCATTTAGAATGCCTACAATCGGTGCTGCAGTTTCCGTCAAGCCATAAGCTCTTACTCTCCGCGAGTATGGGAAACCGGAATTGGTATTTACCAATATATTAACACCAGTATTTTCTAAAACTCGTACGTTATTAACAACGGGTCCATTGTAGTTGGTTCCTTTGCCATATCTATAATCTAAATTCACAGATAAATTATGTCTTTGGTCATAATTCAAAGGTTGAATGTACCTCAGATTAGGTTGTCCTGATCGGGCCAATGAAAGTCCCGACTCTGCGCCAGATCCTGTGCCATCAGCAAACGACAAGGTATATTGAGCATTAATCATGACATTGCCCGTTCTTCTTAAATCATATTGAAAACTAAACCCTTTAGCAGTAGTAAAGTCTCTATTGCCATAAGTGACATACGTTGTCGGATAGGCCTCGGTAACAGATACCGATTGAATTAGATCACGATATTCACGATAGAAAGCATTAATTTTCAGAGCACTTCTCTCTCCTAACATCTGGCGGAATCCAATTTCATATTCCGTTAGCTTCTGAGGTTCTAGCTCGGGGTTTGGCAAATCTGCAGTTCCATATTGAAGATTAACATAATTAATAGGATTAAATCTAGACCAAGTAGCGCTAGGTCTTTGAACCAGGAGATCATAATGAGCAAAAAATTCAGCCTCATCTGAGATTGGAAATTGGAACGATATTCTCGGAGATACTGTTACTTGCGGCGTATAGTCCTTAAAACTGTTTGCAGACAACACCGGTTGATCAGGGTTATTTTGGTCAGTAAAGTTCTCCTCAAAAATCCAAGGTTTGGCCTGCCCCCCGGATAGGTTTGAAATCTCAACAGGATTTGACTGAGGACTTCCATCTGCATTGAACCAATCAAATCCGTTTCGATAGCCAACTATTTTATTAGGGTTCTTTATATCATCAACATAAACAACGTAATCATCTCCCATTGATTCTGGAATAACAAAGTCTGTATTCATGCTTTTAACATCTCCAACATCCCTAGACTCATATAAACTAAATGGGTCTTTCAACACTGGCTGATTTGCGTCAAAGCGATCTACGCGAACTCCAACGTTAAAATAGAGATCATCAAAGGTGAATTGATCTTGAATATATCCAGCCATATAAATAGGCTGAAAAGCAGCTATCGGATAAGTTCTATTGCCGTCTGTATCTGTGGACTTAAAGAAGTTCTCTAACGTTGGGTTATTATCTAATAATTTACCTGTGTAATCATAACCGTAGTAACTAACATATGCAGATCCTCCAAAATTTAACAATTCTTGAGCTGAAAATAAATCCAATCCCCCGTAGGAAAGTAAACTATCTGGAGAATAGTTATCTATATCCAAAAGAACTTGATCCGCCCCATTTGGATCTAAACCAAGAGCAATCCGTAAATTTCTATCAAAAGTTCTTGGCTTATTTAAATCCAGAGCTCTGTTGTAATTAATAGTATCCTGGAAAACCCCGTCTCTATATACAAGAAGAGGGTTCTCAAGATCCAATTCTCTCATATGATCATTCTGCAGATTGCGCATTAAAGTCCAAAGGCTTCTGCCCGCAACTCCAAAACTTCTATCAAACCTTTGTTCATACTCTAATCCGGCAATCAAAGAATGAGATCCAATATCAAAATTTGTTGAAGCCGTAATTCTAAATTGTTCTGCTTGGCTGATACCATAACTTGCCTGAACTGCACCAACATTACCGAATAAACTATAAACACTGTAAGGAGCCTGGCCATTCAATAGACCTCCACCCTGTTGAACATTAGTGAGATTATCAATCTGATTTGCAATCTGGCCATTGGCTACCATATCATAATAAGAAGAAGTATAATTGGCTAAAATCGGATTGTAAACACTTGGTGTAAAGATCACATTCGTATCTAAATCGAGTAACTTTCTAAATGCAGAAACACCTGTTTTTTCATCTTGCCCGTAGCCGTAAAATGATGATCTCTGGGTTTCAAATTTACCAACATGACCATATTGAAAAACATTATCACGATGGCGATCGTCCCATGTTCGATCTAAATTTCTAGTGTAGTCTACTTGAATTGTATAATAAGCGTTCTTTATTAAGGACTCACTATCCGCTCCCATACCACCGAATTGCTGGGTAAATCGGGCATATGTAGAGAAATCTCGGCTATTATACGTAGAGTTATTTTGGTAATTCATTAATGAATTAAAGCGACTTGAATTTCTTCCGACACCTTGGTTATACCTTCCACCAATTACCAGATTCGTTCTATCGCTTGTTTTGATATTGATATTACCCGTAGCGCGGATACCATTTCGAGCGACATTCAAGCGACTATTTACTATTTCTAAATCATCTAGGCGTAATAATTCAGCAGCACGAATTGTGCCTAAACCCGCGGCTGTCGGCTTTAGTGGGTTTAATTCTAGATGATCAAGAACAGAGTCTTTTAAGGCGTAAACAGGGACTCCATATGGTCGGCTGTCTCCA
>CAJVWI010000021.1 GCA_913009655.1 uncultured Cryomorphaceae bacterium
CAATACTTGCCAGCAACATTTCAATTAAATGTTGGATCTATTTCAGAAACTGCAGATGCTCAAGGAAATATTAATGGCTCAGGGGTTACAGGTTTTTTCCATCCTGATAGTGCTTATTTTGAGCTTACGTTCACATCTGCTCCAATTGCTGAGATCATCATTACTTGCGATGTATTTTTACCAGCGGCTTCAGATTTGGTGTTGCCATCAGCAATTGGTGCTCTTCCAATAGATGTAACGACAACATCAGTAATGAATGTCGGAGATATTTTAACTATTCAGGATCCGGTGCAATCAATATATATTGTGGGTAATGCATCTCAAACGAATGCTACATTCCCAACAATGGGTGGCATATGGATGACCAGAGGCGCCCTAGACTTTAGTGGCACTCCTGAATGGTGGCAGATTGCTCATTTTGGGAGTAGTACTAATGGTATATTTCCCCAATATATGGAGATTTCAGCAGATGGCGACCATCTTTTTGTAGGAACTTCAAATGGAAGATTATACCGAATATCTAATCTTCAGTCTGCTAGATCCGCTGCTGATGCTCATATTGACAGTGCAAATAAATTAGTTACTGTTGATCTTATTGAGACATTTGGTAGCCGTAATATTACTGGAATTGACATTGATCCAAATAACCCAAATAGGGTGGCTATATCTCTTGGAAATTATAATAACACTTATTTTGTTTATTACTCGAGCAATGCTCTTTCTGCAAATCCAACTTTTGTTCCGAAGCAAGGTAACCTTCCAACCGTTCCAGCTTATTCAATTTCATTTGATAAGCATGATAACAACCGACTAATTGTAGGCACAGAATGGGGGATTTTTATGACGGATAACTTAACATCAGTAGCACCAACATATACTGAAGAAAATAATGGATTGGTTCGCGTTCCGGTTTTCCAAATTGAGCAATATCGTACCGAATACAATTATGATTCAACTGCTGCAGGATCAAGTCCTACAGAAGGAGATTTATTTATAGCTACTCATGGACGAGGTTATTATAGTACAACTTCAACTCAGGTTGCCAACACTGTTGGGACTGATGAAGATATGATTTCTGAGAAGGCTTTGGCTCTAGGGGTTTATCCTAACCCTACTTCTGAGTCTCTTAATATTCCTTTGGTCTCGGGTGATCTTCAGGTAAACATTCGAAGTATGAATGGTTCTATTGTGCGTCGTGTGGATATGTCAAGAGTTCCTTTTGGCATGGATAAATTGACCATAGATGTATCAGATATTTCCGCAGGAAATTATCTTGTCTCAAGAATCCAGAACGGTATGGTGATGAGTGAAATCATTGTTATTCAATAAAATACGAACATATAAAAAGCCCTATGCGAGTAGGGCTTTTTATATATATGATAGGATTTTATTCTCGAAGCATTCTCTTCCTTTCAAGAATAAATATTCTCGCAAGAGGGTGGTTTGAGTGCTTTTCGATAATGACATCACCGAACTCTTGAAAATAGATGTGGTCTTTTTCTTTTGAGGTAAAAAGGGGGGCTGCTGCAACTTTTTGAAAGAATCCGAAAACATTGGACAAATTGCTGGAATCCATTGCCATCACTTTCAGAATTTCTTTTTTATGGCTGTAATATCGGTTCTCTAAGAATTTGTAATGTCTTGTTTCCATTTTGACATAATTACTATCTGAATCATTACTTAGTTTTCTGTATTCATCCAGGGAGTCGATGACTCTTGATGATTCAAGAACAGGTTGGTAAAGTGCTAGAAGTTGTTCGCTTAATTTAGATCCTGTTATCTTATAATCTGTCAAGGAACCAGTTGCGTTTACAGATCCAATTAACTTATCTCCAGGCTCTATGCCAATTCTTAGACTTGCACCAGAATCAAAAATAAAGTAGTAGAAAGTCTTTAATGTTGAGTCTAAAGGCAGATTTAATATCAGGCTATTATTGATGATCTTCAACGTGTCCCATGGCACAGTGTGCTCCCCATCAATCCTTACGATTACAGCATTGGATGCACCTTCAACATTGAAATTAACGGAAGCGGAATCGTTATTGCACCCATTTATGATTATGATCGTTAAGATCATCGTTACAAATCTCATTCGTCTAATATTTTACGGAGCAATGTATTGGTAATTCCAGGGTCGGCTGAACCCTTGGTCATTTTCATTACCTCACCCATAAATAAGCCAATTAATCCTTTCTTCCCCGAACGATATTCTTCTACCTTTTCCGGGTATTTATCTAGGGCTCCTTGAATATGAATCATTAGGGCATCAGCATCGCTTTCCTGAATTAGTTTTAGGTCTTCCGCTATTGCCTTTGGTATTTTTTTTGGCTCCTGAATTAGTAATGGAAGAATTTGTTGAGATGCAGCACTGAAACTAACTAAGTTTTTTTCCACGATAGAAATTAATTCTCCCAACTTATGGGCTGGCATGGACCACTCACTCCAACTTTGTGCATTCTCATTTAGATAACCCTGAATAGGTCCCATTAGCCAATTGGCTCCTGCTTTTGCTGAGCAACCCGTTTGAAGTAATTGTTCAAAATACAATGCAGTTTCCTTGTCTTCTGTAATTAATCCAGCATCATATTTACTAAGGCCAAGCTCATCAGTGTATCTTTTTACTAAGGCTTGGGGTAATGGAGGCATTGATTCTGCAATTTCCATTTTGAAGGATTCTGTTACTCTTACTGGCGCTAGGTCAGGCTCAATAAAATATCTGTAGTCATTGGCATTTTCTTTTTTTCTCAATAGAATGGTACTTCCCTTGGAAGCATCAAATGTTCTAGTTTCTTGAAAGACAGTATTCCCTGAATTCAATAAATTAGATTGCCTCTCGAACTCAAAATCTATGGCTCGTTGTACATGCCTAAATGAATTTAAATTTTTGACTTCCACTTTTGTACCAAATTTCTCTCTACCCTTTGGTCTTATTGAAATATTCACATCACAACGAAGAGATCCTTCCTCCATATTACCATCAGATATATTTAAATACCTGACGAGTTTTCTAACTTCTTGAAGATATAAATATGCTTCTTCTCCGCTTCGGAAATCTGGTTCAGAGACGATTTCTAATAGAGGGACGCCTGCACGATTAAGGTCTATTAATGTATTAAATGGATCAAGATCATGAATAGACTTGCCAGTATCTTCTTCCATATGAATTCTTGTCAACCCGATTTTTTTCTTGCTCTCATCTTTAAATGTGATCCAAACGCCTCCTCCGAAGCAAATTGGTGTCTCGTCTTGTGTGATTTGATACCCCTTTGGTAGGTCTGGATAGAAATAGTTTTTTCTGGCGTAGGAATTAAATTCTCGAATGCTACAGTCGCAAGCAATACCAAGTTTAATTGCATTTTTCACAACTTGAATATTTGCTTTTGGAAGGGTGCCAGGGTGTCCCAGTGTTATTGGACTAACTTGGGTATTGGGAGCAGATCCATAACTGTATCCATCGGAGGAGTAAGCCTTAGATATAGTATTCATTTGAACATGAACTTCTAGTCCAATTACCGACTCGTAAATAGGTGCATCAGCTTCACTCATAACTACAAAGATAGTCTGTAACCGTGGGCCTTCCATTCATTGTTTAACCAGGATATAAAGATTGTTTCATCATTTCCAAAGTCTAATTTATGGGGTATTGAATAGATTGAAAAATTCGACCATTCGTTAGGCATATTATCTAGCCTAGCAATATCTTTTTCTGTGAAAATCAAAGTATTACAATGAACATTTTGAGCAGTGTTTAGGACTTTTTTAATGTTTTTAGAAGTCCAAGGGGCATGATCTCTAAATCTTAAAAATGCGACGGGATCGCCATCGTTATTGAAAAAATCGGAATTCTTGATATGTGAAAAATATCTATCGGGGTGACCTATTCCGGAAACGACAAGAGCCATTTCCCTCCCCGACCATGGTGGAGAATCAAATTCGGCAACAGGAGAGCCCATGATCTCTTGAGCACAAAATAATCGTTGATTTTTGTTGATATTTAGTTTCTTGCGAATTTCTAATTTTTCATACTCATTAATTTCATGAGGACATCTTGTAACTACAATAGCATTTGCCCTTTCAGCAGCTTTATACGGCTCCCTTAATGGCCCGGCCGGAAGAACTAGTTCTTCCGTATACCAGCAGTTATATGGGCAGACCAATACGCTTAGCGGAGCTTTAATATCCCAATGTTGAAAGGCATCGTCTAAAATTACGGGAGCATTTACAGGTATTAGGGGGAATGCAGTTCGCCTCTTTCTTGCTACAATAATGGATACATTATCCTTAAGCTTAGATCGTAGCATTTTGGCTTCATCACCCACATCTGCTGAGCTAGATTCATTCTGCACAATAGTGGTAGACCATGTTTTTCTTCCATATCCTCTGGATACATATGCGGAATGAGGTACTTTATTCTGGATCTTGCTCAAGATCCAGATGGCTAATGGTGTTTTACCTGTTCCTCCAGAATGGAGATTGCCTAAAACAAGAGTAGCTTGGTGTGGTCTAAATGGTACCAGAATTTTCCATTCATAAATTGAACGATGCAATTGCACAATAAATGAATAAATCGGACTGAGTAACCTAAGATATCTATGCGGTTTTTTCCAGTTCATTATTAATAATTGAAATTCCTCATTTCTGTTATTGCATTGTGACCGATCGATATTTTTTTTATCTCAACTTCTCGTTTTAACCATGTCATTTGCCGTTTGGCATATTGTCTTGTGTGAAGAGCTATGTCATTTAACAATTGATCCTTAGATCCCTTCGGGTCAGCATAAAATTCCTTGTATCCAACAGTTTGCATCGCTCTAAGGTCCTTGCTCTTTTCTAGTTTTTTAGCTTCCTCAACAAGGCCAGAATTAAGCATATTTTTAGTTCTTGATAAAATTCTAGGTTCAAGGACTTTCATGTCAGGCCAAATAGCGAATTGGTGAATCATTGCATTAAAATTTGGTTTTGGCGCTTTTTGAGTTCGTAGGCTTGAGTATTTTTTCCCTGTGGTAGAAATTATTTCTAGCGCTCTAATAACTCTTCGGGAATTTTTTAAATCACAATTTTGCGCATATTCTGGATCGGCTTTCTGAAGTTCATTTATTAGATCATCTGGGTTTTTACTCCACTTAAGCTCGAGGTGCTTTCTAAATTCTATATTTTCTGACGGAAGAGCATCTGACTCAAACAATAAAGACTTCGCATAAAGTCCGCTACCTCCAACGATGACAATTTCCCCGTTTTTTTTTAGGGATGAATCCACAAGCGGCTTGGCCCATCGGGCAAAAGAAACAGCAGTTACTGACTCATGTATAGTATGGGTAGCAATTCCCATATGTTGAACTTCACTTAACTCTTCTGCACTTGGTCTGGCGACACCAATATTCAGTTCCTTATATATTTGTCTCGCATCGCAACTCAAAATTTCGCAATTTCTTTCTTGCGACCATTTTATTGCTAATTGAGTTTTTCCTGAGGCAGTAGGGCCATGAATCATCCAAATATGAGATCTCTTCATTTTACGAAGGTAAACCGGATAGGGCTCACTTCTTTGTAACTTGGAAGTAAATGGTACCGAAAAAAAAAACGAAATGTTTTGAAATACAGAGGAGTGCTATATTAAATTTAGAATTTCTCAAATTTGATGTATTGGATTCTGATAGCGCCAAAAATCTGCGTCAAAAGAATCTCCAAGACGCAACTTTTATGGGTAACCTTGAAGAGAAAAAAGTAAGCATTGAGTTTTTAAGTAAGTCAGGATGCTATATTGTGAATACCACTTTGTGGGCATGCACCAATGATTGGGTTGTATTTAAAGAAAACCAGCGTATACCTGTTAAGTCCATTAGAAGGGTTGAATTTTAATAGGGTTCTGAAGAAAAACCATCATTCAAGTCACCTTCATCATACCCATATTCATCCTCCTCATTATCTTCTCTTGACATTGTTCCTCCATGTCCTTCAAATTCTGGATCAGGAGCGTTCTCGGGTCTTTCACCATATTTAAGAACTACTTCGGTTTTATTTATAATTTCCTCTGAAGACCGAATAAATTCTATCATAAAAGTCCACATAGCTAAGAAATCATAAACAAAAATCAATCTAGCGCCAGGTTCTCCTAAGATGTTTTCGCAAGAGTATTCCTTCATGGAGTTATTGGTTTTTGGATCCATGGACATTAATGGAATCTCTTCTAATTGAACCCAGTTATCATCTGTTTTATAAAATGAAGCCATTTGACCGCTGTCTAACTCATATGCATTTGATATCTGCAAATGCAATTCTTCTAAAGTTTCAGATCCCGATATTGCTATATCGCGAAATACGTCTTCGTTGCAATTTAGTATTGCTCTTATTACAAGTTTTTTAGTCATCTTTTGTTTCAATAATTCCATTTTCTCTTGCATAAACATATGCAAGTTTTCTTGCAGCTTCAAAGGTATTTGAGATTTCTCCATTAATAACAGCTTCTCTAATCAATGCCTTTATAGTGCCAATTTCTTTACCAGGACTTAAATTAAACCACGTCATTAGTTGAACTCCGTCAACAGGGGGTTGCCAGTTCCTTAGTTTGTCACGCTTTTCTACTTCAATAAGTCTTTCACGAACAATTTTAAAATTTTCAAGATATTTTTTTTTCCTTTTAGGGTTTTTAGTTGTAATGTCAGCTTCACATAATTCCATTAAACTGTCTATGCTATCGCCTGCATCAAATAGTAACCTTCTTACTGCGCTTTCTGTTGCAACATCACTAGAGACAGCTATTGGTCTAGAGCTCATCCGAATTAACTTTATTACAAACTGAAGTCTTTCATCTTGGGGCAGAGATAATCGTTTAAAGATGCTGCGCGCCATTTTCCCCCCTAAGTATTCGTGACCATGAAATGTCCATCCTACGTTTTCCGCAAATTTTTTAACTGGTGGTTTTCCAATGTCATGCAAAAGAGCAGACCATCTATGCCATAAATCATCAGAAACCTTTGCTAGATTATCGACAACCTCTAAGGTGTGCCAAAAATTATCTTTATGCATATGACCTTCAATCTCATCAACACCCTCCAAGTCAGATACCTCAGGAAGAATTAACGGCATTAGTCCTGATTCTTGTAACAAAGAAAGTCCTCTAGATGGAGTGTCGCAAAGCATTATTTTATTTAACTCAACATGTATTCGTTCAGCAGATAAAATAGATATTCGATTTGCGCTTTCATTTATTCCTTGGAAAGTTGCGGGTTCAATTTTAAAATTTAACTGGGAGGCAAAACGAATTGCCCTTAGCATCCGCAGTGGGTCATCTGTAAATGTTTTATCTGCTTTGAGCGGAGTACGAATTATTTTATTTTTTAAATCTTTTTTTCCGTCAAAAGGATCTATCAAATTGCCCCAAGTTTTTTTGTTTAAGCTTATCGCCAGACTATTTATTGTAAAGTCTCTTCTTAATTGATCCTCTTCTAAAGTAGCAGCTTCAACCTTCGGTTTTCTTGAGTCAGATGTATAGCTTTCTGATCTAGCCTGCACGAATTCAATGCTGACATCATTGATTTTGAAATGGGCAGTTCCAAATTTCTTAAAAACTGATACTTTACTTCCCTTTAGATCTTTAGAACAATTTTTTGCTAAATCCAAAGCATTTCCTACGGCCACTATATCAATATCCATTGAGTTTTCTCTATTGAGCAACTGATCTCGAACCCATCCACCAACGACAAAGCATTCAATATCCATTTCATCCGAAATAGATCCTATCGTCTTAAAAATATTTTGATTTAGAGCGTCCATAATGGGAAATTAAATTGCCATGCTAAAATTACGCAGTGCATCATTTAATGAAGTTTTTAAATCTGTACTTTTTTTACGTTTTCCAATTATTAAAGCGCATGGAACTTGAAACTCTCCTGCGGGGAAATTTTTTGTTGTAGTACCGGGTATTACAACACTTCTAGGTGGTATTTCACCTTTAAGTTCTTTTGTTTTTTCACCACTTACGTCAAGAATTTTTGTGCTCGAGGTTAAAACAACATTTGCACCAAGAACTGCTTCTTTTCCTACATGAACGCCTTCAACTATTATGCATCTGGAACCTATAAACGCTCCGTCTTCTATTAATACAGGAGAAGCTTGCAATGGCTCGAGGACACCTCCAATGCCGACCCCTCCGCTAATATGAACATCACTACCTATTTGGGCACAAGACCCAACTGTTGCCCAGGTGTCAACCATAGTTCTGCTGCCAACATAAGCGCCTATGTTTACATAGGACGGCATTAATATAACATCACGATCGATAAACGAGCCATAGCGGGCTACGGCATGAGGAACTACTCGGATTCCTTTTTTAGCATAACCCGTTTTTAATTTCAATTTATCATGAAATTCCATTGGTCCCGCAATGAAGGTTTCTGATTCTCGAGTAGGGAAATACATTACAACAGCTTTTTTTATCCACTCGTGAAGCAACCAACCATTTTCTGTAGGCTCAGAAACACGGAGCTTTCCAGAATCAAGTTGGTCGATTACCATATTGATTGCATCTATTGTTTTTGTGGAGTTTAGCAAATCTCTATTATCCCAAGCATTTTCTATTTGTTCTTTCAATTTCTTCATTTTAATTTTTTTTGAGTAAGGAAACTATCGAGTATTATACAAGCTGAAGCTGAATCCAGCATTGATTTATTTTTTTTAACTCTAGATTTGGCACCTGAGAGATTTGCGGCTTGCGCTGCAATTTTTGAAGTGAAACGCTCATCGATCCAATGGATAGTAATATTGGGCCACAATTTCTGTATTTGGTTGTAAATCATTTTTGCATAGGCACTTCCGTGAGTCTCACTTCCATCTAATCGTTTGGGTTCTCCGATAATTATTCCGTTTAAATCATCCCTCAAGTAACTTGATTTTAAATGACTTAAAAGCTCTTTAGTTAATATAGTTTGCCTGGGAAAGGCCATCAGACTTTGTTCGTCAGACTCAGCAATACCTGTTCGTTTTCCTCCTACATCTAATCCCACCCAGATTCCCATTAAGGCAAAGGTAGTTAAGGGCTGTATCTTTGTGGTAAATAATAACTATGATATACCCCATTGTAGCATATGGTTCCCCCGTTTTAAAAAGGTTGGCTAAAGAAGTAGACCCCAGTTCAGCGGAAACAAAAATATTGATTGATGATATGTTTGAAACAATGTATGCATCAAAAGGAGTTGGCCTTGCAGCACCGCAAATCGGATTATCAAGTCGTGTTTTTGTTGTTGATGCTTCTCCTTTTGCAGAGGATGTAGAAGAGAAGGAATCTATTATTTTAAAAAAGTTTAAACGTGCTTTTATTAATCCTGTAATTATTGAACAAACAGGGGAATTATGGGCTTATGAAGAGGGATGTTTGAGTATTCCAGGGGTTCATGAAAAAATACCTCGATTGAGAGAGATTAAGATTCGTAGTCAGAACACTAAGGGTGATTGGATAGATGAACAACTCAGTGGTTTGTCTGCAAGAATTTTTCAGCATGAATTTGATCATATAGAAGGCATTCTATTTCCTGATCGAATGACGCCCTTGAAACGGCGAATGATTCAGGGGCGATTAAAGAACCTTTCAGCTGGAAAAGTTGACACGATTTATAAGATGAAATTCAATGTCAAATGATAAAGTATAAATTTTTTCTTTGTCTTGCCATATTGGTCTTTTCAAATTGTCAAGAATCTATTTCAAAATCAGAAAAAATAATCTCAGAATTTTCGGATACGACGAATTTTGATCAAAATTTAATTATCCTTGAATCGGCGGCATCCTCTTCCATTAATGATTCGATGTGGATTAGGTATATGATCGCTTCAGGAGATTATCAAGCGCAAATACCGGGAAGGGCTTTATTTGCTATTCGTAATTATATGGCTGTTTATGACTCTCTTCCTAGCCGACCGGAGGCGCCATTGTCTCTTTTTACTGCGGCAATTGTTTTTGGCGAAGAATTAGATGATCATCCCCGAGCGATACAAACCCTTGGTATTTTAATAGATACTTATCCAGAAACAAAATATGCTAGAAGAGGTTCTGAATATCGTGAGGTGTTAATCTTCGGTAAAGATTCTTCTCTCATAGAAAGAATTCATAAATGGCAACAAACCCCTTAAAGAATAAATGATGAAACCTTTAAAAAATATTTTAGCGATTAGTGGACGTCAAGGTCTTTTTAATTTAATTACTCAGACGAGAACAGGAATACTTGTGGAATCTTTAAAGGATAAAAAAAGATTTACAATCTCAGCTCAGCAGCAGATTCATGCATTAGACGAAATCGCAATGTATTGTCATGATGGTGAGAAACCTATAAAAGAACTCTATGAAAAGATGGGGCATTCTCTCAGTGGAGAAAAATCAGTCTCACACAAGGCTAAAAATGATGAAATCATTGAAGCTTTTGGTCAATATGTTCCTAATTATGATGAGGAAAGAGTCTCTATAAATGACATGAAGAAATTTTTCAATTGGTACAATATGCTTTCCGGACATGAGTTTTTCATAATGGAGCCAAAAGACTCAGATAATTTGGGTGAGGAGATTAAAGAAGCTGGTAATGAGAGCTGAAGATCTCCAGTCTTTTGATCGGTTATTGACTATTATGGATGATTTAAGGGATAAATGCCCTTGGGATCGAGAGCAAACCATTAATACATTGAGAAAACTGACTATCGAAGAAACTTATGAGCTTGCAGATGCTATAGATTCTGGTGATTGGGTTCAACTTAAAGGAGAGTTGGGTGACTTGTTTTTACATTTAGTTTTTTATAGTAAAATAGCATCAGAAAAAAACCAGTTTACGGTCTCAGATGTTTTAAATGAAATATGTGAGAAATTGATCCATAGACATCCTCATATCTATTCTAATATAAAAGCAGATTCCTCTAAAAAAGTTAAAGAGAATTGGGAAGCAATCAAAATAAACGAGAACGGCGGAAAAAGTAAATCTGTTTTGGCGGGTGTCCCAAAATCACTTCCGGCCTTGGTCAAAGCATATAGAGTTCAGGAGAAAGCTCAGGGAGTTGGTTTTGATTGGCCAGATGCTGAATCGGTTTGGGAAAAAGTTGAAGAAGAGTTAAAAGAGCTAAGAAATCCAAGTAGCAGAAATAATGAGCTTATGGAGCTAGGTGATGTTATGTTTTCTTTAGTAAATTATGCCAAACATAGGGGATTAGATCCTGAGCAAGCATTATCTCTTAGCAATGAAAAATTTTTGAAGCGATTTCAAAAAATGGAAGAGATTTTAGCTCAAAAGAAAAAGACTCCAATTGGAGTTGAAATTGAGGAATGGAATGACCTTTGGAATGAGGCAAAAAAAATATATTCATAATTTATTTGCTTCATTTATCAATGAATCTGTAAATTCATCTCAAACCCATTTTGAAATGGCTATTTTATCTTTTTAAGTTTGTTTATGAGCAGTCTCCGAATAGTTCTTGAAATATGATGTTTAATCATGTATAACAATCGTGACTTAAGTTGGTTGCAATTCAACTCTCGTGTTCTGCAAGAAGCTCAGGACGTAAAAAATCCAATAATTGAAAGAGTCAGGTTTCTTGGTATTTTTTCAAAAAACTTAGATGAATTTTTTCGAGTTCGTGTCGCTAGCATTCAGCGATTGTCAAAACTTTCGGATATTAAAAAAATTAAAAAACAATTAGGTAATTGGGAGCCTGAAATTTTACTGAATAGAATTCAAGAGGTAATTACTAGACAAAACAAAGAGGTTGAGAGTACATATTCAGAACTAATGTCTTCATTAGATAAAATTGGGATTAAACTAATCACTGAAAAAGAGCTGACTGGCGGTCAAAAAGATTTTATCCGAAAATTTTATATCGAAAAAATCTCCCCATCAGTTTTTACAATGATTTTAGACCCAAATCTTCCTTTTCCAGAACTTAATGATGAATCTATTTATCTCTCTATTCGTTTAAAATCTATAAAAGGGGATCAAATCAGTTCGATAATTGAAATCCCTACGGATTTACATGGGAGATTTATTGTTTTGCCTAAATATGGAAAGAGCTATATCATGTATATAGATGATGTTCTAAGGTGTAATTTAAGATATGCATATTTCATTTTTCCTAATGAAGATATTGAGGCGCATAGTTTTAAAATATCTAGAGATTCAGAATTAGATATTGATCAACATGACATTTCGAAAAAAACAATTCTTGACCGCGTCAGGATGGGATTAGAAGATAGATTAGAGGGTGATCCTGTTCGTATATCATTTGATCGATCCATGAAAAGTCAAAATTTAAAGGAATTGAAAAATCTAATAGGTCTTTCAGGAAATGATTCTATGTATCCTGGGGGTAGATATCACAATAAAAAAGATCTGATTGATTTTCCAAACATTGGCGGAGCTGATTTGGAATATGATAAGCTTGAGCCTTCGTTGCACCCAGATCTTGATCTAGATCGTAGTATACTAAATGTCATTCGAGATAAAGATGTTCTTCTTTTTACCCCTTATCATACTTTTTCATACATTATAAGACTTTTGAGGGAGGCTGCAATGGACTCTAAAGTCAAAAGAATTTATATCACTCTTTATCGCCTTGCAAATCAATCGAGAGTCGTATCGGCATTAATAAATGCCGCAAAGAATGGAAAGCTAGTTAATGTGGTTATTGAATTGCAAGCTCGTTTTGATGAGAAAAAAAATATTCATTACCTCGAAAAAATGCGCAAAGAAGGTATACTAGTTCAAACGGGGGCAGAGGGGGTGAAAGTTCATAGTAAACTAATTTGTATCGAGCGAGTTTTTGAAAATAAAATGGAATTATTCAGTGTTGTTGGCTCTGGCAATTTTAATGAAAGTTCAGCTAAAACATATACCGACTATTTTTTAATGACTTCGAGTAAAAAGATCACTAGGGAAGTTATTCGTGTGTTTGAGTTTCTGGCAGAGCCATATAGAATGAAGAAATTCAAGCAGCTAATTGTAAGTCCACGTTTCACCAGAGATAAAATCATGGATGCTGTTGATCAAGAAATAAGAAATGCAAAGTCTGGCTTAAAATCAGAGATATGGATGAAATTCAATTCATTAAGCAGCCACGCCATAGCGGACAAGCTTTATGAAGCCAGCTGCGCTGGAGTTAAAGTAAGGCTTATAGTAAGGGGTATTTGTTGTATTATTCCAGGTGTAAGAGATCTATCTGAGAATATTGAGATAATTTCTATTGTTGATAGATATTTAGAGCATTCTAGAGTTTATGCATTCAGAAATAATGGAGATTGGGATATGTATATTGCTTCCTTTGATTTAATGACGCGAAATTTAGACCTAAGAATTGAGGTAGGTGTTCCAGTTTATGATAAAAATATCAAAGGTCAGATTAAAGATCATTTAGATATTCTTTGGAAGGATAATGTGAAGAGTCGATTGAACGGAATTGATGATAGTAAATCTTACCGCCAAATTCCTGGTCCCAAAATAAGAAGTCAAATTCGATTGCATAAATATGTTGCTGATCAGTTAAAAAATGCGTTGAGTAAATGAAAATAACAAGAATAGCTGCAATCGACATTGGCTCAAACTCACTGAGGTTATTAATAACAAATATTATCCATACGCAGGAGTATACTCACTACAAAAAGGTTTCAATCACGAGACTTCCAGTAAGGTTGGGAAAGGATGTATTTGCCTCGGGTGAAATATCAAAAAAGTTAGGTCAAAGGTTAGTTGATTCAATGCGTGCATTTGCTGCAATAATGCGAGTTAATAATATCGATGATTATCGTGCATGTGCAACTTCTGCAATGCGCGAATCAAAAAATGGAAAATATTGGTTGAAAGAGATAAAAGAAGAAACGGGCATTGATATCGAAATAATTGATGGAGAAGAAGAGGCGCATTTAGTATTTAGTGCAAAGCTTTTTGATAAAATTCAACCTTCTGAAAAAAATCTATTATTTGTTGATGTTGGTGGCGGATCAACAGAATTAACTCTTTTTTGTGATAATCAACCCGTGTTGTCTAAGTCTTTTCCTATAGGTACAGTAAGGATACTTCTTGGGGCTGAGCAAAGTGAAAATTGGTCTAATTTGGAATCTTGGATATTGGATCATGTTAATATTTTAAATGGAAGTATAGCTATAATTGGGTCTGGAGGGAATATTAATAAAGTTCATAAGATGAGTAATAAATCAATAGATGAATCTCTTTCTGCCAATTATATAAATGAGGTGCATGGCACTATAACTAAAATGAATCGTCAGAAAAGAATAACATCTTTGGGCCTGAATATTGACCGAGAAGATGTAATTATTCCTGCATTAGAAATATTTCAAAATATCTTGAGATTGACAGGTGCAAATAAAGTTTATGTTCCAAAGATTGGCCTAAGTGATGGTATCGTTCGTGATCTATACCGAAGGAAATTCAAATTAATTCGTGAGTCTTGATAAACTTTAAAAGAATAATTCGTAAACAACAATTTAATTATGAAAAATTTATTATTAGCCCTAACACTTGGGCTTAGTTTAACTGTAAATGCACAGAATAATATTCAAATTGTTAAAATAAAAGTAGTTACCGATTTCCCTCTAAGTGATTTAGACACGATTTTTATTACTGGAAGCAATGATCAGATAGGACAATGGAATGGTCGAGGAATTCCATTTATACGCAAAGATTCACTTAATTGGTTGCTGAATTTCAGAAGTCAAGACAGTGCATTTTCATATAAATTAACTCTAGGCTCATGGCAAAAAGAGGCGCTTTTAGATGAGGTAGGTTCTAATCGTGATTTAGGAGGTTGGATTGGAATGGATACAATTTTTCATTGTGATTATTTTGGTCCTTCAGAAAAAATTATTGATGGTCAGATTTCCGGTTATCATGAGACTTTACAATCCCCTATTGACCCTGATGGAGTAATTCCAAGAAGGAGGATGTGGGTTTGGTCTCCTTATGACTTCAGAAAACATGAGAGTAAATCTGGGTTCGATATATTACTAATGTCAGATGGTCAAAATGTTATTGATCCCTCATCAAGTACATATGGCGTAGACTGGGCCGTGGACGAGGCAATAATTTCATTAATTGATTCTAATATTATTGACAGAAATATTTTAGTTGTAGCCCTAGATTGTTCGAAAAACGGGGATTATCGAAGGCTAGAGTATGGACCTGGAGATCTGGGGGACGCAACCACAAAATATTTGACTAAAACGATAATTCCTTTTGTGCTTGATAATTATCCTGTTCATGGAGATATGGGTAATATTCCTAAAATATTCTTTGCTGGTTCCAGTATGGGAGGAGTTTTAGGATTCCGTTTGGCAACAGAATATCAGGAAATTTTTGATGGGGTTATGTCTTTTTCTCCAGCAGTATTTGTTGACGCAGGGGGTGGGCTTAAGGTGGATGCATTGACTCCTTGGGCGGATAGAGGATATAAAAAGCCAGCATCCCCATTTTATATTGATAATGGCGGTCCTGGTCTTGAATCTCAACTGCAGCCAGGAATTGATTTATTATTAACTACCTTGGACTCTATAGGTTTAGTAAAAAACAAAGATTATTTATGGGTTAAAGACCCGGCTTCTTATCACGGGGAGCGGGGTTGGAGAGAGAGATTCCCTTCGGCATTTAGTTGGGTCTTCAATTCGTCTAAAGATTAATGATTTGTCGAATATTTTTCATATAGTAAGGTCGGTAAAGAAAAAAAATAAGACTTAAATAGATAAAAACTAATTGATTATGAAATTTAAATTTTCTCTTTTTAATGTTTTATTATTTGCTTGTATTATTGTTACCGGCCAAAATCCAAAAGCTTTGAGAGCCGCTTTCGATTTTGTTCAGCCACCAGAGGCCCTGTTATCAAAAGATTTCAAGTATTCTTCATCGGGAAATGTGACTTATGAAGAGGAAGTAAAAATCGAAAAAGAAGAGAATGATTATGCCCTTGAAGAGTGGAATAGTCTGAGAATGAATCAAAAATTAAAAATAAAAGCTTTAGATGGGAACAACCTTCCTTACAACAAATATTTCCCTACGATCCATTCAAGTGATAGGCTGACAAGTTTTGTATACATTGAGGGCCTCGACAAATCGGAGGCAGGTAAAGCAAGTGTTAATGTCACAATTAACAGACCTATTTGTTCGTCTTCTTCTCGAAAAATTAAACGTGTTCAAGATGGTACAACGATAACACGATTTCTCGCTGTTGTCACCACAAGCATATCAATTGAAGCGATAATTACTGATGATCAAGGGCATATAGAAAACAAAAATTATACGGGTGTTTATAATATGACTGACCCAGAGGAATTTACTGGAAAAATGTTCGGCGGGGGAATTAGTGCTGAAGCCATGGGTAGGGTTGAGAAAAGAAACTTTCAAGTTTCGGAGAAAATGGCTTTAGAAAATGCGTTAAAGGATCTTTCAAAATATTTGTCTATGAGATATGGTTTTGTAACTATTAACAAATACGCCACGGACATATGGACTTTTAGAACTACAAAAAAAAATAATTATGATAATATAAATACTGCATCACAGTCTTTAGTTGGAGCATATAGATTGGGCATTGATAGTGATATGAGGGAGCAGTTTGAGACAAAACTCATATCTTCTATTGAGGTGTGGAAGGAAGAATATGGTAACTACGCACCGAATGATAAAAAAGCCAGAGTTGGAGCGCTTCAAGCAGGCCTTTTATTATTAAATATTGCTGAAGCTTATTTATGGATGCAGGATTTCAGTAAATGCTCTCAAGCTCTCGGTGATTTCGAATCAATCTTATCTATGAATAAAAAATTGGGTCGAAATTATGCGGCTATATCGCATTATAGAAGGCTCGAAAATTTACAAAGGGATCTCCAATCTAGATATTCTTCACTGAAAGAATAATTTTTTTTTGACTAACGTTCAAAGTGGAGAGATAATAATGCCGATTATGGTCATTGTTAAAAAAATTAGACATTGAATTAAAAAAGCAATATTGTTTGGGATAACCAATGCCCAATGTATATCACCAAATTTTCTCCATTTTAAAGGAGGCTCACTAACAGTAGATTTCATTTGCTCCTTGTGCACCTTCATTTTTGAGGTCTGAACGGCATAATACTCGCCACAAAATTTACATAAATGGTCATATTGGCTGTCATTCAACATTACTTCATACCATTTTAAACATGAAGGGCATTTGACGGTTTTCATCTTTAAATTTTCTTAATTGCCTCAAGTGCCTTATCATAGTTTGGTTCATTGCCAATTTCAGAAACCTGCTCGGAATAAGTGACAAATCCTTTTGAGTCTAATACTATTACACAGCGACTAAATAAAGTTGCAAATTTTGTGTCTATCATTCGAATGTGATAATCCCTTGAAAAGTTGTCATCTCTTAATTCTGATAGAACAATGGCATTGTCTAATCCTTCAGTCCCGCACCATTGGTGAAGAGAAAATGGCATATCCCTGCTAATATTCAAAATAGTAAGATTGTCAAGTAAAGTCCCGAGCTCATTAAATTTTCGAACAGAATTTTGACAGACTCCCGTTCCAATACTTGGAAAAATATTTAAAACAATAACTTTCCCAATAAAATTTGAAAGACTTATTTCTGATAAATCACCAGAAGTTAATTTGAAATTCGGAGCCTTACTTCCAATCTCAGGTAGGTTTCCAACTGTTTGCGCTGGATTTCCACCAAATATTATTTTTGCCATTTACTAAAGTTAATGAATATGAGTACTATGAACACCTTGAGATAATAAAAACCCAGCTAAAAGTCCTAAGATGACTATTGTCCATAACTTATTGGGCATTTTATGGTCTTTTTGAAGTTCAAACAATATGGTGCTTGATACATGCAAGAAAATCCCTACTACCAAACCTCCGATAAACCCTTCCATTCCTAAAATGTTTGATGGTAGCAATAGAGTACTTGCGAGAGCACCAAAGGGAGCTGCTAGACTAAGTCCAATAAGGGCAAAGATCACTTTCTTTCTGCTAATGTTGCATTGCAAAAGCCAAAAAGTTAATAATGCTGCTATTGGCACGTTATGGACTGCTAGTGAAATCGCAAAGGAAATCATCTCTCCTTCATGGAGCCGAAATAATGGAATCCCTTCTACTACTGAATGAATTATTAGGCCTAAATATGCAGGCCATGGATTTGGATCTTGGCTGTGAATATGACCATGTTCTAAACCTTTTGACCTGCTATCTAAAGCAAATTGGAGAAAATACCCCAAAACGATCCAAAGACCCCAAGGTATGCTGCTGACAGGTTCAATTAAGGCCAATTCTGGGATCCAAAGAAAGACAGTTACCGCAAATAGAAAAGCTCCTGAAAAAGCATTACTTTTTGCCAACCAAGATGTTGGTATTGATTTAAGGCCTAACCAGGCTCCAAATATAATTGGTAGAATTAAAATGGCTAGAGATAAAGCGATAATCATATGTTGGTAAAGTTACGAAATAGCTTTGTGGAGAGCTTGTATGGCACCCCCAGATATAACTATAATTAATAGCCACCTAATATATCGCTGAGCCTTCGGTATTCTGACGATATATCGAGCTCCAAACCATGCTCCTAAAGTACTTCCAGCGGCAAGAATTAATGCGGGTTTCCAGATGATGAGGTCATTATAAATATATATTAATCCTGCAGGAACGGATAAAACTGCAGCCATTAGTAGCTTAATCACATTGGCGTCCCTAATACTCCATTTGTCTGCTAAGACTAGAACGGACAACATGAGAACCCCAATACCCATTTGGACATAACCACCATAAAATCCAATTAAGAAAAAAAGCATTCCTGATTTAAAAGAATTTAAATTCCTTGTAGATTCTGAAAAACCTGTCCAGCGATCCTTTTTCCAAAATAGAGTGGCTAGCATACTAGTCATTACAATCGCTAAAGACCACTCCATAATTTCTGGAGAAATTTGACTTCCAATTAGTCCGCCTGATAT
Organism: uncultured Cryomorphaceae bacterium; assembly: GCA_913009655.1. GTDB lineage: Bacteria > Bacteroidota > Bacteroidia > Flavobacteriales > Schleiferiaceae > TMED14. The sequence continues at coordinate 18,956 of CAJVWI010000021.1, forward strand.
TGATCCGGCAAGTGTAGGTAGAATAAGATTTTTCCCTTTTGCAAATAAATAATTTCTTCTCGAAGTTTTTTTTAGACTGAAGATTCCAGTAATTGTTTGAGTCATTACTCCGATTCTGTTACTTGCATTTGCAGCTGCTCCGTCGAGTCCACCTAATAATAGTAGGCTAACGGTTAAGGCAGAGCCATTTCCAGCAAGGGTATTCACAATACCAGCTATTATTCCACCAACAAAAAGTAGTATATCCATTGTTAGACTCACAAATTCAAAGATAGGTGAACGTCGTATCTTTGATAGATAGAATTGTTTCTTGAATTATGAAAAATAAACAAGCTAAACTTGGAATACTATTTTTAGGGTTGGTATTAGGGACAGGTAGCGGATTATTCCAAAGCTGTGACAATTTCACAAATGATTTTACAATTAATGAGGACTTTGGCCAACTAAATCTTAAAATTGACACTACTGAATTTTTAGAAGAAAGATTTTTCTCGGTTAATTATGAATTGGTTTCTTTTCAAGAGGGATATTTTAAAATTGTATTACAATTAAAACAAAATGATATTAGTAAAAACGATTCTATTTATGAGTATGTGCTTAAAGGCGATACATTGAAAGGAACGACTTACTATGTGGATGCACCGGTGTCAATGGGTTTAGTTCAAATAATCGGTAGACTTGATTTTAAAACAGATGACGAGAATGATGAATTTTAATTTAAATCAAGCGATAATAAAATATTAATGTCCAATAACCACCCCCCTGATGAGATATTCATCGCAAAAACCCTAATGGGTTTAGAAGATGTTTTAAGAGATGAGCTTCTTAAGCTTGGAGCAAGAGACATTCAATTAATGACAAGAGCTGTAAGATTTAAAGGTGATTTAGGTTTTCTTTACAAGGCAAATATTTGTATCGGATCGGCAATAAGAATTTTAAGGCCGATTAAATTTGTTGAAGTACATGAATCTGATGATCTACTCCTAGCTGCACAAAAAATCCCATGGGAAAAATGGTTTCATCCAGATAAAACGTTTGCAGTATTTGCATCAGGGACGCATCCTGAATTTAGTCATACGGGTTATGCCGCACTAGTATTAAAGGATGGAATTGTAGATCGTTTTAGATCACGCACCGGCAAGCGGCCTTCTGTCGAAAAAGAATTTCCCCAGGTCAGAATTGAACTTCATTTAAATAAAAGACATTGTACAATTAGTATTGATTCATCCGGAGACTCTCTTCACAGAAGGGGGTATAGAAAGGAAATGACTCTTGCGCCTATGAGCGAAGTACTTGCAAATGGATTAATACGATTAACAGGATATCGAGGAGATAGGCCCCTTTATGATCCTATGTGTGGTTCTGGAACTTTAGCGATTGAGGCCTCAATAATTGCAGACCGACTTCCTGCTGGAATTTATAGAGACTCTTTTGGGTTTATGCACTGGTTAGACTATGATAAAGATTTGCATGCTGTCATTGAAGCTGCGGCACTCAAAAGAATACAAGAATCGTCTCAGGGAATCTTTGCCTCTGATATAGATCCAGATGCCTTAAAGGCAGCAAAGTTAAACTCTGTATCGGCTTTGGTTGAAGATAAGATCTCATGGTCACATGAAGATTTCATAAAAACGACCGCCCCTTCAGAGCGCGGAATATTGGTTATGAATCCACCTTACGGAAGGAGAATTGATGTTGATGTAGAGACTACATATAGGGCAATTGGGGAACATTTAAGAAATGCATATCAAGGATGGACTGCTTGGGTTGTGGTTCCAAGTGCTAAAGCTTCAAAAGCCCTACAAATGAAATCTAATCAACAAATACCTTTTCAAAATGGTGATTTGGATTGTATGTGGCAAGAGTTCGATATTTATAGAGAATGAAAAAAATAGGATTAATTACTTCAGGTGGAGATGCTCCAGGAATGAATGCATGTATTCGGGCTGTCGTTAGAACGGCATCATTAAACGACATGGAGGTTACAGGTTTTTATCGTGGATATGAAGGGCTATTAGAGAATGATAACGTTGGCCTAACACGTTATGATGTTCGCAATATCATACACCGAGGTGGGACATTTTTAAAAACGGCGAGAAGTTCCGAGTTTAGAACCAAAGATGGCCGATCCAAAGCATCTTCAATCATTAAATCTCATGGGATAGAAGGTTTAATTGTAATTGGTGGAGATGGATCTTTTATGGGTGCAAATCTAATTTCAATGGAGCACGGAATACCGGTAATTGGATGCCCTGGCACAATTGATAACGATTTGTTTGGAACAGATTATACCATTGGCTATCAGACTGCTGTGGATACAGCCATAGGTGCTGTGGATAATATTCGTGATACGGCAGCATCTCATAATCGATTATTTTTTGTTGAAGTCATGGGTCGTGACGCTGGATTGATAGCTCTAAGAACAGGAATTGCTGCTGGAGCAGAAGGGGTTTTGATACCAGAAACCCCGACAGATTTGAATCGATTGGTGAATTACTTGAAGACTGATTTTAAGAAAAAGCGACGATCGGGAATTATAATTGTTGCTGAGGGGGACTCTGAAGGCGGAGCATATGAAGTTGCAAAAAAAGTTCAGAATGAATTTCCTAATTGGGAGACAAAAGTCACAGTTCTTGGTCATATTCAACGAGGCGGTAAGCCAAATGGTTTTGATCGAATTTTAGCGAGTAGAATGGGCCATGGTGCAGTATTAGCACTCAGAGAGGGGAGGAATAGAGAAATGATTGGTATATCGGGAGGTCAACTTGTGCATGTGCCTCTTGATCATGCAATAAAGCACAATGCAACTATTAGTCCTTATTTGTTGGAACTCGTAGAGGCTTTATCTTAATAATATGTGGGTTGAAGTCATTCTACCTGTTCCAGTACATTCGACTTTTACTTATTTATGGAATGCTGAATCTGAACCTGTTTCGGGATTAAGGGTTCATGTTTCATTTGGACGACAAAAATGCTTAATGGGTGTTGTTCAAAATGTTATTTATAGTCCTCCAGAATTTGAGTGTAAGCCAATCATTCGAGTGCTAGATGATCTTCCACGAATCCAAAATCAACAAATTGAATTTTGGAATTGGCTTGCAGAATATTACATATGTCCTATCGGTGAAGTTATGCAGTCCGCTCTTCCTGTGTTTTTTAAACTTAAAGAAAATGACGCGGGTCCATTTACTTTGGGAGATGGATCAGTTCCACATTGGAGATTGGTAAGCAAAAAATCAAATAGAGGGATTATCTCCAAGATATTTGAAAAGCTGTCGCGAGCAAAGTTTCAATCAGAAGCACTAATGACATATTTTCAAATCTGTTCTAATCAGATAGATTCGGACAGAGACCATTACCCATGGGTTTCCCAGACAGTTATGCAAGAGTATTCTTCCATAAAAACAGTTCATTTAAATGCTTTAAAAGAGAAAGGAATTCTTGAAAAAAGCATGCGTCTTTCTATTATTGAGGCTATTTCTGAAGGAGAAAAAATCAAGCTTTCACATCTTCAAGGGAATGTTCTTAATGATATTTTGTCAGGGTTACATAATAGAAAACCAGTTTTGTTGCAGGGTGAAACAGGGAGTGGTAAGACAGAAATATATTTAAAACTCGCTGATAAAGTTCTAAAAGAAGGTATGCATGTTTTAATGTTAGTTCCGGAAATAGCCCTAACAGCTCAACTTTACAAACGTTTAGAGAACTCTATGGGATTAGATGTGGTGTCTGTTTATCATAGTCAGGTTTCTGAAAGCCAAAGAAGAGATATCTGGTTATCCTTATTGAACCCTGGAGGTGGTGCTAAGCTTATTCTTGCTGCAAGATCAGGTGTTTTTTTACCAATGGAGTATGTAGGTTTAATTGTTGTCGATGAAGAGCATGAAACGAGTTATAAGCAATATGATCCTTCTCCTAGATATCACGCCCGTGATGCCGCTGTATGGATTTCTAATCAAACTGGAGCTGGAGTGGTTCTTGGTTCTGCTACTCCGAGTCTTGAGACCTTTTATAATTGCCAACAAGGTAAATATCATAAAGTGCAATTGAATGAGAGATTTGGAAAATCTAAAAAACCAATTGTAGAAATGTTGTCTTTGGTGAAGTATAAATCCTTAAAAATGATGGAAGGACCACTTTCTAAGCCAGCAGTTAAGGCCATTCGTGAGACTTTAAATAGTCAAAAGCAAGTTTTAATTTTTCAAAACCGAAGAGGTTATTCACCTTTTTTAACATGTATGTCTTGCGGTTGGACAGAACCATGTTCAGATTGCGATGTCGCTGTAACCTATCATAAAGAGTCAAAGTCATTAAAGTGCCATTATTGCGGTCAGGGCAGAAAACCATCCAGTATTTGCCCCTCTTGTCAAAAGTCTGCATGGCAACTTAGAGGTGTCGGAACAGAGAGGGTGGAGGAGGATCTTGAAGAAATGTTCCCTGATGCCAATATAATTAGAATCGATTCGGACTCAACTAGGAAAAAGAAATCTATGTCAAATTTTATTGAATGGCTTGAGACAGGAAAAGCTGATATTGTTGTAGGGACTCAAATGATAGGAAAAGGTCTAGACATATCAGGTTTGTCTCTTGCTATAATTATCAATGCAGACAATGCTCTTCAGATGGCTGATTTTCGCGCTCATGAGCGTGCTTTTCAGTTATTCTCTCAAGTTGCTGGGAGAACAGGAAGACGTGAGCATCAAGGTCACGTGATTATTCAGACAGCAACCCCGGATCATCCTATATTAATTGCTGTTAAGTCTGGAGAATATAATCAAATGGCGAGAAATCTTATAGAGGATCGCAGGCAACATCACTATCCGCCATTTGTTAAAATGATTCGAATAGAATTACGTCATCGCAAGCAAATAACTGTTTTAGAAGCTGCTAATTTCTTAGCTGAAAAATTGCATCGAAATTATGGTGGTGGAGTTTTAGGTCCAGATGAGCCTAATGTTTCACGTGTGAAAAATATGAATTTACAGCATATTTGGATAAAACTACCTTTGGGTCAAGGGTTATCATCTTTAAAAGAAAAATTGCGAAAGATAAATAGCTCTCTATATTTTAATGCTGACTTTAGGTCAGTAAAAATAGTTATTGACGTTGATCCATATTAGTCATGGTTATTTCCCATTGAATTTTCCTTATAAAATAATTTCGAAAAACCAAATATTGCTGTGGCATGAACTAAAATCAAAATTGACCAGTCTATTATTATTCCCCTGGCAATTACATGAATATTTTGACTCAAAGGAAGGACCCAAGAAAAAAAAGTTCCACTTAATAAGCTTAGGCTATTCCATTTGAATAATTTTAATTTCATTTCTAATGAATTTAGAGATTTAATTTATGTATTTTCAGGATGAGTTTTCTTATTTAATTCCGACCAAAGTCTTTCTATAGGCACAGGGGCAGTGACTTTAAGCATTTCATCTTTGATCGGGTGCTTTAGTTGTATCATCTGAGCGTGCAGGTGAATTGCTCCATTCGGATTAGATCTTTTTGCTCCATATTTCAAATCACCTTTTATGGGATGTCCAATAGCACTTAATTGACATCTGATTTGATGATGTCTCCCCGTTTCAAGATTTATTTTTAACAAGGTATACCGATCTCCCGAACTTAGTATCTGGTATGATAATATGGCCTCTTTGGCTTCTTTTTTGTCTGAAACAAAGCTTTTCTTTATTCGACTATCTTTCCATAATGAATGAATTAGTTTAGTATTCATTTCTTTTGGAATTCCTTCTACCACAGCCCAATAAGTTTTTTTGACAGACCTATCGGCGAATGCTTTACTCACTCTTGTCAATGCTTTCGATGTCTTAGCTAATACCACTATTCCTGAACTTGGTCTGTCTAATCTGTGTGGTAGTCCAATAAAAGCTTTTCCAGGTTTATTATGACGCTTAGCAACATCTTTTTCTGCCCAGTCTTTAAGTGTTGGATCTCCAGTAATATCACCTTGAACAAGAAGGCCTGACGGTTTGCTGACGATTAAAAGGTGATTGTCTTCAAAAAGAATAACAGGGTTTTGCACAATATCAATAGCTTTCTTCTGAGTTAGGAAAGGCAAGAGACTTTACATCGGTTATATAGTTTTTAATGGCATTGGGTATTAACTCTTCCAAGTTTAAATAACGACGAAGGAATCGTGGGTTGAATTCAGTATTCATGCCAAGCATATCATGTAATACTAGTACTTGTCCATTTACGCCGGAACCAGCACCTATTCCTATGGTTGGTATCTGAATGGAATCACTCACTTTTTTGGCTAAATCTGCAGGTATTTTTTCCAATACAATTGCGAAGCAACCAGATTTTTCCAAAGATTTTGCATCTGTTAAAAGTTGTTCAGCTTCTTCTTCTTCTTTTGCGCGAACCGCATATGTACCAAACTTATATATACTTTGAGGAGTTAGGCCTAGATGTCCCATTACAGGAATGCCGGAACTAACTATGCGATCCACAGTCATGGCAATTTCCTTACCTCCTTCTAATTTAACAGCATGTCCTCCCGATTCTTTCATGATTCTAATTGATGAAGAAAGAGCAGCCTTGGGATTGCCTTGATAACTTCCAAAAGGAAGATCAACAACTACCAGAGCTCTTTTTACCGCCTTGATCACACTGGATGCATGATAAATCATATGGTCTAATGTGATTGGAAGAGTTGTTTCATGGCCTGCCATTACATTACTCGCAGAATCTCCAACAAGTATCACATCAATACCTGCTTTATCAACTAATCTCGCGAGACTAAAGTCATATGCAGTTAACATAGCTATGGATTCACCTCGTTGTTTCATTTCAAAAAGACTATTAGTCGTGACCTTTTTATATAATTTTTTCACGTTTGACATCTTCAAATATTTTAATCAAAAGTACAAAGCCCATGCGTGTTATCTTTACGGACATGAATTTAAAAGGAATTTTTATTTTTTCCAGTATTTTAGTTGGTTTTTTATCCTGCGATAACACGCTTGTTGTTACTGCACCATTTGAAAATATCCCGGTCGTATATGGTGCTTTAAATCCTAATTCAGATACTCAATATGTCAGGGTAGGGAGAGCTTTCCTGGGTCAGGGTGGTCCCAACGGGGGAATAGACAATCCAGACAGTTTGTATTACACAGACTTAGTTGTTGAACTTCAGGCTTTTAAAGATAATGGAGATTTATTATGGACGAAATCATTGAATAAAACTCAAGATGTCCCCAAGGACTCTGGATTATTTACCAGCCAAGGACATCGATTATACAGTTTGGTCATTCCCCAATTCACCTTGAATAATAATCGACTAGATTGGTCATATAAATTATTGCTTAAAAAAGATACACTAAGTAGAGCTTTTGCAAGTGCAGAGACACCTTTAGTTAAAGAATTTAGGATAAAACGCCCCAATTTCCAGGGAACTCAGAGATTTAGTTTCACTTCAAGTAAAGGTGCTGAAATTCAGTTTTATCAAGCTGTTAATGCTCGTATTTATCAGGGTTATGTTGATTTTCTCTACATGGAAATGCCTGATGGGGATCAAAATGACTCAACTCGTCATTCAGTGAGATATTTTCTTCCATATACAATTGGTAGTTCTTTAAATGGTGGGAGTTATTTGAGTACTTCTTTAAGTTACGAGTCATATTACACCTTTTTGTCAGAGGTAATACCAATTAGACCGGGATATATGCGCTTTTTTCGGGGCTTCACAATTCATCTAACAGCAGGATCAGATGATCTAGCAACTTACATATCTGTTTCTCAACCATCGAATACAATACTTCAGGACCCTCCATTTTATACTAATGTCGATAATGGTGCAGGTATTTTTGCGAGTAGGGTCGGGCTGGATCGGCCTAATATAGGTTTGACATCTGCCTCCATGGATAGCTTGGTTTTTGGCAAAATGACATGTCCCTTAAGGTTTGCAAAGGCTAGTTTTCTTGATACCCTGACATGTAACTGACAATTTGTCTCAGTTATGCTCTTGGTACAATGATTGTCTGTATGCCAGTCAAATCAAATATATTCAATCGAATAAATAATCGAAATGGGTAAAATAATAGGAATAGACTTGGGAACTACGAATTCGTGTGTTTCCGTTATGGAAGGAAATGAAGCAGTTGTTATTCCCAATGCGGAAGGCAAACGCACAACACCTTCAATTGTTGGATTTGTTGAAGGTGGAGAACGTAAAGTAGGAGACCCTGCCAAACGTCAGGCAATCACAAATCCAACGAAGACCGTGTTTTCAATAAAGAGATTTATGGGAGAGTCGTACTCGAATATTTCCAAAGAGGTCAAGAGAGTACCATATAGTGTTGCAAAAGGTGACAATGATACTCCTAGAGTAAAGATCGATGATCGCATGTACACTCCTCAAGAGGTGTCTGCTATGATTCTTCAAAAGATGAAGAAAACTGCTGAAGATTACCTTGGAACAGATGTTTCTGAGGCGGTCATCACAGTACCTGCTTATTTTAATGATTCTCAACGGCAGGCTACAAAGGAAGCTGGTGAAATAGCTGGTTTGACAGTTCGTCGAATCATTAATGAGCCAACCGCTGCTGCTTTGGCTTATGGTATTGATAAAATGAACAAAGACATGAAGCTAGTTGTCTTTGATTGCGGTGGTGGAACTCATGATGTTTCTATTCTAGAACTAGGTGATGGTGTCTTTGAAGTGAAATCTACCGATGGGGATACTCATCTAGGGGGTGATGATTTTGATGATCGTATTATTAATTGGTTGGCAGATAGCTTCAATAAAGATGAAGGAACTGATTTGCGTAAAGATCCAATGGCTTTGCAGCGTTTAAAGGAGGCGGCTGAGAAAGCGAAAATAGAATTGTCGAGTGCCAATACTACTGAAATCAATTTGCCTTACATTACAGCGACTGAAAGTGGTCCAAAACATATTGTTCGTTCTTTAACTCGCGCTGAGTTTGAGCGTTTAGCTGCTGACTTAATTGAAAGAACAATTGCTCCTTGTAAATCCGCACTGAAAAATGCTGGATTATCAGTTGGTGATATCGACGACGTTATTCTTGTTGGGGGATCGACTAGAATACCAGCAATTCAAGATGCGGTAAATAAATTTTTTGGTAAAGAACCGAATAAAGGGGTAAATCCTGATGAGGTTGTAGCAATTGGAGCTGCAATACAGGGTGGTGTTTTAGCAGGCGATGTTAAAGATGTTTTACTTCTTGATGTCACTCCTCTGTCTCTGGGAATTGAAACAATGGGTTCTGTCATGACGAAGCTTATAGAAGCTAACACAACCATTCCTTCTAAAAAATCCGAGGTTTTCTCTACTGCAAGCGACAATCAGCCGAGCGTAGAAATACATATTCTTCAGGGAGAACGTCCAATGGCTAAGGATAACAAAACTATAGGGCGTTTTCACTTAGATGGTATTCCTCCAGCTCCAAGGGGCACACCGCAAGTTGAGGTTACATTTGATATTGATGCTAATGGTATTTTAAATGTCAGTGCAAAAGATAAAGCCACAGGCAAGGAACAAAAGAT
>CAJVWI010000022.1 GCA_913009655.1 uncultured Cryomorphaceae bacterium
ATTTTTACATAAACACTAACAAAACATACTAAAGTATTAATATACAATTATTTATAATTTTATATATTCATCACTTTTGTTAGATTCTGAGTCTTGAGAAGAAACCCAAGTCGGCCAGAAGAAACCCCCTAAACTCCTGACCAACTCGGGTACTCACAGTTGTTGAAGTAGAAAATGTTATGTCACTTCCGTTGAGTTCTTCGCCATCGCTGTCAACCTTTAACGCCTCAAGTCAGGCCTTTCGGCTTTCCAAAGCGCTCAATACAATAACTATTGAGAAAGTAATAGATCTTATTTAATGCATAAGACCCAGGACCTGATCCAACAGACGTCCATCTTTATTAGGTGACTGAAGTTTAGTAGAAGGAAAATCATCCATTCTCTACTGTGTAAAAATACAACAGAGGTAAGAGCACTTTGGGGGCGTCCAAAGTTTGATATATTGGTAATCAATATGTGTTCATTACAATGCCGGTATAATATCTATAAACAGACTCTTTATTAGAAAAAGGAATTAGCATTTCAAAGGGATGCGGATTGATTAAGAATTGAAATTATTGAACACTTTTAGCTTTTTATCTGAGACTCAAAATAACAAAGTGAGTCGCAAAGTGAGTCGCAAAGTCATTATATTCGACTATAATTATAATTTAAGTTTAATACACTCAAATCACATTTGAAACGCTGAAACCCAATTCCAGTATAGAAAAAAGCCCCGTATTGCTACGAGGCTTTCAGTGACTCCGATAGGATTCAAACCTATGACCGTCTGATCCGAAGTCAGATGCTCTATTCAGCTGAGCTACGGAGCCATTCATCTTTGAAGCGCGAATTTATGCTATAAAATCATGAATTGGATAAACATATTTGTTTATTACCTTGTTAAACTTTAAAAAACGAAAATACATGGAAAAAATTACAAATTTTATGTCGACGTATTACCCCATTATCTTTGCTTTCATTTGCATGTTATATTCGATTGGATTGGGATTGACTGGTGATACGGAATCAGCTCTATATTCTGCTCATTGGCCTGGCACCATATTGTTGTTTGCCATCGCGATAAGACAAAGAAGAAACTCACAAAAAAAATAAATAGTCATGAATACAGAAATGTTTATTGTAGGATTTATAATCTTTTCAGCCTATCTGTATTTTCTCATATGGAATATTATAACGCAGAACAGAAAACAACGAGAAGCTAACGATTCTATTCCTGAAGACGACTCTATCGACTATGATGGAATGGGTAACTATGGAAGGTTTCCAAATAATTCCAAAAAGAAATAACAAAGATTTCCATTAGGTTTATTTTTAATCAAGGAATAAATATCTCGATTCCTTAATGGCTGATCTCTAATTAAAAAAGCCTCGTATCACTACGAGGCTTTTTTGGGTGGAAGATGGGTCTCGAACCCACGACCTCCTGAACCACAATCAGGCGCTCTAACCAACTGAGCTACAACCACCATTTGGGTCGGCAAATATAATGCTAAGTATAATGCATGCAATATGAAAATGCCTTGAGGAGAAAAATAATCTTAATTTTATTCAAATGATTTCAGAAATGGTCAAAACAAACATTTAATGCGAATTATTCATCTAGTCAGGATGTGGCCGACTAATTCAGATCCACAGCATGGAAGCTTTGTTAAAGCCCATGTTATAGCATCAAAAAATTTGAAAAATCAAATTGCGGTTGTTTGTCTTGCAGATAAACCCATAAAAACCCCTGAAATAAAAACCTTTCACGCCAATTACAGGAAGGGGCCTTTCGGGTGGGGAGTTAAACTTAATTCTGTAATTAAAGCAATTAACCATCTCGGTGGATGTGACTTATTGCACATTCACGGTGGCTCTGCAGATACAGCTTATATAATAATTCGTTTAAAAGCGAAATATGGAAAGACTATGAGGTTTGCAGTTACAGAACACCAAAGCCACTGGTTCCATAAGACGCCTTTAGGTGCCAAAATAACTGCAAGAATATCGGATATAAGAAGTGCTGTTTCTCCAGCTTTAAAATCAAGAATCGAAAAATATGGTCCGACAAAATACATACCAAATATTCTCGTAAAACCTGACCCTGATCAATTAGAAGTTATTAGACGAAAACCAAAAACTGTAAAATATAGAAAATTTCTTTTTGTAGGAGATATAGTGGAAGAGACGAAAGGGGTCTCAGGCATTTTAAAGGCCTGGGAATTACACTCTAAACTATTTAAAAAAGACATTCTTAACATAATTGGCAATGGAAGTGATAAGGAAAGACTAGAAAAAGAATTTACTTATCTTGAAAATATTAATTGGCTTGGCAGAATGGAACCTCATCAGGTTCATAAAGAAATGATCATAAATGATATTTTAATTGTGAATAGTAGAGTAGAAACATTCAGTATGGTTATCGGAGAAGCCTTAGAACGAGGACTGAATGTTATATCAACTCCTTGTATTGGCCCGCAAAGCGTATATCCTGCTTTGAAATCCTTGATTTTTAGAAAAACATTTTCAACCAAGGAATTGATTCAATCAATGCAAGAGATAAAAGCAGGAACTTCAACAATAGCCTTTGATCAATTTCGTGAAAAAAATGTATCAGAAGAACTTGAAACATGGTATTTAGATAAATAAACGTCTGATTTAGAGCAGATCAGTAAGAAGAGACACCCCGACTCTTCTTTCAGTTATAAATCCTTCACCATAAGTCACGCCCATCGACCTACCCCATTCAGAGGCTCGAGCGGAGATAGAATCGTAAAATTCCTTAGAAGAAATTAGGGTATTCGGTTCAGTACTTGTTGCATCAAAAAATTGAGAAGAATGAGCACGAATTGCCTCCAATTTCGTTTCAAAATGATCTGAAATATCTACGGTAAAATCAGCGGGGATATCATAAAACTGTATGTAATGATATAAATTTTCAGGACGAAACGATTCTTGTTTTTGACCTTTCCATTCGGTAACTATTTTATTCAAACCTGACTTAAAGCATGCTTCAACAGCTAATCTACTTGCAGCTATATGATCCGGATGTCTATCATTGGGAGCTGTACATAGAACTATTTTAGGCCTTAAATAACGAATGTATGAAATAAGTGAGAGCTGAGATTCCTCGCTGTTAGCAATCCACCCATCGCGCATTTCCAAGTTGAAGCGACTACCTACTGACAGAATTTTTCTGGCAGAATTAGATTCCTTATTACGGATTTCAGAAGAACCGCGTGTACCTAGCTCTCCTGCTGTTAAATCTATAATAGATACAGAGTGACCGACTGACACGTGCTTAGCAATAGTTCCACCGCAACCAAGCTCTACATCATCAGGATGTGCACCGATAGCGAGAATATCTATATTATTACTCATGCACCCAAAGCAAAGTCTTTAATACTGGAAGAGTTGGGAGATGTTGTAGGTAAGAAAGAACCACTCCATAGCCCATTTTCGTCGACAAGGAATTTATGAAAATTCCACAAAACTTTTGCGTTTCTCACACCATTTTGACTTTTGTTCATCAACCACTCATATACTGGACTCGTTTTTATCTTCACCTTTTCCATAAGTTGAAATGTTACACCATAATTTTTGGAACAGAAACTTTCTATTTCTTCTAAGGTACCAGACTCTTGGGAACCAAAGTCATTGCATGGAAACCCCATAATCAAGAAATCTTGATGGTCTGACTGATCCCAGAGCTTCTGCAAAGAAGTCAATTGAGGCGTAAAACCACAAGCAGATGCTGTATTTACGATAAGAACTCTTTTTCCCTTAAGAATTGAAAAATCAAAAACATCTCCATCAATTGTTAAAGCAGACAGGTCGTGAAAATTTTTAGACTCATCCATAGATTGAGCATTAGATTTATTGCATCCAAGAATAACCGATATCATGCCCATTGCTACGAAAATTATTTTCTTATTCATTTTGAAAAAATCAAATTCTTATAAATACTCGTCCAAGTTAAACAAATAAAATAGCAAAAAGTTTTGCTTAAACTAGTTCTTACCTTTGTCTTGTGTTAAGAGTGAAAGCAATAAAGACCATATTCCTTTGGGATTGGGAGTTGGAGTATAGAAGAAGCTCAGGTTGGTTTATTTCGCTACTTTTTTCAGCAATAGTTACATTTTTAACATCACTATTAATTAAACATCCAAGCCCTAATACATGGCTTGCTCTTTTATGGATGATTCTCATTTTTAGTGCACTTCAAATCGCGAATAAAACATTTTCCGCAAATGAAGGTCAGTATCACTACATAAATCAACTTGTTCACCCACTAGAACTTTTAATTGGGAAAAGCTTAAGCTCATCATTTAGTACTTTACTGATATCATTATTGAGCTTTTTGCTGTTTTCTTTTTGGATTGGATTTCCAAAGTCATCGGATTATTCGATGCCACTTATTCCACTGATAGTATCCATAAGCCTGGGCTCCGTTGCTTTATCTTTTACATTGTGCTTTACATCTGCAATAGCCGCAAAAGTAGATGGCAATGCAAGCTTAATGTCCATTCTTAGTATTCCTCTATTGCTCCCTACCCTTTTAGTTTCTCTTAGAGCGAGCAAACTTGCACTCCTTGGTGAGCACATAGAACAAATTTATCCATTATGGATTGGCGAATTATCTCTTTGTGGATTATCTCTAGCTCTTGGAGCTATTCTATTTCCCTACCTTTGGCGCTCCTAATGAAAGCATGGAAAGTAACAGGAATTATACTAGTCGCATATTCAATGTATGCCGGCCTAATGTCTGATGTACCAAGATTAGTAATACTCAATGAGACTATTAGAAACTTATACTTTCATGTTCCAATGTGGTTTACTATGATTGCTCTACTTGGGAATTCACTAGTCCAAAGCATACGATTTTTGCTGTCGGGACAAGATGGAAGTAAGGTGAACTTAAACCTTGATCTAAAAGCTAAAAATTTTGCTGAAGTCGCAATGATATTTTCCCTGTTAGGACTATTCACAGGAATGATTTGGGCCAAAGCAACCTGGGGCACATATTGGACATCAGACCCCAAGCTCAATGGAACAGCTGTAACCCTATTGATTTATCTTGCGTACTTCGTTTTAAGAAGTAGCATTGAGGATTTTGAGAAAAGAGCCCGCCTCTCCTCTGTTTATAATGTCTTTGCTTTTGTTTTAATGATAGTTTTCATAGGGATTTTACCAAGGATGACAGAATCTCTTCATCCTGGAAATGGTGGAAATCCGGCCTTTTCAAATTATGACTTAGACAGTGGGATGCGTATGGTATTTTATCCTGCTGTTTTTGGATGGATTTTAATTGGATGGTGGATCAGTTCAATTCGACATCGTTTAGATATTTTAAAGAAAGAGAAATGATTTTTTTACAAGTAACTCGTTCAGCCGTTGAAATGGCAGATATATTTAGAGCTGAGGGCAAAATATATGTGGTTCTAACAGTTTTAGGAATAATATTTGGTGGTCTATTAGCTTACTTGATATATCTCGATAAAAAAATAAATCGTTTGGAAAAACGAAACAAAGAATGAAAAAGACTCAAATTGTACTTCTATTAGTTATTGCAATAATGATTGGCGCATTGTTGGTTACTTTGGAAGACGCCAGTGTTTATGCAACATTTGAAATAGCAGAAAAACAAAAACCTGAGACTGTTACTGTAGTTGCTAAAGTTGATTTAAATAATCCCATAAAGTTCGACCCTAAAACTACTTTACTCACGTTTAAAGCAATTGATAAGGATGGGGAATCTAGAAGTGTTGTTTATAATCAACCCAAGCCAATGGATTTTGAACGATCTGAAGAAATTACCCTAACTGGACATTCTACCGATATTAATTTTGTCGCTACAGAAATTTTAATGAAATGCCCGTCAAAGTATACTGATGACGAAGGGCTAGACACAACTGGTATTTATTCCATAAACTCATAGAAAATGGACTATATAGGAGAACATAGTCTTATTTCCTTTCTAGGAAGAGCGTCAGTAGCATTATCTTTTGCCGGTGCTGTTGCAACTGTTTTTTTTTACAGCCTTTATTTTTTTCGTTCTAAGAATAAAAAAACTAATGATCACAGAGGTATAAAATCAGCAGGCCGATTAAGTTTTGCTTTTCACTCTATTGGTGTTTTTGGGACGATCGCAATTCTATTTACTGCACTATTTAACCACTGGTTTGAATTTGATTATGTTTGGCGACATAGCTCACTTGAGATGCCTATGAAATACATAGCGTCTTGCTTTTGGGAAGGTCAAGAAGGTAGTTTTTTACTCTGGACAACATGGCATGTAATACTTGGTTGGGTATTAGTTGGAACAGCAAAGAAATGGGAGTTCGGTACTTTAATGCTATTAGCCATGGTTCAAGTTTTCTTGACATCAATGCTTCTTGGTATTTATATCGGTGATTTAAAAATTGGATCTTCACCTTTTATTTTAATACGAGAATTACCAGAAAATATAGGATTGCCTTGGACAGAGCTGCGTGATTATCTAATTAGATTACCGTCTCTAAGAAATGGACAAGGACTCAATCCTCTTCTTCAAAACTATTGGATGGTGATTCACCCTCCCACGCTATTTCTTGGCTTTGCTTCTGTAACTATTCCATTTTTATTTGCCCTAACAGGAATTTTAGAAAAAAAATATTATGAATGGGTTATCCCTGCCCTGCCATGGACTTTTTTCGGTATTTCCATACTAGGGACTGGCGTTCTAATGGGCGGCGCCTGGGCCTATGAAGCATTAAGTTTTGGTGGATTTTGGGCATGGGACCCTGTTGAGAATTCGAGCTTAGTTCCATGGCTAACACTTGTTGCTGCTGGACACTTGATGATGATAGTAAAGCATAAAAAATCAGCACCTGCAACTGCCTTGTTCTTAACTATACTCTCATTTTTACTTGTTCTTTACTCTACATTTTTAACCAGATCTGGAATACTTGGCGAAACATCCGTTCATGCCTTTGTTGACTTAGGATTAAATGGTCAACTTATTGCCTTTTTAGGATTCTTTTCAATTGGATCAATATTTATCTATTTATTCCATTGGAAAAAATACCCTAAAAGCCCCTCAGAAGAAGCGTTTAGCTCAAGAGAATTTTGGATGTTCATTGGTTCGATGACTTTATTGATTTCAGCGGCTCAGATAACTTTTAGCACCAGCATTCCGGTACTAAATAAATTCATTGGTCCTGAGGGACTTTTGCCAATTTTGGGCAATTCAATGGCTCCTCCTGCTGATGCAGCAAAACATTTTAATAGTCTCCAGATTCCGCTCGCTCTGGTAATCACTAGTCTACTAGCTATCGGTCCTTTTCTGCGCTGGAAGGAAACCCCTAGTGCGTTATTCAAGCGTATTCTCCCATCATTTATTATTACGATATTAATAAGTGCATTATGTGTCTGGGGATTAAAGCTTTATAACCCTTTGTATGCAGCTCTATTATTCGTTTCAATATTTGGAGTTTTTAGCAATGCAGACTATTGGATACGCATTGTTCGTGGACGATGGACCTCAAGTGGAATGGCACTTGCTCATCTCGGATTTTCAATGGTATTAATAGGAGCCCTTATTAGTAATGGAAAAAAAGAAGCGATCAGTACAAATGCAACATATATTCACGAAGACTTCCCATCAAATGAAAATATTCTTTTACCCCTAAATGATACAGTTTCAATGTATCCCTATTATGTTTCCTGGCGCAATGAAAGAACCGAAGGCCATAATCGAGTATTTGATGTTGATTTTTACGAAACAAAAGAATCTTCAACATGGAATGACTTTAAACGTCCAGAATTAAAGCCATCATTTACCCTAAACCCATTCATTCAAATTAATGATAGGATGGGGAATGTAAGAGAACCAAGTACTAAGCATTTTTGGAACAGAGATGTTTACACATACATAAGCTATGCGGATTTAAGACCACTAAATGAGAAAAATGGAGATTGGTCAGATCCTATGGAAGCTGTTTTGGAGAGCGGAGAAGAAGTATTTCTTTTTAATGAATACTTACTGTACTGCGACACTCTAAATGTTCAAAATGCTTCAATAAATCAAAATTCAGGTGAAATAGAACACTTAGACCTAGAATTAGAGCTAATTCTTAAATCGATGAATGGTGATGAAACAGATCTAACTCTTCCATATCATCTAGATGGCAACGAAGCTCATACTTCAGAGGTAGAACTTGAAGAAAAGGGGTTGAAATTTCGTTTTGATGGTGTCGCAACTGCAGAGGGGAAATTTAACATTACAGCTTGGGAAAAAAATAATGGAGATCCCCCATTCGTCTTATTACAAGCATTTATATTTCCATACATAAACTTGCTTTGGCTTGGATCAATCTTGATGGGCATAGGCACTCTGCTTGCCGTTTGGAAAAGGGTTTATCGAGCAATTAATGAAAATAGGAAGTGATGCAACTTTGGGTTATCCTTGGACGCGGACCGCTAGGTAATGCATTAAAATTAAGACTTGGAGACAAGTGCATTCAATTGGCAAGCCGTAATTGGATTAATGACCCTGTTGATTTTCCTTCTGAAGTAAAAGGAGTTTTTCTAGCTGTACCGGACGATCAAATAGTGAAGTTTGTCAATGGCTTTTTTCAAAGGAATATTTCCATTCCAATTTTTCATTGTTCAGGAGTTACTCCCTTATCCTCTATTTCTTTTTATTCCAAATCGGGAGTATGGTACCCAATGCAATCCTTTAAAGGTAAAAATACTCCGTGGGCTGAATTTCCCGTATTTTGGGAAGCTCTTGACTCGTCTCTAATTCCTATTTTAGAACAGTTTCATATTGACTTAAATATCCCAAAAGGTTTGATTTACTCTAGTGAAATGCGGAGCAAATATCATCTAGCAGCAGTATTTTCGAATAACTTTTTGAACCATCAAATCGGAATGCTTCAGGAATACTGCTCCTTGAGTGGAATTGATCCGTCATTTTTTGATTCAATGGTTCAAAAAACAATTAGCAATGCTCTTTCAAGTAGAGCTTATGATATTCAAACCGGCCCAGCTCATCGCGGGGATCAAGCAACATTAGAAAGACATTTGGAAATGCTTCCTGAAAGGATGCAAGACATTTATAAAACGATTAGTAGCCGTATTGCTGAAATTAAAATGAGAAAAAATTGAATTACAAATTACTTTTAAAAGAAATAACCACATTTGTTTTTGATGTTGATGGCGTATTAACTGATGGAACCGTACTTGCTTTGCCCAACCAAGAGCCGATAAGAAGTTTTAATTCAAAAGATGGCTATGCCCTTCAACTTGCAATTAGAAAAGGTTACAAAGTAGCTATTATAACAGGAGGGAGGTCTCAAGCAGTGAAAGAAAGACTTAAAGGTTTGGGAGTTACAGATATTTGGCTGGGTGCTTCAAATAAAATTGAAGCCTTAGAAGAATTAACTAATATGTATGATATCGAACTAAAAAACATAGCATATATGGGTGATGACATACCAGACTATGAAGTACTAAACCAAGTTGGATTAAGCACATGCCCGAAAGATGCAGCTCCTGAAATCAGAGGTATTTGTACATACATATCACCCATTGAAGGAGGTAAAGGTTGCGTTAGAGATCTAATCGAGCAAGTTTTAAAAATCCAGGGTGATTGGATGAAAAAAGAAGACGTAATATGGTAAACGCTAAAATACCTTTTGAATTAAGAGGGAAATTAATTCTTGGATCAAAATCACCGAGGCGCAACGAATTGCTAAAAATATTAAATATACCATTTGAGCAAAGAACTTCAGAGGCAGATGAAGTTGCACCTCCAGGACTAAATGATATTGAAACTGTCTCTTGGGTCGCTCGTCAAAAGTCTGATGCATTATTGCCAACATTAAACTCTGGAGAAATACTTCTTACGGCTGATACTGAGGTTTGGATGGATGGAATTCGATACGGAAAGCCAAAAGATATGGATGATTGTCAGAAAATGCTATCAAAATTAAGTGGTCGAAGACATCGAGTTATAACTTCAGTTTGGGCAACGGATGGTAAAATATGGAATAACTGCTCTAAACTAACACTTGTCACCTTTGAGGATTTACCCATGAAATGGATAGAATGGTATGTGGAAAATTACAAACCCTTTGACAAAGCAGGGGGTTATGGTGCTCAAGAATGGATTGGTCATATTGGAATCAAAAGTATTGAAGGGTCTTATGATAATGTAAAAGGCCTTCCATTAGGAGCGGTTATTGAAGTTTTAAATCCATGGGTAATCTCTTAATAGTCTTGTGAAGAAATAATTATATTGCCAATATGAATAAAAGACCTTCACTTTTCTACTCATTATTGCCTATTATTTTTTTAGTCAGCGCCCTATTTGTGAATGTTCGAATATTTGGAGACAGTAGTTTGGATGGTAGCAACCAATTAATTCTATTGCTTTCTGCTGGTTTTGCAGCAGTTTTAGCAAAATTTCAAGGAATTAAAACCGATGATATTTGGAACGGTATTCAAGGCACACTCCAAGACAGCACCAAAGCGGTTCTTATTTTACTTATGGTAGGAGCATTGACAGGTAGTTGGATGATATCTGGAATTATTCCAACTCTTATTGTTTTTGGACTAAAAATTTTATCTCCTATTATTTTTTTACCGGCCAGTGTTGTGGTTTGTGCTCTTGTAAGTTTGGCCACAGGCTCATCCTGGGGAACAACTGCAACAATTGGAATTGCGCTGATGGGAGTTGGTCAATCATTAGGGTTTCCTCCAACATGGATCGCGGGGGCAGTAATCTCTGGAGCTTATTTTGGAGATAAAATGTCACCAATCTCTGACACAACCAATTTAGCTCCAGCGATGGCAGGAGCAGAATTAACCCGCCACATCAGATACATGGCATTAACGAGCGGGCCAGCTGTCATAATTACTCTTGTTGTTTTCACATTTATGGGTTTAGGTTTTGACAATGGTTTATTATCAGATGATATCCAGATCCTATCTAACGAATTATCAAGCCGCTTTAACATAAGTGCGTGGCTTCTTATAGTGCCCATTCTTAGTATTGGATTGATAGCTTTAAAAATTGATGCCGTTGCAGCTATGGGTATTGGTGCTATGCTTGGGTCTTTAACTGCATTTTTTGTACAACCTGAAATAATATCTGAAGTGGGAGGAAGCTCGGATATTATTGGCCATTACAAAGGTATTTTAACCAGTCTTTATGGATCTGTAAGTCTAGAAATGCAAAATCCATTACTCGATTCTCTTATGCGCACTAAAGGAATGAGCGGAATGTTAGGGACGATATGGTTAATAATCTGTGCTTTAACTTTTGGTGGCGTTCTAGAGGCCTCTCAATTTTTAACAAGAATAACCGAAGCATTTTTAAGTGTGACAAATAGTAGCGCTTCATTAATTGCATCTACCCTGGTGACCTGTGGATTTATAAATATAACAGCAGCTGATCAATATTTAGCTATTGTTGTGCCTGGAAGAATGTTTAGAAAAGCATATCGTGAAAGGGGACTAGCACCGGAAAATCTATCCCGAGCACTTGAAGATAGTGGTACTGTTACATCCGTTTTAGTGCCGTGGAACACCTGTGGAGCCTACCAATCCGCAACACTTGGAGTCGCTACGGGAGATTATTTCATTTACTGTTTTTTCAATTGGCTAAGTCCTATTATTAATCTCTCCTGGGCATTAACTAGTATCAAGATCAAGAAAATCATTAAATAAGTCATAATATCCTATAAACCGCTAAATAGAAGTAAGAGTTATTCAAATAAAACACGAAAACTCGTGCTTAGCATTATGTGACAGATTTACAACAACTAATTTTTCAGCTGCCTGCTTTTAACCCAACAATTGCCTTATTGTAAAAACTCATAATTCAAACCAGTCTATATTTACTCAGAATATGACAGTCAAAATAGTCTAATTTCGAATATATGAAAGTCTTAAGCATAGTAATACCTGCATTTAACGAAGAGTCTACTATTCAAAAAATTTTAGACAAAATAAAAAATGTAGAATTACCCCAAGATTGGGATAAAGAAATTGTTATTGTGAACGACAATAGTAATGATAATACTGAGCAGCTGATACTTTCATTCATAAAGCTAAATTCAGAAATACTTATTTCATATCATCATCATAAGATTAACAGAGGAAAAGGGGCATCTCTACATACTGGAATTTCAAAAGCAACAGGTGATTATATAATAATTCAAGATGCTGATTTAGAATATGATCCAAAAGAGTATAACGAAATGCTTCGCCCTATTATTGATGGTCATGCGGATGTTGTCTATGGGTCAAGGTTTCTAGGTGGAAAACCTCATAGAATTTTATTTTTTTGGCATTCGATTGGAAATAAATTTTTAACGTTTTTATCTAACATGTTTACAAATTTGAATCTAACAGATATGGAAACTTGTTATAAATTATTTCGTGGAGACCTCCTGAAATCAATGAATTTGAGGGAAAATCGATTTGGATTCGAGCCTGAAGTGACTGCAAAAATATCAAGAATCAAAAATATCCGTATTTACGAAGTAGGTATCAGTTATTATGGCAGGACATTTGAAGAAGGTAAAAAAATAAGCTGGAGAGATGGTTTTCGTGCAATTTATTGCATTCTAAAATATGGAATGTTTAGATTTAAATGAGTTGTTACAATTGATTCAAATAAAAAGGTCTCCCTAGAGAGACCTTTTTTAAAAATTAGAGTTAAACTTAACATTTTTGATTTTACTCTTCCTCTTTAACTTCTTCAAATTCCACATCAGTTACGTCATCAGAAGTCGATTCAGCTTCAGGAGTTCCACCCTCTTGAGGTTCTCCCTCTTGAGCTTTATACATTTCTTCAGATGCGTTTTTCCATGCCTCATTTATCGTTTCCATAGCAGCATCAATGGCACTAATTTCTTGACTAGCATGGGCCTTCTTGAGATTTTCTAATGCTTCTTCAATAGCAGCCTTTTTGTCTCCTAACTTATCTCCAAATTCTACTAACTGCTTTTCAGTTTGAAACAGCATCTGATCTGCAGCATTCATCTTGTCAACTCGCTCCTTAGCCTCCTTATCAGACTCAGCGTTGGCCTCAGCCTCCTGTTTCATTTTTTCAATTTCTTCTGAACTCAAACCAGAAGATGCCTCAATACGAATCTTTTGTTCCTTGCCTGTGGCTTTATCTTTTGCACTGACATTTAAAATACCAT
>CAJVWI010000023.1 GCA_913009655.1 uncultured Cryomorphaceae bacterium
ATACTACTCAGAGTATCACGGTAAACCAAGCCGGGTCTTATTATGCCGTAATAAATACAAACAACTCATGTGCGGACACAACAGCCACGTACACTTCAACCTTGTTTGCAGACGCCAATACTTCAGTTATTGTTAGTGGGTCTTTAGCTTTTTGTGATGGAGGGTCAGTTACACTTACCGCAGCTGCAGGTCAGTCATATTCTTGGAATACCGGTGATACTACTCAGAGTATCACGGTAAACCAAGCCGGGTCTTATTATGCCGTAATAAACACAATCAACGGATGTGTTGACACAACAGCTATTTATACCACTACGATTTTCACCAATGCAGATACGAGTTTAACAGCCAGCGGTCCTTTAGATTTCTGTCGCTATGATGATGTCATATTAGCGGGTGCCGAAGGCCAGTTATATTTGTGGTCGACAGGTGAGACAACTCCAAGTATTACAATAAACCAAGCAGGTTTATACTTTGCAATCGCCACGACAATCAATGGATGTAATGATACAACCACTATTTATGTCACGACGATTTTCCCCACTGCAGATACGAGTGTAACGGCCAGCGGTTCTTTAGACTTCTGTAGTTATGATGATGTCACATTAACTGCAGCTTCAGGTTATAGCTACTTATGGAACACCGGA
The DNA here is from genome assembly GCA_913009655.1 of uncultured Cryomorphaceae bacterium. Classification (GTDB taxonomy): domain Bacteria; phylum Bacteroidota; class Bacteroidia; order Flavobacteriales; family Schleiferiaceae; genus TMED14. Next base: position 648 of record CAJVWI010000023.1, read on the forward strand.
GATACAATTCAAGCAATTACTTCTAATACGGCAGGATCCTATTATGCCGTAGTTACTGCACCCAACGGGTGTAAAGACACCACAGACACCTACACCACTGCTGTCTTTGATGATGCAGACACGAATGTTACGGTCAGCGGTCCTTTAGATTTTTGTAGTCATGATAATGTAATATTAACAGCAGCAGCGGGACAGAGTTACTTATGGAGTTCAGGGGAGACAACGCAAAGTGTTAATATAAATCAAGCAGGCACATACAATGCTATTGTTACCACAACTAACGGATGTTTAGACACAACAGCTGCATTTACAACGATAATATTTCCTGATGCAGACACTGGTATTACAGCCAGTGGTCCTTTAGACTTTTGTAGCTATGATTATGTCACGTTAACAGGTGCAGCAGGACAAACCTATCTATGGAGTAATGGGGACACTTTGCAAGCCTCTGTTATAAATACAACGGGCGACTATTTTGTTACCGCCACAACTACAAACGGATGTTCTGCTAATAGTGATACAATAGCTGTAACAGTTTTTCCAGATGTAGTTCTTCCTCAAATTATATCAGTTCATTATTCATACGTCCCTTCATATGTTGTTTCTAATGGTTTGGGCTGGGTTGGCACGGGATTAATGAATAGTCTCACGATATTATCAGACTCTAATCATACATATCAATGGAGGGTTAAAGGAGGAGTTATAACTTCAGGTCAAGGAACTGATAGTTTGGTTATCACATGGGGCATACCAGATACCAACGCATCAGTATGGCTTATTGTCACTAGAGGTGCATGTAAAGACTCAACAAGCTTAAATTTTGTGATTAGCGGTATTGGCTTTGATGAGAATTTTTTACTACAAGCAAAGCTTTATCCTAATCCAAATGATGGATGCTTCACGATAGAAATTCCTGAACGATATATCGGTTCAGAGATGATTGTGATGGATGGCATTGGAAGACCCCTGGAGAGGTTGATCATCCAAGAGACAAAAACTAATATTGATATTAGAAAACGGCCTAAAGGAGTTTACCGAGTTCATATAAAATCCCAACAAGGAATTAAAACAATTCCGCTCATAAAACAATAGTTAAGAAAACTAGTCAATATCTAAAATGATTATTCTGATGAACAAACTTGATTTAATAAAAACAAAAAAACTCTTTTCTTTTCTTTTGACTGTTTTGTTATTGTTTAGCTGTGCAGACCCTTGTGAAGGCGTAAGTTGTTTAAATGGCGGACTTTGTATAGAAGGATCATGTCTTTGTCCGGATTATTATGAAGGTAAAAATTGCGAACTAGAAGAAAGAGAAAAATATTTTGGGACTTACAATGGAACAACAACTTATTCTGACACTCAAGGAAACACGGATACCTATGCAGATTCAAAAGAGGTGTCCTCGAGCAATAAAGGGGTAGCATATATAAAATTTAATGGGGAGGTTTCGGCTGTGTTGAATCATCACGCAGCTGGAGTTTTTGATATACCATCGCAGTCCCCACTGAATCCAGCACTTGCTGATTCTTATTTTTCTGGATCCGGTAATTTTAGTGGCAACGATTTAACATATTCGATAGCTGTAGAAAATAATGGCGAAATTGTGATGATCTCTTTTACAGGAACCAAATAAATTATAAAAGAAGGTCTAGGGAAGCTTGATAAATAACGGTAAGAAAATTTGATTTTTTCAACCAAAATCCACAATACAATATAAATTATTAGTCCAGCAGCGGAAAAAAAGCAAGCACTCTACAAAGCAAAAAGCCTTTTCCAGTATCGTCTCCCAATCCATAGCATACTCATCCTGTATTGCCTGCCTATGGGTTACGATTAAGTCTTTTCAAATTGAATTATTTACTTCCATCAAAACTCATGGTTACCGTATTTCCATTGCTTTCAACAGTAACTGTCCAGTTTGCAGTATTTTGACCAAAAGTTCCTGAGCCTGAAAAGAAAGAAGAGTCTACAGCCCCAGGATTTAGTGTTCCTTGGGAAGGGATAGTAAATTCAAAAGAGCCCGAAGTATTTAATGAGGAATAAATGCCGTCTAAATCTAAAAATGAAAGTCCTTTATTGCTCGAGGACACCTCTTTTGAATCTGCATAGGTATTTGAGTTTCCTTGGCCATCACTGTATGTAGTATTCCCGGAATAATTCCCAAAGTATTTTTCTCTTTCTTCTAGTTCGCAATTTTTACCTTCATAATAATCTGGGCAAAGACATGTTCCGTTTAAACAACTCCCACCATTTAAACATGTTAGATCTTGACATGGATCACTAAATAATTCACATCCTGTCAACGAAATAATCGCTAGTAACAATATATAAAAACAGTTTTTCATTTTTTTTATTTAATTTTTCTAAATTACATAATTTTAGCCCAAGAATTCATGAGATAATTTAAGGTTGTTTACAGATAAACTTAATATTATTGTTTTGTTTTATAATCCTTAGATGTTCCAAGTGGACATATTTTTAATGAAAATAGCGAGCCTTAAATTGTGATGTAGAAAAAATATTTTTTAGGCAATACATACTCCCAGTTATTTACGCTTTGACATTATTGATTTTTATTTGTCAATAATCGCAAAAAACTCATTTTTTGACCCAAAAAGGCACAAAAAAGATCTTTTTATGCTCTTTTTCGATGTTTTTTACTGTTTTTGATAGATTGTATGGATAGGCAGATTTAGACTAGTGGTTCATAGAATATTGTGGGCCACAAAACTTCAATAAAACGTGCTTTTTAAGCATTTTTGGATAAAAAAGTAGAAAAAAAGCTCTTTTTGTATCATTTATCCTCATTTTAGAGATAATCTAAAATTACTTTTATGGGGTCTCTGGAATTTTACGATTATTCGTCAATTTGCGGCGAATTGCGGTAATTAATGTAGATCAGCAGTATCGCATATCCGAATGCGGCGGAAGAAAGGATTAATATGATATTTAACAATCCATTTACGCCAAAAGAAAGACGGATTAAAATTGTCGCGATCACGAAACCAGTATTTCTCAGCAGTCGGAAATAGTCTTGAAAAAAGCTATATGAAAGCAATAAAATAAGTACATCTGTTAGTATGAGTGCGGTAAAAAAGTCTTTGTAAAATATCGAGTTTAGATCATTCTTCATCGATGGAATTAGATGTTCCCCGTAAATTGAGGAAAACACGAAATCAACAAGATGCACAAGGCTTATACATGCAAGGATCACTATCAAAGCTGTAGAAACATATTTTTTTAAGTTATTGAAGCGTTTTTCCAATATGAGATCAAATTTATCTTGGGGGCTTTCTTCTAGTTTTGATTTGGCTTTGTAAAATAAAAGTATGGTCAATGCTAAAGCTAGAACTGCTAATAGATCTACAAATAAGTTCCTTAGGTCAATATTTGTCATACTAACGGTGGTAAAATCAATTTTGGTTATATCGGCAAATACGCGTCTAACTAGAATTAGAGATATAATTTCGAACTGTTTTAAAAGACTTGTGGTAAAAGATCTTGGCAGGTAAAAGACCAGTAAATAAATCTCATAAATAAGGATAAACGAAAACGGTGTGTAAATCGCATTTATGGGATTCTTAAATAGCCCATATGAAGAAAGGTCAATAATGGAGACCGCCGATAAGCCAATTAGGATTAAGTGGGTTATGAAACCAAGAACAGCGAGTGTCGTGGTAAGTGTTTGAATTGAGCTTCGTGTTTTATCGGAAAAGATACTGTCGTAGAAACTGTTCATATCGGTATTATTATCTATCTAAATATAAAGCATATTATCACATTTGGGACTTCTTCAAAATAGCAATCACTCGAACAATGATGAGTTTACATCATTGTTTAACTTTATGCTCTCTACGTTAATTGTAAATTTTTGTGGCCCGGCGATGCTCTCAATGGTTTTTTCAAATTTTACCCCACCAATCTCTTGCCACTCTAAAACAGTACTTGTAATAGATATATTACCCTGAGGGGATTCCTGATTCTCGATGCTCTGATAAAACAGTCCTGTTGTCACATCAAAATAGTGAGTCTTCTTTAATTTCTGATCTGCTTCACCCGTATTTGAAAATTCGGAAACTTGATAAACCGCTTTGCCGTCGATTAGTGTTTGACCGTCAAAATGAAAATCACCCAGACGATCTGACCATCCTACTTGATCTACAACATGTTTTGCTTGTCTACTGAGCCCTTCTAGTTCGGCACCTTCAACAGTGCTCGTGCCCCTCATCCCGCTTTTTTCAGCTTTTCCATCTTTGAACAAAGTTTTACTAAGGGTCATGCTGCCCATCGTTTGTTCCTCCAAAAACTTATTGGGGATAATTTTAGCACTGATGACACTTAATTTTTGGGGAGCTCCTGGAATTTCTATTGATGATTCTTGACTAATAGCCTTTAATTGATTCAGTTTATTTAGCCCCCCTAAAGCATCGTAATAATTACTCAGTACATTCTCAAGAGAAATCCCTTCAGGAGTGAATAAAAATTCAGGCTCATCCCCAGGTTGTCCGTACTTATCGTAATACTCAATATTTCCAAAGGCACTGAGTTTACTTGCAATATCTTGAGCTTTGCCAACAATAGCTATTGTAATATTTTCTGTAGTTATATATTTCTTTGCAACTCTTAAAACATCTTCTCTTGTGACCGCTTCTAGTCTGCTTAGATAGTTGTTGTAGTAATCATAAGGAAGGCCGTAGAGAGCAATATTCAACGCAAATGAAGCTGCGCTTGAAGTGCTTTCTAATGAACGCCCAAAAGAGCCGCTTAGGCTAGATTTAGCAGCGATAATATCTTCCTTTGAAACCATCTCTGCTCTGATCGTATTTAGCTCATTTAAGAATTGGACGATAGCAGAGTCAGTTACTTCATTTCGGACTTTCGCAGAAGCGCTAAAGATGCTATTCAACTCATCTACTCCAAAGTTGGAATATGCACCATAAGTAAATGCCTTGTCTTCTCTAAGGTTTATGAATAATCTACCTGACGCTCCTCCTCCTAAAATTCTATTGGCTATTCGCAAGGGCTCTATATCTCTATGCCCCGGAGGAAGATCAATAACATTTCCCAGCCAAACAACTGATTGGACGGCAGAGGGTTTATCTACTAATACTAATCTTGGATCTTTTGGGACGGAAGTTTTAGCATATTGAATTGATGGGACATCTTTTTTTTTCCAACCCTTTAGGGTTTTTGATAATTTCTTTTTTGCCTCTTTAACTGTTATATCACCGATTACCACCATGTATCCAATATTGGGGCGGAAATAGCTATCGTAATAAGACTTGCAGTCTTCCAAAGAAATTGCATCAACTGTTGTTTCAGTCATAATCTCGCCATAAGGATGCTCAAGTCCATATATTGCAGATCTAGTCAAGGTGCTTGAAATAGCGTCAACATTATCTGAATTGGATTTTAATGCCGTAATCATCTGGGATTTCAGCTTTTTAAATTCTTCTTCGGGAAAACTTGGGTTTAACAGTACATCAGAGAATATCTTTAAAAGATCATCAGTGTATTTGCTTAGACCGCTTGCTCTTATCGATGAGGCTGAGGTTGAGAAATTAGCGCCCATAAAATCCACCTCTTCATCGAGCTGAGCTTTAGTTCTTGATTTAGTTCCTGCTCCGATTAAATCACCAGCAATGCTCGTGTATCCGGCGTTATCTCCTTCTAATATGGGATCACGATCAAATGTAAGAGACATGGTTATTCTAGGAAGCTTGTGATCCTCAACCACGAAAACCTTTAATCCGTTTTTCAGTTCAAAACTTTCATAAGATGCTATTGTTGGAGTTCTCGCTGGACCAGCCTTAGGGGCACTAGATCGATCTATTGAGACTTGTCCTGTTAAGGAATAGGCTGCAAACAATAATGCCAATGAATAAATACTCTTTTTCATAGTTTAATTTTTATTTCCTGATTCAGGTTCTTGACTTTTTGGTAAATAGTTTAAAACCACCCGATTCTTTTTAATTAAATATTTTTTTGCCACGTCTTGAATGTCTTTACGGCTAACATTTCGATAACGTTCTATTTCCGTATTTATATAATTGGCATCACCATAAAAAGTATGATAGTTTGCTAATGATTCAGCAATTCCTGCCATTCTAGAGTTACTTTGAATAAAAGCACTCTCCATTTGATTTTGGATTTTTTGAAATTCCCGTTCAGAGATTAAGTCATTTTGTAATTTTTCTATCTCTTGTTCAATTGCAGGTTTCATATCGTTTATTTCTTTACCCGCATTTGCAAAAGCAAGCATAATGAAAGCACCTCCTTGTTCTAGAGAAAAAGGGAAAACCTGCACAAAGGCAGCAGTCTGATCTTCATCAACCAAGCGTTTATACATTCTTGAAGACGCCCCACCGCTAAGCACTGTTCCGGCCATTTGAAGCGCATAGGCGTCATCAGACGTCTGTGGAGGCATTCTGTACCCCATCATCATTGCAGGAAGTTGAACGTCATCGTATATCGTCGCTGTCTTTTCTCCTCCTAAGGGTGGCTCTTGAATATCTGGTTGCAAAACGTCATTTCCTCTTGGAATATCTCCAAAGTATGCTTTGATTAACTCTTTTGACTTGGCTATATCTAGATCACCAGCAATACTTAATGTTGCATTATTTGGCAAATAAAATTTATTATAAAATGACATGAAATCATCTAGCTTGGCCGCATTCAGGTGCTCGATAGAACCAATTGGAGTCCAGTTGTATGGGTGTTCAACATAAAGACGATTGAAGATATTTTCCACGAAAGTTGCATAAGGGCGACTATAGCGCTGCCGCTTTTCCTCTTTGACAACTTCACGCTGAGTGTCAACACCAATTTTTTTAATTTTCGCGTGGAGCATTCGCTCACTTTCCAACCATAGCCCAAGCTCCATTTGATTGGAAGGGAGCAATTCATAATAGAAAGTTCGATCCTGAGAGGTGTTTGCGTTTAGCTGGCCACCAGCGGAGTTTACATAATTATCAAATTCACCACGATCAATATTTCCTGAACCTTCAAATGTTAGATGCTCAAAAAAATGAGCAAATCCTGTTTGATCTTTTTCTTCATTTTTACTGCCAACGCGATACATCATCGTAACAGCAACAATAGGGGTGCTATGGTCCTCATGAAGAATAACATGCAGACCGTTTTCTAAATCATACTCCTCAAATTCAATTTTGTTTTGGCCACTAAGAATTCCCGAGAGAGCTAGAGCACAAAACATGAATAGTTTCTTCATGTCAAGTCTTTTATTAATTGAAGTTTTAAAGATACATTTCGTTTAGAGGCTTGAGCAATTCAAAAAACCCTTTACAGGCGAACGGTCATTAAAAATTCCAGAAATTATCATTAAACGTTGAATTCTAGTATATTGTATATTCAAATTAAAATTTAATCGATATGAAAAGGATAAAATCATTGGGTATATTTTTGATACTATGCATACTTTTTTCTTCATGTAATACAGGTACTGACGATTCTTATGCAGACGGTAGCTCGGGAGCCACGAAAAAAAGTTTAAGTAATAAAATTGCATCAGGGAATAGCGATTGGTGGCCCAATCAACTCAACTTATCGATACTACGTCAAAACTCAAAACTCTCAAACCCAATGGACGAAGGGTTTGACTATCAGGAGGCTTTTAAAAGTTTAGATTATTTCACCCTCAAGGAAGACATTCGAAAGACGCTAACAGATTCACAAGATTGGTGGCCAGCGGATTATGGTCATTATGGTGGACTTTTTATTCGCATGGCATGGCATAGTGCAGGTACTTATCGGACAGGAGATGGAAGAGGGGGCTCAAGGTCAGGTCAGCAGAGATTTGCTCCCATAAATAGCTGGCCGGACAATACGAATCTAGACAAAGCACGCAGGCTTATTTGGCCGGTTAAGCAAAAATATGGGAATAAAATATCATGGGCTGATTTAATGATTTTAACCGGAAATGTTGCCCTCGAGGACATGGGGTTCAAAACCTATGGTTTTGCAGGGGGAAGGGCTGATGTTTGGGAACCTGAACTTAATGTATACTGGGGTAAAGAAAGCAAATGGCTTGATGATCAACGCTATAGTGGGGATCGCGAACTAGAGAATCCTTTAGCTGCTGTTCAAATGGGATTAATTTATGTTAACCCTGAGGGCCCCAATGGGAATCCAGATCCTCTATTGGCCGCAAAAGATATAAGAGAAACTTTCGGCAGGATGGGAATGAATGATAAAGAGACAGTTGCCCTTATTGCTGGAGGCCATACTTTAGGTAAAACTCATGGCGCAGGTCCTGCATCAAATATAGGATCCGAACCTGAAGCCTCAGATATTACTCAGCAGGGGTTAGGCTGGGAATCTACTTATGAGTCAGGGAAGGGAAAAGATGCGATAACCTCAGGACTCGAGGTAATATGGACACAGCTTCCGACACAATGGAGTCATTTATTTTTCTTTAATTTATTTGAAAACGAATGGGAGTTGACCAAAAGCCCAGCGGGAGCTCATCAATGGGTTGCTAAAGATGCTGAATTATCTGTTCCAGACGCTTTTGATAATAATATCATGCACAAGCCCACGATGTTAACTACAGATTTATCATTAAGATTTGATCCTAGTTATGAAAAAATATCAAGAAATTTTTATGAGAACCCAAAGGAATTTGAAGATGCATTTGCAAGAGCATGGTTTAAGCTTACTCATAGAGACATGGGACCAAAATCCTGCTATTTAGGTCCTGAAAAACCTGAAGAGGATCTCATTTGGCAGGATCCAATTCCTAACCTTAATCATGAACTGGTCTCTGCAAAAGAAATTCAAGAGTTGAAACATGAAATTTTAAATTCTGGGTTGTCCATAAGTGAGTTGGTCAGTACAGCTTGGGCTTCAGCTTCAACATATAGGCACTCAGACCGTCGGGGGGGAGCAAATGGCTCTAGAATTCGATTGTCTCCTCAAAAAGATTGGGAGGTAAATAATCCTGAGCAGCTTCAAAAAGTGCTAACATCATTATTGGAGATTCAATTAACATTTAATCAAAGCCACTCTTCTCAGAAAATTTCATTAGCAGATCTAATTGTTTTAGCTGGAAATACAGCTGTTGAAAAAGCTGCTTTAAACGCAGGACAGAAATTAGACATGGCATTTACTCCAGGCAGAATGGATGCAAAAGAGGATCAAACGGATAGTCAATCATTTGAGCTTTTGGAACCTATGGCTGATGGCTTTAGAAACTATCTTAAAACTCAATATACTATTGCTACCGAAGAGTTACTGATTGACAAAGCTCAGTTACTAAGATTAACAGCACCAGAGATGACAGTTTTATTGGGAGGCATGAGATCGTTAGGGACCAATTTTGATGCATCTAAACACGGGATTTTTTCTGATAACAAAGATCAATTGACGAATGATTTTTTCGTGAATCTTCTCACTATGGATGTAGAATGGGAATCCATTGATGACACTAAAGAGCTTTTTGAGGGCAGAAGCCGAAACGGCGGTGAAATCAAACATACTGCAACTCGTGTTGATCTTATATTTGGATCCAATTCAGAACTAAGGTCTTTGGCTGAGGTTTATGCAAGCAGTGATGCAAATGAAAAGTTTGTAAATGACTTTGCGATCGCTTGGGAGAAAGTGATGAATTTAGATCGCTTTGACTTAATTTATAAATAACCAATTAAAATTGCCCGGAATGAAATTACTGGGAAATTTTTTGTTAAAAATTCTATCGTTTAGAATGCCTCGCCTATAAAAAAATACACCCCTCGGCCCTCTCCAGTAAAGGAAATATCTATTCTGGTATAAATATCTTTTCCCGGGAATACTAGATATCTTATGCCGAAACCTCCGGTTGGCAATAGTCTACTAAGCTGAAATTTGTTGTCGTCACTAAATACCTGTCCAGCAGCGATGAATGCGCTCGCCCCCCATCGTTTGGAAAATTCAAATGGCAGAATACGATATTCCACTTGTCCAGCAACTAGATGTTTGTCTCTATATCTACCCAAGTAATAACCTCTCATTAAGCTTTCTCCCCCCATTAGGGAAAGCATATTAAAAGGGGGATTTCCAAGGGTAAATTGCCCATATAGCTGTAAAGCCAATACAGTATTTTTCTTAACGGGTCTATACAGTCTATTGTCAATTATATAAGAAGTCATATTAAAATCGCTACCAAGAGCTTCGTTGTATTTTAAAAATGCCCATTCGCTGTAAATCCCTTTTCGCGGATTCAATGCGTTATAAATATTATCGTATAAAATACCCAAGCCTAAGCCTAAGTTTGCCGAACCATTACTGCCAACGCTTGGTGGATTAGAGCCTAAAGATTCATCTACGTATTTAACATTGCTTAATCTTTGGTAATCGAGTTCTAAGCCAAAATAGAGGGAAGGAAGAGTCTCTCTTAAAAATCGTTCTCGCAACAATATATATTGACCGTCAATCCTTGAAAGGTATTCAGACGGACTATCTTGGCCAATTCCGAAATACAAAAGTGGAAAGCTTTGATAACGAGCCCTACCATAAAAAAACCATTTATTCTTATCCGTGTAAAGAGCATGATCAAGCCACAAACCATATTGATTTTCTAGAGTGAAGAAGGTAAACGCTTTTACTTCGCTTAATCTATTTTTTAGATCCCTGTTTGCGGAATAAATATAGAGGCTCGAAACACCAAATTCCCAACGAGTTTCTGGTGAATAAGCCAATGTGGGATAATTAATGAGCTTGGGATCCCTGGGATCAGAGGTTTCGTTTAAAACACCATTTATGTACCTCTTGAATAAATTTTCTTTTGAAGAAATATTCTCCTGAGCATTAAGAGATAAAAAACCACCAAATACGAGTAATGAAAGCCAAATTTTAATGGGAATAATATTCACTTTCTAAAGATAGTATTATGCTTTAAAAAGTCCCTGATAATTTTGTTTGGAACAAATCGTGGTTGTCAAAAGACATGCTTCCTTTGGTCTTTCAGCGGCCCTTAACTCTATATATTCTCAGATTGGATTTCGAATCAATTTCCCATTGAAATCCATGCTTTACCTGAGACTCCATCAAGCGCATCTTTAGCTTTAGCAAAAGAATTGAATGGCCCCAGAAATACGCGGTAGAAATTATTACGGGCTTTAATCACATTTGCTGGCATGTCATAGTCAAGTGCCGCACTGTATTTTTTGGCGAGGGATTTGTTCTCAAATGAACCTAATACAACAACATAGGAGCCAGATGGAAGAGCAGGCAATGGGACGTCTTTACTTTTCACCACATCCTGCGCCGTGCTGACTTGCTCCTGAATCTTTACCGAAACCAATGCTAATGAATCTAATTTTCGATTAGCCTCCGCAGCTTTAAAATGTGCGACTTCAAGATCGTCTTGGATTATGGCATTCTCTTCTTTAGCTTGGTTGAGTTTTTCTTCGAGTTGTGGAATAGCACTTACTTTATTTGCTTCAAGCTGCAAAGAAGCTAGTTTTTTCGAGCGATATGTCTTTTTGTTAACCAATCCAATTGAGAATGTTAGCATTTGGTCATCATAACCTACCCGATTTCCAGCGCCGATTCCATCCAAGCCATCATCAAACATGAAATAGCGAAAGTCTGCACCAATATAATAGGTGCGTTCATCTTTAGGAATTTCATACCTGATAGATATGCCTGCAGGTATACCGATTGAACCCCCAAGAAACCCCGAATTTATTGGGGTCGAACCAATAGAATCTCGGTCCCAGGTTCTCATAAGAGAAAGCCCCATAGTAAGTCCATAACGTAGTTGTCCATTTTTTAAAGGTTTTACACTCCCTAAGCCAAAATGAGGCGAAACGCCAGCAAGATTTGTAGTCTTATTTGTTGTTATTGCTCTTAAATAGTGAGCATCAGTCCCAAGCCGCACATAGATATTATCCCAAATAGGCATGTCAACGTTCAAGCTTGCAAAGAGATTCATGCCATCAAATCCCCCGGCACTACTGCCGAAACCGCCAAAAGAAGATCCATTGTCTGGCATGAAATAGGTGACACCTAAACCATAAGCCATTTTAGCAGGCCCTTGGGCAAATACAGCCAAAGACAAAAAGAAAAAAGCAGTAGATAAAAGAAGATTACGCATAAGGCTTACATACTTATTGGTTGTACACAAATATAGGGGGTCGATACAATAAAGTGTAGATTAATCAAAAAATAGTACATAAATCTCTCTACGTTCGTAGAACTAAAACGTTGATTTGCCTCAAGTTAAATTTTGCCCCTCCCGCAATTAAAGTGGGCAATAACATCCCCATTAGGTCCAATAAAATACAAGGCAGCCGGACTCAATGACTTTCTCGGAAAGCCTTTTACCATGTCACAGCTTAAGGAGTTATTGCAGCAAATAGAAGACTGGCGAAGAGAGCAAGAAGACTCGAGCAAAAGTTAACGACATTATTTCCAATCCATTTTAATCCCTTCACTTTTTTTAATGGGATGCCGTTCCATACTTTCTTTTCTGTCAAACTCGGTGCCTGATCATTCGATTCGGGTAGTTGATATTTCGCTTGGAGTAAGCCTA
>CAJVWI010000024.1 GCA_913009655.1 uncultured Cryomorphaceae bacterium
AATAACAGTTGTTAGCCCGGAGGTTGAAATTGATGATTCTAAAAAGTCTATATCCCAGGAATCAGTATTGAATGAGGATTGAATTTAGCTAAAACTCATACAAGAAGATACTAGATGGTTTCATTTTAGTAGAGTATAAATAAAAAATATTTCATAAAAAAGCCCCGAAAGATTTTGGGGCTTTTTTATGAAATATTTTTTAAAATAATCCGTTTAATTCTGCATCTATTTTTGAAATAATCTTACCAAGATCTTCTGCATTTTCAGCAAAGTTATTATTGTCTACATCAATAATTAAAAGTTTGCCTTTATTATATCCTTTTACCCAGTCTTGATATCTATTATTTAAGCGCTTCAGATAATCGAGTCGAATAGAATCCTCATAGGGTCTGCCTCGTTTTTGAATTTGCTCAACTAAAGTTGGTACAGAGGCGTTCAAATAAATTAATAAATCCGGGGGGGTAATGAATTCCTCCATTAGATCAAAGAGTCTCATGTAAGCATCAAAATCTCTTGATGACATTAATCCCATATCGTGTAGATTCGGGGCAAAAATAGAACTGTCTTCATAGATTGTTCGATCCTGTATGACAGTTTTTTTCCCGTTTCGAATGTCATGGATTTGTTTAAATCTACTATGAAGGAAAAATATCTGCAAGTTGAAAGACCAACGCATCATATCCCCATAAAAATCGTCCAGATAAGGATTATGTTCTACTTCTTCGTAATGAGCATCCCAACTGTAGTGTTTTGAGAGCAGTGTTGTTAGAGTGGTTTTCCCTGAGCCGATATTTCCGGCAATAGCAATGTGCATATTTATAGTTTACGTTTTGGAGAGTTTAAATTTAAGGATTTCTTCCATAAGTTTTCTGTCATTCGATAAACGAGGCACCTTATTTTGGCCACCGAGTTTTCCTTTTGATTTGAGCCATTTATGAAAAGTATTGGGTTCTGCTTTTATGATGATGGGAAGTCTAAGAATCATATTTTTATGTCGTTTAGCTCCATAATCAGAATTAAGCTTTTTTAATTCATTATCCAGAGCAATAGCGAAATTTTGATAATTATTAGGCTCAATAGCAAATTCAATTAACCATTCATGGGCTCCATTCTTTTTCCCTTTCATAAATAATGGAGCAACAGTATAATCAATAATTTCAGAATTTGTTTTTTTACACGCTGAGATCATCGCTCTATCCGCATTCTCAATAATAAGTTCCTCACCAAAGGCATTTATAAAATGACGAGTTCGTCCTGTGACTTCAATTCTATATGGGTGTAGAGAAGTAAATTTAATAGTATCCCCGAGGATATACCTCCACAGACCACCATTTGTGCTAATAATAACAGCATATTCAAGGTCAGTTTTAACCTTTTCAAGGTTTATAGCTTTGGATGTACGGCCATTAAATTCATCTAGAGGTATAAATTCATAGTAAACCCCATGGTCAAGCATTAGGAGCATTCCAGGCTCTCCTAGGCGATCTTGTACAGCGAAGAACCCCTCTGAAGCATTGTATGTTTCTAAAAACTTACAATTATCTGGGAGTAAATTTTTAAAACTTTCAGAGTATGGTGTAAAGCTTACTCCTCCGTGACAAAATAATTCTAAATTAGGCCAAATTGAACTTATCGATTCACTACCATTTAATGATAGAATATGCCTAATTAAAACAAGCATCCAAGATGGCACTCCGAAAAGTGAAGTTACATTTTGGTTCATTACTTGTTGAGATATTTTTTCCACTTTTTCCTCCCAATCTTCAAGAAGAGCTATATCATTTGATGGAGTTGATCTCCATTCTGCCCAAAATGGAAGATTTTGAATCATAATTGCTGAAAGGTCCCCATAGTAAGATATATTTTGGAGATCGTTAATTTTACTTGACCCTCCCAGACGCAATGATAGACCATCAAATAGCTGGCTTTGTGGACATTGGTGGGTATAAATAGCAAGCAAATCTTTTCCAATCGAGAGATGACAATCATTAAGAGACTCCCGGCTTACAGGGATAAATTTACTTTTGGAATTTGTAGTGCCACTACTTTTAGCAAACCATTGTATAGGGCCATCCCAAAGTAAATTTTGCTCTCCTTTCATAGTCCTCTCTATCCATGGGGTTATTGACTCATAATTAACAATTGGAATTGCATCTTGATATTCCTCATATGACATCTCTTTAGAGATTCTATATTTCCGGCCATAAACGGTATTCTCCGCATGAGATAATAGATTTTTCAGAACTCTTCTTTGAGATATATGTGGCTCATTCTTCATTAATTCTATTGAAGCCATTCTGCTTTTTAAGCGCCATTTAATTAAATCTGTAATAGGGGAAAAGGCCATAATTTTGGTTAAGTTACCTTTGATACATAAAGTTAATCAATTAGTATGTACGCAGAAGGACCTACGTTCAAGTTATTTAATGTTTTAAAGTCACCAGTTCAAGTATATGCTGAAATAGGAGAACATATACTTCATCTAAACGCATTGATCGGCAGGTCGATTTCTATAGAATTTAGAGGATTGGCTATTTGTAAATCTTGTAAAAGAGATTTTGCCAGTCTTTTTAGAATGGGGTGCTGTAAAAAGTGTTTTTTTGAAAGCCCTCTCGCCGGTGATTCAATTTTGCGTCCAGAGCTAAGTAGAGCGCATTTAAATATTGAAGATAGAGACTTAGACCATGAAAAATCATTTCAACTTCAACCCCATGTCGTTTACTTGGCAGACGCTGGTCAAATCAAAGTGGGCGTTACTAGACTTGATCAAGTTCATAATCGATGGATGGACCAAGGAGCGGGTCGCGCTCGAATTATTGCAAAAACAAATAACCGTTATGAAGCTGGTTTAATTGAAGTAGAATTAAAATCGTTATACTCGGATAAAACAAACTGGAGGCAAATGTTAAATAATAAAAGCGATGGTAGAGATCTTGGAGAAGAGGTAATTAACGCTAGGGAATCTGTATCAAATAACTTGAGAGAGTTTTTTGATTTAGATGGTGAGCAACAAGAGATTCATTATGATTATACTGCTACTCCCGGAAATATCAATAGCTTTAGTTTTAAGGGCTCTGCTAAATTTAAAGGGGATCTATGTGGGCTGAAAGGACAGTATTTAATATTTTCAAGTGGTGCCGTTATAAATTTGAGAAGTCATGAGGGATTGGTTTTATCGTGGAGTTATTGATGTGAATTAATTAACCTTGTTGGATTTCTGAAATTTTAAATTTAAGCTTAAAAAGCCAAGACCCTAGGTACATAATTGGTGTATCAAATAGTGCGCAGAGAACTTTAAATAGCCACCCGTCTAAAATCATTTTTCCAATGGTTCCGAAAGATTCAGTATCTAAGAAAATAATGCCAACGACCATAGTTGTATCAACTAATTGAGAAATAATTGTTGAGAAATTATTTCTTAACCAGAGATGTTTACCACTTGTAATCTTTTTCCAAAAATGAAAAATCCTTACGTCAATAAGTTGTGCAAATAAATAGGCTACCATAGATGCAATGATCACTCTTTGGGAATTTCCAAATAACAAATCATAAGAACTATCGGATACGGGAGAATTTTCTATTGCGTTAAATTGAGAGCCAAGCCAGATTACAAACAACACAAAAATCAATGCTATAAATCCACTAAGAATAACATAATTAGTGCGTTTTCTCCCATAAAATTCAGAGAGAAAATCGGTAATAAGAAAAGTTATAGGATATGGAAGAACACCTGCCGAGAGAACAAAAGTATAGAAGCCTAAATCCAAACTGATAAACTTGTTGGCTATAAGGTTGCATACAACAAGCGAGGCAATGAAAAGACCTGCTAGAACTATATACAGAACAAGGGCATGATGTTTTTTTTTCGTACTTAACCTAGAATCCACTTGAAGCTCTTCAAAGTTTAAAATTTATAAGTCTCATCTGAGGGCCATCAAGATTTTGCAACATTTGTAATTCATTTTCTAGGTCTTTCAAAAAGACACTTTTTGGAGAGAAAAAGATCTCATTTGATTTTACTTGTAGCATATTTATTACTTCTTGTAAAGGGTCTTTTTGAGTTGGAAAAAATACTAGTCTTGCGGGTTCGTCTAAGGTAGATTGAACATCTTCTATGACATCTAAAAGCCCTCCAAATTCATCGATTAGACCAATCTCAAGAGCGTCATTCCCTGAATAAACATGGCCTTTTGCTAGACTGTCTACTTTCGATAAATCAATTTGTCTTCCCTCACTAACTACAGATTTAAACCTGTCATATGTATGATTTACGTTATTCTGTAAAACAGCTAATACTTCTTTACTCGGCCCCTTATCAATTGCTATGAGATTACTTAAGGGGTGAGTGCCAACTTGTTGAGTCTTGATGCCTAGTTTATTATGCATCAATTCTTCTGCACTAAACATCAGTCCAAAAACACCTATTGAGCCAGTTATGGTCATTGGCGAAGCATAGATTTTTTTACAAGGAGCAGCTATGTAATAACCACCGGACGCAGCCACATTCCCCATGCTTACATATACAGGCTTTTCTGCAGCGAGTAGGGATATGTTTTGCCAAATCATGTCACTTGCCAACGCAGACCCTCCCGGGGAGTTGATACGTAAAATGACAGCTTCTATTCTTTTGTCTTTCCTTATTGCGGAAATCGCCTCAGCCATGTTCCCATCAGTTATAGATCCATCATTTCCACCTTTGCCATCTTTAATTTCTCCTTCTGCTATTAGTACAGCAATTTTGTGCGCCCCAGAAGGTTCTTTAATCGATTTTTTATATTTAGAAATTCCAATTATTTGCTTTTTCTTAATCTCATAAGAAAGGAGATCTTCTAAAAATCCTTTAATACTATCTGGATATAAAGCATGGCCGATTAGCCCGTATTGTAAAGCTTTTTCAGCCGGTAGTAATGGTTGGGAATTTAAAATATCGTCCCATTTTGAGCTTTTAGACAGTTCTGGAATAGAATTAAAAATATCAGATTCTATACTTGACCAAAGAGAGTTTAATCGGGCAGAGGTTTGCTCTCGGTTTGCACTAGACATTTCACTTGATATGAAAGGTTCACCGGCACTTTTATAAATATTATCATTTCCACGTATTAAGTGTGCTTTTACCCCTAGTTTGTCAAAGGCGTCTTTCCAGTATATCGGAGCACTACTTAGTCCACTAATTTCCATAACTCCCTGAGGTGCAATAATCATTTCATCAGCAACAGAGGCTAGATAATAGGCTTTCTGAGTATATATTTTCCCTGATGAAATAATTATTTTGCCCTCTTCTGTAAATGCTTTCAAGGCATTTCTTAACTCCTGAAGACTAGCGTATCCAGCATCAAATAATCCTATTTTTAACCAAATCGCATCTATTTTTGGATCAATTCTAGCAGCTTCTAAGGTAATTAACATATCCGTTAAAGAGAGACTTTGAGGTTGGTCAAGTAGCTCTAAAAGAACTTGATTTGCTGAATTTGGCCGATCCTCTATAACTCCTTCGAGTGTAATTTGTAATGTCGTATTCTCAAATACTTCCATATCTGTTGACGAAGAGCTCGCAGCGACGCCAATTAAAATGCAAATAAAAAAAATAAAGAAGAGTCCAGCGATGACTCCTAAAAAGCTTGAAAAGAATACCTTCATGACAAATTTTAAAGTTTATAATTGTTTCAAATGAAAATCATAGAACGCAAGGTAAGGTCTACTAGTCAAATTAACCGGGTGCTAATTTCGTTAGGAAGCAATTCACCAGATCCATTATTAGCGATTAATAATGCGATAAGTACAATAATTTTGCATGCCAAGATTCATAAAAAAGGAAGTTTATTTTCTTCAAAATCATGGGGCTTTAACGGAAGGGATTTTTTGAATCAAATGATTGAAGTGGAATGGCAAGATTCCCTTTCTATATTGATGACAACCCTTCTTAAAATTGAAGAAAAACTTGGGAGAACAAGAAATGCTAAATCCAATAATTATGAGAACAGAATAATTGATATTGACATCATACTCTGGTCAGGTGGTGAATACGTTTCTAAGAATCTTGAAGTTCCCCACCCCAGAATGAATGAGCGACTATTTGTATTAGCTCCATTGTGCGAATATTGGGCTGATTGGATTCACCCCATAGAAAAAACCTCGATGGATTCATTATTAGCCACTTGTAGCGATGAAAATTTGGTACATTTGTATAAATCAAACGAAAAAAAATAACGATGAAGTACGCAATTTTAGGAATTGTTTCGATAGCGTTTATCTCCTGCGCTCAAATCAAGGAGCTTGAGGCTACTGTTGACACTCTAAAAAGTGATTTGGCAAAAGTTCAAGTGGATAATGATGGTGATGGTGTTTCTGACGCTTTCGATATTGAATCAAATACCCCAAAAGGGGCCCTTGTTGATGGATCGGGAAGAGCATTAGATCTTGATGGTGACGGAGTCCGTCACGAATTAGATACTGACCCATTTACACAAAGAGGTGCTCGCGTAGATGCCTCTGGTCGTGAATTAGACAGTGATGGTGACGGGGTACTTGACTCAAAGGATCAGGAGCAAAACACACCTGCAGGTGCACTTGTGAATTTTCAGGGTAAAAAGATAGAAGGAACTCTAAGTAATAAAGTTGCAGCGGCATTCATACCTGAAATGTACTTCTCTTCAAATAGCGCTACTCTTTCATTGGAGGACGAAGCAAAATTGACGGTTGTTGCAAAAATGATGAAAGCAAACCCAAGTCTGCGATTATGTGTAGTAGGGCACACTGACAAAACCGGCTCTGAAAGAGTAAATCTTAAAGTTGGTGAGCGACGCGCAAAAACTGTAGTTAGGGCATTAACTACTACTTTTCAGCTTTCTGAGGCACGCTTTGAAATCAAGACTAAAGGTGAATCTGAATTACTTAGCACAAAAAATGTTCACAACAGAAGGGTTGAATTTGAATTTATAAAGTAATTCTATTGAAAATAAACAATAACAAAAAAAGGGTGTAAACCCTTTTTTTGTTATTCAACAATGGTTTTATTTTGAATCAAATCGATATCTCCGAGTAGCTTCCCAAAGAACAGAACCACCGCATACACTGACATTTAGACTGTGTTTTATCCCAAACTGTGGGACTTCAACTGCCCCATCACACAGTGCAAGAGTTTTTTCATCGATACCATTTACTTCATTTCCAAAAACCAGTGCAATTCCATTTTTAGGACAAGGCATATTCTCTAAAGAATAGGCTTCATGAATCTGTTCTACTCCTAACACAGTATATCCATTCTTTTTGGATTCAATGATTGCATCTATACCATTATCAAAGCTCAACCAATCAACTGACTCAGTTGCCCCAAGGGCGACCTTATCAAGTTGTTTGTGCGGAGGTCTGGCACAATAACCACAAAGAGATATGCCGGCTAACCCAAAGGCATCGGCTGTTCTAAAAAAACTACCGATGTTATGGGCACTACGTAAATTTTCTAAAATAATCCATACTGGAGTTTTGAATGAATTTGAATAAGAATTTGGACTTAAACGATTCAGCTCATCGGTAGTTTTCTTTTTCATAATTACCCTAGTCTTGTAAACAGTTTAAGCCGGTGATCAGTTGAGGTCTTATCTTCGCAAAGGTAAGTCTGTTATATAGATCATATATATGTCAAGAAACATCCCGGAAACTCCATTAATGCGCCAGTATAATTCTATGAAAGCTGAGCATCCTGAGGCTATTTTATTGTTTCGTGTTGGAGATTTCTATGAAACCTTTGGACAAGATGCTATAAAAGCAGCAAAAGCCTTAGAGATAACATTAACAAAAAGAAGCAATGGTGCCGCCGGATCGATAGAACTGGCCGGATTTCCACATCACGCTATAGATACTTATATGCCACGCCTAGTTAATGCTGGGTTCAAAGTTGCTATTTGTGAACAGTTAGAAGATCCAAAATCAGTAAAGGGAATAGTTAGAAGAGGAGTTACCGAGTTAGTCACACCTGGAATTAGTCATTCGGATAGTTTACTAAAGAGTAATTCAAATAATTTTCTTGCAGCAATACACCTTGATAAAAATGACGGGGGACTTGCTTTACTCGATGTTTCAACAGGCGAATTCATGGTTGCTCAGGGCTCACATCTTGAAATTGACAAATGGATACAAAGTTTTAACCCAAAAGAAATTGTTTATAACCGAAGACAACGCTCGGATTTTATAATTAGACTTCTAGGAGACAGAACTCCGTCAAGTATTGAGGACTGGGTTTTCCAATTGGACTATGCTTCAGAAAAGATAAATGATCATTTTAAATCAAAGACTATTAAAGGGTTTGGAATTTCAGATGCCCAACTTGCTGTAATTGCTTCTGGTGCATTAATGCACTATTTAGAACAATCTAAATATGATCAAAAATCGCATATTTTAAGTATTCATCGCCTTAGATCTTCCACCCATTTATGGATGGATAGATTTACTCTAAATAATTTGGAGCTATTCGGAACATCTACTCATGGAGGAACGTCCTTACTTGATGTCTTAGATGTTTGTTTAACACCTATGGGTGGTAGGATGTTAAGAAGATGGCTTGCTTTGCCCATGACTGATTTAAAATTGATCAACCAGCGCCAAGTGGCAGTCTCATCTATTTTGAAATCTAATGACAATAGCCAAGAAGTAGAGAGCCATCTGAAATTAATTTCAGATATCGAACGCTTGAGCACAAGATTGTCGACCGGTAGAATTGGGCCGAGAGAGTTAATGCGTATAGCTGAAAGTCTTTTTCAAATTGAAAGAATAGGTGAAAAATTAAATGGGGAAAATGAGTGGATGCCATATTTAGAAAAACTTAACCCATTATCCAATTTATCTGAATTAATTAATAAAACACTGGCAGATGAGTTACCGCTGCTTGTGTCTAAAGGGGGAATTATTCGCGAGGGATTTAATAAACAGCTTGATAAGTATAGAAACTTAAAGGATGATTCCCAACAACATTTAGAGGCTATTCTGGAAAGAGAAATAAAGACAACAGGGATCCAGGGTTTAAAAATTAACTTTAATTCTGTCTTTGGTTATTATTTAGAGGTACGTAATTCTCAAAAAGATAAGATTCCCGAGTCATGGATTCGGAAGCAAACATTGGTCAATGCGGAGAGATATATAACGGAAGAATTAAAAATTCTGGAATTGGAAATTTTAGATGCAGAGGCTCTACTTTCTGCACTTGAGTATAAACTTTATTCTGATTTAGTTAATAAAGCACAGCATTATGTTCCATCTCTTCTTAATACAGCAAAGTGCATTGCCTCAGTTGATGTTTTATTTGCATTTGGAAGATTAGCCAGTCGGTATTCTTGGGCCATGCCAAGCTGGAATGAAAACCGCCGATACTCAGTTGTTGATGGCCGACATCCAGTCATAGAGTATAGTTTACCGGAAGGTGAATATTATGTTCCAAACGATGTTGAGTTGAACTCTTCAAAAGAGCAAATATTGTTGATAACTGGCCCAAACATGAGCGGGAAGTCAGCTCTATTGAGACAAACAGCTTTAATATCAATTCTTGCTCAAATGGGGAGCTTTGTTCCTGCTAAATCTGCAAACTTGACCATTTTAGATAGACTTTTTGTTAGAGTTGGTGCAAGTGATAATCTAAGTGCGGGGGAATCTACTTTTATGGTGGAAATGTCAGAAACGGCTAGTATTTTAAATGGCCTTACGGAAAGGAGTTTAGTGCTTCTTGATGAAATAGGAAGGGGGACGGCGACTTATGATGGATTGAGTATTGCCCAATCGATAACGGAATACTTGCATTTTCATCCGTTCAAACCGCTTACACTTTTTGCTACGCATTATCATGAATTAGTATCTCTTGAGGAATCTTGTGAAAGGGTAAGTAATAAACATGTTTCTGTTCTTGAAGATAACGGTGATATAGTTTTTTTACGAAAATTAAAGCCAGGTGGATCAAATCACAGCTTTGGCATTCATGTAGCAAGGATGGCAGGTATGCCTCAAACTGTTGTTTTAAGAGCGAAAGATTTGTTAAAAGAGTTAGAGCAATTACATGGACATAAACCGGAGAAATCGAATGATAATGGTGCTAATCATCAAATGACATTGGTTCAATGGGAAAGTCCAGAAGTTGAATCTCTTAAGAAAGAGTTAGAGGAATTAGATATAAATGCCATTGCTCCTATTGATGCTTTGCTTTTAATTCAAAGATGGAAATCCTTATTTAAATAAACCTTAAGAATTTCATTTTATATGATTGTTAAGGAGGTATTTCTTGTTATTTTTGTTGCCCAATGCGAAAGTAGCTCAGCTGGTAGAGCACGACCTTGCCAAGGTCGGGGTCGCGGGTT
>CAJVWI010000025.1 GCA_913009655.1 uncultured Cryomorphaceae bacterium
ATTGGTTTCATCACCAAATGGGACTGCAGATTATGCCCCAATTAATAATATATCATCACCAAATATAGTTAATATCTTAAGTAATTCTCCTGTTTATGCCCCTTATTCAGTTGATTTTGAAGGTCTAACATTTGGTGAATTACCTTCAAATCTAATTAAAGAAAATTCTCCGGGATCTGATCCACTTGTTGGCGGGATATCTCAAGCAAACATTGGTGGTTGGACTACAGACGTTGGCGGATGGGGCCAATCTGCAGGAGCGATGTTATGGGATTTTCCAACTATCAGTTCAGGTGTAGTGACTAGCATCATTACCGAAAAAATTTCTTTGTCAACTATTTCTAATCCTAATTTGTACTTAACCACAGCATATGCTGCAAGAGGCGGAAATTCCAACGACCAATTAAAAGTCTATGTTTCAACAGATTGTGGGGCATCTTGGACCAGTATATTCTCACCTGCTGGAAGCACTTTAGTTACGGGTAGTGACCCAGGAGCATCTGCAAGATTCTTTCCGTTAGCCACTCAATGGCTCACACACAAGATTTCTCTAGCAAATTATGCAACAGCAAGCGATATTTTAATAAAAATAGAAGGAACATCAGCTAGTGGTCAAGTCCTATGGCTGGACAATATTTGGGTATCAACTAATGTTCTTAGTTCTGAAGAAGCTATTCTTTTAGATAACCTAAGCATATTCCCAAATCCAACTTCTAATCTTGCAAAGTTCAATCTTGAATTGATTCATGAGTCGGATGTTTCTATTTCAATCTTTAATCTATCGGGACAAAAAGTTATAAATCTTGATTCTCAGATCCTGCCTTCAGGCAGCCATACCCTGGAAGCTCCTGTATCAGAATTACCTGACGGAATGTACAATGCACGAATTTCAATAAATGGCAAAATTCAAAATTTGAGATTCACAGTAGCTCATTAACTAACTCATTAACCTGAAGAGCAATTAGCTCTTCAGGTTAATCTTTATATGAAATATTTAATTTTATTCTTTTCCATTCTTTTATGGAACTCTTCATTTTCCCAAAATCTACCCAATGCGGAGTTAATTAATCTGCAAGGCCAAATTATAGATGCTGCAGAACTAAAGAACCCAGGAAGCCCCTTAATAATTAGCTTTTGGGCAACTTGGTGCAAACCATGTATCAATGAACTCAATGCATTTCATGATTACTTTATTGACCTTGAAGATACAGGGCTAAAGGTCTTGGCAATTTCCATCGATGACTCTCGCACAATGAGCAGAGTTGCTCCTTTTGTCGCAGGCCAAGCATGGGATTATGAAGTTTATTTAGATCCCAATAGTGATTTCAGAAGAGCGATGGGTGTAAATAATATTCCCCATACATTCTTAATTGATGATAAAGGATCAATAGTATGGCAAGCCAACAAATATATTCCAGGAGAAGAAGAAGAGCTCGCAAAAAAAGTCATAGCCATATCTCAAGAAAAGCTTGGAGATAGAAACTAAATGAGATGAGATGAGATGAGATCAGTTCTATTCATCTTTGCTCTCTGTATTCCTTTTATAGGAATTGCTCAACAGCAGAAAATTCGTGCGATTATTCAATCTGATGCTCAATGGTATCTGAGAGATGAAGTTCTTGATCCTAGCGGTGAGTATTTTCCTGATGAAAGATTATTGGGTCAAGGCTTTGCCCTTTTCACATACACCGATGGAGATTTTCAAGCAGGAATGCGATACGAAAATTATCAAAATGTTATGTTAGGTTTTCCAACTGGTTACAGAGGTGAAGGCATTACCTATCGCTATGCGCGCGTAAGAAAAGAAAATTGGGATATTACAGTAGGGAACTTCTACGAGCAGTTTGGGTCTGGACTTATTTTTCGTTCATATGAGGAACGAGGACTTGGTTTAGATAACGCAATGGACGGAGTTAGGATTATAACCAAACTAAATGGGGGAATAAAAATAAAAGCTGTCCTGGGTAGACAAAGAAAATATTTTACAAAAAGTGACGGTGTGGTTAGAGGTGCGGACATTGAATGGTCAGCCAATGAATTAATACCGGCTTTGGGAAATAAAGGGGTATTCGCTAGTGCAGGGGCAAGTTTTGTAAGTAAATTTCAAAGAGGTTTTGATCCAATTCTGAATTTACCCGAAAATGTTGGAGCCTATGCTTTTAGAACAAACTTAAATTTTAAGGGAATTAACTGGAGCACAGAATGGGCTCATAAGATAAATGACCCCAGTTACGATAATGGTTACATATATAGAACTGGAAATGCTTTAGTAAGTACAATAAGTTATAGCAAAAAAGGTTTGGGACTTTTGGCTTCAATTAAGCGAATTGATAATATGAGTTTCCGCTCCGATCGCAATGGGCAACAATTTGATCTTTTCATAAACTTTTTGCCTCCAACTTCTGAACCTCACACTTATGCTCTTGTTGCTCTATATCCTTATGCAACCCAAATTAATGGAGAAATTGGCGGCCAATTTGAAATAAATTATATGATTCCAAGAGGAAGTCCACTCGGGGGGAAATATGGCACTAGGTTAACTCTAAATTCAGCGCTTTCCAACAGTATTGACAAAAGCGTTTTAGAAGATGGGACCCGAGGACAAAAAGGAACTCAGGGTTACATATCTGAGTATTTCAAATTTGGACCTACCATTTATTTCAGAGATTTAAATGCTACTATTTCACACAAATTTTCAAAAAAATACAAAAGTCAAATCAGTTTCTTTCGACTGAAATACAATAAAACCGTTTTAAATGATGGAGTTGGTGATATTACTCTTTTAGAAAATCCCAATATAGATTCCGTCATAAATATAAATGCCATTGTTTGGGAAAATCAATTTAAGATTCCAAATGGACAAACTATTCGAAGCGAACTGCAATGGTCTATCGCAGATGGATTTAGAGGAGATATGGCCATGGCTTTAATCGAATGGACAATTAATCATGATTGGACTTTAGCTGTTCAAGATATTTATAACTACGGCCATCCAACACCTAGCCGACGGATTCATTACCCCATAGTCTCTCTCATACACTTCAATGGCCCCACCAGGGTTCAAATTGGATATGGAAGACAACAGCAGGGAGTATTTTGCGTCGGAGGTGTCTGTAGAGTTGTTCCCCCTTCAAATGGTTTAAGTATATCCTTAACAACTAGTTTGTAATGAATTATTTAAAATATTATGTTGCTTTTATGTTTTCATGCTATTTATGTTTAAATAGTTGTGACGTCATTGATGAGCCTTTCAAAGATGAGATGAACCCAAGGGACACAACCTCAATAGTTCAAGGTGACACCATAATCCAAACGGAGCGAGCAGTAATAATTGAGGATTTCACAGGACATAGATGTAAAAATTGCCCGAAGGCATCAAAAGCTATACGAGAATTAGATAGCCTCTTTGGGAACAAAGTGATTCCATTAGCTATTCATGCAGGTCCCTCAAATTTTACTGGAGTTAATAATGACTATCCAATTGATTTTACAACTGAGGATGGTGATGATATAGCCACGCATTTTGGGATTTTCGCCATGCCAATGGGTCTTGTTCAGCGATTAGATTATCCCGATTCACATCAAAAGACTTTCTCGGCATGGTCTGGTTTGACATTTTTAGAACTAGCCGAATCCCCTCAGGCATTATTTTCTCTTTATACTAAATATGATAGTTTGAGTAGAGTTGCTGTATTGAATTATTCAGTAGAACTAAATTCAATTCAATCAAACCCCCTTTGGATTGCAGTATATCTAAAAGAATCTGAAATAATTGCCCCTCAATTGATGCCTAATAACTCGAGAAACGAAACATATGTTCATGAAAATGTTTTTCGCAGTGCACCTCTTGGACCATTAGGCATCTTAATTTCTCAAAATGGTGGGGAAGGAGGTCAAGTATTTTCTGGAAGTGTCACCTCCAATCTTGACCCCCTATGGAATGCTAAAGAATGTGAGTGGGTAATAATATTATACGATGAATCTAATTACCAGGTTATCCAACCAGGGTCTACTTTAGTCTATCCATAAAGGATACTTCTCCCGAGCTTAGATTCCGCTTTAAGCCTTCAAACCCGGTTCGTTTAATCGCGCTATTCTTAAAAACACGACCAAAGGTTTCCTCTGTAATTTCTCTCCAGTCATTTTCATTCCAATCTTTCCAAACACCGGGATTAAAACGATCCTCATCATGAGGCTTTGAATGACGATTCCAAGGGCAAACATCTTGACAGATATCACATCCGAAAACCCAAGGAGAGATTGACTCCTTAAAGTCTGAAGGCAAAGACCCATGAAGTTCAATTGTCATATGGCTTATGCAACGATTACTATCAATCACTTCAGGTTGAACAATTGCGCCAGTAGGGCATGCGTCAATACATTTTGTGCATGATCCGCAGTGATCGTTCTCTAATTCGTCTTCAGGCATATCCATGTCAATTATTAACTCTGCAAGAAAGAAAAAGCTACCCTCATATTTTCTTAGCAGTAAGCTATTCTTACCAATCCAACCTATTCCACTTTTTTCAGCCCATGATCGCTCCATCACTGGAGCAGAATCAACAAAGCACCGTCCTTCAACATTTCCAAAACTAGTCCGAAGTGAATCCAGTAATTCAAATAGTTTCTCTTTTATCACAACATGATAATCCTCTCCATAAGCGTATTTTGCTATTTTAGGCAATGAATTATCAGCCTTCGTGATTTCCTTTTCTGGATAATAATTATAAGCAAGGCTTATTACAGAACGAGCACCTGGAACTAATTTCCTGGGATCTAAACGTTTATCAAAATGATTCTCCATGTAAGCCATAGAACCATGATAACCATATTTTAACCATTCTTCTAAACGGGGAGCCTCATCTTTAAGAAATTCAGCTTTTGAAACACGGCATGACAAAAACCCTAACCGATTTGCCTCTTGCTGCAAAAATTTCTTTGCATTCATTTCTCTAAGTCGAAAAGACCTTTTTGATTCGGTGTTTTTTTCCCTAAGTGCTCATAAGCTAAATCCATAGCTACCCTACCTCGAGGAGTCCTCGCTAAATAACCTTCTTGAATTAAATATGGCTCATATACCTCTTCTAATGTCTCTGATTGTTCAGAAACTGCTGTAGCTAATGTGGTTAAACCTACTGGACCACCCTTAAATTTGTCAATAAGAGCTGTCAAAATCTTATTATCCATATCATCAAGGCCATGCTCATCCACATCTAGTGCATCCATACCATATCTAGCAATAGTAAGATCAATTATCCCTTTACCTTTTACTTGCGCAAAGTCCCTTAGCCTTCTAAGCAATGAATTTGCAATTCGTGGAGTACCACGACTTCTTCTAGCAACTTCAATCGCTGCATCCTGTTCTGTTACAATATTTAAGATCCCTGAAGAGCGCTCAACGATGGTACTCAACAACTCAACTTTATAATATTCTAACCTTGTCGAAATTCCAAAACGAGATCTTAATGGAGCAGTCAACATTCCAGACCGGGTTGTTGCACCAACTAAAGTAAATGGCTTTAAACCAATCTGAACTGACCGAGCAGAAGGGCCACTCTCAATCATAATATCAATTGAAAAATCTTCCATCGCTGAATAAAGGTATTCTTCGATTACAGGGCTTAGGCGGTGTATTTCATCAATGAATAAGACGTCATTCTCCTCTAAGCTCGTTAATAGACCGGCTAAATCCCCAGGCTTATCTAAAACAGGGCCAGATGTCAACCGAAGATTAGAATCGAGTTCATTTGCCAAGATATGTGCTAACGTGGTTTTTCCCAAACCTGGTGGGCCATGCAGTAAGACATGATCCATTGCTTCTCCCCTTTCTCTAGCCGCTTGAACAAATATTTTTAAGTTTTCTAAAGCCCGCTCCTGTCCCGCAAAATCATCAAATCTGGCGGGACGCAGTCGCTGTTCAGCTTCTTCCTCTTTCGAGGATAATCCTTCTTCTTCAAAACGTACCATTAAGACAAATTTAAAAGGAAAGGGCCACCGATTTGGTGGCCCTTGAAAACTCTTTCAACAATAATTAATGTCCAGGTTCATTTTTAAATCTAGGAGTAGACTGAGGAACAAAATCATCATCATGTCCAGGCTTACTGTAATCATAGGGCCAACGGTAAACCGTTGGGATTTCACCTTTCCAGTTCCCATGAATATGCTCCACTGGAGTCGTCCATTCTAAAGTGTTTGACCGCCAAGGGTTTTTTGGAGCGACTGGGCCTCTCCACATAGAATAAAAGAAATTAAACAAGAATATTAATTGAGCAAGTCCACCAAAAATCGCAAATATTGTGATAATAACATTTATATCTTGTATTTCATCAAACATTGGGAACTCAGCATTGCTGTAATATCTTCTAGGTAGACCAGCTAGACCAGTAAAATGCATAGGGAAAAAGACACCATATGCAGAGATGAAGGTTAACCAAAAATGCAAATAACCCATAGTCTTGTTCATCATCCTTCTGTACATTTTAGGAAACCAATGGTACACTCCAGCAAACATTCCAAATATCGCAGAAAGACCCATTACAATGTGGAAATGAGCCACAACGAAATATGTGTCATGAACATTAATATCTAATGCAGAATCTCCTAAAATAATACCTGTTAATCCGCCTGCAACAAAGGTGCTCACTAATCCAATTGAGAATAACATCGCAGGTGTAAATTGGATATTGCCTTTCCACAAAGTCGTAATATAATTAAATGCTTTAACAGCAGATGGAATAGCAATTAGCAAAGTAGTAAATGTAAATACTGATCCTAAAAATGGATTCATTCCTGTAATAAACATATGATGACCCCAAACTATAAAGGAAAGAAAAGCTATTGCCAATATTGAACCAATCATTGCTCGATAACCAAATATTGGCTTTCGAGAATTAGTGGCTATAACCTCTGATGTTATTCCTAAAGCAGGTAAAAGAATGATATAAACCTCCGGGTGTCCTAAGAACCAAAATAAATGCTCATAGAGAACTGGGCTACCACCTTCATTATGAAGAAGCTCGCCAGCAACCATTATGTCTGACAAATAAAAGCTTGTCCCCAACAATCTATCAAACATTAAAAGAAGAGCCGCACTTAATAAAACGGGAAAAGAAAGAACACCAAGTATTGCTGTAACAAAAAATGCCCAGATAGTCAATGGAAGTCTATCCATACTCATCCCCTTTGTTCTCAAATTAATAATCGTTACTATGTAATTTAAAGATCCTAATAATGACCCTGCAATAAATAATGTCATGGAAACCAACCAAAGCGTCATACCAGCTCCAGATCCAGGCATAGCTTGCGGCAAAGCACTAAGGGGTGGGTAAACTGTCCAACCGCCCGATGCCGGTCCAGTTTCAACAAAAAGAGAAACCACCATTACAACTGAAGATGCGGCAAAAAACCAATATGAAAGCATATTTAAGAATCCCGAAGCCATATCTCTAGCTCCAATTTGTAAAGGAATCAATAGATTTGAAAATGTTCCGGAAAGGCCAGCGGTCAATACAAAAAAGACCATTATTGTTCCATGAATAGTAACCAAAGCCAAATAAATATTCGGGTCCATTTGGCCTTCAGGCGCCCATTTACCGAGAATAGATTCAAGAATTACAAACTTTTCATTTGGCCATGCCAATTGCAATCGAAATAGCATTGACATAAAGACTCCCAATACCCCCATTACCATTCCAGTAACAAGGAATTGCTTACCAATCATTTTATGGTCCATAGAGAACACATACTTTGTCCAAAAATTCTCTACATGATGCTCTTGATCATCATGAGAAATAGCCTCTTCATTTATTTCTTTCGCCATAGCTCAACGATTTAAATTGATTCTTTAACAGTCTTTTGTTCCGATAACCATTGAGCATATTCTGCTTCGGTTTCTACAATCAGAGGCATTTGCATATTGTAATGAGCAGACCCGCATACTTTATTGCAAAGCAACAAATAGTCATATTCATAAAACTCCTTGCCCGCTTCTAATCTAATTTTATTTATTCTTTCTACTTTTTTAATTACATCAGGATCCATTCGAATCTCTTCAGTTGTAATTGTAGGTGTGAATTGGAATGAAGTTTGAGCTCCAGGCACACAATTCATTTGAGCTCTGAAATGAGGCATATAAGCCGAATGAATAACATCTTGAGATCGAAACATAAATTTTATAGGCCTACCCACAGGAAGATGTAATTCACTCGTAATAATATCATCTGAACTGGTTGCATCCAATGTATCAACACCAATTATGTTCACCCCTTTAATAAGACGAACATTAGCATTACCTAAGGTATTATCATCACCAGAATATCTTGCTATCCACTTAAACTGTTGAGCATATAATTCGATTACAATAGGTTCCTCATCATTATCAGGATTCCAAACATTTGACCATGTAGTCATCCCATAAACGATTAAAACAGCAAGAACAATTGCCGGTACTATTGTCCAAATAAATTCTAATTTATTGTTGTGCTCGTAATATGTTGCTTTTTGTCCTTCTTTTCCTCTGTACTTGTATGCAAAGAAGAATAATATCGGTTGAACGATAAAAAATACAACAACAATAAGTCCCATTGAAATATCCCATAACATGTCAATTTCTACTCCATGTAAAGATGATGGCTTAGGGAGAAATATCGGGCTCCAAGCATTTACCATCCATACAAATGACGATAAAAGACCAATTCCAAAGACGAGCATAAGTCTCCCCTGATTGTTATTGTCTTTATTGGTAACTACATATTCATCTCGCTTGCTAGCCTTAGTTGCAAGCTCATATATGCGAACAATCTGAGCAGTTGCAAGGACTAAGAGAAATAGTACAATGGCTAATAGAAGGCCAGTCATATCAATATAATATTATTGGTGAAACAATTTACTTTCATGTATCATAGCATGATTCTTCATTAGTAACGGAGCAGCAGCTAGATTGTGCAAGACGACATAAATAAAAATCCCTGCGTAAAATAAGAATCCGCCTATTTCTGCCCAACCAAAACCATAGTTATAACCCACAGAACCCGGCATTATCATGATATAATGATCCATCCAATGCCCTGCTAAAACAAATACTGCAGCAAGCCCTATAAAGCCAGCAATGCGCTTTGCATCACGAGACATCAAAACCAGGATAGGCATAAGGAAATTTAATACAACCATTGTTATAAATAGCAATTTATATTCTCCGAATCTAGCCAGGTAATATGGTGTCTCTTCCGGTATGTTCGAATACCAAATCAACATATACTGAGAGAACCATAGGTATGTCCAAAAAACACTGAAGGCAAACATGAATTTACCTAAATCATGTTGATGATTGGAGTTAACCCATGGCAAATATCCACCTATTCGTAGATATATAACCAATAAGTTTAAGACCGTTAATGAAGTGACAAACATTCCAGCAAAAGTATACCAACCAAATAGAGTTGAAAACCAATGTGCATCGATAGACATTATGAAATCCCATGCACTTGTTGAAGATGTTACGGCATATAAAACTATAAATGTTGCACCTAATTTTCTTTGAGTAAAAAATAAATTTTGACCCGAGGGTAACCGATCCTCTCGAAGGCTGTTTCTGCGGAATAAGTATGCAGCACCTCCCCATATAACCAAGTATAAAATTGTACGCAAAATAAAAAATGGAGCATTTAAATAAGCTTCCTTTCCTGCGATTAGTGAATCATAATTAGAACTCGATGGATCCATTATTCCTTCCTGCATCCAATGCCAAATATGGTGTTGATGCATAGATCCTGTAATAGCTAGAAACAACAATCCGAGTAATGGAACAATCACAAACAATGAAACAGCTTCCATCACCCGCAGAATTCCTGCCGACCAACCTGCTTGTGCCGCATATTGGATAGCTAAAAAGAATAAAGTTCCCACTCCAATACCTAAAAAGAATATCGTATTCACTAAAAAAGCAGACCATGGTCGATTTGCGGGACCGTGATCTTCATGACCAACATGAGAATCAACAGCATGAGAATCACCAGCGTGAGAATCACTAGCATGAGAATCACCAGCATGAGAATCACCAGCATGAGAATCACCAGCATGAGAATCACCAGCATGAGAA
>CAJVWI010000026.1 GCA_913009655.1 uncultured Cryomorphaceae bacterium
CAATTAAAATGTCGCGTAAAGCTGTACTAGACGAAGATGTTGATGCTGCTGAAGGCGCTGAAGGCGCTGAAGGCGCTGAAGGCGCTCCAGAGGCAGATGCTACTGAATGAAGAAATATCTAATAATTGGATTAGGTAACCCTGGGACGGAATACAGCCAAACCAGGCATAATATTGGTTTTAACGTTTTAGACTCCTGGGCGGTTAAATCAGATTCATCTTTTGAATCGGCCCGTTATGGTGATGTCTTCAAATTTAAAATAAAGGGTCGCACAATAATCTTATTGAAGCCAAGCACCTTTATGAATTTGAGTGGCAAGGCTGTTCGCTATTGGATTGAACAGGAAAATATTCCCTTTGAAAATATTGTCGTGGTTTTAGACGATATTGCCTTACCGCTTGGTGAAATACGATTGAAGCCAAAAGGATCTGACGGTGGTCATAATGGATTGAAGAGCATTCAAGAAACTCTTGGGCGTCAAGATTATGCTCGTCTACGTTTTGGTATCGGTAATAATTTCTCTAAAGGCCAACAGACCCAATTTGTTCTTGGAAAGTGGGAAATGGATGAATTAAATAATGTGACTTTGGGAATTAAAAACTCCTTGAAGCTACTTGAAACTTTTGTTTTGTCAGGAGCCCAAATTGCAATGAACGAGTATAATCAATAATTTATATTCTTGAAAAGAGTTATTTCTAAATTTTTTCGGGCATTTTTAAACCAACATATAAATTAATTTCGCGTGGTGAAACACATTTATGCGGCGATACATATTTTTGCCCACTTCCCATTTTTACTTTTTGCCCAAAACTCCATTTTAGAAGGGACCATCATTTTCAATAAAAATGATAGTCTAATTTCAAAGTGTATGATTACCGTACAAGGAGATGGTTGGGAGAAAGTTCAATACAGTGATTCAAAAAATAATTTTCGATTTGACAATTTACCAAGGGGGCTCTGTAATCTCACTATTTATAAAGATCGTGATCAGTCCAAAATGGTTATTCACGAATTATACCTTTCCCCTATTAAACCATTGCAGCTGACAATCCCTTTAGCTACTTCATTTTTTTTAGACGAAGCTATTGTAACTACGGAAGCCTTTAAAACTACAGCAGAGACTCCTCTCTCCCTCAAGAGTATAAATTGGGCTGAAATGCAAAGAATGCCTGGAGCAACATTGGATTTATCAAAAGCCATTCAAAGTTTCCCAGGAGTTTTACCAAAGTCAAGTTTTGGGTATAACATCTCTATTAGAGGTGGGAGTTCAAATGAAAATGTATACCGGATGGATGACATAGATATACCTACAATTAATCATTTTAGTATTCAAGGAGCGTCAGGAGGTGCTGTTAGTCTTATAAACATGGACTTCATTAAAAATGTTGAATTATATTCAGGAGCCTTCCCTTCATCTATGAGTAATGTTCTATCTGGCGCTTTAAATATTGAGCTTAGAAATCCTCGAAGCGATCGTTTTGGCTCTCGAGTCACTTTGGGAGCTACAGATTATGGCGCTAGTTTCGAAATGCCACTTGGAGAAAAAACTAACCTTATGTTTTCTGGTAGGAATAGTTTTTCGCAGCACTATTTTAAACTCTTTAGCATACCAGTTCTTCCAACATATCAAGATGCCCAATTGCGATTTCATCACCAAATTTCTAAAAATGCCGACCTTACTATTATTGGCCTAGGGGGTTGGGATAAATATGACCTATATATCAAGCCTATTGAAAATAGTAGTCCCAGTTTATTATATAACATAGGCTACATTCCCGAAGGGAATCAAAGCACGAGGGTTCTTGGAGCCCGCTATAGAAAATATGTTCAAGATGGGCTAAAAACTTTGACTTTAAGCACTGACTTAGTAACGAACAATGCAGATAAGTTTATTGGCAATATTTCAAATGAAGCGAATCGTCAATTAAAGTATCGATCCTCTGAACAAAAAATACGTTTGAGATATGAAAGACGCTGGGACTTTGATAAAAACAGGAATCTATCTGTTGGGCTTAGTGCCGACGCAATTCAATGGGAATTTGACTCTTGGTCATTAAAAGGTCAAATGAGCGGTGTTGATACAGCTTTATTAAATAGTAATGAATTCATGCTTCAAGCTGGAGCATTCATAACATATAATCAGCAGATATTGAATAATCGAGGGCACCTTAGCCTTGGCCTGAGAATGGATATGTCAGATTTTAATTTAAATATGATAAACCCCTTAAATCAAATTGCTCCTCGCGCTTCGTTTAAATATCAACTAAGCCCTAAGTGGACCTCCAACAGTCATTTTGGAAGATATGCTAAACTCCCTCCTGCAATTATAATGGCTGCAAACAATTCTCAAAATCAAAGTGATAATACTAACTTCACATTGGCAGATCATTTTGGAACTGGCATTGAATATCAAAGTGGAAAAACCTACCGCGTCTCAATGGAGATCTATTTGAAAAACTATAGTCGTGCGCCATTTTTACAAAACGACCAGATAGCATTTGCGAACGCTATTGGAACATACGTTGCCGTAGGTGATCAACCTTCAATTTCTAGTGCAATTGGCCGCGCTTATGGTTTTGAGATCTTTTTACAACAAAAATTAAAAAGAGATTACTGGTGGATGGCTGCTTATAATTTTGGCAGAAGTGAATATCAAACCCAAAATGAAACATGGGCTGCTTCAGTTTGGGATAGTCGGCATACTATAAGTATCACTAATGGTTATGTTTGGGGGAAAGGATGGCAAATAGGGGCAAAGTGGCGCTACTCGTCTGGAACTCCATATACACCTTTTAATCAGCCTTATTCATCTCTTAAAGACAACTGGGATATACTTCAACGAGGAATTTTTGACTATAGCCTAGTTAACTCTCAACGCTTAGATCCCTTCACTCAACTTGATCTAAGATTAGACAAGACCTACGCTAATAAAAACTGGAGTTTTTCATGGTTTTTAGACCTATCTAATATTGCAAGCGGAAATATTCCGTTAATGCCTTACCTAACTGTAGAAAGAGCTAACGGTGAACCCATAGAAGACCCGAATGACCCCAGTCGATACCAAACTGAACTTCTTGAAAGCGACACAGGACGTGTATTGCCAACGATTGGTTTAATTTTCGATTTTTAGGCAAAAAGTTTTGGCATTTATGATTCCAAAGTGAATCTAATAGAGTAAGCTTTTTTAGAGCTAAATTGTTCTTTGATAAGAACCCTCAAATTCATGCAATTCAGTTTATTCTCCGCTACTCTTGCTTCACTTTTTTTATCAATTTTTTCACTTTCAGCTCAAGTCGAAAAAACAAAAAAGATAAACTTTGATATTATCCCCAGGCCCACTAAAATAATTCATCAAGGGGAAGTTCTGCAGTGGGAAAGTGATCAATTAAATATAATTTATGATCAAGAATTGTATGATCAAGCGGACCATATAATAACATTCTTTAATGAAAGGGGAATTACCATTACATCTAGATCAAAGCAAACCCTATATCTGTCTCTGAAAAAAAACGAGGGGAATAAAGAATCATATGTGCTTTACATAAAAAAAGATTCAATTGTGATCAAAGCCAATTACCCTACAGGGATTTCTCATGGAATAGCCACTTTGCAACAATTGGTCCTTTTAAATAAAAACCAAGATAAAATAAAACTGCCTATTGCTTCAATAATTGATGAACCACGATTCCCACACCGCGGACTGTTATTGGATTGCGCACGACATTTTTTTGATAAAAAAACTATCCTAAAGTATATAGATCTACTTGCATTTTATAAAATGAATACTCTTCATTGGCATTTAACGGAAGATCAGGGTTGGAGAATTGAAATTAATAAGTATCCAAAATTAAATTCTGTTGCCGCGAGTAGAATTGAACAAACGGGTGAAATTTACAAAGGGATTTATACTCAAGAAGACATTCAAGAAATTGTCAGATATGGCCAAACTAAAAACATAACCATTATCCCTGAAATTGAACTTCCTGGCCATTCTCAAGCAGCAATAGCTGCCTACCCAGATTTTTCCTGCACAGGAGAAGAGGTTTCAGTAGCTAATGATTGGGGGGTTTTTAAAGAAATATATTGTGCAGGAAATGAGCAAGTATTCAAATTCTTAGAAGACGTTCTGTTGGAGGTTATTGATCTTTTTCCCTCTAAATATGTTCATATAGGTGGAGATGAAGTACCGAAAATAAGATGGAAAAATTGTAAAAAATGTCAAAAAAGAATCCTTGAGAATAACTTAGATGGCGAGCATGAATTGCAAAGTTATTTTATAAGTAGAATACAAAAGTTTCTAAATGCAAATAATCGGGAGATAATTGGTTGGGATGAAATTTTAGAAGGTGGTGTTTCTGAACAAACTATTATTCAATCTTGGCGAGGAGTTAAACATGCAATGAAAGCCTTAGAATCAGGCAACTCTGTAATTATGTCTCCAACTTCTCATGCATACTTAGATTATGATTTGAAATCCATCGATTTAAAAAAGATATACCTATTTGACCCCATTCCATCTGGATCTAAACCGGAATATCATAAGCAAATACTTGGCGGAGAATGTAATATTTGGACAGAGCATGTCCCCGATGAAAAAACTCTCGATTCAAAAGTTTTTCCTAGGATAATGGGTATGGCAGAAGCCTTATGGAGCAAAGGAGATAAAAACTATGAAAAATTTAATTCAAGAATACAATCTCACTACAATATTCTTGATGAATTTGAAATTAATTATGGAGAAGAACATATTCCTATTCTTTATAAAACCCTATTTGATAACAACTCGCTATACCTTCAGCTAATTCCAGGAGGCGAAAATCTTACAATAGCATACAAGCGAGATATATCAAATGCCAATATGATAATCTATGACTCCCCTATTTTAATCGATGATAACTGTAAAATAATTGCTCAGGCATATAAAAATAAACGTCACTTTGGAGAACCAATTGAAATCCCTCTAGCAAAACATAAGGGACTTGGCAAGGATGTAGATTACATGACTCAATTCAATGAGTTTTATCCAGCAAATAAGAACATGGCTCTTGTGGATGGGGAATTAGGTACACTAGACTTTAGAGATGGGAATTGGCAGGGCTTCTTCGGAAAAGATGTTGAAATCATTATGGACCTCGGAACAACAACAAGCGATATAAGTCAAATAATAACAAACTATTATCAATACAGTAATTCCTGGATTTTTTTACCGAAATCTATTGATATTGAAACATCATTAGATAAAACATTATGGATTAAAGATAATTTTACAGAAGTTAATCCAATTCAAAATCCTAAAAGCAGAAAAAAAGAAATTGCTGAAATCAGGATAAAGGCTAAGAATAAATTCGAGGCTAGATATTTAAAGATAATTATAAAAAATTATGGAAAAGTCCCAGAATGGCACGAAGCAGCAGGCTCAGACACATGGATATTTATGGATGAAATTCAAGTAAATCATATTTTAGAAAAATGAAATACCCGTTAAGAATTATTGGGATTTTGATACTATTCACTAACTGCAATCGTAATACAAACTTGCAATATGAGGCAGTCGCTATAGATTCAAACTGGACCTTTTCTGCTTTAGGAAAAGATGATTTTAATCCTGCTATTGTGCCAGGATCTGTTCACATGGACCTCTATAGAAATAAGATTATTGAAGATCCTTTTTATGAACTAAATGAGTTGTCATTGCAATGGGTAGAAGAGACCAATTGGGAGTACAAGACAACATTCGATGCAGATAATTATTTTCTTCTAAATGAGAATATAAAGTTGAATTTTAATGGACTTGACACCTATGCTAAGATTTATTTGAATGATTCTCTAATCCTGTCTACCAATAATATGTTTCGCTCTTGGGAAGTGAATGTGAAAAATATTATCACGATTGACAGTAACGAATTAAGAATTGTATTCGAATCCCCTATCCTTCATAATAAAAACATCGTTAATGACTATCCATATAAGTTACCGTCGGGGAATGAACCGAAACATATAAAAACTAAAACGAGCAATTTTACACGAAAAGCGGCTTATCAATTTGGTTGGGACTGGGGGCCAAGGTTTGTAACGATGGGTATATGGAAGCCCGTTGAATTAATAGGATGGAACTCTGCACGAATCATAGATGTTTTTACACAAACGAATTCAATTAAGAATAATATTGCCGATTTAGAGACTGATATAACTATAGAAGTATCAACAGCAGGTAATTATGTCGTAAAAATTGATTCAATAGAAACCCAAAAATATTTTGAAAGTGGTCTACATCATTTTAAATATCCATACCAAATAATTAATCCTCAATTATGGTGGGCAAATAATATGGGAAAACCACACCTCTATGAACAAAATATTTCTTTACATAAGGGAAATGAAAATATTCATAAAAGGAAAAACTGTTTTGGTATAAGAACGGTCGAGTTAGTAAATGAACCGGACTCCATTGGGACTTCTTTTTATTTCAAATTAAATGGATCCCCCATTTTTATAAAAGGCGCTAACTATATACCTCAAGACGTATTCCTATCAAGGGTTACTCCGAAGCAATATGAGCAATTAATTATAGCTGCAAAAGAAGCAAATTTTAATATGTTAAGAGTTTGGGGTGGTGGAATATACGAGAAGGATATTTTTTATGACCTGTGTGACAAGTATGGCATTTTAGTATGGCAAGATTTTATGTTTTCAGGAAGCCTTTATCCTAATATCCCGGCATTTAAAGAAAACATTAAAGAGGAAGTAAAAGAAAATATTAAAAGACTCAGACAACATCCTTGTATTGCAGTTTGGTGTGGAAATAATGAAATTGAAGTTGGATGGGGGAATTGGGGTTGGCAAAAAGAGTACGGATATAATACTTCAGATTCCATCCATATCTGGAAAGCATACCATGATATTTTCAGAAAGCTTATCCCTGATCAATTATCTCAACTTGACCCTTTGAGAAACTATACTCCAACTTCACCATTAAGCAATTGGGGTACAAAGGAAAACTTTAATCATTCTTCAATGCATTATTGGGGAGTTTGGCATGGTAAAGAACCATTTGAAAATTTTAAAAAAAATGTTGGACGATTTATGGTAGAATATGGTTTCCAATCATTTCCGCAATTATCAACCCTGAGTAAGGTTATGAATGATTCCAGCTTGTACCTTGATTCCAAAGCCATGGATCACAGGCAAAAAAGTTATATCGGAAATGATCTAATCAAAACACACGTAAACCAATATTTTTCGCCTCCAAAAGATTTTAAAGAATTTGTCAAATTAAGTCAAAAAACCCAGGCAATTGGGTTAGAAATTGCAATAAATTCACATAAGAATAAATCCCCACATTGTATGGGTACATTATTTTGGCAATTCAATGACTGCTGGCCAGGCCCAAGTTGGAGCATTATAGATTATTACGGGAACAAAAAAGATGCTTACTTCTGCGTAAAAAAGGCCTTCAAATAGAAATGGTGACGGAAACCAAGAAGCTGCTATTTCGCTTAAATATGATCAAATTTATGAGTCTTATTTGCATTAAAGGGATCTCCCTAAGAATTAGAATAAGATATATATTTTTTGAAAATCATACTTTTCTTTCTAACTTATGAGCCTGCACTAATGCAGGCCATTAATCTTTAAAATGCGTTATATTAAATCTATCCTTCTCCTACTGCTTTTCTCTTCATGCGCCATAGTAAGACCTGGTGAAGTTGGAGTAAAGCAAACCTTTGGTAAATTAAAAAGAGAAATTATATCACCAGGACTTACGGGGATAAATCCCTTGATAACCAAATTGATCAAGATACCTACAAGGACAGTCAATCAAGAAGTAAGATTAAACCTTCCATCAAAAGAAGGTCTTAATGTAAGAGCAGAAATATCCATTTTATATCACTGTAAACAAGAAAAAACGATTGATATAATAAATGATGTCGGCTTAAACTTTGAGCAAGTTTTGATCCTAAGTACAT
Source organism: uncultured Cryomorphaceae bacterium (assembly GCA_913009655.1). GTDB lineage: Bacteria > Bacteroidota > Bacteroidia > Flavobacteriales > Schleiferiaceae > TMED14. The sequence goes on from CAJVWI010000026.1 coordinate 7,968, forward strand.
TTCGGTCAGCATCTGCGGACGTCTGTGCAAAGTTTTTTGCCAAGGATATGCATTCTGGTAAACGGTCTTTTATAGAGAAAGAAATAAAAGAGCAAATGGGTGAATTGTTAGAAAACCGTGGGTTTGTTATAGAGGCTGTTTTACTAAAAAGTATAACCCTCCCCACTGGACTTTATGCTGCAATTGAATCTAAACTAAGGGCTGAACAAGAAGCGCAGCAAATGGTATTCGTATTACAACGTGAAGAAAAAGAAGCTGAGCGGAAAAGAATTGAAGCTAAAGGAATTAGAGATGCCCAAAAAATAATAAAAGAAGGAATAACTGACGATAATATAGAATGGCGAAGTCTCGAGGTTTTAAAAGAACTTGCCTCTTCACCAAATGCAAAACTAATAATCACAGATGGCAAAACTCCTGTTCTAATTAATAGTGATAAATAAGCCCACTAAGAACTCACTCTACCCCAACTGAACAATTTAATAAAGAAGTATAATACTGCATGAAATACTGGAAATTATTAGGACTTGGTAGTGAACCAAAAGGGACTGGAAAGATCATGTCTATATGTTTGTTTGTGGTACTTCTAAATGGTTACTTTCTTGAATCTTTCATTGATCATTATGTACAAGACATCATATCATACACGTGTGTTGGTGTGTTTTTTATACTACTTGTATACAATTTTATAAGAAAGTAAAGAGTTCAGAAAACACTTGAAAACCTAAGTAAACACGGGGAAATCAACCCCCATATCTGCCGACTATTCCACTGTAAGAGGTTAATTTTCTGTGTTCGTTGATCTTACCCCCTATCCCTTTCCCAACCTATATTCTTTCTTAATATAGTTGAAATAGGAAGAGAGTTTTGGTTTATCCCATTTCTTATTTGTTGGAGTTCTTACCCCTCTTTTATTTAATTCATTACAAACTTCTGAAAGGGATAAACTCCTCTTTTCTTTAAGTTCTAAGATTAATGAGTTCAATTTAATTCTATCATTTGAACTTAATGTATTTCTTTTTTCATCAATAGGAACATCTAATTCTATATTTTTATAACCACTAATAATTTCGTAATCCTTGAACCCTTTATCATCTTTGGATTTTTTGTATAACATCTTATCTCCAATGATTGGTTTGTTAAAAGAGATATCCATTTTATGTGATTTTGAACTTGAATCATACCTAACCTCAATCCTTTCTACATTTTCTCTTAAGAAGTTGGTTTTCTTTGATAGGTCATAGTTTGGAACTTTTTCTAATTCTTTATTCATTCTATCTACCCAACTAATCCAATCCTTTGTATCAGAAAGGAGAACCTCTTCTTTTTTATATGAATTCAACTTCTTCTGATTTTCTAATATGATTTCATTAAACTTTTCTCTCAATTTTTCACCAACCTTCTGAGTTAAATTACCAATCCTAATATCAAATTCTATTTGAATTATCTCATCATTATACCTATCAATTTCCTTTTCAGTTTCATTTATATAAACTCTTAATTTTTTAAGGTTCTTTTTGTTTACCCCTTCATCTTCCCACTTTGGAGTTAACTTCTTTTTCTTGTATTCCTCACGAATAGTTTTAGAAGTTTGAAGAGTTGATAACACCTTATCTAAAACAACCTTA
>CAJVWI010000027.1 GCA_913009655.1 uncultured Cryomorphaceae bacterium
TGTTTCTTTTGGGCAATCTCCATTCACTAATTATTATGAAAATGGTAGAATCCAATTAGCAGGAGAAAGTTTGGAGGAAATCATAGAATATCAAGTTTCTAGCATAAGTGGACTAAACGTTCGAGAAAGCCCTGATTTAAAATCAAAAGTAATAGGTGAAATCCCCTATAGAATGTCAGTTGAGGTGAAATCTAAAACAGGTTTGAAGTTGACTCTAATTGTCACTGATAAAGAATCAGGAATTAAAAGTGAGGTTACAGGTGAGTGGATAGAAGTTACTGGGATTATAGTTGTAGAATATGATAAAGAAAACATAGACCATAAGTCTGTTCTTCCAAAAGTAAACTGTCCAATTACCTCAGATGAATATGATGCTTATTATAAAGATGATAATGATATTACGGAAGGTGAATGGATGGATTTTTCTGATATTGAAAGAGATAGTGTGCTAAGTAGAAATCAGAAACGGTATCAAAATCCACTAATTAAAATAAAAGTTAGAGGATATGTTTTTGATGGTTTCCTAGAAAAAAACTATAAATCCATCCGAAAAGGGGTTTGGACAAGTTACTCTGAATCAGGGAATATAATAAGAGAAATTTTTTATGGCGTTAAAGTATTTAAAACAATTGAATATGATACTGATGGGAATATAACCTCAATTGGAGAGGAGAGTTTAGAATTTGATGAAGGAATATTTGGTCCGAATACAGTAAATAATACTTTTTATAAAAATGGCAAAATCAAGTGTATGGAGGAATCAAGTTCTGGGGGAGCCCTTTCATATTGCTTTGACGAAAATGGAAAAATAATTGATAACGATGGTAATCTAGAAGAACCTAGTGATAGGTTTAAAGATTTATATTTTTTATCTAAAAATATTAGAACCCATTCGCCCTACTTCTAATTAATAAAACTTTTCTTAATCAAGCTTTTATTTATTAATTAAACGCAGGCATATCCTCAGCATTCAACTGCTTAATCTCTAAGCCTCTCAGGTAAGTCAACGATACTTGGAGAGAACTATGTCCCATTACTTGCTGAAGCTTTGTTAGTGAGCCTGTTTTCTCATATACCTGAATAGCTACTGTGTGTCTAAATGAATACAAGGTTTGGTCTTTCTCTATGAGGTTGGACTTCTTTTTATATCGAGTCCATAGAGTCTTGAAATAGTCTGGATTATAGGGCTCTTTCTTTTGAGATTAATACTTCTCTACTCTCTCACTTGAATTCCATCTTGTAATTTTATTATCAATCACGTAATAAGAATCTCTGATATGTTGGGTTCCCTCTTGACCATCATATGTTTGCAATTCATCATTCCAAATTAGTGCACCATTAAATTCATATTGCGCTATTACCCATTCGCCTTTAGTATCATTTTCTAATGCTACTGAAAAAATGGATTTTGGCTTGAATGGGTTAACGCCAATAAATTGGAGACTACTGTCTTGAATTGAGAAATCTTCACCGATTTCATCAACTAATGCATTTAAGCCTTTTATCATTTCCCCATTTGGGTAATTAACAATAATTGTATCACTGAGAATAGATTTCATCGTCTCCTTATCACCTATCAAATATGCATCGTTAAACTTTAATACAATATCAATGGTCGATTGAGAGCCAATTTCAAACTTTCCACCATCAGGTGAAAATCCATTCTTTTTGTTTTCTTCTTGATTTAATATGCAAGCAAAAAGAGTTAAAGTAAATAAAAATGTAAATATTTTTTTCATTCTTCTAAAATAGAAAAACAAACCCCAAAGAAATTAGGAATAGAATCGCATCGCATCTTATTACAACTACAACATAATTAAAATATTGGCATATCAACAAACATCCAACTGCCAAACCTCTAAGCTCCTGAGGTAAGTCAACGATACTTGGAGAGAACTATGTCCCATTATTGGTATGGTTCTTGAAAAATAATTTGTTATGGGAAATTATATATACCGTTCTTTAATGACATTGGGTCTATTGTGTTTATTGTCTTGTGAAAAAAATAACTCATCTGATTTATTTTATTACGACGAGACTGGATGTTCAGATGTCTGGTGGAATGATGCGCCGTCTTATGATACATTGACGCCCCAAATCTATCAAGATGTAGTAACATCATATTTAGAGGATAAAAACATAGAATTAATATCTTTTAGCATTGATTATGATTCAACTAAAGCCGAATTTTGCCGTGCTTGTATCTGCAAAACAGGAGCTATTATTCAAGTTGAAGTAGAGTCTGGCAGAAAGCAAAAAATGAGAAGAATTGGTTTTTACCCTTAAGATGGTAATCTAGAAGAATACTAGTTTAATCTGATTTTTTAAAGAGTAATTCGTAACCCCCATAACCGATGATGAAAAGAGAAAACCAAATTTCAAATATTGAATCACTCGAATTGATGTTCATTCCGACAAACACGCAGACTAAAGTCCATAGAATTAACTTCCATCTGGGTTGAAGCTTTCTCTTGAGAAAGAATTGTTTCAACTTATTCATCTTTCTAAGATAGGCATATCCTCAACATCCAGCTGCTTAACTTCTAAGCCTCTTAAATAAGTCAACGACACTTGGAGAGAACAATGTCCCATTACCTGTTGAAGCTACGTTAGAGAGCCTCTTCTTTGAAATCAGAGACTTCTCAACCTTAAATGTTCTTGGAGCCTTTTAAAAAGTCACTCTCTGATTTACCCAAACCAGTTTTGTGCTCATCGATACAAGGATTTGAGGTTTGAAATTTAACTAAACCCTTGGTTTGAAATTCGGGGAGTATTACATTCAGTCGGGCCTGCTCCGCTTGTTTTAACGTAAAAAAGGCGCCCTGTTGGGGGCGCCATAGATTAAACAGTGGTAAATACCGTTAGTTTTTAGTGACTTTCTTGGTTAGCACCCTGTCTGCTGTTTGAACCTGAATGAAATAAATTCCATTAGTTGCATCAGAAAGATTGACAGCGGTTTCTTCGGTCTCCACAACGATAGACTTAATGTGTTTACCGCTGACGTCCGTTACATTCAATACACTATTAAGCGGAGCCTTAACATAGAAAATGTCATTGGTCGGGTTAGGATACACGGCAACCTCTATGGCATCGAGCTCCGATGCGTTCAGAGTAGTTGGAGTTTTAAACGTTGATGATTCGAAAACCGTTGGATTCATTGGATTCATTTGCATCCTGGTCTCAGCAAGAGGAACAGGCCACCCTTGAACCCACCAGTGGTACATATCTAATGAAGTCACAAAAGGTCCAGAACCGTCTGGCGGCACATCGCTAAATGTCCTCATTACATGAACTAATAATGCATTATTGTGAACTACCCCGTTTGGCATAGTCAAAGTACCTGTCGATAAGGCATTAACAACAATTTTATCTTTTCTAGTGATCGTAACTCCTCCGGGACCAGGAAAGGTCATATTCACACTATCAGTGTGATTCGTTCCAACAGACAATGGCCAAACGTGCATCATTAAGGGGTTTGGGTAAAACATAGACGGCATTCCGCAGTACATATAGTCATTACCGTTGTAAGCGATGAAAGCTTCTGTATTGGTGCCGATCATCCTAACGTGCGTTGACAAAGGGAAGTCTGCAGCAAACTGAGATACGGATTTTGGTAAAAGAGAGAAATTATCATCGGAAGCAGTTGCCACACTTGAAAAATCCCATCCACCATTAACTGGAACATTGCTTACGGCTACTGAGCTAACTTTTGAAACGGTAAATGTTACTCCATTAGCAGGAATGGTAGGAGCTGTTATCGTTTGCGACAAGCACGGATAAACTGAAGCAGTAAGTAGAGTTGTGAGTATAAGTGTTTTCATTTAGGTTGTTTGATTAATTATTAAACTAAAGTATTTATTATATAAAACTAATACCTAAGCTCTTTTTTTCCAAAAACAGCAGAAAAAAAAATAGCAAAAATTATAAGGAATTGTTTCACTTCCTAAAATTAGACAAATAGCATATCCTTTAATTAAATTATGGCACCTAACCGTTAATCAAAAAAGTTTTATTTTTGATTAAATCAAAAATCATAGATATGGCCTCAAATATTTTGGAAGTGAGCACTGAAATAGCCAAGTTATCCTTTAATAAAGACGGTACCGCTCAAGGTGTAGCAAAACAGCGTATGATCGAAACACTTGCTAAGCCTGCAAAACGAGTTATAAATGACCCTTATGCTGAGAAATTTACTCTTGGTTCAGGTTTTCTTAAATTTTTAGGGCACAATACTCTAGTTTGGATGACTAAAAAACTCGTGCCTGGTTTTCACGAGCATTTAGTTTCAAGAACTAGATTTATAGATGATCTTATTGAAGAATCCGCATCTAATGGCATAGAGCAATATGTTATTCTAGGGGCTGGATATGACACCAGAGCTCATCGATTAAAGCTTTCAGCTTCAATAAAAGTATTCGAAGTTGATCAGCAAGAAGTTCAAGTCAGAAAACGATCTAAGCTACCCGAAAAGTTATCTGCTTCAGAAAACATAATTTATGTAGATATTGACTTTAATCATCAATCTTTGAAAGATCGACTTATCGAATCAGGTTATGATCAGAGTAAATCGACTGTTTTCACCCTTGAAGGCGTGTCTCAGTATGTCACTAAAAAAGCGATATGTTCAACAATAAAAGAGCTTTCTGATCTCTCTAAAAAAATAAATGCTATTTTCTACATCTCCTATGTAAGTGATCTGATTAATAAAAATCCTAAGGCTTGTTTTGGAAAAGGTTATTTAAATCCTGAAAAAAAAGTGTCTTTGATAAAAAAAGGAAGTGCGAAAGTTGGAGAACCTTGGATTTCATTTTACAACGATGAAGAAATTGAAAAAATACTATCTGAAAATGGTTTTACGATAATGGCAAACAAAACGTTATCTGATCTAAATCCATTATATTTTACCCCCGTAGATCGCACTCTTCCCGAAGATCAAATATTCAATCTTGAGCACTCCGTAGTTGCGAAAAATTCAAACCAATAGGATGTAATTAATGAATCAAAAAAAGAACTGGAAAGGAAAGAGAAAGAATCTAAACATATTTTCAATTTACCTAAAGACGAATAGATAGAAATAATTAGAAGTGAGTTTAAATAAAACTCAGAATAAGTATTCTAAACACTACAATCCTAGCATATCCTCAGCATCCAACTGCCTAACCTCTAAGCCTCTGAGATAAGTTAACGATTCATGGAGCATAGTGTAGCCTGAGTTTAAGCGCTGGTATTGAATATTGTCTTATTCAATGTTTCGGTATATTTAGTATTCCGAAATATTATAAAGTATCTATTACAATTGGCTTTAGGCACTATGGTGCCTTGCTCTCCTTGTATTTTACAGAAATATGATTCTAAAAAAACATCATGTCAGATAATCCAGGACCTGCTTTTCATGAAAAAAAAGATAAGAACAAGAAGGACTACAACATTGGCGGTGGTCAAAAAATTAAGATGAAAAGAGCGAAAAAGCACAAACTCCCCCTCACAAGGGGCCAAAAGAAAAAGAGATAAATAAAACCATCGATGGATTAAATCTCATCTTCCTAAAGTAGGCATATCCTCAGCATCTAACTGCTTAACCTCTAAGCCTCTGAGATAAGTCAACGATATTTGGAGAGAAATATGTCCCATTACTTGCTAAGGTTTCCTTAAAGAGCTTATTGGTGAATTGATACGCTGTCACATTGGTATGGCGTAGGAATCGATAATTTTGATTATCGTATTTAATTCACCCTGAATTATTTGATATCGTTGTTCATATGGTTTATCAGCATAATTAGGATACTGATAACTAGTGATTACCTCTTTACTCGTTTTAGTTTCATACCAGGCGTTCTTAAAACTTTCGTAACTAATAGATCTGCTATCCACAGGAAAAAATCTTGCCACGAGTAATTTTGCCATTTCAGTTGGGATTTTCGGAAATTGAAAAATATCTTCAGATTGACCTCTATCCTCATAATTTGGATAACCGTTTTCGTCTTCACCGTAGTCGAAAAAAATTGAACTTATTGTAAATGTCTGGGATATATCACCCTCAAAATATTGAGTCCAGGAATTATATTGACTGTTTGAATCCTCACTTTTAAAGTCATAGTTTTCTTGAGCCAGTTTTTTTTCAGAAAGCGTGTCATAATTATCTAAAATATAATCTCTTAATCCGCTCTCTCTTTTAATAAAAAGACTATCAAATCCCTCAGGAATAAAATGGTCTGAAGAAATGAGACTTTTATACCCATCAGAGGCTAAGTATGTCTTGTGAAATATATACGCCATCTCTTGGAAATCAATGAATATTTTTGGGAAAATATTTTTCATCTCCTGTGACCAATTCCCGGAAGGATCATCAAACCAATTATTGACGTTACTGATATCCCAACCACTTATATCTTGACTAAATGAGCTTGCTCCATCGAAAATATCCCCCATTCCCATCACATTACTAACGTCCCAACTACCAATATCTTGATTAAAAGCAGAAGCGTTTTTAAACATAGAATTCATATCAGCCACACTGCTTACATTCCAACTACCGATGTCCTGATTGAACGAACTAGCCGCATAGAACATACTCACCATATTCGTCACATTACTCACATCCCAATTCCCAATATCTTGATTGAATGAAATTGCCTCAGAGAACATAATCTCCATATTAGTCACATTGCTCACATCCCAACTGCCAATATCCTGATTAAATGAACTTGCACCTCCAAACATCCAACGCATATTGGTCACATTGCTCACATCCCAACTACCAATGTCTTGATTGAATGAACTTGCGGAATAAAACAAACGAAACATATCCGTCACTAATGATGTAACTATTTGACAGGAGTCATTGATAAAAGAATTATCATTCCAACCCTGACCTTTAATCTCTTGTATCAAGCTATCATTAACCAAAGTATAAGTTATCCCCTTGAACATAGCCTGAGTACCAACAAGAACAGAATCCTTTGCCTTTATAGTAATTCCGTTTTCCGCTAAATAAAATGGACCATCCTCTACTCTATCGCCTTGATTACAAGAAGTTAAATGAACACTCAAAAGCAATAATGAGATTAGTAAAAAGAGTTTTTTCATCCTTCCAAGATAGGCATATCATCAATATCCAACTGCTTAACCTCTAGGACACTTGTAGAGAACTATGACCCATCACCTTCTGAAGTTTATCAATTCCTTGCTGATGAATAGCCTCATTTAATTTATCTGCTACCTTTTGAAGTTGCTTGTCGGCGCCTTTCATAAATTTTTTATTACTTGAAAAAGACCTAAATATTATAGCTCCCCCCACAACAATACAATAACCACCCATAGCCAGCGCAATAAATTGATTTGAAGCAGATACAGGACCAGATGGGTCATAACTACCTAGAACAGCTATTATGGGGCCCACCAATATCGCAGAAGCACCACCTAAAAAAAGTGGGATTCTTGTTACAGGATATTTCACAGTATTTAAAGATGCAATACCATTAGCTAAATTATTTTTTCCAGTTTGATAACTTCTTGTAAGTCTTTTCATATCCTTCATCTCAATTATCTCCCCATTGAGAAAAAAAGAAGAATTTTCGTATTTAAAAAACCTAGTTGAATCATTGACTTGGCTGTATGTAGAGACAGATATCAGTACTAATACAATTGTCGGTAGTAATTTCATCTACTAAAATTACATATATGTTATCTGAAGTCGATTGCAATTAATGCAAACTACCCATTAAATATTCTCAATATCATCTAAGAACAGGCATTCATCTGATTATATCTTTAGGGTAATTATAACTAAAACCATTTACAATGAAATTTCGAAATCCAATGAAAAAATGGGGTGGGTGGAAAGACGATGCAACATTGACTGAAAAACTTTTTTGGGCAGGAATAATAGTATTTGTTATCTCGCCAGCCTTTAGTTCCTTAATCAAGCTTTTATTTATTAATTAAACGCAGGCATATCAGCAACATCCAACTGCCTAACC
>CAJVWI010000028.1 GCA_913009655.1 uncultured Cryomorphaceae bacterium
GCCTTAACCATTGCCTTAAAAAATCCCAATGTATATCAATCAGTATCAGCCTTTTCACCTATTTGCTCTCCTATAAATTGTCCATGGGGTAACAAAGCTTTTTCAAATTATATTGGTGGCAACTCTAAAGATAATTTTGAAGAATGGGCAAAACATGATGCTGTGGAATTAATCAAACAATCAAGCGAATCAATAAAAAATTCTCTCCCTGTGCTTATAGATCAAGGGGATGCAGATAATTTTTTAAAAGAACAACTGAAAACTCAGTTGCTTATTGATGCTTCTGAAAAAGAAGAATTCCCAATGAATATTAGATATCAAGAAGGGTACGATCATAGCTATTTTTTTATCGCTTCATTTATCCAAGAGCATATTGCATTCCATTCAAAATATCTTAATAAAGAGGACTTACTATGAAAAATAATTTTATTTCTGCCGTTGGAGCTTTTGTATGCATTTCGGTTCTTGCATATTTCAATTCCTTTGATGTAAACAATTTATGGCTTATACCCCCATTTGGTGCGAGCATGGTTTTAGTTATGGCTGTCCATGAAAGTCCTTTGGCTCATCCAAAAAATGTTTTATTTGGGCATATTATTTCTGCTTTTTCAGGAGTTTTTATATACTCAATATTAGGCTTTTCTTTTCTCAGTGTTGGCTTAGGAGTTGGATTGGCAATATTTTTAATGATGACAACCAAGACTGTTCATCCACCTGCTGGCGCTAATCCTATTATTGCGATTCTTGGCGCAAAAGGTTTGGACTTTATAATAATGCCAGTTGCAGCAGGGGCATTTTTTATAGTTCTTTTTGCTATTATTTATAATAAATTATTAAAGAGAAAATACTTTACCCTTTCAGATTTAAGGAAGTAAACTAACGGCTAAATATCCTGCTGGGATAAAAAAACAAAACCTTTTTAATGGAAAAAACAATTAATACAAATTTCAAAGATTTTATCTCAGGGTATTCGATTGAAGTCTTGCCGAGGTCTGCTGCAAAGATTGACTCTTTTAGAGATGCTTTACCTAAAAATACTAGAGTTTACATAGCACACTTAGAAACAGAAGATATTTCAGCAATGGTTGCAACAGCCAAAAGAATTCATGATGAGGGTTTTGCTGTGATGCCTCATATTCCAGCTAGAATGATTTCAAGCAAGGAGATGTTACACGATTGGATTTCTATGTATCAAAACGAGGCTGGTGTAGATGAAGCACTGTTATTGGCAGGAGGCTTAAAAAAGCCCGCGGGAGACTTTAATTCATCTATGCAATTGATTGAATCAGGTTTATTTGATCAAGCTGGTTTTAAAAGACTTCACATAGCTGGGCATCCAGAGGGAAACAAAGACATAGACCCTAGCGGAGGAAATAAAAATGTTTCAGAGGCCCTTTCATGGAAGCAAGAGTTCTCACAAAGAACAGATGCTTCAATGGCAATTGCTACTCAGTTTTGTTTTGACGCCGATGTTGTAAAAAAATGGGCAGACAACATCAAAGAGAATGGAGTCGATATCCCCATTCATATAGGTATAGCTGGCCCAGCAAAACTTCAAACGTTACTAAAATTTTCGGTTGAATGTGGCATAGGCGCATCAATGAAAGTTCTCACTAAAAGAGCAAAAGATTTAACAACACTATTATTGCCATATAAACCAACACAAATTCTAAATGAATTGGCTGAGCATAAATCTAAGGACCTCGAATCAAATATTGAGCAAGTCCATTTTTTTCCAATTGGAGGCATCACACAAACCGTTGATTGGTTAAAAGACTGCCAATAGAAATTATCTAATTTCATCGATTAAATACATTTTTTAGCTCTCTATTATGTGCATAATTAACTTATTTCCAGTGGAATAAAAAGGTGATAGCATGCGGAGATGTACAATACATCTAAAGTAGTTTTTAGTCCTCGCGTGAGAAAGTCACCGTATTTTAATTCGACCATAAAATATGGGGCACAAGCTTTTTCAGTTTATAACCACATGTATATGCCAGTTAGTTACGATGGGCCTGTTGAAGACTATAAAAAACTTTTAAATGGAGTTCAGCTCTGGGACGTTGGAGTAGAGCGTCAAGTTCAAATTAAAGGTCCGGATGCTGAGGCCCTATCTCAGTTTTTAACTCCTAGAAATATCAAAAAATGCTCAATTGGGCAGGCAATGTATACACCTCTTGTAGACTTTAATGGTGGGCTACTCAACGATCCAGTCATGCTAAAGATTGACGCAGATTGTTTTTGGTTTTCTGTCTCTGATGGAGATTTAATCTTATGGGTGCAAGGCATAGCGGCAGGATATAAATTTGATGTAGACGTTGATGAGCCTGATGTGTCTCCACTTCAAGTCCAAGGCCCTAATTCAACTAAATTAATGGCTAAGGTTTTTGGAGACTGGGTAAATGATTTAGGTTTTTATAAGTTTAAGGAAGTAAATCATAAAGGAATCCCCATGGTGATTGCCAGAATGGGCTATAGCAAAGAGCTTTGTTATGAGCTTTTTCTTCAAGATCACTCCAAGGGAGATGAGTTATGGGAAATGCTTTGGCAGGCAGGGCAAGATCTTAATATCAGCCCAGGCTCACCAAACATAATCCTAAGGCTGGAAGGCGGAATAGTAAGTTATTTAGCTGACGTAGATAGAAGCAATAATCCTTATGAGGTTGGATTTGATTGGATGGTTAATCTTGATCAGGAAGATGATTTTATTGGTAAAGATGCTTTGCGTGAAATTAGCCTTAAAGGGCCAGAAAAGAAATTATTAGGTGCTGAGATTCAAGGGGACCCCATAACTATTTTTAATGAAGAGCCTTGGCCTGTTTTAATTGATGGGCAAAAAGCTGGATTTATGAATGCAGTTGTTTACTCGCCAAGACTTAATAAGAATATATCTTATGTAATTCTAGATATTGAGCATGCCAAGATTGGGCAAGAAATAACTATCTCTTCACCGGAGAGAGAACTGGAAGCAATAACAGTTGAGATTCCGTGGTTAACCAGAACATGAAATGAGGTCGGTTCAGATTTGAATCGACCTCATAGATTTCTTAATCTGCGTAATCTAATCCCTTGTCCTTTTGGACTTCTCTTTTGTTAGGATTTACAGATTCCCTGAAAGGCACATCAACAATTTCACCCTCTACCGCCACTCCTGATGATTCCGAGTATTCATCGGGTAACCTGACTTGTAATTTTGTACCGATCTCCGATGAAGTCCATGGCACCCAGCCTAGCCCTACATTTGTATTGAGTTCTGGAGACCACCATGGAGAGGATATATATCCCATGTCATTGCCATCTGTATCTGCAATTAGCCAGAAATCAGGAGCATAGTCGGTGATTTCCTTACCACCAAAAATCAGACCAACCATTCGCATTTTGAATGGAAAATCTCCAGCATCAAGAACTGAGCGTTGTCTTTCAAGCTCCTCTTTGCCGATGTAATCGGCTGCTTTGTTTCGAGGCACCTGATAGCTCAGATTAACTTGAAAAGGAGAAGTTTCGTGGTCCAAGTCTTGGCCCCAGGATAAAATTCCAGCTTGAATGCGACGATGATGAGCGGGCGCTATCACCATTAAACCAAATTCTTTGCCTGCCTCAAGAACTGCATTCCATATAATCTCAGCATTTTCATGCGCATCGCGTACATATATTTCATAGCCTTTTTCTCCAGTAAAACCAGTTTGGCTGATGACTACATCTGCACCTCCGATGCTGGTTTCCATAAGACCATAATAAGGAACATCCCTGAGCTCTTCACCAGCAAGTTTAGCCATAAGGTCTTCGGAGAGAGGACCTTGAATTTGAAGAGGACAGACATCAATCTCATCAATTTCAACATCATATTTCTTGGAAATATTGACACCTTGCATCCAAAGCAAGAGATCGCTATCAGAAATAGAAAACCAGAATTCATCTTCTGTTAATCTCAATAAGACAGGATCATTTAAAATGCCACCTTTGTCGTTACACAAAATTGCATATTTTCCATTGCCTGGTTCAATTTTAGTGGCATCACGAGTTATTACATAATCAGTAAAAGCTTCTGCATCTGGACCTTTGACTCTTATTTGTCTTTCAACTGCAACGTTCCACATAGTGACACGGTTAACCAATGCTTCATATTCGACCATGGCTCCGCCATCTTCAGGTCTAACGTATCCTCTTGGGTGATAGATACGATTATAAACTGTTGCTCGCCAGCAACCGGCTTCATGAGAGAGATGCCAAAAAGGCGATTTTCTCACTCGAGTTGAAATCAATAGCTCAGTAGGCGTTCGACCGCTCTGTCTAAGATTATATGGAACTACGCGATCGCTCTGATCGACACTAGGATGGTTTGGATTTTTCATATTCTTCCCCCTTAAATGAATATATGAATTAATTCGTCAAGCACGAACCCTTTTATTTTCAGGATCATATATTGATCCCTTGCCAACTATTTGAACGGTCATCGGATAAACCCCGTCACCGTTTTCGTTAAAGTATTCCAGCGACATTGGCTTCCCTGGTATAGCGATTTTTGTAGGTAGGTAACCCATAACTACGTGTTTCTTGATTGATGGGCAATAGGACATGCTAGTGCTATAGGATCGACGACCCTTAGTGTCAACTGGAACTTCACCTGTATCAGGATCAATGATTGGTGAGATTCCGACCGGATAGCGTGAACCAGTACCCGATATATTTAGGTTATCCAGGGTCATGGTGCATAGAATTGCACTGGGCTCTTCTTCTCGATGAGCAAGGTGTGCTGCCTTGCCATGAAAATCTGCTTCTTTTACTAGACGCCTTTCAATAGCGGATTCACAAGCATTATAGTTACCCTCTAGGTCTGCACCTTGAAGTCGAAAGCTTTTTTCCATGCGTCTACTGTTAGCATAAGTTTCGATGCCCACTGGCACCACTCCAACCTCAAGCAAAGAATCATAAAGTGCTAAACCTTCCTCACTGTCATTGTTCAAATAAATTTCCCAACCACTTTCGCCAACATAGGAAATACGTGCTGCCCAGACATCAATTGTTTTTCCACCTGATACATTAAGAGTCAGGTATTTTGCTGTAGCAAAAGGAAAATTTTCAATGCTAATTTTACTAGGATCAATCAAATGACCAAGAGCATCTTTTGCCTGAGGTCCCCATAATCCTAAAGTTGCAATATCGTGAGTCCTGATATTAATGTCTGCCTGGAGCCCCATATCGTCGCGATAATTTCGCATGGTTAACCAATCTCGGTTACCATCAGCTCCTCCAGTAACCACCCGGTAAAGATCTTTGCCCAAGCGAGAAATAGTAAGATCCGCATGAACGCCACCATCATCATCTAAGAAATTAGTATAAATAATTCGTCCTTCAGAAGTATCGCCACCAACCTTCGCCACAGACAGATATTCCAGCATGCGCTCTGCATCTGGACCCTCAATATCTATAATCGCAAAGTGCGATAGATTTATCATTCCAGCTGATTCACTCATAGCTAAATGCTCAGCATTAGCAATTTCATAGGGCACATGGCGACGATCCCATTCGTTTTCTCGAACTGGAACCTCTTTTAGATAATCGCCAAGTTTTTCTCGATTGCTTTCATATGCAAGGGCACGTTCCCAGCCAGCAACTTCGTTGTCAAAGTATCCACCAAGCTCTTTTTCCCTTTCATAAAAAGGACTGACAAAAAGTTCTCTATGGCTAATATAGGGTTCTCTAGGGTGAACAGCAGGAGTGTAGATAGTTTGAGAATTTTCAAAAGCTCGCGTTTTAACAAAAGCTTTTTCTTTTTGCGCAGGATAAAATCTGGCAATATCAAAAGAATGCATGTCTACCTGAGTTTTGCCATTAATCATTGCTTCGGCACAGAGCCTTGCGCATCCTGGACCGTCTTTAACCCAAACTGCTTCACACATCCAAAAACCTCTAACCTCTGGGCTTTCACCAATCAAAGAGCCAGCGTCAGCAGTGACCGATAGCAAGCCATTAAATGAACTTTTTTCATCCCAGCCCAGCTCAGCAAGTATAGGTGTTGTTTCGAATGCTCTTTCGAGGGGCTCAGCGATCTCTTCAAGCTCCAAGTATCTCATTGAGTCAGATCCCATGGTTTTATTAGGATTGCCAATATCGTCGGGATCAACAAGTCGAGGCTCTTTATCCTCGTAAAAACCCCATTCAAGCATCCCTCCATGGAGTCTGCCTGTGTCTCTAACATAAGCTGAATTTCCTTGATCACGAAGTAGTGGGTAAACAAGTAATTCCTCTGTTCCTTGTATTTCTGGGAGTGGACCAAAAAATAATAAAGGATGTTCAACCGGCATTAGTGGGATTTTAACACCAGCCATATCCCCCATTAATGGACCCCAGATTCCTGATGCAATAACAACTTTGTCAGTTTTGATTGTTCCTTTATCGGTTTTTACCCCAGTAATACGACCGTTCTCAATTTCAAATCCTATTGCTGGTGTGTCGGTGTATGTACTTAAAGCACCTTTCTCTTTGGCACTTTCCACAGCAAAGTTCACCACATCCTGGGAGCGAGGCGTTACTAAGCCGGCATCTGGATCCCACATTGCACCGCGTATCGAATCTTCATCTAATAGTGGAAATTTTTCTTTGGCTTCGGATGCAGAAATTAAGTGAACGTTAGTCCCAAAAGCTTTCCCTGATTCCACTTTTCGTTTGAGTTCTTCCCATCGCGCATCGTCGTCCTTCCTGCAGATTTCAAGACCTCCTTTTTTTAGAAAAAAGCCATTATCTTCATAAAACTTTCGACTAAAATCAGTGGCCCAGCAGCCAAGCTTGTCATGAGTTGTGTTGTAGACAAAATCCGAAGCATGAGCTGTGGATGCTATATCTGATGGAATTATGGTGGATTTTTCTAACCCTACAATATTTTTTTGGCCTAGGTCTGTGAGCCAGTATGCTAGCATCGATCCAACAATCCCACCCACCCCAACAATTACTACTTCCGCATCTGTAGGAAATTTAGAGGATTTTGTTGACATCTTTACTTTACCAATAAAACTGTTATATCTCGATAATATTCCTCATAGATATATCTGTCCAATACTTTTTAATCTCATTATTTGTTGACACAATTCATGTAAAAAAATATGATTAATTCTCGTGATTTGATCTTATTGCCGCGAACTTAAATAAGGCGCTAAAACGGAAATTATTCCTAGGATTTAACTTAAAGCACAGTTAGTTTTTTAACTAAGAAAAAATATGTGTGGGTTCGTTATGTATATGAAAAAAATAATCGAGCTTAATTTTAGAGGTATAGATTAATGAAAAGACAATTAATAGAAAGGTTGAATGAAGGCCCTGTCATTTGTGCAGAAGGTTTTTTATTTGAAATTGAAAAAAGAGGCTATCTCTCTGCTGGTGAATTTGTTCCTATGGTCTCACTGGAGCATCCAGATGCATTAGAAAATCTACATAAAGATTTTCAACACGCAGGGTCAGATGTAGTAGAAGCTTTTACTTATAACGCTCACAGAGAAAAAATGAGAGTTATTGGTAAAGAAGATCTCCTGGAGCCATTAAACAGAGCTGCATTAAAGATTGCAAAGAAAGTTGCTGATAATCCAATTGGTGGTGGAGAGGCCAATTTGATGGCAGGAAACATTTCAAACTCAAATATTTGGGAAGAGGGCAACAAAGAAAGTCATGCGGAAGTTGAAAGAATGTTTAGTGAAATGGTTGAGTGGTCCGTGGATGAGGGAGCTGACTTATTGGTTGGTGAAACCTTTTATTACGCCGAAGAAGCATATATGGCTCTAGATATTATTCAAAAAGCTGGATTACCATCAGTTATCACCATTGCTCCAATGGCTGAAAATGTTATGAGAGATGGCGTTTCTATAATGGATGTTTGCAAGGAACTAGAGCAAAGAGGTGCCGATGTTGTTGGTATGAATT
>CAJVWI010000029.1 GCA_913009655.1 uncultured Cryomorphaceae bacterium
GGTTTTTACCTTATGCGATCGCAACCGGAAATGCCATGATTGTGAAACCTTCTGAAAAGGTACCCTTAACGATGATGAAACTATTTGAATTTTTTGATGAATTAGATCTTCCAAAGGGACTTCTTAGTTTGGTTCATGGAGGAAAAGAAACGGTAGATGCCATCTTAGAACATCCCTCAATAAAAGCAATAAGTTTTGTAGGAAGTACGCCAGTAGCAAGATATATATATTCCAAAGGAACCGCCAATGGCAAAAGGGTTCAGGCGCAAGGGGGAGCAAAAAACCCGGTGATTGTTTTACCTGATTGCGATGTAGAAATGTCCTCTAAAATCATATCAGATTCTGTTTATGGATGTGCAGGACAACGTTGTCTGGCTGCCTCAACGATCATTACGGTTGATGATCAAAAAAGAAATATCAAAGATGCGCTGTATGAAGTTGTTAAATCAAGAAAAACAGGATATGGATGGGATAGTGACACCAATATGGGTCCTGTAATTACGCCCGAAAGTAAGAAAAGAGTTGAATCCTTAATCCAAAAAGGAATCGATGAAGGCGCAAATGTACTTTTGGATGGTCGAGATACCGTTGTATCTGGTTATGAAAAAGGAAATTTTTTAACCCCAACAATCCTAGAAAATGTTCCTTTAGAAAAAGAACTCATACAAACAGAGATTTTTGGTCCTGTTATGAGTTTAATTTCGATGAAAAACATTGAGGAAGCTCTCCAGTTTGTCAACAGTGGAAATTATGGCAATATGGCCTGTTTATTCACTCAGAGTGGCGCAATGGCAAGAAAATTTAGAAATGAAGCTGATGCGGGAAACATTGGAATCAATATTGGTGTAGCTGCTCCAATGGCTCAATTCCCTTTCAGTGGCTGGAAGGATAGTTTTTTCGGAGACTTACACGGCCAAGGAAATCATGCCATTGAGTTTTTTACCCAAACGAAAGTTGTAATAGAAAGATGGCCAAATATATGGTCAAGAAAATTTTAAATTAGTGTTATGATAAAAATCGCAAATGCGCCCTGTTCATGGGGGGTGTTAGAGTTTGACATGGCGGAAAAGTCAGAGGAAAAAGGGTTTCAAGAGGTTTTAAATGAAATAGAAGAGACTGGTTATGTAGGAACCGAATTGGGCGATTGGGGTTTTATGCCCTCAGAACCAATTAGTCTTAGAAAGGAAATACAAGAAAGAAAATTAGAATTGGTTGGCGCTTTTGTTCCTGTGGATTTATCCAATGAAGAGAAGCATGATTCTGGGGTTGCGAATGCATTACAAACAGCTAAACTGATGTCCGATGCTAATTACAAGGAGTCTTTCATCATTTTGGCCGATGACAACGGTTCGAATTTTGAAAGAACATTAAACGCTGGACGGGTAGACAAAAGTATGATGCTTTCTGAAGGGCAATGGAAAATTTTTGCCCATGGAACCGAAAAAATTGCACGAGCAGTAAAGGAACAATATGGACTCAAAACTGTTTTTCATCATCATTGTGGTGGTTTTATTGAAACTCCAGAGGAGATTAACCAGTTGATGGAGCTAACAGATCCTAACTTATTAGGATTATGCTTGGATATGGGTCACTATGCCTTTGGTGGGGGTGATCCCTCGGTAGCGATTGAAAAATATAAGGAAAGAATATGGCATGTCCATTTTAAGGACTACGATCCTTTGGCAGCAAAAGCCGCAAATGATGCGGGAGAAGATTATTATGGCGCATTAAAAAGAGGTGTCTTTTGCGAATTAGGTAAGGGAATCGTAGATTTTCAATCCATTGTTTCCTTATTGAAGAAGCTAAATTATAAAGATTGGATCGTCGTAGAGCAAGATGTTTTACCGGGTATGGGGAATCCAAAAAATCACGCAATTAAAAATAGAAATTACATTAAAACACTTGGGTTATAATTATTGAAGTATGGCTAAAATTAAATTTGGAATCGTAGGATTGGGGAGAATTGGTAAGATTCACCTAGATAATTTACTTCAGATGGATGAATTAGAAGTAGTAGCCGTAGCGGATCTCACTGTATTGGATTCTCCTAGCCTTTTAAAACGTCTTGCTATAAAAGGAATTGATTTGGTTACAACTTCTTATGAGACAATGATAAATTCTAAAACCCTAGATGCCGTTGTGATCTGTACACCAAACGAAAGCCATGCCGACTATATAGAAATTGCCGCCAAAGCTGGAATTCATATTTTCTGTGAAAAACCGCTGGATCTTAATCTAAATCGTGTTGTTGAAGTGCTGAGTGTTGTGAAAGACAGTGGGGTGAAATTGATGTTGGGTTTCAACAGAAGATTTGACAAAGAGTTCATTAAAATTCATGATTTGGTTGAAGAGGGGGAGGTTGGTACCCCCCATTTGGTTAAAATTACAAGCAGAGACCCTGGAGCTCCGCCTATTAGTTATATCAAAAAATCCGGAGGTTTGTTTTTAGACATGACCATCCACGATTTCGATATGGCAAGATATATTGTTGGAAAAGAAGTAACGGAGGTCTACGCAAAAGGTGCAGTGCTGGTTGATAAAAAAATTGGTGAAGCTGGAGATATTGATACTGCCATTGTGATTCTGACCTATGAAGACCAAAGTATGGCCATAATTGATAACAGCAGAGAAGCAAAATATGGCTATGACCAAAGAATTGAAGTTTTTGGTTCTAAGGGAATGGTTCAGTCAAATAATAATTTTCATGATACTCATCAGCTCTTCACATCCGAAGGGGTGAAAACTTCTCTACCCCTCAATTTTTTCTTAGAACGATATGCTGATGCTTATAAAAACGAGTTACAGAACTTCTTGAGGTGTCTCATTAGTGGGGATTCACCTCCAGTTAATGGCCACGATGGATTAATATCTCTCAAAATTGGTCTTGCTGCCCTAAAATCTTATAAAGAAGAAAGACCTGTTAGAATTGATGAAATTTAATTAAGAAAATAAAAACAATGAAATTTTATATATTAATTTTTAGCATGACGGTTTCATTTAATTGCTGTGTTAATAATAATTCGAAAAATATGGATAGTACATCTCTTCAAATAGAAAAAAATTCATTTGGAAAAACCTCTGATGGTATTGAGGTAGATCAATTCATTATGAAAAATAAAAACGGAATGAAAGTAGGTGTGATAACCTATGGAGGAATCATCACTTTTTTAACTGCGGGAGATAAAAACAATGAATACAAAGACATCGTTTTAGGATATGATAATTTAGCACAATATGAGGCTAGTAGCCCTTATTTTGGTGCAATTATTGGTCGTTACGGGAATCGTATAGCAGAAGGTAAATTTGATCTTAACGGTGAAAGCTATGAATTAGTCAAAAATAATGGTGATAATCATCTCCATGGAGGATTAAAAGGGTTTGACAAAGTGGTGTGGAAAGCCAAACAAAATATAACCGAAAATACAGCACTAATTGAGTTAACATATTTCAGCAAAGACATGGAAGAAGGATATCCAGGAAATCTTAAAGTAAAAGTTACATACACCTTAGACAATAATGATGAATTGACAGTAAATTATGAGGCCAGTACAGATAAAACTACAATTGTTAACCTCACTCAACACTCATATTTTAATCTTTCAGGAGATTTTAAAAATGATATTTTAGATCATGAATTGGTTATAAATGCTAATTCCTTTTTGCCAGTTAATTCTAAACTAATACCACCGGGAAAATTTCAAGATGTATTAGGAACACCTTTTGACTTCAGGAATTCTAAAACAATTCGAAGGGATATAAATGTAGAAGACGAACAGTTAAAAAATGGATTGGGTTATGATCATTGTTGGGTTCTCAATGATCAAAGTGAGGGATTTCGATTCGTTGCTTCAGCTTATGAGCCAAATTCAGGAAGATTACTTGAAATATTTAGTGATGAGCCAGGAATTCAGTTTTATTCAGGAAACTTCTTAGATGGAACGCTTCCGAGTAAAACAGGAGGAAAATATAATTTTAGAACAGGATTTTGTTTAGAGACTCAACACTTTCCAGACTCTCCTAATCAAAAAAATTTCCCAACGGTTGAACTCAATCCAGGGGAAAACTATTCTTCAAGAACATCATTTAAATTTTCTGTCAGATAGTATCCAAAGAAAAATTACCAGATTAAAGACTTTGATGATGCGTTTAGATTGGAATTAATAGGGAAGGAATTGTGATTCTAGGAGAAATAAAACTTGACTAAAAAACCCCCTCAATTAAAAAGGGGGCATTCAGATAGCATACTGAAATATTAAATTATTTATTTGTATATCCAGCAAGAACGCGAAGTGTGTAGTTTGACATTGTTACTGCTCCTCCATTGTTTTTTGACCACTCTGACCATTCTTTTACGTATTTTTCCTCAATAACTTTTTGAGACATGAGATCATTAAAGTCTTTTGAACCAATTGCAACCCAATGTGAAACATTCTCACCACCACCTATATCATAGGTTCCAAATGCAACAGGTCTATTCCCTCTTGATTTTGATGTTTGTTTTACAAGTTTATCATGAGCATTTTTAAATGCTACTGGATCATCCAATTTTAGATCATATATTTGAACATATGGATAATCAATCCATGATCCGCCTTCAGCACTTAAAAAGCGCCCAGCATATGAGGGGCCCCATTCTTCAATAAAATTGTTTAATTTCTCTTGAAATAATCCCCATTCAGAATCTTCAATATCTCCATCCACTCTTCCGATTTTACCAACTTCTCCAAAGAGAATAATTCTATGGGACCATGCATTATCTCCGTGAGCAATTCTTTCAATTTGAATACCACCTGATTTGAATTTGGCATTGACCCATTGGTCATCTGCAAGCTTCGCAATGGACCCTTCCATTCCATCTTTAGCATTGAAATTCCATAATTGGAATGTGTTTTGAGAAAATAAATTAGTGACTGAAAATATAGACACTAAGAATAATAGTTTTTTCATTTTAAATTGATTTATAATTAATAATATTCAAACATAAAGAATTTATTGAAAATCACAGGACTTATTAAAGATGACATCCTTATTATTATTATATAGTAATCGTTCTGTAAATCCCCTCTTGTTTATAAAAGAGTTTTATTACTGAATAGAAATAGTTACAAAATCCCTGCGTGAAGTGGAAACTGATAATAAAATATTCCTGTTGTTTTTGCCGTCCGAATACTATTAATTAGTTCCGGTGATCTTGTGACCTTACAGCAGATGTAATTTTTCTTATCCTATGATCAGAGTGCTAAAAAAAATAGGTTGTCGTAAACTTCAATTGCTATTCTAACTTGTGGTGTAAATGGAGCATTTACCTCAATCCCATTCTAACTATCGTATGTTGTTAAAAAGCCAACGGGTGTTCGATTTACTTTTTATTTCTAGCTTTTATGAATATATTTATGTCAACCAAGAATAAAGTCATGAAAAAAATATTTTGTTTAGTTGTTTCTATTGTATTTGTAAACAACATTCAATGCCAATCAAAAAACAAACTCCCTTTAGAGCCAAGTCGATATATTGAAATTGACACTGATGAAGGGACCTGGATGTCTCTTGATGTTCACCCTGCTGGCAATAAAATCGTTTTTGACCTTTTAGGAGATATCTATGAAATTCCATTTAAAGGAGGTAAAGCATCAAGAATAACTCAAGGATTATCTTTTGATTCACATCCAAGATATTCACCTAATGGCAATTCTATTCTTTTTCTTTCAGATAAAAGCGGCGGAAATAATGCCTGGATAATTGATAGAAAAAAAGAAGATACTATAAAAGTTACCAAGGGGGAAACAAAACAAATGCAGTCGGCTGATTGGTCTCCGGACGGAAATTATATTGCTATAAGTAAAGGTACTCGTAATTATAAATTACACTTATATCATAAAAATGGGGGGGCAGGTGTAAATTTGATTGACAAACCCGATAACTTAAAAATATCAGAGCCAAGGTTTAGTCCAGATGGGAAAAAAATATGGTTTTCTCAACGAACTGGTGCGTGGCAATATAATGCACGTTTTCCACAATATCAATTAGCAACTTATGACCGAGAAGATGGAACCAAAGAGGTGATGACCTCAAGGTATGGATCGGCTTTTTCTCCGACGCTTTCGCCTGATGGAAAGTGGCTGGTTTATGGAAGTAGATATAATGATCAAACAGGTTTAGTAAGGCGTAATTTAAAAACTCAAGAAGAAAACTGGCTAGCTTATCCTGTTCAGCGAGATGAGCAGGAGTCTATTGCTCCTCTGGGGGTTCTTCCCGCTATGTGTTTTACACCGGATAGCAAGGAACTAGTCGCCTCTTATGGGGGGAAAATATATAAAATTCCAATCGAGGGTGGTAATGCGGTAAATATACCTTTCAAAGTGAATGAAAATATAGCTCTTGGACCACAATTAAAATTTAATTACCCGATCGAAGACAGTAAAACATTTAACGTAAATCAAATTCGTGATCAAAAAGTTTCGCCCGATGGTACTTCAATAGTTTTTACAGCATTAGATCGCCTGTATTGGATGAGTTTTAAAGAAAAAAAGCCCATTAGATTAACTTCATTTGATTTTACTGAAGCAATGCCAGTTTGGAATCCAAACGGGAAAGAGGTCGCTTTTGTAACTTGGAATGAAGGCAATGGAGGTGCAGTTTACAAGGTTAGTATCGATAGAAAAAAAAGCCCTGTCAAATTATCAATTGATAACAATACATATAGAGAACCATCTTGGAGTAGTGATGATAGAATTGTTGCTTTTACTGGTTCTGCAGATGCTTTTAGAGAGTCAGATGGTCCAAACTCAAATAGACAAAGGACAAGCCTAGTTTGGTTAGATGCAAAAATCCCAGGAAATAATAACTTTATAATGAAGGGCGGGCGGAAGTTTTCAAATCCCCATTTTGCTCAAAATGATAACCGAATATATCTAAATTCTTCAGTTGATGGTCTGATTTCTGTGCGCTGGGACGGGTCTGATCAAAAGAAACATATTCAAATTAATGGAATAACAGTTTATGGAAGTGGATATAACGAAAATCATCTTCTTGCAGATACTCCTACAGCTCCAAAAAAAACACCCTCAAAGGCCAGTGTAATTATTAGAGCTCCCAGGGGAGAATATGCATTAGCGCAAATAAACAATGATATTTACGTTGTTACCGTTCCACTTGTTGGCGCAGATGGAGTTAAAGTTAATGTTAAGGATGCTGAAAATGCCAATTTCCCCTCTATGAAGTTAACCAAATTTGGAGGGCAATTTCCAAGCTGGAATTCAAATGGAGATATTGTTTATTGGACTTTAGGAAAAACTCTTTTTCGTTATGATATAAAACAAG
>CAJVWI010000030.1 GCA_913009655.1 uncultured Cryomorphaceae bacterium
TTGCATGTGTTAGGCCTGCCGCTAGCGTTCATCCTGAGCCAGGATCAAACTCTCCATTGTAAGGTTGTTTGATCTGGCCTCTTGAAGTATCTCATTAGAATCTTCGAGTTGGAGCTCTTTCGATTTCACAATATGTTAAAGAACGTTGAAGTCTTAATCTTCGTCTTAATCCCTTATAAAGAAGTCCTAGAAAGATCTATTATTCTGTTTGGGGAGTGCAAATGTAGAACGACTTTTTGATTGCGCAACACCCATAAGAAAAAAAAACTATAAGTATTTGTTAACGTACTGTTTATCAGCATTTGAAGACTGGAAAAAAAAATTAGGGAGTAGAAATTGTCACTGGCAAAACCCTTCCAGCAAAAGATTTATGCCCAAAAAGAACAAATTCAGATATATAACTTCCCATTTGATTGGAGGTTGTTGGCGCTAAATAATCAGGGAAAGCTTCTTTCAACATTTCTGTTTGGACCGCTCCTAGGCAAAGAGCATTAAAAGTAGCATCTTCACCGCCTAGTTCTACCTGAAGACATTCCGTAAGAGCAACAAGAGCACTTTTAGACGCAGAGTAACCCGCAAGGCCAGGAAACTTTTCAGAACCCTGAAAACCACCCATGCTGGAAATATTAACAACATGACCTCCCCGATTTAAAATTGGGAATAAATTCTGAATTAATAATGCTGGACCAACCCAGTTCACTTGCGCCATATTTTTGAAATCCATTTCTGAAATTTCTAGAAATGGTTTATTCACTAAAAGACCAGCATTATTTACAAGCCCGTCTATCTTGATCACCTTCTTTTTAAAATAGTCCTTCAAATTCTTGATGGAATCTGAATCTCCAGGGTCTAGAATTAATGATGTGCAACCTGGTATATTTATATTTTTTCTACTGCAAGCATAAACCCTATGGCCTTTTTTAGCTAAAGAAATACAAGTATCCTTACCAATGCCTCTCGAGCTTCCTGTTACTAAAATGGTTTTCATTTAATTATTGCAATTCTGGTTTACAACCGCAATTAGAAGAACATAAAGAATTATTTTGATCCTTTGGCTTAGGAATAAATACATAACCTAAAGAGAGAAAGAAAATTGCATAAAGTAGAATCGCCATCATAGTGTAAAGATATATTTTAAAAACTTAAGCCAAAGCGCTGTATGCCAAAAATGCAGCTCCGTATGCGAGAATTCCCAATATCAAAAATTGAATGGCAGCGAATTTATGGCTTCTCGTTTCTCTGGCGACTACAGCATATGTGCTCATACATTGCATCGCAAAAGCATAAAATAGCAATAATGAAACCCCAACGGCCAGATTAAAATAAGGTTCACCTGTAACCGGGTTTTTTTGCTTAGCCATCTGTTCACGAATACTTGATTTCTCATTATCATCAACACTGTAAAGAGTCGCCATAGTTCCTACGAAAACTTCTCTCGCTACAAATGATGATAATACAGCAATTGAAACTTTCCAATCAAAACCTAAAGGCTTCATTACAGGCTCAATAGCTTTTCCCATTTTACCTACATAACTGTCTTCAATGGGAATAGCGACATAATCTTGGTTGAAATCCGGAGCTTTCCCGGGACCAAAACTTGCGAAAAACCATAAGACAACACTAATTGCTAAAATTATTTTCCCTGCCTCAGAGACAAAACTTTTGGTTCTATTCAAAATGGCATGAGCGACATTTTTCAATTGAGGTAATCTATATGAAGGCATTTCCAATAAAAAAGGATTCACTTTAGCTGTGGGCATTATTTTGGTTAGTAACGCTGAACCTAATAATGCAGTGACAAATCCAATTAAATAAAGACCAAAAAGAACTAAACCTCTTAAGCTCATTCCGAAAAAAGACTGATCCGGGATCACTAAACTTATTAACAAGGCATAAACTGGTAGGCGCGCTGCACATGTGATTAGCGGTGTTACAGCAATCGCTAACCATCTCTCTCGACTATTTTCCATGTTCCGTGTCGACATTATTGCCGGTATAGCGCATGCTGTTCCCGAAACCATGGGAACTACCGACTTGCCACTTAGACCAAAAGGTCGCATGAAACGATCCATAATAAAAACGACTCTAGCCATATAACCCGACTCTTCCAAAAGAGCTATAAAACCAAATAGTAGGGCTATCTGTGGTATAAAAATCAACACGCCTGAAATTCCAGGAATAATTCCATTTGTTATTAAATGACTTAGAAAACTACTGGGCAAAATTCCAGACAAGAAATTCGACAGATGCGCAAATTGGTCATCGATAAAATTCATGGGGGTCTCACTACCGTAAAATAGAGCTTGAAATATTATGAATAATAAACCAAAAAGAATAACACTACCCCAGATAGGGTTAACAATCCACTTATCTAATCTAGCTGTCCACCGGCGATCTTTACCTGGATCAGTATGGAAAAATTGCCTTAACCAGTCATTAACCACACGATAACGTTTAATCGCTTCATCGGCTCTAACTCTAGCGGGGGTCCTTCCAGTGTTATTTATCAAGTCACTATACACTGTTGAGCTTAGCCCATAAAGCCAAGACTTGTAAACTGAATTAAAATCATGGTCCTGATCAACTTGATTAACCCATTGTAGATGAAGACCTCCAGGCTGAAAAAAAGGCCCTTTACTTGAAGAGGTTGCTTTTAAAACATCGGCTCGGAGCTGATCAATTCCTTGTCCTGATCGAGCATTTATAAGGCTAATTGGAACACCTAATGATTCACTTAGATCAGAAACCTGGAGCTCCATTCCCCTTCGCTCCATTTGATCAGTCATAGTGATCGCCAGAACTGCAGGTATTCCTAGATCAATAATTTGAGTAAAAACAAAAAGGCACGTTTTAAGATTAGTCCCATCAGCCAAACCTATTACGACATCTATTTTTTCCCCTACATCGTCATTTAACAATGAATCCATTACAACTTGTTCGTCAACAGATGAGGCATGTAATGAGTAGATTCCTGGCAGATCTATAATCTCGGCAAGAACTCCTGGTGCCCACTTACTCAGACCCATTGTCTTTTCCATGGTCACCCCTGGGTAATTACCAACCTTTTGCCTCAATCCAGTGAGTCTATTAAATAAAGAAGACTTTCCAGTGTTTGGCCTACCAACTAGCGCAACCCTAATTGCTTTTTTATCGATCATTTTGCAATGATTTTATATTAGGGTCCGTAATTGGCACTAACTCAGCAAGCTCTTTTCTCATACTAATTGATGTGCCTTGAACAAGAAAGCACATTGGGCCTGAGAATGGCGCTGCATAATTTAATTCAATCTCTTCTCCTGGCATGCAACCCATCTCATACAACTTGACCGGCAAGCTTATCGAAGCCTGCAGGACAATGGCCTTCTGACCAACCTTAAGATCGCTGAGATACATTACAATTTTTTATATTTAGAATGATTCTATGTTATAAATCTGGATCAAAAAAATAGGCCTTCCAGCCTATTTTTTTTTAAAATTTAAAGCATCATTTTTACAGGAGCTTCTAAGAAATTCTTTAAAGAGTTAAGGAACGCAGAACCTTTAGCTCCATCTACAACTCGATGATCGCAGCTAAGAGTGAGCTTCATTACATTACCTGGAACAACGTGACCATCTTTGACAACTGGAACAGATTGAATACCACCGACGGCGAGAATACAACTATCAGGAGGATTTACTATTGCAGTAAACTGATCAATGCCAAACATTCCAAGATTAGAAATTGTAAAAGTGTTTCCTTCCCAGTCTAAAGGTTGAAGATCTTTATTCTTAGCACGTGAAACAAAATCCTTAACCTCATTTGAGATTACTTCTAGACTTTTTACATCCGCATTTCTAACAACAGGAACCAGCAAGCCGTCCTCCACCGCTACAGCTACTCCAACATTGATATCATAATTAGTTCTGATAACTTCACCTAACCACGAACTGTTAACTTCAGGATGTTTTTTTAAAGCCTTAGATACTGCCTTAACGACCAAATCATTGAATGATATCTTTACGTCACCGTCTAAATTAAGTATCTTCCTAGCGTCAATAGCTGCATCCATATCCACAGAGATTGTAAGATAAAAGTGTGGGGCTGTAAACTTACTTTCTGCCAAACGTTTTGCAATAGTCTTACGCATTTGACTGATAGGAACATCTGAATATCCAGAGCTCGGATATGATTTTTTAGCAACCGGCGAAACCGAAGGCATTACTTGATGAGTTTCAATGTCCCGTTTTATTATTCTACCACCTTCTCCAGTGCCAGTAATTTTAGATATATCAATACCCTTTTCCTTGGCTAAGGACTTTGCTAATGGAGAGGCTTTGATGCGCTCATCTGCTAAATTTATCTCTACAGGCTCAATGACCTGAGTTGGTACCTGAGTCTGTATGACAGAATTCAAAACTGATTCTTTATCAGCTTCAATACTTTCAGAGGTATCAGCAGGCTTAGTTTCATCCGATATTAAAGCGCTAATATCTTCATCTTTATCACCTAAAATTGCAAGAATAGTATCAACAGGAGCTGATGCACCTTCATCCATCCCTCTGAATAACAAGATTCCTTCTTGCCCTGGGAATGCCTCAAAATCCATTGTAGCTTTATCTGTTTCAATCTCAGCTAAAAGACTTCCTTCAGTAATATTATCACCAACTTTCACATGCCATTTAGCAACAACACCTTCAGTCATTGTATCACTTAAACGGGGCATATTAATAACAATCGCCATAGCTTATTCCTTTATAAATGGATAATCAGTTTGAACATAAACATCTTGCCATAACTCATGACTTTCAGGAAATGGTGAGTCTTCTCCAAACTTGACACATTCAGCAACAAGTGATTTGACTCTTTTGTTTACTGCTTCAAGTTCATCAGGGCTTGACCATTTCTTTTTTTCAATCATTTTTTTTACAATGCTTATAGGATCAACTTTCTGATACTCTGCAACCTCATTTTTTGTTCTGTAAAGCTGAGCATCAGACATAGAATGACCTTTATACCTGTAGGTTCTTATTTCTAAAAATGTAGGCCCACCTCCAGAACGAGCGCGGTCTATAGCTTCTTGCATCGCTGCATATACAACTGCGGGGTCCATCCCGTCTACTGCTGAACAAGGCATTTCGTACCCCAAGCCTAGTTTCCAAATCTCACTATGATTGGCCGTCCTTTCAACTGATGTTCCCATGGCATATCCATTGTTCTCACAAATAAAAACTACCGGAAGGTTCCAAAGCATAGCCAGGTTAAATGTCTCATGCAAGGATCCTTGACGAACTGCCCCATCACCCATATATGTTAACGTCACATGATTATCGTCTTTGTATTTGTCTGCAAATGCAAGACCAGCACCTAATGGAATTTGACCTCCAACTATACCATGACCACCATAAAAATTGTGTTCCTTAGAGAACATATGCATCGACCCACCTTTACCTCTTGATGTTCCGGTGACTTTACCCATCAATTCCGCCATTATTTTTCTTGGGTCAACACCCAGGCCAATGGGCTGAACATGATTTCGGTATGCTGTAATCATTTTATCTCCGGGTTTCATCGCTAAAATAGAACCTGCTAGAACAGCTTCTTGCCCATTATAGAGGTGCAAAAAACCACGGATTTTTTGCTGGATATAAAGTCCAGCTGACATATCCTCAAACTTCCGCCACAGGAGCATATCCTCGTACCATTTAAGGTAAACCTCTTTCGTTAATTTTTTCTTTGCCATTTTTGACTATGATTCAGTGTGGCAAAAATAGTGCGCAGACGTGAAATAAAGTCTGATTTAAATATTAATCAATCTAAAATTTGATTAAGATCTATTAAAGCACTAAATCGAATGGTGTTTTCCAGTGGAGAGCGCACAGTTTGATCTGCCGGAAATAAATAAGCAAAATCAAGTCCTAAAAGGCTATACCTAAGACCAAATCCTAGAGTAAAAAACCTTCTATTTCCTTTATTCTGATGTTCATGTTGATACCCCCCCCGAACTGCAAATTTATTGTCATACCAGTATTCTGCACCAAAATTGAACATGAATTCTTCGAAAAGCTCTTCTGTGCCTCTTGGTTTTGCAGATGGATCCCAACTCTGAATAATACCCTGAACCACTCCTACATTATCATCTTTTCCACCCCTTATGTCGGGATCAACAATATAATTTTCTAAAATTTCATTTCGATCGCCATCACCATCATCATCAGACAAATCTCTTCTTGGCTGAGTTGGCACAAGAAGCTTATTCACATCAAATAAAGCTACAACCCTGTTATACCGATCTAATGACCAGTTGTAGCCCACGCCTAATTTCATATTGGTTGGGATAAAATCAGCATCGCCGCTTTCAGTGTATTTGACTTTTGAACCAATGTTAGATATATTCAATCCACCTAACCATTGACCTTTTTGACCATCAGGAAGATTATTGACTTCGCCTTGATAGTAAAAACTAACATCCGTAGCTACGGTTTGACCAGCCTTCGTTTGCATATTACCAACAACCTGACCCTGAGTTAAATCAGACAACGAATAACGCAACGCAACGCCAGCTGACCAATTTTTGGACAACTTTAATGCATACGCAACATCGAGAGCCATTTCATAAGGCCTGTAAGTTCCTTGTTCTTCAGCATTTTCATTTCGAAATGTTATATCACCGAGAGAAAAATACCTTAAACTCGCGCCAAATCCAGCCCGATCTCCCAGACCAACAGCAACATTTGCATACATCAGTTCAACATCGGGAACAAGTCTTCTGAGCCAGGGAGTGTAGGATATTCCTCCACTTTTCTTTCCAGATCCTAAAAAAGCTAGTTTTGCCGGGTTCCAAAAAAGAGCATTTGCATCTGGTGATGCTGCTACTCCAGCGTTACCCAGGCCTCCCACGCGAGAATCAGGTCCAATATTAAGCAATGGCAGAGCAGTTGACACAACGTTTAGCTCTTCACTTGCTTGAGCGTTAATCTCATTTTGGAAAAAAAATGAAATCAATAAAAAAATAATTGGAACTCTATTTTTCATATTAAGTACAAATATAAGTTTCTAATTCAATAAGATTATTCTTTCAGCAGCTTTAACACTTTG
>CAJVWI010000031.1 GCA_913009655.1 uncultured Cryomorphaceae bacterium
TTATTAAAATAATGATAAATATTATTTAGCTTTATTCTAAATAAAAATCCTAAACAAACAAAAAATGAAAACATCAAAATTATTACTGTCCTCAATGGCCATATCCGCTTTAGTAGCGTGTCAGCCCGGAGGCACTTTAAACGAGGAAGAAATTCAAGATTTCGTAACTACTCACTTTGCTGAAAAGGTGGGCCTAGATGCCGCCATGGAACCTTTTCTAGAAGACCTAAGTGATGACTTAAGAGTTATGAATGCAATGTGGGGAGAAGTAAGCGACTATGACCATGATGCTGTCAAAGGTGAATGGTTCTATGAAGATTCTGTTACGAGTGAAGTATATGATATTAATATTGAAGGCAATGCTGCAACTGTAATGGGTAGTACTAGCGACTATGTCGCTGGAATACGCTCTGCTAAGTCTCGATGGATGGGTCTTGTAATTAAAGAAAATGGAAAGCTAGTTTGGAAGCGTTTTATGTGGGCTCCTGAAAATATCCGTGCAATGGACTTTGTTTGGCCTTCAGTAGATACAGCGTCAGCAAGAGATGCTTATGGAGATATGAGATATGCAATGTTAAACTTGAGAAATTCTGATGGATTGAAAATATCAGATTCTTTAGTTGATTTATATCCTGACTGGGCTTCTGCGCATCTGGGGCAGCTTCATTATTACATCCTTGCTGGAGACAGAAAAAACCTTGAAAGTTCTCTTGAAGCAGCAAGTTCAAAACTTGAAGGCGCATCAGAAGCTGAAAAAACTTTAATTGCTGCCTATAACCCAGATTTGAATCGTTCAGAACGATTAGCAGTCCTTGCCAAAGCTTTAGGATTTGCTGGAGATGATCCACATATAAGGTTCTGGTATGTATGGTTATTAGAAGATACCGATGAAAAACTTGCAGTTCTAGAACGTGGCCTCAGAAGACAACCAAGATCAAGTGTATTGAATAATATGATGGCATATGTTTTAATGAATCGTAACGAAGAGGGTGATTTAGACCAAGCTGAACAACATTTAAAATTATATATGACTGTTCACAACGAGGCCAATTCATATGACAGTATGGGTGATCTTTTAGTAAAAAAAGGAGATAACGAAGGGGCTAAAGAAATGTATTTAAAGGCTGCAGAAATGCATCCTGATTTTGCTGAAGTCTCCACAGAAAAGGCCGAAGCGCTTTAATAATTTCTGACTTTTTTTAAATTAAAAAGGCCTTGAGTAAAGTACTCAAGGCCTTTTTAATTTTTATTATATCGTTCTCTTCGTAAACTTAAAAGTTATTAAAAGTATTGCGTCGAATCCCATATAATAGATTGACTGAAGTGATGTAATTAAACCTATTTTTCGGTGTAGACATCAATGGATTATCATTCCACAAGTTAAATAAGTGACGTTGATTTAACAATGTCAAATCTATGGTGTCTTGACTTATTAAAATTGTACCTGGGTCTTTCTGAATATCATTGGATTCACTAGAGTCTTGGACTATAACTACTCTTCTATTTACAGACCTTCCAAATTCTGTGTTATTTGACATCAATGGCTCTTGCTCTCCCCTTGATTTAGTTTTAAATAACATAGCAGCGTTTTTATCAGAAAAATAGTCCATGACACTCTCTGCTCTGCGCTCAGCAAGTTTATAATTGTACTGATCAGAACCAACACTATCTGCATGCCCTTCAATAGTAACAGAGGCATCTTCTCCTAATTCATCAAAAACTTGCTTTATACTGTTGAGTTCAATTAAGCTGACTTTCTTAATTTCATCAGAATCAAAATCAAATAAGATATTTTGAAAATTAAGCTGAGGTGCTAAAATTGCATCTTTTTCTATTTCTTGAAAAATTATCTGACGATATATTGATTTACCCGCAAATGACTCTGCAGGGTTTAACCTAATGCTTTTGGGGTAATGGCCTTTAGAATCTAATGTAACTCCAAGATCTGAACCAATTGGATAAATAAATCTAACCCTTCCGTTAACAACCGTGTCCTGTAAAATCAGTTTTCCAGTAGATCTGTTATAGAAAAATATAGTTACCGGAAGACCTTTAATTGTTTTCGAATCAATACAACTAAAGGTTACCATTACCTCAGAACTCGACCAATTTGAGTAATCTGCACTATCTATAGAAAACACAGGAATATCATTCTTAACTGCTATAATTGAGTCTGCCTGAATATCTCTTAAAGAAGTTCGTCTAGGACCGTGAACCTCAATATCGTCTCCCTTTTTTGATGTAAATGCTTTGGGAAAAACACCCAATAATGAATTAAGTAAACTGTATGCATCTTCTGCATCTCTAAATTTCTGAAATATTAGAGAAAAACCTCCTTTTTGTTCTTCGACTTCGTAAGTCACATCCTCCTTAACCGGAACAACTTGACCAAGACCCTTTTCAGGCTTTGAATAATTCACTTTCACAACAGCATTTGTATCCACTTGCTTTCTCATGAAAAAATCAAAAGTGCCAATCTTAATTTTATCAATTGAATCTGAATCTGACTCAAGAAGATTTTCATTTATTGTAAACATAGTAACATATCTACTTGTATCATCTTCACGAACGACAATCAAAGAATCATCATTCAAAATGGAAATTTCTAAGATATGATCGCTAATGCTGTCATTTATAGGATATGTAAAAGGACTCCAACGATTCTCCTTAAAAAAATACGCCCCGCTTTGAGAACCATTGGATAAACCTAAAATCCAGGTGCTGTCTGAGTGAGCTATAAACTCATAACCCAATGTGTCTGGTACAAGTACACTCTCATATTTTTCATTAGTGTAAATGTCATTTGTAGATATTTCAATATAGGGAGATTTTGATTTCTTTTCTAAATAATAACCCTGTACAACATTGGACTGTAAATGTTTAGCTTGAATTACTTTATCCTCTAAGGTGAAAATATTCATCTTAGCAATAGCATTTTCACGCATATTCACAAACCTTACATCAGTATTAAAAATTATTGAATCTCCGAATAGTCCATATATACGTGAATCTACAATTAAAGAAGAATCAATAAATACGATTCTTTTCGCACCAGAATTAATATCAAAGTGAGTGATTTGATAACCGTTTTCTAATGAGTCGATGATAGCGATAGTTTTATTCTGATCATCGATCATAACCTTCGACTCGGAAGATCCTATCAACACTTTTTCTTCAAGTAAAATATTTTGAGACATTAAAATATTCGAAGAAAACAACAGTATTAAGAGTGGGGCAAATTTTATTTTAGACGATTGCTTCATAGATTTTGATATATTGTACAATATTCGTAACATATTATGGTAAAGATAATTAAATGAAATTAAGCCTAAAGACATATCTACTATTCTTCCATTTATTAAGTTTACCCGTATTGTATGGGCAAAAAATGTATGTTGGTGCTGGGGCTCCAATTACTGGAAGTTTTTTAAAAGCCGGAGTAATACTTATTCCTCAAAAATCTATGTGGGGATATTATCAGACTATTGAGCATGCTAATGAGGAAGGGGAAGATTACTTAAGGTTTCCTGGGGGGGTATTTCTAAGGGCATACAAAAATATTTATCTCTCCGCTGGAATAGACCCGATCAATCTGGTGCAACCAAATAATGGATTAAGAAGAGAGCTCGGAGTAGCTTATGTCCATCCTAATTTCGGTATTCTTATAAATTATTCCTTGGGAAATGAATCTAGAGAGTTTAACGGATTTAGCGGAATGTTGTGGGTCCCTATTTTTTAAAACTACTCGGGTTTTTCTTAAAACTGAACCGCTTGTTAGATGTTCTAGATTGAGGCTTATCAGACCATGATGGGCCAATTCCGATAGCAGAGGGTGGCTGCTTTTTATCAAGCTTTCTTTCAATTAATCTTTCGATTTTAACAAAGCGATACATGTCATCCTGAGAAATTAAGGTGATGGCCATTCCTTTTGTATTTGCCCTTGCCGTGCGACCGATTCTATGAACATAATCTTCAGCATCAGTTGGAACGTCAAAGTTTATAACCAGATCTATGCCTTTTATATCAATACCCCTGCTCATGACATCTGTGGCTATTAAAATCCTGGTTCTTCCACTCCTAAAATCACTTATGGTTTGTTCACGTTCCTTTTGCTCAAAATCCGATGAAATGGCTTGGGCATTTAACTTATTCTGCTGAAGTTTTCGGGTAAGTTGAGTTACTTTCTTCTTTGTGGAGCAGAATACTATTATTGAATTAAACTCTAATTTATCCGATAACAAATGTTTTACTAACGGTATCTTTTGCTCCTCATGAGCCATGTAAACCTCTTGCAATACTCCTTCAGCAGGCTTAGACACGGCAACAGAAACTTCTAGCGGATCCTGAAGAATCTCATTCGCCAATTTCCTAATCTTTGGTGCCATGGTAGCACTAAACATTAGACTTTGACGAACTACAGGAAGGGTTTTTATTATTTTAATAATGTCATCAAAGAAACCGATATCCAACATTCGATCCGCCTCGTCTAAAATTAAATGCTGAACCGTTTCAAATTTCACATAGCCTCTCTCTATGTGAGAGATCAATCGACCAGGTGTGGCAATAATAACATCAGCACCGCCCTCAAGAGCCTCTCGTTCTTGGTCCCAAGCAACTCCATCTCCACCGCCGTAAACAGCTTTACAAACTGCATTTGTAAAATAAGCTAAGCCCTGAACCTGCCTGTCTATTTGAATAGCCAACTCTCTTGTAGGACATAGAATTAATGCTTTAACACCAGTTGCTTCACTCTCTGAAAGTTGATTGAGCATTGGCAGAACAAAAGCAGCAGTTTTACCTGTACCCGTTTGAGCGCAGCCAATAAGATCATGACCTTTTAATATTAACGGTATAGCTTTAGCCTGAATTTCTGTAGCATCATCATAGCTTGCGTAATAAACTGCATCAAGAAGAGTGTCATTTAATTCGAATTCTGTGAACTTCATCTAATTGTTTTTAATTCAGGCTATTAAATATGGTAACAAAGGTAGTTGAAGGATCACGCCAAGAACCTACTTTAAATAAATGACAGAGGAAATATAATAATAAGAATATTATATTTGAAATGGTGTATTCAAAACACTTAATCCTATATTTACTGAACAACCTTTATTTCCTTTTATTTAGATTAACTTTTAACTTCTAGCATGGCGTATAAAGGCCTTTGGGCATTTTTTAAATTTTCATGGACGCGTAAAATATTTTTCAAGGCACTTTATGAAGTCTTACCGCGAATGAATGGAAAAGGTGATTGGCAATTCATGAATTATGGATACTCCCCCACTGAAAAAGAAGAATTAAATAATAAAAAACCTTTAAAGAATAAACTGCAACAGTATCCGCTAAATATGTATCATTACTTAGCATGTTGTGCTCCTGTCGAAAATTTGGGTCTTCTTGAAGTTGGCTCTGGACGAGGTGGTGGAGCAAATTACATAGCCAATAATTTTCAACCTAAATCCATCATTGGTTTAGACTTCTCGTCCTCTGCAATAAAGTTAGCAAAGAGCATGTTTAATTCACCCAATCTTTCTTATGTTGAAGGGAATGCTATGAATTTAGATTTTGAGTCTAATCATTTTGATGTCATCATAAACGTGGAATCATGTCATGCCTATGGAAATCAGTCAAAATTTTTGAGTGAGGTATTAAGAGTTCTCAAACCTGGAGGTAAACTTCTACTTGTTGACTTTAGGAAAAATCATTTGTGGCCTGATTTTGAAGAGTCCATGAATACATTGTCATTCCAGGTTGAAGAAGAAGATATCTCAGATAACGTTCTCAAGGCCTTAAAAGAAGAGAGTTCTCTTAAAAAATTAGAAATCGATAAAAAAATGCCGAAATTTTTAAGAAAATACTTTTATGAATTTGCAGGCCTAGAAGGAACAGAGCTATTTCAACAGATAGAAAATGGGACATC
>CAJVWI010000032.1 GCA_913009655.1 uncultured Cryomorphaceae bacterium
CCAAGGTAAGAGATCTTAAAACTAAAATGCGAGATATCAATCCAGATATTCTCACCATTCCAGAACACTTTAAGAATAATGGATATCAAACATTAGGAGTTGGAAAAATATTTGATCCCCGCTGTGTCGATAATAAAAGAGATCTACCTTCTTGGTCTGTTCCTTTTATAAAAGAAAACCAACTCGTCTATTCTTCAGATTATGGTCCGCCAGCATTGGGGTATTATCAAAATAAAGACATTAAAAATAAGGTAAGACAGTTAAGAGCCGAAGCTACTTCTAAGGGAGTTAAAAATCTTAATAAATATGTGAGAGATAACTATAAACCTCCTTTTGGTAGTGCCAATGTGCCCGATGAAGCATATACAGACGGTGCCATCGCTGCTCGTGCGAATTTAATGTTACAAGATTTAAGCCAAAATCAATCAGCTCCTTTTTTCTTAGCAGTCGGCTTTAAGCGGCCTCATCTTCCTTTTACAGCTCCTCAAAAATATTGGGACCTCTATAATAAAAGTGAAATTGAGTTAGCTTCTTATCAAACAAAGTCTGTTAATGGTCCTGATTTAGCCTATCACAGTTCAGGCGAAATGCGTTCTTATAAGTATCCTGAAATTGACTATGTGATCAATGAAGAAAACCTTTTAGATTTAGAGGAATCTCACCAAAAGGATTTGATTCACGGGTATTATGCCTGTACCAGTTTTATCGATGCTCAAATTGGAAAAATACTACAAACACTCAAATCAACAGGGCTTGATAAAAACACGATTGTCGTGATATGGGGTGATCATGGTTGGCATTTAGGAGATCATAGTTTATGGAATAAGCATTCAAATTTTGAACAAGCTACACGTTCCCCATTAATAATATACAATCCAAAAGTAAAAAAGGGTGTTAAGGTCACTTCTCCAACTGAATTTGTAGATATTTTCCCTACACTTTGTGAGGCTGCTAACTTGAATATTCCCTTGAATCTTGATGGAACTAGTTTAAACTCTTTGGTAGAAGGCGCTGCCATTTCCCCAAAATCGTACGCAGTAAGTCAGTGGCAAAGTGGTAATAAAACAGGATATAGTTTTCGAACGGAACAATACCGATACACAGTTTGGGTAACTAACAAAAAAAGTACAGACCCAATTTTTCAAAAAGATATTTATGCTGAAGAGTTATACGATTATAAATTTGATCCTAATGAAACCTACAATAGAATTGACGATGAAAACTATGCGATCTATAAAACTCGATTCCAAAAGTTAGCAGCAAGATATTTTAAGAGTCAATTAATAGATACTATTAAAACAGAAAAGTTCCCGCTAAATACTTCTAAATTAATTATTGGAGCGACTTTAAATCACCACGAAATGGACTCTGAAAAAGGGGCTTTATTCCTTAAAGATTTTAACTATCTAACGCCTGCCAACGCGGCTAAGCAATCGAGAATTCATCCAGAACCCAATGTTTGGGATTGGAAAAGAATTGATGATTTTATTGCCTTTTCTAAATCAAATAATTTGATTGTGAGAATGCATGGTCCATCGAGTCCTCAAGCTTCAAAATGGGCTAAAGAGGACAATAGAACTGCTGAAGAACTTCAAACAGTAATGGTTGATTTTATGACAGCTACCGCCAAACGTTTTAATACTATCCCAAATATTAAATGGATGGATGTTGTTAATGAAACCGTTTTACCAAATGGAGAGTGGTTTGGGCCCAAAAAAGGAACTTCTTTGTGGGAAAACCCGTGGCTTAAAATGGGCTTAGATCCTAATGGATTCCCAAATTATATTTTAAAGTCATTTGAAATTGCCACCAAGCATGCAACAAATATTAAACTTGTATACAATCATAATGCAGGAATGCAGCCAATCATGTGGGACAAGGTTAAGGAAACTATTTTATACATACGTTCTAAAGGACATCGTGTCGACGCAATTGGTTGGCAAGGCCATATTAATTTAAGTAGTTCTACTAAAGATTTTATTGAAGATACAGATAACACTCTAAATAAACTTTCAGAATTAGTAGACTGGGCTCATGCTAATGATTTAGAATTCCATATCACAGAACTGGACTATAAAATAAAAGATAAATCAAACATTATTGTACAACACCAGATACAGGCTTTATTATACTCAAAAATCATCTCTCTACTAGAATCAAAAACAGTAACTGGAGTTGTGGCATTAAATCTATGGGATATGGGGGAGCGCTTTAAAAAGAATAGAGGATATTTTCAATCTATTTATGATGCTGACCTAAAGCCAACACCAGCCTATCAAATTATTAAAAACGCATTAAAAAATTAAAAATGAAGTTATTAAAATTACTATCTTTTTCGGCTATTCTTATGACAAGTGTTGGGTTTTCTCAATCCAATACCCCTATATACCTTGATGCCAATCTAACTTATGAAGTACGTTTAGACGACCTTATGAGTCGAATGACTCTACAGGACAAGGTTTATCAGATGAATCAGTTTGTAGGTCTAGATCACATGCGTCAAGCTGAAAAAAATCTAACAGAAGAGGAATTGCATTCTAACGATGCTCAGGGTTTCTATAAAGGATTGTTCAGTGACGATGTTGCTCAAATGACTAAAGAGGGTAAAATCGGTTCTTTTCTTCATGTATTAACGACAGAAGAGGCTAACCTTTTACAAGAACTTGCTCTTCAGTCACCACTTAAGATACCAATTTTAATTGGTATAGATGCAATTCATGGAAATGCTCTGGTTTCAGGAACAACAGTGTACCCTTCTCCAATAACCTTAGCCTCTACTTGGTCAGATTCATTTTTATACGATGTTGGAAAACAATCTGCTAAAGAAATGAGAGCAACTGGATCTCACTGGGCATTTACTCCTAATATTGATGTGCTTCGTGATCCTAGATGGGGTCGCG
>CAJVWI010000033.1 GCA_913009655.1 uncultured Cryomorphaceae bacterium
TATAAATTTAAAGTTCAATAACAACTCTGTGATGAACTGGAAACATACTATTGGTACGGCTTTATTTTTTTGCATTTCGGGCACTTCTCTAATTGCTCAAACTCAAATTTCGGGGACGGTTTTAGACAAGACTTCAGGAGAGCCAATTCCTGCTGTTTCGGTAAAGGAAAAAGGATCAAACAACGCATCGATAACAGATTTTGATGGAAAGTATTCTATTGTAACTGCAGAAAAATCTATTTTAGTTTTTTCTTCTTTAGGCTTTGAGTCAAGAGAAATCGAACCACTTGGAAACGTATTAGATATTTTTTTGAGCCCAGCATCTGACGAATTAGAGGAAATTATAGTTATTGGGTACGGTTCGCAAAACATTAAAGACCTGACTGGTTCGTTAGTTTCTGTAAAATCTAAATCTTTCCAAAAAGGTGCATTTTCTTCACCAGAAGCTTTAATAATTGGAAAGACTCCAGGTGTGAGAATCACTTCAAATAGTGGGATGCCTGGAGCTGGAAGTAGAATTAGAATTCGAGGCGGTTCTTCTTTAAATGCCAGTAATGATCCCTTGATTGTTATTGATGGACTTCCTTCTGACGGTTTGGGATTGCTAAACCCTTCGGACATAGAGAGTTTTACAATTCTTAAGGACGCTTCTGCAACTGCCATTTATGGATCTAGAGCAGCAAATGGAGTTATCCTTGTAACCACGAAAAAAGGCAAAGCCAACGAACCATTTGCGGTGAATTTTAATTATTTGAGATCTACAAAGAGAGTGAATAATCGAATTGATGTTTTAAGTACAGATCAATTTCGTGATTTAATTACTGAGAAAGGGACTTCTAGTCAAGTGGCGAGACTTGGAGCATCAGATCCGGATACATATACCGATTGGCAAAATGAGATATATCAAACAGGTACCGTAAATGACTATAATGTATCACTCTCAGGGGGGCTCAAAAAAATACCTTATCGCTTAGGTCTAGGCTATTATAAAGAAGCAGGAGTTTTAAAGACGTCTCAGCTAGATAGATATAGTGCAACCCTTAATGCCACTCCAAGCCTTTTTAATGGCAAATTGAAAGCAAATACAAGTGCGAAATTCATACGGTCAGACAATGTTTATGCGAATCAAGGTGCCATAGGAACTGCTGTATTTTTTGATCCCACTCGACCGGTTTTATCGGATGATACAAGCTCTTATGGTGGATATTTTGAGTGGTTGATGCCAAACGGAAATCCATCGGTCCTCTCCCCAAGGAACCCTGTTGGGCTTTTAAATCTCAGAAAAGATCTTCAGAGAAATAATCGTTTTTTAGGTAATATTCTCTTTGATTATCAACCATTATCGTCTAAAGACTTGCATTTATTCATGAATATTGGTGGAGAACAATCATCTACTAGTGGCACAGTTCGCATTCCTGCTGATGCCGCTATGAATTTCAATAATGGAGGAGAAGACAATCAATATCAATCAACAAGAACTAATAGACTGATCGAATTATATGCTAACTATAAAGAAGATTTAAGTAAGAATATTAGTTCGGATTTTACCGGCGGATATTCTTTCCAGCATTGGACTTCGTCATCTCCTTCATATCCGAACTTGAGCGCATCAGGAGACACGATTTCACCTGCAAATCCGAATCCGTTTTTTACTGAAAATGCTCTTATGTCTTTTTATGGGAGAGCCAATTTTAACATCAGCAATAAATATTTGCTGACCACCACTATTCGTTCTGATGGATCTTCAAGATTCTCGAAAACTGCTCGGTGGGGATTCTTCCCCTCTGCTGCCCTGGGGTGGAACATTAATGAAGAGGATTTTTTTAAAGATCTAAAGCTCTTTTCAAAACTAAAATTAAGGGTTGGATATGGAATTACAGGTCAACAGGATATATTCAATAACTACGGATATATACCTAATTATAATTTTGGAACAGCCACAGCTCAGTATCAATTTGGTAATTCTTTCGTCGATGTTCTGCGACCAGATGCGTACGATTATAATTTACAATGGGAAAAAACAGCCACAAGTAATATTGCATTAGACTTTGGTTTT